>NZ_VCBB01000001.1:0-1078390 GCF_005843915.1 Enterobacter sp. MF024 | reverse complement strand
GCTTATCAGGCCTACATGGGCAGACCGTAGGCCGGGTAAGCGCAGCGCCACCCGACAATCATGCACCGTACCCCTGTAGGCCGGGTAAGCGTCAGCGCCACCCGGCAATCATGCACCGTCCCCCCCAGGTCGGGTAAGCGCAGCGCCACCCGACAATCATGCACCGTACCCCCGTAGGTCGGGTAAGCGTCAGCGCCACCCGGCAATCATGCACCGTACCCCCGTAGGTCGGGTAAGCGTCAGCGCCACCCGGCAATCATGCACCGCGCCCCCGTAGGCCGGGTAAGCGCAGCGCCACCCGGCAACAAGACTTCAGGATATTCCTGAAATTTCCCTTTGGGCTGTCATTTTTCCTCAATCACGTTAAGGTATTAACTCTGTTTCCGACAACACAGGCTACCTTTTACGACGGTGATGGTTGTATCTCCCCGCATTCGTTCGCTGTTCCTCCTCCTCTGTTATGCCGGAGCCGTTCACGGTGCCCCGAATTCCTTCATCCATCAGGCGCAAAACCCGTTCGATAACAATGGCGACAGCCTGCCGGACTTAGGCATGGCGACCCCGACGGGAGAAGGCGAAAAGCATCTGGCGGAGATGGCGAAAGCGTTCGGCGAAGCCAGCATGACCGACAACGGCCTGACCACCGAGGAGCAGGCCCGGCAGTTTGCCTTGGGCCAGGTGCGGGAGGCCGTCAGCCAGGAGGTGAACCAGCACATTGAGTCATGGCTCTCGCCGTGGGGCAATGCCAGCGTCGATCTGCTGGTCAACGACGAAGGGCGCTTCACCGGGAGTAAAGGCAGCTGGTTTATCCCCTGGCAGGATAACAACCACTATCTTACCTGGAGTCAGCTTGGCCTGACCCAGCAGGAGGACGGACTGGTCAGCAATGCGGGCATCGGCCAGCGCTGGGTGGCGGGCAAATGGCTGCTTGGTTACAACACTTTTTACGACAATCTGCTCGATGAAAATCTCCAGCGCGCCGGGCTGGGCGCCGAAGCCTGGGGCGAATACCTGCGCCTGTCGGCTAACTACTATCAGCCGTTTGCCAGCTGGCGTGACAGCTCAGAGGTGCAGGAGCAGCGCATGGCGCGCGGATATGATGTCACCGCCAAAGCCTGGCTGCCGTTCTGGCATCACCTCAACACCAGCGTCAGCTTTGAACAATATTTTGGCGACAGCGTGGATCTGTTCCAGACCGGCACCGGATACCACAACCCGCTGGCGGTAAACCTTGGGCTGGATTACACCCCGGTGCCGCTGGTGACCTTTTCCGCCGGGCATAAGCAGGGGGAGAGCGGGGTGAGCCAGAACAACCTCGGCCTGAAGCTCAACTACCGCTTCGGGGTGCCGCTTAAAAAACAACTCTCCGCCGGCGAAGTGGCCGAAAGCCGATCCCTGCGCGGCAGCCGCTACGATCCGCCCGAGCGCCAGAATCTGCCGGTGCTGGAGTTCCGCCAGCGCAAAACCCTATCCGTCTGGCTGGCAACGCCGCCCTGGGATCTTAAGCCGGGTGAAACGGTGATGCTGAAGCTGGACATTCGCAGCCGTCACGGGGTGCGCTCGCTGCACTGGCAGGGGGATGTTCAGGCCCTGAGCCTGACCTCACCGGCGAAAGCCAGTGATACCGAGGGCTGGAGCATTATCCTGCCGGCGTGGGATAGCAGTGAAGGGGCGAGCAACCGCTGGCGGCTGTCGGTGGTGGTGGAAGATGAGGCGGGGCAGCGTGTCTCGTCCAATGAGATCACGCTTGCGCTGACGCAGCCGCTCCTGGCTCTGCCAGAGGACGATCCGCGCTGGACGCTGCTGCCGGACGAGTAAACTCAGAAAATACGTTCCTGATGCACCCACACCGCCGCTTCCACGCGAGACTTCAGCTTCATCTTCTTCAGCATATGTTTCACATGCACTTTGACCGTACTTTCGGTGATGTCCAGACGGCGGGCAATCATCTTGTTCGGCAGCCCCTGGGCAATCAGCTTCAGGATATCGCGCTCGCGCGGGGTCAGCTGGCTGACGTCGCGATCGGAGGTGGCGCGGTTGGCGCGCAGGCTGGCAGCCAGCACCGGGGTTAAGGCTTCGCTCAGCACCATATCGCCTGCTGCCGCCTGTTGCAGCGATTTCAGCAGCTCTTCCGGCTCCATATCCTTCAGCAGGTAGCCGTCGGCGCCGCGTTTCAGGGCGGTGACCACGTCCTCTTCATGGTTCGAGACGCTGAAGACCACCACGCGTCCGGAGAGGGATTTTTCCCGCAGCTTATCCAGGGTTTCGAGGCCGTTCATGCCGGGCATGTTCAGGTCGAGGAGGATCAAATCAGGATCGAGGGCCTCGGCCAGTTCAATACCTTGTTCCCCGTTGCTGGCTTCGCCCACGACGGTAATATCCGACGCCATGCTGATAAGTTGTTTAACACCGGTGCGCAGCATCGGATGGTCGTCGATCAGCAGGATTGTAGCGGGCTCCTGATTAGACATGATGTTCTCCTTGAGCAGTGAAAAGAGGCTTTTCGGGAATAAAGGTGACGATGACGTCAGTTCCGCCAGATTCGCCGGGGCGGACCTGACAATCTCCACGCAGGCTTTGTGCGCGGTCACGCATAATAATCAGACCATAATGGTTACTTCTTTCGGCGTTCTCCGGGAGCCCGCAGCCGTTGTCACGGACCACCAGTCTGACCTGGTTGTCATGCTGGCTCACGGTGAGCGAGACCGCTGTCGCCCCGGAATGTTTCAGCGCGTTGCTCAATGCTTCCCGGGCGATCTGCAGCAGATGAATGGCCTGGTGCGACGGCACAAAACGTGGCGGCAGCTGGTAATCCAGCGAGACGGTAAAGCCGAGGCGGGCGCTGAACTCCTGGCAGCTGGCTTCCAGCGCCGGACGCAGCCCGGGCTCCGTCAGCTGCAGGCGGAAGGTGGTCAGCAGTTCACGCAGCTGCACCCAGGAGGTGTTCAGCTCGTTGCGGATCTGGCTCAGCAGCTGTTTGCTGCTCTCCGGCAGGTCCGTGTCCTGCATCTGCAGACAGCTGACCTGCATCTTCATGCAGGAGAGCGACTGGGCGATAGAGTCGTGCAGCTCCCGGGCGATGGTGGCGCGCTCTTCCATCACAATCAGCTGCTGCTGTTTTTCCTGATGACGGTCGAGGGCCAGGGTCGCGGTCAGCTGCTCTACCAGCGTATCGACCAGCTGCTGCTGATCGTGGCTGAGATGGCGTCCGGCGGGGAGCGTCGCCAGTAAAATACCGTACTGCGTCAGGTTGTCCGCCAGGCGCCACTTCAGGGTGGTGCCGCTGGTGGTCAGCGGCGGCAGGCCGCGCGGGCAGAGGCGACAGCCAATTTCATCGCAGCTGGCATCGGACTGACATGTAAATTCCTGATGGTTATCTTCGTCTTCCAGGTCATAGACGCGTAATTCGATGTCGTGCAGCAGGGTCAGATTCTGCAACCCGTTAAGCACCGGCGAAAGACGTTCGCACAGCGGCACCTGGGAGTGCAGGCGGCGGTTGGCCTGCCAGAGGAAGGAGAGGATCTCGTTTTTCTGCTCCAGCCCGGCGGTTTTTTCGCGAACCCGCTGCTCCAGCACTGCATAGCTTTCCGCCAGCTCGCCGGACATGGTGTTCAGCGCCTCGCCGAGCATGGCCATTTCGTTGCGCCCGTTGATGTGCGCGCGTTGGGTAAAATCACGCTGGGTAACAGCGCGGGCCATCGCCAGCAGCTGCCGCCAGGGGTGCAGCAGCCGGGCGCGCAGCCAGAGGATGGTGAACACCAGCAGCAGGCCCATAAAGACCGCCATCAGCTGCTGCATCAGCACCACCCGTTCAATACGCAGCTCGGTGCTGTGGTCGAACGCCGAGACCAGATTATCCAGACGGCTGACAAAACCGGATACGTCTGCGGCTACCGCATCCGGGTTACGCGCCTGACGCAGCCCGGGCGCCAGCTGGGTATGCCAGTAGGTCTGCAGGGCCTTCAGCTGGGCCTGCTGATTATCCCGACGCGCAGCGAGCTCCAGCTCAGGGCTGAACGCCGTGGCTTCCATTTCGTCGAGTAATGCCCGATCTTTGTCTTCCAGCGGGATTGCCGCCAGCAGGCGGTAGCTCTGCATGCGCAGCGAACCGGCCTTATTAATGGCGTGCGCGCTGCCCTGTACGCCCTGCACCAGCCAGCCGGAGATCGCCATCCCTGTCACCCCGATGGCGGTAGACAGCATGACAATCAGCACCAGCTGGTTAACCAGCGTTAAGGGTGAAAAACAGCGTTTAAACATAGGGCAGTCTGGCTCCTGACAATGCCTGGACTCGGCAAGGGCTCTATTCTCAGGCAACCCCTGGAGTATACCCATACCCCAAAAGGATTACCTACTAATTGCCATTGAAGGGGTGAATGGGAGGAGAGGGGGCATCGGGGGTAGCAGCGCCGTGAAAAACCACACCTTTTTTAGCGAAAAACGCTACTCACTTTGGAGGATGGCGAATTTCGGGCCAGAAATTTGCTTACCTTCCCATTGATTTATATCAACTTCCCGCCAGCTTAAAACCCTGATCTTTGTAGCATCTTTTAAGAATCAGAGGTGTCTATGAGTCACTCAACTATCCCCGAAAGGGATTCTGGCGCAGTCATTACCGAGTGGCGTCCGGAAGATCCGGCGTTCTGGCAACAGCGGGGCCAACGTGTAGCAAGTCGTAATCTGTGGATTTCCGTTCCCTGCCTGCTGCTGGCGTTCTGCGTCTGGATGTTGTTCAGCGCCGTCGCCGTCAACCTGCCGAAAGTGGGCTTCACGTTTACCACCGACCAGCTGTTTATGTTAACCGCACTGCCTGCGCTCTCCGGCGCGCTGCTGCGTGTTCCTTACGCCTTTATGGTGCCGCTTTTCGGTGGTCGCCGCTGGACCGCGTTCAGTACCGGGATCATGATCATCCCGTGCGTGTGGCTGGGCTTTGCGGTACAGGATACCTCTACGCCATTCAGCACCTTCGTGATTATCTCTCTGCTGTGCGGCTTTGCGGGTGCGAACTTCGCCTCCAGCATGGCGAACATCAGCTTCTTCTTCCCTAAACAGAAGCAGGGCGGGGCGCTGGGGATCAACGGCGGCCTGGGCAACATGGGGGTCAGCGTCATGCAGCTGATCGCACCGCTGGCGATCTCGGTCGGTATCTTTGCCGCCTTCGGTGGCGCAGGCGTTGAGCAGGCCGATGGCTCTTATTTGTTCCTGCAGAACGCCGCGTGGATCTGGGTGCCTTTCCTGGTGATCTTCACCCTGGCGGCCTGGTTTGGCATGAACGATCTGGCGGCCTCGAAAGCCTCCCTGAGCGAACAGCTGCCGGTGCTTAAGCGTGCCCATCTGTGGATCATGGCGCTGCTCTATCTGGCCACGTTCGGCTCGTTCATCGGCTTCTCCGCCGGGTTCGCAATGCTGTCGAAAACCCAGTTCCCGGATGTGCAGATCCTGCACTACGCCTTCTTCGGTCCGTTCATTGGCGCGCTGGCACGTTCTACCGGCGGGATGATCTCCGACCGTCTGGGTGGCACCCGCGTCACGCTGGTGAACTTTGTGGTGATGGCTCTCTTCTGTGCGCTGCTGTTCATGACCCTGCCGGTTAACGGCGCGGGCGGCAACTTCGGTGCCTTCTTCGCGGTGTTTATGGTCCTGTTCCTGACCGCCGGGCTGGGTAGCGCCTCTACCTTCCAGATGATTTCGGTGATCTTCCGTAAACTGACGATGGATCGCGTTAAAGCGCAGGGCGGCTCTGAGGAGCAGGCAATGCGTGAAGCGGCCACCGATACCGCAGCCGCACTGGGCTTTATCTCAGCAATCGGCGCCATTGGCGGGTTCTTCATCCCGAAAGCCTTTGGTATCTCTCTGGACCTGACCGGCTCACCGGCGGGCGCCATGAAAGTGTTCCTGATTTTCTATATCGTCTGCGTGTTTGTCACCTGGCTGGTATACGGACGGAATTCTAATAAAAAGTAAGTAAGTTTGATTATCCGTTTGCGCGGCCTGAGGCCGCGCTTTTTTTACGCTACGTTTAGTTACAACATACTTTACACCCGGAACCGCTGTCAGCCCGCAGCTACTGTGATCGCCATCGCTAAACAGGATGGCCTACCCCTTAATACCACCGGGGATAAATGCCCAGTGCTGTTTTGTACGATAAATAAATAATAATCATATAAAACAATATATTACATTGTTTACTTTTGTACCGCTTTAGTGGTAGCTGAAAATTTACCGCGCTGAACATCCCCCATCCCCCTTGATCGTTATCAATTCTCCTCCTCTTTCAGAGCGTTACCTTCGCAGCAAATCAGCAATGTCGATTTAGAGAGCCACAGGCTCCACACAGGAGATACCCGATGAGCAAATTTTTGGACCGGTTTCGCTACTTCAAACAGAAGGGTGAAACTTTTGCCGATGGGCACGGCCAGGTTCTGGAGACTAACCGGGACTGGGAAGACGGTTACCGTCAGCGTTGGCAACATGACAAAGTGGTGCGTTCTACCCACGGCGTAAACTGCACCGGCTCCTGCAGCTGGAAGATTTTCGTCAAAAATGGTCTGGTGACCTGGGAAATGCAGCAGACCGACTACCCACGCACCCGCCCGGATATGCCAAACCACGAACCGCGTGGCTGCCCACGTGGCGCCAGCTACTCCTGGTATCTGTACAGCGCTAACCGCCTGAAATATCCGCTGATGCGTAAACGCCTTATGAAGATGTGGCGTGAAGCGAAAGCGCAGCACAGCGATCCGGTGCTGGCCTGGGCCTCTATTATCGAAGACGCCGACAAAGCGAAGAGCTTCAAACAGGCCCGCGGACGCGGTGGCTTTGTGCGCTCCTCCTGGCAGGAAGTGAACGAGCTGATTGCCGCTTCCAACGTCTACACCGTTAAAACCTACGGCCCGGACCGTGTGGCGGGCTTCTCGCCAATCCCGGCGATGTCGATGGTCTCCTATGCCTCTGGCGCACGCTATCTTTCCCTGATCGGCGGGACCTGCCTGAGCTTCTACGATTGGTACTGCGACCTGCCGCCTGCCTCTCCGCAGACCTGGGGTGAGCAGACCGACGTGCCGGAATCCGCAGACTGGTACAACTCCAGCTACATCATCGCCTGGGGCTCCAACGTTCCGCAGACCCGTACCCCGGACGCCCACTTCTTTACCGAAGTGCGTTACAAAGGTACCAAAACCGTCGCCGTTACCCCGGACTACGCCGAAATCGCCAAGCTGTGCGACCTGTGGCTGGCCCCGAAACAGGGTACCGATGCCGCGATGGCGCTGGCGATGGGCCACGTCATGCTGCGTGAGTTCCACCTCGACAAGCCAAGCCAGTACTTCACCGACTACGTGCGCAAGTACACCGACATGCCAATGCTGGTGATGCTGGAAGAGCGCGACGGTTACTACGCCGCAGGCCGTATGCTGCGTGCCGCCGACCTGGTGGATGCGCTGGGCCAGGAAAATAACCCGGAGTGGAAAACCGTTGCCTGCACCAGCAATGGCGACATGATTGCCCCTAACGGCTCCATCGGTTTCCGCTGGGGTGAGAAGGGCAAATGGAACCTCGAGCAGCGTAACGGCAAGACCGGTGAAGAGACCGAACTGCGCCTCAGCATGCTGGGCAGCCAGGACGAGATCGCCGATGTCGGCTTCCCGTACTTTGGCGGCGAAGGATCTGAACACTTCAACAAGGTTGAGCTGCAAAACGTCCTGATGCACAAACTGCCGGTGAAACGCCTGCAGCTGGCCGACGGCTCTACCGCGTTAGTCACCACCGTTTATGACCTGACCATGGCCAACTACGGTCTGGAGCGCGGTCTTGGTGACGAAAACTGCGCTTCCGGCTATGACGACGTAAAAGCCTACACCCCGGCCTGGGCCGAGCAGATCACCGGCGTACCGCGGGCGCAGATCGTCCGTACCGCGCGTGAGTTTGCTGATAACGCCGATAAGACTCATGGTCGTTCAATGATCATCGTCGGTGCCGGCCTGAACCACTGGTATCACCTCGATATGAACTATCGCGGGCTGATCAACATGCTGATCTTCTGCGGCTGCGTCGGTCAGAGCGGCGGCGGCTGGGCACACTACGTGGGCCAGGAAAAACTGCGTCCGCAGACCGGCTGGCAGCCGCTGGCGTTTGCCCTTGACTGGCAGCGTCCGGCGCGTCACATGAACAGCACCTCTTACTTCTATAACCACTCCAGCCAGTGGCGCTACGAAACGGTTACCGCCCAGGAGCTGCTGTCGCCGATGGCGGACAAATCCCGCTACAGCGGCCACTTAATCGACTTCAACGTCCGTGCTGAGCGCATGGGCTGGCTGCCGTCTGCGCCACAGCTGGGGACCAACCCGCTGCGCATTGCAGAGGAAGCGAAGAAAGCCGGCATGACGCCAGCGGAGTACACCGTTAAATCCCTGAAAGAGGGCTCTATCCGTTTCGCCGCTGAGCAGCCGGAAAACGGTAAAAACCATCCGCGTAACCTGTTCATCTGGCGCTCCAACCTGCTGGGCTCGTCCGGTAAAGGCCACGAGTACATGCTGAAATACCTGCTCGGTACTGAAAACGGTATCCAGGGGAAAGATCTCGGCAAGCAGGGCGGCGTGAAGCCTGAAGAGGTGGAGTGGAAAGACAACGGTCTCGACGGCAAACTGGATCTGGTGGTGACCCTGGACTTCCGTCTGTCCAGCACCTGCCTGTACTCCGATATCGTGCTGCCAACCGCTACCTGGTATGAAAAAGACGACATGAATACCTCGGATATGCATCCGTTTATTCATCCGCTGTCTGCTGCGGTTGACCCTGCATGGGAATCCAAAAGCGACTGGGATATCTACAAAGATATCGCGAAGAAATTCTCCGAAGTGTGCGTAGGGCACCTGGGCAAAGAGACCGACGTGGTCACCCTGCCAATCCAGCACGACTCTGCCGCCGAACTGGCGCAGCCGCTGGACGTCAAGGACTGGAAAAAAGGCGAGTGCGACCTGATCCCGGGCGTGACTGCACCGCACATTATTCCGGTGGAACGTGATTACCCGGCGACCTACGAGCGCTTTACCTCTATCGGCCCGCTGATGGAGAACATCGGTAACGGCGGCAAGGGCATTGCCTGGAATACCCAGAGCGAAATGGATCTGCTGCGTAAGCTCAATTACACCAAAGCGGACGGCCCGGCCAAAGGCCAGCCAATGCTGAACACGGCGATTGATGCGGCAGAGATGATCCTCACCCTGGCCCCGGAAACCAACGGTCAGGTGTCGGTGAAAGCCTGGGCGGCGCTGAGCGAGTTTACCGGTCGCGACCATACCCATCTGGCGCTGAACAAAGAAGACGAGAAGATCCGCTTCCGCGATATTCAGGCGCAGCCGCGCAAAATCATCTCCAGCCCGACCTGGTCTGGTCTGGAAGATGAGCACGTCTCTTATAACGCCGGTTACACCAACGTTCACGAGCTGATCCCATGGCGTACCCTGTCCGGCCGTCAGTCCCTGTATCAGGATCATCAGTGGATGCGTGACTTCGGTGAGAGCCTGCTGGTCTACCGTCCGCCGATTGATACCCGCTCCGTGAAAGCCGTGATGGGTGCGAAATCCAACGGCAACCCGGAGAAGGCGCTGAACTTCCTGACGCCGCACCAGAAGTGGGGTATCCACTCCACCTACAGCGACAACCTGCTGATGCTGACCCTGTCGCGCGGCGGCCCGATTGTCTGGATGAGTGAAGCGGATGCCAAAGATCTGGGCATTGAAGATAACGACTGGATCGAAGTGTTCAACAGCAACGGCGCGCTGACCGCCCGTGCGGTGGTGAGCCAGCGTGTACCGGCCGGGATGACCATGATGTACCACGCCCAGGAACGTATCGTGAACCTGCCGGGTTCTGAGATAACGGAACAGCGCGGCGGTATTCATAACTCCGTGACCCGTATTACGCCAAAACCGACCCATATGATCGGCGGCTATGCGCAGCTGGCCTACGGCTTTAACTACTACGGCACCGTAGGATCGAACCGCGATGAGTTCGTGGTGGTACGTAAGATGAAGAACATTAACTGGTTAGATGGCGAAGGTAATGACCAGGTACAGGAGAGCGTAAAATGAAAATTCGTTCACAAGTCGGCATGGTGCTGAATCTGGATAAATGCATCGGCTGTCATACCTGCTCAGTCACCTGTAAAAACGTCTGGACCAGCCGCGAAGGTATGGAGTACGCCTGGTTCAACAATGTGGAAAGCAAGCCGGGCACCGGCTTCCCGACTGACTGGGAAAACCAGGAGAAATGGAAGGGCGGCTGGATCCGTAAAATCAACGGCAAGCTGGTGCCGCGCATGGGTAACAAAGCGCTGCTGCTGGGTAAGATCTTCGCTAACCCGCACCTGCCGGGCATCGATGACTACTACGAGCCGTTTGACTTCGATTACCAGAACCTGCACAACGCCCCGGAAGGTAAACACCAGCCGATCGCCCGTCCACGCTCGCTGATCACCGGTCAGCGCATGGACAAGATCACCAGCGGGCCCAACTGGGAAGAGATTCTGGGCGGCGAGTTCGAAAAGCGCGCCAAAGACCAGAACTTCGAAAACATGCAGAAGGCGATGTACGGCCAGTTCGAAAACACCTTCATGATGTATCTGCCGCGCCTGTGCGAACACTGCCTCAACCCGGCCTGTGTCGCCACCTGTCCGAGCGGTGCCATCTACAAGCGTGAAGAAGACGGTATCGTGCTGATCGACCAGGACAAATGCCGTGGCTGGCGTATGTGCATCACCGGCTGCCCGTACAAAAAAATCTACTTCAACTGGAAGAGCGGCAAGTCCGAGAAGTGCATCTTCTGTTATCCGCGTATCGAAGCCGGGATGCCAACCGTCTGCTCTGAAAGCTGCGTAGGCCGTATCCGTTACCTCGGCGTGCTGCTGTATGACGCAGATGCCATTGAAAACGCGGCGAGCACCGAGAACGAGAAAGATCTGTACCAGCGACAGCTGGACGTGTTCCTCGATCCGAACGATCCAAAAGTGATCGCCCAGGCGCTGAAAGACGGCATTCCGCAGAGCGTGATTGACGCCGCGCAGCAGTCGCCAGTGTACAAAATGGCGATGGACTGGAAGCTGGCCCTGCCGCTGCATCCGGAATACCGCACGCTGCCGATGGTCTGGTATGTGCCGCCTCTGTCTCCGATTCAGTCTGCGGCTGATGCGGGCGAGCTGGGCAGCAACGGCATTCTGCCGGATGTCGAAAGCCTGCGTATCCCGGTTCAGTATCTGGCGAACCTGCTTACCGCGGGTGACACCCAGCCGGTACTGCTGGCGCTGAAACGTATGCTGGCGATGCGCCACTTCAAACGTGCGGAAACCGTTGACGGCGTCATCGACACCCGCGCGCTGGAAGAGGTGGGCTTAAGCGAAGCTCAGGCTCAGGAGATGTACCGCTATCTGGCGATTGCCAACTACGAAGATCGTTTCGTGGTACCCAGCAGCCACCGTGAGCTGGCCCGTGAAGCCTTCCCGGAAAAAAGCGGGTGTGGCTTTACCTTCGGCGACGGTTGCCACGGTTCAGACAACAAATTCAACCTGTTTAACAGCCGTCGCATCGACGCGATGGATGTGACCAGCAAAACGGAGCCGCACCAATGATTGAACTCGTCATTGTTTCGCGTCTGCTCGAGTACCCGGATGCGGCCCTGGCGCAGCATCAACAGGAACTCTTTGATGCACTCGCGTCATCGGAAAACCTGGACAAAGAGGATGCCCAGACCCTGGGCGTTTTCCTCCGCGATCTGCTCTCCCGGGATCTGCTGGACGTGCAGTCTGACTACAGCCAGCTGTTCGACCGCGGCCGCGCCACTTCGCTGCTGCTGTTTGAACACGTTCACGGTGAATCCCGTGACCGGGGTCAGGCGATGGTCGACTTGATGTCGCAGTACGAGCAGCACGGCCTGCATCTCGACAGCCGCGAGCTGCCGGATCACCTGCCGCTGTACCTGGAGTATCTGGCGCAGCTGCCGAAAGAAGAGGCGCTGGGCGGCCTGCACGATATCGCCCCGATTCTGGCGTTACTGAGCGCGCGTCTGCAGCAGCGTGAAAGCCGCTACGCGGTGCTGTTCGATCTGCTGGTGAAACTGGCAAACGCCTCGGTCGACAGTGAAAAAGTGGCGGAAAAAATCGCCGATGAAGCGCGCGATGATACCCCACAGGCGCTGGATGCGGTCTGGGAAGAAGAGCAGGTGAAATTCTTTGCTGACCAGAGTTGCGGTGAGTCGGAGATCGCCGCTCACCAGCGTCGTTTTGCCGGTGCCGTTGCCCCGCAATATTTGAATATCTCTAACGGAGGACAGCAATAATGCACTTCCTGAATATGTTCTTCTTCGATATCTATCCGTATATTGCGGGTTCGGTATTTCTGATTGGTAGCTGGCTGCGTTATGACTACGGTCAGTACACCTGGCGCGCCGCGTCCAGTCAGATGCTGGATCGCAAAGGGATGAACCTGGCGTCGAACCTGTTCCATATCGGTATTCTGGGCATCTTTGCCGGTCACTTCCTCGGGATGCTGACCCCGCACTGGATGTATGAATCCTTCCTGCCGATGGACGTGAAGCAGAAGATGGCGATGATTGCCGGGGGCGCCTGCGGCGTGATGACCCTGGTCGGCGGCCTGCTGCTGCTGAAGCGTCGTCTGTTCAGTCCACGCGTTCGCGCCACCACCACCGGGGCGGATATCCTGATCCTCTCCCTGCTGATGGTGCAGTGTGCGTTGGGTCTGCTGACCATTCCGTTCTCTGCGCAGCACATGGACGGCAGCGAAATGCTGAAGCTGGTGGGTTGGGCACAGTCGGTGGTGACCTTCCACGGCGGGGCGTCTGAGCATCTGGACGGCGTGGCGTTTGTCTTCCGCGTCCACCTGGTGCTGGGCATGACCCTGTTCCTGCTGTTCCCGTTCTCCCGTCTGGTGCATATCTGGAGCGCGCCGGTAGAGTACCTGACGCGCAGATATCAGATTGTGCGTGCCCGTCGCTAATCAGCCGTTTTAATCTGAACCCCGCACTCGCGGGGTTTTTTTTCGCCCCAGCCGAGATTATTCCCCGCCGCAGCAAACAGGATCAGCGCCCCACCGGCCAGTTGGGTGAGATTCAGCGCATGGCCAAACACCAGATTATCGACAATCAATGCCACAACCGGATAGATAAACGACAGCGAACCGGTGATGGGGGTAGGGAGTTTCTGAATGGCGCTGTAGAGCAGTTGATACATCACCCCCGTGTGCACAATCCCCAGCGTGAGTAAAATCGCCCAAGGAAAATCGCCGGAGAAAGTTGGCATAGTTGCCAGTGGCAGGAGCATCACCACCCCGGTTAAAACCTGAATAAAGGCGATATGCTGCGGCGCGATAGTTTTTAATTTGCGCGTGATGATGGCGGTCAGGGCATAGAAAAAGGCTGCGCCCAGCGCGAGGGCGATCCCCGCGAGCCATTGTGCGTTATGCCCGCCGGTCAGTTCGCTGGAGAGCAGTATCACCACGCCGCCAAAGGCGAGGAACAGCCAGCCCCATTTCACCAGGCTCACCCGTTCACCCATCAACATGCCCATCAGCACCAGCATAAAGGGCTGGGTGTTATAAACCACCGTTGAAAGCCCGATTGAGATACGGTCGAAGGCGGCAAACAGCAGTAGCCAGTTAATGACCAGCGCAACGCCGCCGAGCACGGCCAGCCCCAGAGTGACTTTAGTTAAGGGGCTGAAAGGGTGTTTACTGAAACGAATAAAGAGAAACAGCGCAATGGCACCGATCAGGCAGCGCCAGAACACTACTTCGGTCACCGGTAAACCGGAAAGCAAAACAAACGCGCCGATGGAGCCGGATATCAGCATCGCCAGGCTCATTTGCCAGACGCCTTTTTGAATGTCACTCATCACACACCTCCTGATTAATGCCTTTATTGTTAAAAAATTGTGTCTGGTTTTACAGTGCTGAAGTAAGGTAAGAGTCAGGATTTGCTTTTATAAATTAGGTAAATGCTATGGATTACGTTATTGATGAGATCGACCGCCATATTCTGCGCTGTCTGGTAGAGGACGCGCGTATGTCGCTGAAGGTGTTGAGCGCCCGGGTTGGACTCACGTCACCCAGTACGGCGGAGCGTTTAAAAAGGCTGGAGGAGCGGGGGATTGTTCAGGGGTACGGTGCCCGGGTAAACCTGGCTGCGCTGGGGTATACGCTGCAGGCGCTGGTCCGCGTGCGGCCGTTGCCGGGGTTATTGCATAAGGTGGATAAATACATCCAGCAGATGCCCGAATGTATTGAGAGCGACAAAGTGACCGGCGAAGACTGCTTTGTTATCAGGCTGGTGGTGCGTTCGATTGAACAGCTGGATACGTTGCTGGATGGGCTGGCAGAACACGCGCAGTGCAATACGTCTATTGTGAAGAGTTCACCGGTAACGCGCCGGTTGCCGCCGGTGTAGTGTTTTTTGCCGGGTGGCGGCTGCGCCTTACCCGGCCTACGGATACGGTGCGGTGTTGTCGTTTTGTAGCCCCGGTAAGCGCAGCGCCACCGGGGAATACAGGTGCGCGGGAGTTGGATAATAATGAAGGTTTTGTTTTTATGATGAAGGAAGTGATGGTGGTGGGGGAAGGATTACTCGGCGCGTTGCGCCTCGCTCTTCGGGTCGTTGCCTGCGGCAACGCTTTCTCGCTGCGCTCGAATCGAACCTTAGTCGAAGCTTCTCATCCTTCCCTGCATCGGAAGAATATAGAACATGGTGCAAATATGCGGTTTCGAGCGATTCAGGAGAGATGGTGGTGGGGGAAGGATTCGAACCTTCGAAGTCGATGACGGCAGATTTACAGTCTGCTCCCTTTGGCCGCTCGGGAACCCCACCAGGGGTAATTCAAATTTTGAGGTAAAGCAAGAGATGGTGGTGGGGGAAGGATTCGAACCTTCGAAGTCGATGACGGCAGATTTACAGTCTGCTCCCTTTGGCCGCTCGGGAACCCCACCACGGGGTAATGCTTTTACTGGCCTGCTTCCTTGTGGGAAGCGGGGCGCATCATATCAAATGACGCGCCCCTGTAAAGACTTCCTTTGCTAAATTGAATCGTTTGCCTGATTTTTACGCATAAAGACGTAAAGCTAATCAATTCATTTTATAAAGGATTAAAGAATAATCGTTCTGTTACCGTACACGAAGACACGCTGAGCCAGCACCTGATACAGCGCGCGGCTTAATACATTTTTTTCGACGTCGCGGCCGGCACGCATCATATCTTCCGCCGTGTAGGTGTGATCGACATGAATCACGTCCTGCATGATGATTGGACCTTCATCCAGATTGTCATTCACGTAGTGGGCCGTTGCGCCGATGATTTTCACGCCGCGCTCGTACGCCTGGTGATAAGGACGCGCGCCAATAAACGCCGGCAGGAACGAGTGGTGAATATTGATAATCTTGTTCGGGAAGCGGGCAACAAATGACGGCGTCAGAACGCGCATGTATTTCGCCAGCACCACGTAGTCCGGATCATGCGCTTCAATGGCCTGAGCCATTAAATTGTCATGCTCTTCGCGGGTATGGCCTTCATGGCTGACCAGCTCAAACGGAATATCAAAACGCTCAACCAGAGTACGCAGCGTCTCGTGGTTGCCAATGACCGCAGCGATCTCCACGTCCAGCCCGCCATAGTTGGCTTTCATCAGCAGGTCGCCCAGGCAATGCGCCTCTTTGGTGACCAGGATAACCACGCGGCGACGGCCGGCAGGAGTCAGTTCACGTACCGAACCTTCCGGCAGGGCGCCGTCCAGATCGGCAAGCAGCGTCGCGTCATTGAAAATCCCTTCCAGCTCGGTACGCATAAAGAAGCGGCCGGTACGGTGATCAACAAACTCGTTGTTCTGCACGATATTCAGTTCATGCTTGTAGCAAATATTGGTGATACGGGCGATCAGCCCTTTCTGGTCGGGACAAATGGTGCGCAGCACTTTGCGTTGTGTTGATTGCATTGCCGGAAAATCCTTAAGTGTTTGCTGAAATGGTGTCGTCAGGCCTTACTGGCCGCAACACTTTTTAAATTTTTTACCTGAACCACAGGGGCAGGGGTCATTACGACCGAACTGTGGACGCGTACCGTCAATATAGTACCACTGTCCGCCCTCCTTTAAGAAACGCGAGCGTTCGATGATGGCACCCGCTTTGCCTTGTTCGGTAAAGCGCGCGACAAAACTGACGAACCCCTCGTTTTCATCCCGGCCTGCTGCCGTTTCGTACTGAGTCAGGCCGAGCCACTGCGTATTTGCAAATCCGGCCTCGATCTCCTGACGAAAATCAGTAGCATGGCAGGATGGATGCCAGGTCCTGATCAGGTAGTCTGCGTCCCGCGTCACAAAAGCGGCATATCGGGAGCGCATAAGTGATGCCGGGTCCGGTGCAACCTGTTCACCAGTAAGATATCGCTGGCAACATAGGCTATAATCGAGAGCGCTACCGCAGGGACAGAGTTGAGACACGATTCTCTTCCTGAAATTAAAATATGAATGGCTGACAACGCCAGGGTGGCACTATGTTAACTGAGCGTGTGCAATGACGCTATGCCAGGAATCCAGGGGACGTTAAACAGGGCTAATGAGAAAAGTAAAAATTGGACTGGCGTTGGGCTCAGGTGCAGCCCGGGGCTGGTCGCATATTGGCGTGATCAACGCCTTACAACGTTTAGGTATCGAAATTGATATTGTTGCAGGCTGTTCAATAGGTTCACTGGTGGGGGCCGCCTACTCGTGTGGCAAGCTCCCGGAGCTGGAAACCTGGGTTCGTTCCTTTAGCTACTGGGACGTCCTGCGCCTGATGGATCTCTCCTGGCAACGTGGCGGGTTATTACGCGGTGAGCGCGTCTTTAACCGTTTTCGCCAGGTCATGCCCCTGACCGAATTCTCAAGCTGTCAGATGCCTTTCGGTGCGGTAGCTACCAATCTCAGCACCGGCAGGGAAATCTGGTTCACCGAAGGCGATCTTCATCTTGCCGTACGTGCCTCCTGCAGTATGCCTGGCCTGATGGCGCCGGTTCCGCATAATGGCTACTGGCTGGTTGACGGCGGCGTTGTTAATCCGGTGCCCATTTCACTGACCCGCGCGATGGGGGCCGATATCGTCATTGCCGTCGACCTCCAGCATGATGCCCACCTGATGCAGCAGGATCTTATGCCGGTCAATACCCATACTGATGAGGGCGCGCCAGAAGATCTCGCCTGGCATAAACGCCTGCGAGGACGCTTCACGCGGACCACCCGTAAGCTGGTCACTGCGCCTACCGCCATGGAAATCATGACGACGTCAATTCAGGTGCTGGAAAATCGCCTGAAGCGCAATCGAATGGCGGGAGATCCGCCGGATATATTGATCCAACCTTTTTGTCCACAAATTTCAACGCTCGATTTCCATCGTGCAGAGGCAGCCATTACCGCAGGCGCGCAGGCAGTCGAAAAGAAAATGGATGAATTATTACCTTTAGTGCGGGCAACAGCCTGAGCACGTTTTTTTTGATTACTTCAGCAAAATCTGACAGGCGATAGTACCGATAGCATGCCACTATTTATCTATTGTCAGCGCCGGGAGAGACCATGACACAACCACTAGCCGGAAAACAAATTCTGATAGTTGAAGACGAGCCTGTTTTCCGCTCTTTACTGGATTCATGGCTATCATCGCTGGGGGCGACCACTGCGCTTGCAGCTGATGGGATCGACGCTCTGGAAATAATGGTAGGGCTTAAGCCCGATTTGATGATTTGCGACATCGCCATGCCGCGTATGAATGGCCTGAAGCTGGTGGAGCATCTGCGTAACGCAGGTAACCAGCTTCCAATTCTGGTTATTTCCGCGACGGAAAATATGGCCGATATCGCAAAAGCGTTACGTCTTGGAGTCCAGGATGTATTGCTTAAGCCGGTAAAAGATCTCAATCGCCTGCGTGAAACCGTGCTCGCCTGCCTCTATCCCAATATGTTCAATTCGCGCGTTGAAGAAGAAGAGCGACTTTTTCAGGACTGGGATGCGCTGGTCAATAACCCATCTGCGGCAGCAAAGCTGTTACAGGAACTTCAGCCGCCAGTGCAACAGACCATCTCCGGGTGCAAGGTGAATTACCGCCAGCTGATGGCGGCCGATCAACCAGGTCTGGTGCTGGATATCGCGCCGTTGTCTGAAAACGATCTGGCATTTTATTGTCTGGACGTCACCCGGGCAGGCGATAATGGCGTGCTGGCGGCGTTATTATTGCGGGCATTATTTAATGGCCTGCTCCAGGAACAACTTTCTCACCAGGGGCAGCGTCTGCCTGAGTTAGGTAGCTTGTTGAAACAGGTTAACCAGCTGCTGCGACAAGCCAGTCTGCCTGGTCAATTTCCTTTACTGGTCGGTTATTACCACAGCGGCCTGAAAAATTTGATTCTGGTGTCTGCCGGACTTAATGCCACGCTTAATACAGGTGAGCATCATATTCAGGTCAGTAACGGCGTTCCGTTAGGCACGTTAGGTAATACTTATCTTAATCAAATAAGCCATCGCTGCACCTCATGGCAATGCCAAATTTGGGGGACAGGGGGACGGTTGCGCTTAATGTTGTCCACAGAATAGTCAGTTGAATTTTAAACGGTAGATAGCTTTATCGTCGTTTTACGGGCAATGCTACTATCGGTGCCTGTTTTCATTCGTATTTATCCTAATTAAGCGGTAGCGCGTCCTTTTCAGACCCGGACACCATCTTCAGGCTGATATACTGAACGCGTTATTAATGCAGACTAAAGTTCAAAACATGAACAGTTCAGGAGAGTTTCAATGGCTGCCGTAAATTCGAAAGTGACAAAGGCCGTTATCCCGGTTGCCGGGTTGGGAACCAGGATGCTGCCGGCAACGAAGGCAATTCCAAAAGAGATGCTGCCACTCGTTGATAAGCCATTAATCCAGTATGTGGTCAACGAATGTATTGCCGCTGGCATTACTGAAATTGTGCTGGTAACGCATTCATCCAAAAACTCTATCGAAAACCATTTCGATACCAGTTTTGAACTTGAAGCTATGCTGGAAAAACGTGTTAAGCGTCAGCTTCTGCAGGAAGTTCAGTCTATTTGCCCGCCGCACGTGACTATTATGCAGGTTCGTCAGGGGCTGGCAAAAGGTCTGGGCCATGCCGTATTGTGTGCACACCCGGTCGTCGGGAACGAGCCGGTAGCGGTTATTTTACCTGACGTTATTCTCGATGAGTTTGAATCCGATCTCTCACAGGATAACCTGGCAGAAATGATTAAGCGCTTCGACGAAACGGGCAGCAGCCAGATCATGGTTGAGCCGGTTGAAGACGTTACCGCTTATGGCGTGGTTGACTGCAAAGGCGTTGGCATGAACCCGGGTGACAGCGTGCCAATGGTCGGCGTGGTTGAGAAGCCAAAAGCCGACGTAGCGCCGTCTAATCTCGCTGTAGTAGGGCGTTACGTCCTGAGCGCGGAGATTTGGCCACTGCTGGCTAAAACACCTCCAGGCGCTGGGGATGAAATCCAGCTGACCGATGCCATCGACATGCTGATCGAAAAAGAGACCGTTGAAGCTTACCACATGAAAGGTAAGAGCCATGACTGCGGTAATAAACTCGGTTACATGCAGGCATTCGTTGAATATGGTATTCGTCACCAGTCTTTGGGTGAGGAATTTAAAGGCTGGCTGAAAGATACGCTGGGCATTAAAAACTAATTTTGCGATGACGCGCTAAGCAAAAACCGGTGATAGCCAGGCTACACCGGTTTTTTTATGGCCTTTTTAAGGCGTTTCTTACCAGGGCACGAGAATAATCTGGTTCAATCGTTATGACAGCATGTAACAGAATGTCACACTGTATAAAATAAAGGCATAAAAAATCCCGCATTAAGCGGGATTTTTCGGATAATTTTCTGACTTATTCCTGAATCAGGAAGTCGTCCAGTTGTTTACCTTGCTCATCCATGGCTTTTTTGATAACAGCTGGAGTACGACCCTGGCCAGTCCAGGTTTTAGATTCGCCGTTCTCGTCGATGTAGCTATATTTAGCAGGACGCGCAGCGCGTTTAGCTTTAGTACCGGTTTTAGCGGCAGCCATGCTGTTCAGCAATTCGTTTGGATCAATACCATCTGCGATCAGCATTTCACGATATTGCTGCAGTTTACGCGTACGCTCTTCGATTTCAGCAGCAGCAGCGTTTTCTTCTTCACGGCGCTCGTTAACAACGACTTCTAATTTCTCCAGCATTTCTTCAAGCGTTTCCAGAGTACATTCTCTCGCCTGGGCACGGAGAGTACGGATGTTGTTCAGAATTTTAAGTGCTTCGCTCATTGTAGTAATCTCAAACTTATAATGTGGGGGGTTTGTTGAAGTAATAATAGAGGCATAAATTGATATATGCAATAGGTCATAATGTAAGGAATTCAAAAATACCTAATATTCGACGCTATTAATAATTAAGCCAACTTAAATTTGGTAGGGCAAAAGGTAACCCCGGTTATCCAATGATGCGTTGTAAACCTGACGGTGAACTCTTTTTCGTCTGCAATTTTGTCAGGGTTTATTGTTTCTCAGGATAAATATCAACCTTTCGTATTAGTACTGAAAACACGGTTTCTCGCCAAAATGGTTAATTATTATTGATTCATTTTGAACCCTGTGACGACATTAAAATAAGAGGTTTTTCCTGAACTTAGCACGGTGATAAAGCTCAGATATTTCCTCTTTTTAGTATGATCCCTATATCCTTGTTAAGGGATAAAATCTTCTGAAATCCCTGTAAACAGCGCTGGAGCACGGAAGACCCGACAAAATATGGTACAATCGCGCATCGGTAATAATACACATTGATTAGGGTTTAAGGGCCAATGGCACAACTGTATTTCTACTATTCAGCAATGAACGCAGGTAAGTCGACCGCATTACTGCAATCCTCCTACAATTACCAGGAGCGTGGGATGCGCACGGTGGTGTACACCGCTGAAATCGATGACCGCTTTGGCACCGGGAAGGTCAGCTCCCGAATTGGCCTCTCTTCACCCGCCAGGCTATTTAACCCACAAACCAATCTGCTGGATGAAATTCGAGCAGAAGCCGCCGCTCGGGCGGTGCATTGCGTGCTGGTAGATGAAAGCCAGTTTCTAACGCGTCAGCAGGTACATGAGCTTTCAGAAGTGGTTGATGAGCTTGATATACCGGTGCTCTGTTATGGCTTGCGTACTGATTTTCGCGGCGAGTTATTTATCGGTAGCCAGTACTTGCTAGCCTGGTCAGACAAACTGGTGGAATTAAAAACCATCTGCTTCTGCGGGCGTAAAGCGAGTATGGTGCTGCGCCTCGATCAGTCGGGTAAACCCTATGCGGAAGGCGAGCAGGTGGTTATTGGGGGCAATGAGCGCTATGTATCCGTCTGTCGTAAGCATTACAAAGAGGCGCTGGTCACAGGCTCTCTGACGGCGATTCAGGACGCCTTTCGTCGCTAGCATCTCTGTTTCTTAACAGACATAAAAAAACCCGCCGAAGCGGGTTTTTTATTGAGCGATTAATTAAGCGCTTTTCTTCGCTTTCTTATCCACTTTCACCAGGGCTTCCGCTGCAGGTGCAGCAACCACACCTTCAGAGTATTCACGGCCGTAGTAGGTATCCAGCAGGATCTGTTTCAGCTCGGCAATCAGTGGGTAGCGCGGGTTCGCACCAGTACACTGGTCATCGAAGGCATCTTCAGACAGCTTGTCAACGTGAGCCAGGAAGTCAGCTTCCTGAACGCCTGCTTCACGGATTGACTTAGGAATACCCAGTTCAGCTTTCAGGCTTTCCAGCCATGCCAGCAGCTTCTCGATCTTCGCTGCAGTGCGGTCACCAGGAGCGCTAAGGCCCAGGTGATCAGCGATTTCTGCGTAGCGACGACGAGCCTGTGGACGGTCGTACTGGCTGAATGCAGTCTGCTTGGTTGGGTTATCGTTCGCGTTGTAACGGATAACGTTAGAAATCAGCAGGGCGTTCGCCAGACCGTGAGGAATGTGGAACTGTGAACCCAGCTTGTGCGCCATGGAGTGGCACACGCCCAGGAAGGCGTTAGCAAACGCGATACCGGCGATGGTGGCAGCACTGTGCACGCGCTCACGGGCAACCGGGTTTTTAGAGCCTTCGTTATAGGACGCTGGCAGGTTCTCTTTCAGCAGTTTCAGTGCCTGCAGAGCCTGACCGTCAGAAAACTCAGACGCCAGTACAGAAACATAGGCTTCCAGGGCGTGAGTTACCGCATCCAGACCACCGAATGCACAGAGTGATTTCGGCATCTCCATAACCAGGTTGGCATCGACAATCGCCATATCCGGCGTCAGAGCGTAGTCTGCCAGTGGGTATTTCTGACCGGTTGCATCGTCGGTTACAACGGCAAACGGAGTCACTTCAGAACCGGTACCGGAAGTGGTGGTGACGGCGATCATTTTCGCTTTCACGCCCATTTTCGGGAACTTGTAGATACGTTTACGGATATCCATAAAGCGCAGCGCCAGTTCTTCGAAGTGCGTTTCAGGGTGCTCGTACATTACCCACATAATTTTGGCTGCGTCCATTGGGGAGCCGCCGCCCAACGCGATGATCACGTCTGGTTTGAAGGAGTTTGCCAGCTCTGCGCCTTTACGCACAACGGACAGGGTAGGGTCAGCTTCAACTTCGAAGAACACTTCAGTTTCTACGCCAGCTGCTTTCAGAACAGAGGTGATCTGGTCTGCGTAGCCGTTGTTGAACAGGAAGCGGTCAGTCACGATGAGCGCACGTTTGTGGCCATCAGTAATCACTTCATCCAGCGCGATTGGCAGGGAGCCACGGCGGAAGTAGATAGATTTCGGAAGTTTATGCCACAACATGTTTTCAGCTCGCTTAGCAACGGTTTTCTTGTTGATCAGGTGCTTAGGACCAACGTTCTCAGAGATGGAGTTACCACCCCATGAACCACAACCCAGAGTCAGGGAAGGCGCGAGTTTGAAGTTATACAGGTCACCGATACCACCCTGAGAAGCAGGGGTGTTAATCAGGATACGGGCAGTTTTCATCATCTGACCGAAGTGAGCAACACGTTCTGGCTGGTTATCCTGGTCGGTATACAGGCAGGAGGTATGACCGATACCGCCCATCGCAACCAGTTTCTCAGCTTTAACGACCGCGTCTTCAAAATCTTTCGCGCGGTACATTGCCAGGGTCGGAGACAGTTTTTCGTGCGCAAACGGCTCGCTTTCATCAACGATTTTCACTTCGCCAATCAGGATCTTAGTGCTGGCTGGAACGGTGAAACCTGCCAGTTCAGCGATTTTGTACGCTGGCTGACCGACGATGGCGGCGTTCAGTGCGCCATTTTTCAGGATGATGTCCTGAACAGCTTTCAGCTCTTTGCCCTGCAGCAGGTAGCCGCCGTGGCTGGCGAAGCGTTCGCGAACGGCATCGTATACGGAGTCAACAACAACAACGGACTGCTCGGAAGCACAAATTACGCCGTTATCGAAGGTTTTAGACATCAGTACAGAAGCGACAGCACGTTTGATATCGGCGGTTTCGTCGATAACAACAGGGGTGTTACCCGCACCTACGCCGATAGCCGGTTTACCGGAGCTATAAGCTGCTTTAACCATACCTGGACCACCGGTCGCAAGGATCAGGTTGATGTCCGGGTGGTGCATTAGTGCGTTAGACAGCTCCACAGAAGGCTGATCGATCCAGCCGATCAGATCTTTCGGTGCACCTGCAGCGATCGCCGCTTGCAGAACGATATCCGCAGCTTTGTTGGTTGCATCTTTAGCACGTGGGTGTGGAGAGAAAATGATTGCGTTACGCGTCTTCAGGCTGATCAGCGATTTGAAGATAGCGGTAGAAGTTGGGTTGGTAGTTGGAACGATACCGCAGATGATACCGATTGGCTCAGCGATGGTGATGGTTCCGAAGGTGTCATCTTCTGACAGGACGCCACAAGTCTTCTCATCTTTATAGGCGTTGTAGATATACTCAGAAGCAAAGTGGTTTTTAATCACTTTATCTTCAACGATACCCATACCGGATTCGGCAACGGCCATTTTAGCGAGAGGGATTCGAGCATCTGCAGCAGCCAGGGCGGCGGCGCGGAAGATTTTATCAACCTGTTCTTGGGTGAAATTGGCATATTCACGCTGGGCTTTTTTTACGCGCTCTACAAGTGCGTTAAGTTCAGCGACATTAGTAACAGCCATAATGCTCTCCTGATAATGTTAAACTCTTTTAGTAAATCAGCTGCTCGACAAGAAAACAGTATAGTCAGCGTCATTGCCACTTGCTTTAATTACGTAAAAACAAGGTGTTAACGTTTTTATCTTTCCCCTGATTTACTAAAAGAGCCTCCTATCAGTAGCCTGGGTTCAGACTCTGCATCTCCGTGGTGGCGTAATCAAGATTACTCACTTCTGAGTACCGAAAACATGATCTGTATCAATTTATCCATAAGCTGATACCTTTCAGCAGGGGTATTTTGGGGCATTTCGTCAGATGTTAAATAATTGCAAAAGTAATTGAACCATAAGCACCTATAAAGTACACAAATATTTTACAGTGCAACATCACTATATTTAGCATTAATGTGATGAAAGGCAGGCATAAAAGGCGTATCTTCTGCGCGGTTATTGTTGTTGCCACATTTTATATTACGTCTTGCTTATCAGCGGAGCTAACAGTGAGCCTATCGCTCTTTGATTTTCCAACCTATTTTAAGTTTTTCATCGGCCTGTTTGCGCTGGTGAACCCGGTGGGCATCATCCCCGTGTTTATCAGTATGACCAGCTATCAAACCGCTGTGGCCAGGAATAAAACCAACCTGACGGCAAATTTGTCGGTGGCAATCATCCTGCTGACCTCGCTCTATCTTGGCGATTCAATATTGCAAATTTTTGGCATCTCCATTGATTCGTTCAGAATTGCTGGCGGGATCCTCGTGGTGACTATTGCAATGTCAATGATCAGCGGCAAGCTGGGTGAGGACAAACAAAACAAGCAGGAGAAATCAGAAACCGCCATCCGCGAGAGTATTGGTGTAGTACCGCTGGCGCTGCCATTAATGGCGGGACCGGGGGCAATCAGCTCCACTATCGTATGGGGAACGCGCTACCATAATCTGATGCATCTGGTTGGCTTCTCGGTAGCCATCGCGCTGTTTGCGTTCTGCTGCTGGGGGATATTCCGTCTCGCACCCTGGCTGGTGCGTCTACTGGGGCAGACCGGCATTAACGTTATTACCCGAATTATGGGTCTGTTGCTGATGGCGTTGGGGATCGAATTTATTGTTACCGGTCTGAAATCCATTTTCCCGGGTTTACTCAGTTAGCCATTTCAAACGAAAGAGCGGAGCCTGTGGCTCCGTTTTTTTTGTCATTATCAGCAAATCATATAATGAAAGTTGAAAATCGCTCTATCTATAATAAATTTTATTAATAATTTTGTTGTTATAACTTTCAATAACTTGCCTTCCATCACCCTCCTGTGCTGGTCACAATCCGCGCAATGCGACTGTTATTTTACTCACACGATACTCTGGGGCTTGCTGCAAGATTACTGAGATGATATTAGTAATTTGCTGAATGATTTAGATGAATGTGCTAAATAATAGACAGTTGTTAATTTTTTGTACAAATAACTGTTCGTCTCTGGCAGCGCCAGGCAGTCATCGACAACATTTTCAACATCCCATTGAATAGCGGTAACTTTTCCCGCTTTTGATGCGCGGCAGGGTAGCCCACAGCGTTACGGTAACTTTCGTAAAAGAGAATTGGTTAACAAATTTGCAAAATGTATTGGCACCTAAGTAAGCCATTTGGTACTTTCCGGCCATTCCATTTCAGCGTAATTCCTTTAGTTGAGAATCTTTTTCATTAACGATTCTGACCTATAAGAATTAATACACGCCTCGACAGGGGAGGCGTGTCACAAATCGACGCAAGGCGGCCAGACGAGTCGCCAGTAATAGTAAAGTCGGTGATAGCAAGAAGTAAAAAAACGCCTGACGGCAGCATAAACTCCTACGTTGTCAGGGAACCCCAAAAAGGGGAATTAAACAGGCTGGTAAAAAACCAGTAATTATAAAGAGTGGAGTATCAACACAATGTCCATCATCACAAAAAAAAGTCTGGTCGCTGCGGGGATCTTAACTGCGCTAATCGCAGGCAACGTTGCAATGGCTGCTGACGTACCTGCTGGGGTCCAACTGGCGGAGAAGCAAACGCTGGTCCGTAACAACGGTGCTGAAGTCCAGTCTCTGGACCCGCACAAAATTGAAGGTGTACCTGAGTCTAACGTTAACCGCGATCTGTTCGAAGGTCTGCTGGTCTCTGACGTAGACGGCCACCCGGTTGCGGGTGTCGCTGAAAAATGGGAAAACAAAGACGGTAAAGTCTGGACCTTCCACCTGCGTAAAGACGCAAAGTGGTCTGACGGTTCCCCGGTCACCGCACAAGATTTCGTTTATAGCTGGCAGCGCCTGGCGGATCCAAACACCGCCTCTCCTTATGCGAGCTATCTGCAGTATGGCCATATCGCCAATATCGACGACATCATCACCGGTAAAAAACCGGTTACCGACCTCGGCGTAAAAGCGATCGATGACAACACCTTCGAAGTGACCCTGAGCGAGCCGGTTCCGTATTTCTATAAGCTGCTGGTTCACCCGTCCGTTTCCCCGGTTCCGAAAGCCGCGGTTGAGAAATTCGGCGAGAAGTGGACTCAGCCTGCCAATATCGTGACCAACGGCGCCTATAAGCTGAAAGCCTGGGTTGTTAACGAACGTATCGACCTCGAGCGTAATACCAACTACTGGGACAACGCGAAAACCGTTATTAATCAGGTAACCTACCTGCCAATCTCTTCTGAAGTGACCGACGTTAACCGCTATCGCAGCGGCGAAATCGACATGACCTATAACAACATGCCGATTGAACTGTTCCAGAAGCTGAAAAAAGAGATCCCGGCTGAAGTACACGTTGACCCGTACCTCTGCACCTATTACTACGAGATCAACAACCAGAAAGCGCCATTCAATGACGTTCGCGTTCGTACCGCTCTGAAACTGGCACTGGATCGCGACATCATCGTTAATAAAGTGAAAAACCAGGGCGACCTGCCGGCGTACAGCTACACCCCACCGTATACCGATGGCGCAAAACTGACCCAGCCAGAGTGGTTCGGCTGGTCACAGGAAAAACGTAACGAAGAAGCGAAGAAACTGCTGGCCGAAGCCGGTTATACCGCTGAGAAACCGTTGACCTTTAACCTGCTGTACAACACCTCTGACCTGCATAAGAAACTGGCTATCGCCGTCTCCTCCATCTGGAAGAAAAACCTGGGTGCGAACGTGAAGCTGGAAAACCAGGAGTGGAAAACCTTCCTCGACAGCCGTCATCAGGGCACCTTTGATGTGGCGCGTGCAGGCTGGTGTGCGGACTACAATGAACCGACCTCCTTCCTGAACACTATGCTGAGCGACAGCTCGAACAACACCGCGCACTATAAGAGCCCAGAGTTCGACAAGCTGATTGGCGATACCCTGAAAGTCACTGACGAAGCGCAGCGTGCTGACCTGTATGCGAAAGCAGAACAGCAGCTCGATAAAGACTCTGCAATCGTGCCGGTTTACTACTACGTGAACGCCCGTCTGGTGAAACCGTGGGTAGGTGGATATACCGGGAAAGACCCGATGGATAATATCTACGTTAAAAACTTGTATATTATCAAGCATTAATGGCAATGAGTGGGGCGGGCGATGCCTGCCCCACGGTGTCTACTCATCGTAATACTATATAGGCACACGCCAGAAGGTACGGGCAATGTTGAAATTTATCCTACGTCGCTGTCTTGAAGCGATCCCAACGCTATTTATTCTTATAACGATCTCCTTCTTTATGATGCGTCTCGCGCCGGGAAGTCCTTTCACCGGTGAACGTACGCTGCCACCAGAAGTCATGGCGAATATCGAAGCGAAATATCATTTAAACGATCCTATCTCCACCCAGTATTTCAACTATCTGAAACAGCTGGCCCACGGTGATTTTGGTCCGTCGTTTAAATACAAAGATTATTCCGTAAACGACCTGGTGGCTTCGAGCTTCCCCGTTTCGGCAAAATTAGGCGCCGCGGCATTTTTACTGGCCGTTATTCTTGGCGTGACGGCGGGCGTTATTGCCGCGCTTAATCAAAATACCAAATGGGATTACGCCGTGATGGGGGTGGCAATGACCGGCGTCGTCATACCGAGTTTTGTCGTCGCACCCTTACTGGTAATGATATTTGCCATCACCCTGAAATGGCTGCCCGGCGGCGGCTGGAACGGCGGGGCGCTGCAGTACATGATCCTGCCGATGGTGGCGCTGTCTCTCGCCTATATCGCCAGTATTTCGCGTATTACCCGTGGTTCGATGATTGAAGTGCTGCACTCTAACTTCATCCGTACCGCCCGTGCGAAAGGGCTGCCGATGCGCCGTATCATCTTCCGTCACGCGTTAAAGCCAGCGCTGCTGCCGGTGCTCTCTTACCTGGGCCCAGCGTTTGTCGGGATCATCACCGGTTCAATGGTTATCGAAACCATTTATGGTCTGCCGGGTATCGGCCAGCTGTTCGTTAACGGCGCCCTTAACCGCGACTACTCTCTGGTATTGAGTCTGACCATTCTCGTTGGCGCGCTCACCATCTTCTTTAACGCGATCGTCGACGTGCTGTATGCCGTTATCGATCCGAAAATTCGCTACTGACACTGGAGCTCGCCATGATGTTAAGTAAGAAAAACAGCGAGGCGCTGGAAAACTTCAGTGAAAAACTCGAAGTCGAGGGGCGTAGTCTCTGGCAGGATGCCCGCCGTCGCTTTATGCACAACCGTGCCGCGGTTGCCAGCCTGATTGTGCTGGTGGTTATCGCCCTGTTTGTGACGCTGGCGCCGATGCTGTCTCAGTTCACCTACTTCGATACCGACTGGGGCATGATGTCCAGCGCGCCGGATACCGAATCGGGCCACTACTTTGGTACCGACTCCTCCGGGCGCGACCTGCTGGTGCGTGTGGCCATCGGTGGACGCATTTCGTTGATGGTCGGGATCGCGGCGGCCTTCGTTGCGGTAATTCTGGGGACTTTATACGGATCGCTGTCCGGCTACCTCGGCGGCAAAGTCGACTCGGTGATGATGCGTATTCTGGAGATCCTCAACTCCTTCCCGTTTATGTTCTTCGTCATCCTGCTGGTGACCTTCTTTGGCCAGAACATTCTGCTGATCTTCGTGGCCATCGGCATGGTGTCGTGGCTGGATATGGCGCGTATCGTTCGCGGCCAGACCCTGAGCCTGAAGCGCAAAGAGTTTATCGAAGCGGCGCAGGTCGGCGGGGTCTCTACCGGCAATATCGTGGTTCGCCACATCGTGCCGAACGTGCTGGGCGTAGTGGTAGTGTATGCCTCCCTGCTGGTGCCGAGCATGATCCTGTTTGAATCTTTCCTGAGCTTCCTCGGCCTGGGTACCCAGGAGCCGCTGAGCAGCTGGGGTGCGCTGTTGAGTGATGGCGCAAACTCTATGGAAGTTTCACCGTGGCTGCTGCTGTTCCCGGCGGGCTTCCTGGTGGTGACACTGTTTTGTTTCAACTTTATCGGCGATGGCCTGCGTGATGCCCTCGATCCGAAAGACCGTTAAGGAGTGCCGCCATGACTATTATTGAAACGGCATCTGCCCCACAAGCGCATCAGCAGAGCAACCTTCTGCTGGATGTGAAAGATCTGCGCGTTACCTTCAAAACGCCCGATGGCGACGTGACCGCGGTAAACGATCTTAACTTCAGCCTGCGTGCTGGCGAAACGCTGGGTATCGTGGGTGAATCCGGTTCCGGTAAATCCCAGACGGCGTTCGCGCTGATGGGCCTGCTGGCACAAAACGGTGTTATCGGCGGATCTGCGCTCTTTAACGGCAAACAGATCCTTAACCTGCCGGAAAACGAGCTGAACAAGCTGCGCGCCGAGCAGATCTCGATGATTTTCCAAGATCCAATGACCTCCCTGAACCCGTATATGCGTGTGGGCGAGCAGCTGATGGAAGTGCTGATGCTGCACAAAGGGATGGGCAAAGGCGAAGCCTTTGAAGAGTCGGTGAAGATGCTGGATGCGGTGAAAATGCCGGAAGCGCGTAAGCGTATGCGCATGTTCCCGCACGAGTTTTCCGGCGGGATGCGCCAGCGCGTGATGATCGCCATGGCCCTGCTGTGCCGGCCAAAACTGCTGATTGCCGATGAACCCACCACCGCACTGGACGTGACCGTTCAGGCGCAGATCATGACCCTGCTGAATGAGCTGAAGCGCGAGTTTAACACCGCGATCATCATGATTACCCACGATCTGGGCGTCGTGGCCGGGATCTGCGACAAGGTGCTGGTGATGTATGCCGGTCGTACTATGGAGTACGGTAAAGCGCGCGATGTGTTCTACCATCCGGCGCACCCGTACTCTATTGGCCTGCTGAATGCGGTACCGCGTCTTGATGCGGAAGGGGAGTCGCTGCTGACCATTCCGGGCAACCCGCCAAACCTGCTGCGTCTGCCGAAGGGCTGTCCGTTCCAGCCGCGGTGCCCGCACGCGATGGAAATCTGCAACAGCGCTCCGCCGCTGGAAGAGTTTGCCCCAGGCCGTCTGCGCGCCTGCTTTAAGCCGTACGAGGAGCTGGTATGAACGCGACCGACGAAAAAAGAAATGTTCTGCTCGAAATCGCCGATCTGAAGGTGCATTTCGACATTAAGGATGGCAAGCAGTGGTTCTGGCAGCCGGCCAAAACCCTGAAAGCGGTGGACGGCGTGACCCTGCGTCTGTACGAAGGGGAAACCCTCGGCGTAGTGGGTGAGTCGGGCTGCGGTAAATCCACCTTCGCCCGCGCCATTATCGGCCTGGTGAAAGCCACCGACGGCAAAGTGGCCTGGCTGGGTAAAGATCTGCTGGGGATGAAACCGGATGAGTGGCGCGAAGTGCGCAGCGACATCCAGATGATTTTCCAGGATCCGCTGGCGTCACTGAACCCGCGTATGACCATCGGTGAGATCATCGCCGAGCCGCTGCGCACCTATCATCCGAAGATGCCGCGCACGGAAGTGCGTGACCGCGTTAAGGCGATGATGATGAAAGTGGGCCTGCTGCCTAACCTCATCAACCGCTATCCGCACGAGTTCTCTGGCGGCCAGTGTCAGCGTATCGGTATTGCCCGCGCGCTGATCCTCGAGCCGAAACTGATCATCTGCGACGAACCGGTCTCCGCCCTGGACGTGTCCATCCAGGCGCAGGTAGTTAACCTGCTGCAAAAGCTGCAGCGAGAGATGGGCCTGTCGCTGATCTTCATCGCGCACGACCTGGCGGTGGTGAAGCACATCTCCGATCGTGTCCTGGTGATGTATCTCGGCCATGCGGTTGAGCTGGGCACCTATGATGAGGTCTATCACAACCCGTTACACCCTTACACCAAAGCGCTGATGTCTGCGGTGCCGGTGCCGGATCCTGACCTCGAGCAGAATAAAACTATTCAGCTGCTGGAAGGGGAACTGCCGTCGCCGATCAATCCGCCGTCGGGCTGTGTGTTCCGTACCCGCTGTCCGATTGCCGGGCCGGAGTGCGCGAAGACGCGTCCGGTGCTGGAAGGCAGCTTCCGCCATGCGGTCTCCTGCCTGAAGGTCGATCCGCTCTGAGTGGATAACAGGTAATAAAAAAGGCTGCATTTGCAGCCTTTTTTTATTCGCGCCAGATTTTACTCACGCCAGAGTATGTGGCACAGCTTGTGGTCTTTCTCGCGACACAGAAGGATGCGGGCAAAGATGTCGTTGATCTCACCGCCGTCGGTATCCGCCAGGCCAATCACCACCTCGGCGAAGAAATCCGGGTTCAGGTCGAAATCGACATGTTCAGCCCAGTCTTCAGACGGGTCGAACAACTCCGCGCCGCCACGCTCTTCAAACTGCAGATTAAAGAGAATGACGTCAGCCGGATCGAGATTATCGACGGCCAGTTCAAGAAAGATATCGTAGGCCTGCTCGAGCGTTTCGTCTTCGGTCAGGCGATTGTTTAGATCCATTTCCATGATGACTACCTTTTAACATCGTTGGGCACGTTTTACAGCAACGGACTAAAGAAGTAAAACAGTCGTTCGGCAATTCGCTGCCACAGCGGTCTTTTCATCCACAAACGGGCATCCAACAGGCGGGAGCGGGAGATATAGTCGTCCTGCACGGCGGCCAAATCGCCGCCAAAACCGGCATCGTCGATCACCAGGGTGATCTCAAAGTTGAGCCACAGGCTGCGCATATCCAGGTTCACGGTTCCTACCAGACTGAGTTCGCCGTCGACCAGCACGCTCTTGGTGTGCAGCAGCCCACCTTCAAACTGGTAAATCTTCACCCCGGCCGCCAGCAGTTCACTGAAGAACGCCCGGCTGGCCCAGCCCACCAGCACCGAATCGTTCTTGCGCGGCAGGATGATACTCACATCGACCCCACGCTGGGCGGCGGTACAGATGGCGTGCAGCAGATCGTCGCTCGGCACGAAGTAGGGGGTGGTCATGATCAGGTATTCACGGGCGGAATAGGCTGCGGTCAGCAGCGCCTGGTGGATCAGATCTTCCGGAAAGCCCGGGCCGGAGGCAATGGTGTGAATAGTGTGTCCGCTGGCCTGTTCAAACGGCATGATGTTCGCATCCGGCGGCGGGGGTAGAATGCGTTTGCCGGTTTCGATCTCCCAGTCGCAGGAGTAGACAATCCCCATCGCGGTGGCGACCGGGCCCTCCATACGCGCCATCAGATCGACCCACTGGCCCACGCCGGCATCCTGTTTAAAGAAGCGCGGGTCGACCATATTCATGCTGCCGGTATAGGCAATGTAGTTGTCGATCAGCACCATTTTGCGGTGCTGACGCAGATCCATCCTGCGCAGGAACACACGCATCAGATTGACCTTTAAGGCTTCGACCACTTCCACACCGGCATTGCGCATCATTGATGCCCAGTTGCTGCGGAAAAAGGTCACACTCCCGGCGGAGTCGAGCATTAAGCGGCAGTGGATACCGCGACGCGCGGCGGCCATCAGCGATTCCGCTACCTGATCGGCCATGCCGCCGGGCTGCCAGATGTAGAACACCATCTCAATATTATGCCGCGCCAGCTGTATATCGCGGATTAGCGCGTTCATTACGTCATCGGAGGTGGTCATCAGCTGCAGCTGATTGCCTTTCACCCCGGCAATGCCCTGGCGGCGTTCGCAAAGCTTGAATAATGACGCGGCGACGTCACTGTTCTCTTCGGCGAAGATATGTTTGCAGGATTTGAGATCGTTCAGCCACTTCGCAGTCGAAGGCCACATCGCCCGTGCGCGCTCTGCCCGACGTTTGCCGAGGTGAAGTTCGCCAAAGGATAAATACGCAATAATACCGACCAGCGGCAGGATATAGATAATCAACAGCCATGCCATGGCAGAAGGAACGGCTCTGCGCTTCATCAGGATGCGTAATGTTACCCCCGCGATGAGCAGCCAGTATCCCAGAATGAGCAGCCAACTCACCACGGTGTAGAAGGTTGTCATAATAAAAAATCCTTTTGAAAGCGTATTGTTATGAGTTTACGCGTCAGGATTTTTCTGGCAAATAAAAACGCCAGATAAAAGCGCTGGTCTGACGCAGGCAAGGGACTATAATGAGCGTTCTGTTTTGGGAAGAGTTGTTAACATGAAGCGCAGTAGAACAGAAGTAGGGCGCTGGCGCATGTTGCGACAGACAGGTCGTCGCAAAGCGCGTTGGCTGGAAGCACAATCCCGCCGTAATATGCGTATCCACGCCATCAGAAAGTGCAGTATGAACCGTCATCGCAATGCGTTGCTGTTCGCCGTTCAGGATTACTGAATGACACAAGGGCACCCTCAGAGGTGCCCGATGTTTTTATATGATTCGCTATTTCGAAAAGGAGGATGAGGTGTTTGCGGATTTGGGTGTACTGAATTTCTGGACTTATGTCGTTGGGGCTATTTTTATCGTACTGGTGCCAGGGCCAAATACCCTGTTTGTCTTAAAGACCGGTATTGGTCACGGCGTGAAAAAGGGCTATCTGGCCGCCAGCGGCGTGTTTATCGGCGATGCGGTGCTGATGTTTCTGGCCTGGGCGGGCGTGGCTGCGCTGATCCAGACCACACCGATGCTGTTTAATATTGTTCGCTATCTTGGGGCATTCTATCTGTTATGGCTGGGCGGCAAGATGCTCTGGTCAGTGATAAGGCATAATCAGCAGGGCGAAGCGGGCGGTCTTGAACCAGCCAAAACAATAATGAAACGCTCGCTGGTGCTGAGCATGACCAACCCGAAGGCGATCCTGTTCTATGTCTCGTTCTTCGTACAGTTTATTGATGTTCAGGCGAAGCATACCGGCGTAGCCTTTATGATCCTCGCGGTCACGCTGGAAATCATCAGTTTTGTCTATATGAGCTTCCTGATCTTCTCCGGAGCCTTTGTGACGCGCTACCTGAAAACCAAAAAGAAACTGGCGAAGCTGGGAAATGGCTTGATTGGTTTACTGTTTGTTGGGTTCGCGGCGCGGCTGGCATCGCTGAACTGATGAGAAAAGGCTCCCGGTGCGGAGCCTTTTTTTATCCTAGAAAACTTTTTTAAACGGCTTCACCACGACGTTATCATACACGCCTGCTGCCACATAGGGGTCGTCCTGGGCCCAGGCCTGTGCCGCTTCGAGAGATTCAAACTCGGCAATCACCGTCGAGCCGGTAAATCCTGCCGCACCCGGATCGTTGCTGTCTACGGCAGGCATTGGACCTGCGGTCAGTAATCTGCCTTCGTCATGCAGCAGCTGTAAGCGCGCAAGATGGGCAGGGCGTACGGAGAGGCGTTTTTCAAGAGAATCAGCAACATCTGCAGCAAAAATCACATAAAGCACAGCGGAGCTCCTTAACCGATAAAAGTGGGAATTACGTTATGTGAAAGTACAGGTGACTGCAACGCAAAGATAGCGACAATGTTAAAACCCTTCTCAACACGTGCCTTTTTTCGCCAGCTGAACGGTTAAATCGGGCGAAGTTTAACTGGCTTATTGAATATGATTGCTATTTGCATTTAAAATCGAGGCCTGGCTTTTTAACTGAAACGATTATGACTTCAATGACCCTTGATTTACCTCGCCGCTTTCCCTGGCCGACGCTGTTGTCCGTCGGCATTCACGGAGCCGTCGTGGCGGGTCTGCTTTACACATCGGTACATCAGGTTATTGAAATGCCAGCGCCCGCGCAGCCGATTTCTGTGACCATGGTAACACCTGCGGAGCTGGAGCCCGTGCAGGTGGCGCCACCACCGGAACCTGTTGCAGAGCCTGAACCCGAGCCGGAACCGGAACCTGAAATCGTTCCTGAACCGCCTAAAGAAGCGCCTGTAGTGATTCATAAGCCGGAGCCCAAGCCAAAACCGAAGCCGAAACCAAAACCCGTGAAAAAGGTGGAGGAGCGTCCGAAGCGTGAAGAGCGCCCGGTTGAGCCTCGCACCACCCAGCCGGTCGAGAGAGCGGCCCCGGCTCGCCCGGTCATGAACTCTTCGCCCGCCACCGCGAAGCCGGTAGCAGCGGCCCCGGCAGGTCCACGCGCGTTGAGCCGTAACCAGCCGCAATACCCGGCGCGAGCTCAGGCATTACGTATTGAAGGCCGTGTACGGGTGAAATTTGACGTTACCGCCGACGGACGCGTGGATAATGTGCAGATCCTCTCCGCACAGCCGTCGAATATGTTTGAGCGTGAAGTGAAAACCGCGATGCGCAAATGGCGTTATGAAGCCGGTAAGCCAGGCAGCGGGCTGATCGTGAATATTGTCTTCCGCCTGAACGGCGGGGCACAGATGGAATAATAAAAAAGCCTCCCCATCGGGAGGCTTTTTTTATGCCTGAGGTAACGGGCGAGGTTTACCTTCGCTGTCCACCGCCACATAAATAAACAGCGCTTCGGTGGCTTTATAACGCTGACCGATAGGTTCTGAAGAGACCTTCTTCACCCACACCTCGATATTTATCGACACCGAGGTATTCCCACGCTTCACGCAGCGCGCGTAGCAGCAGACCACATCTCCCACGGCCACAGGGCGTAAAAAGGTCATCCCGTCGACCCGGACCGTCACCACGCGGCCGTGCGCAATCTCTTTAGCGAGGATGGCCCCGCCCATATCCATCTGCGACATCAACCAGCCGCCAAAAATATCGCCGTTCGCATTGGTGTCGGCGGGCATTGCAAGTGTGCGTAAAACCAGTTCACCCTGAGGGGCTTCTTGTGTAGTCATTCTTTTCTCTGCTTGTAACGATGTGGCCAGCGCGTGAGTTGTGCTGGCCGGAAGATCAGTTCTTATCATCCTGCGGCATATGACGATAGATGTAGATACCGCTCAGCAGGGTGAAAATCAGCGTCAGTGCGGTCAGACCGAACACTTTGAAGTTGACCCAGATATTCTGTGGCAACCAGAAGGCGATATAGATATTCGCCAGGCCGCAAAGAATAAAGAACACCGCCCAGGCGATATTCAGACGTGACCAGACGACCTGCGGAAGCGCCAGCTCTTTACCCAGCATGCGCTGAATAAGGGGCTTTTTCATGACCCACTGGCTGAACAGCAGCGCACCGGCAAACAGCACGTAGATGACGGTCACTTTCCACTTGATGAACTCATCGTTGTGGAAAAAGACCGTCAGTCCGCCAAAGAAGGCCACCAGCACGAAGGTGATCAGGGCCATCTTTTCCACCTTGCGGTAGCGCACCCAGCTGTAAATCAGCACCACCGCGGTGGCGACGATCAGGGCAGTAGTGGCCGCGTAAATGTCATACAGCTTGTAGAAGGCAAAAAAGACAACCAGGGGTAAAAAATCAAGAAACTGCTTCATTCTTCTATTCCATCATCAGCGATGGCCTGCGCGTGATGCCCAGGCCATCAGAAAAATTACTGGCGGATTAACGTGTACAGGCGGAACAAATAGACGAGCAGGACTGCGGAGATCAGATTGCTCAGCGTATTTGCCACCACAGCACCGACGTTAGGCGTCAGAACGGCAAGATTCGGTGCAAACAGCAGCAGCAGGGTTTTAGCCAGCAGCCAGCTCATCACCGCCGGGGCAACCAGACGCATATTAGACCATGCCAGCCGGATGCTGCTACGCATGGCGACAAAAATCCCCATGCGGTCCTGTACTACCATCACGGGCGCGAAGGCAAGCACGATGGCCAGCAGCACGCCCGGCACTACCACCAGCATAATCCCTAACTGCACCAGCATGGTGGTTAAAAAGATCAGGATAAACAGTTTTGGCAGCAGCGGCGCGCTGGCCCCAATGGCCCGTAGTGCGCTGACGCGCTGTCCGGCAGATACCAGCTGGATCATCAGCAGCACGCCGCCGGCGAGAATGGCATTACCGATTAAGCCTGAAAAGGTCGAGGCCGCCGAAGCCCGCAACAGGATCTGCTGCTGCTCAGGGGTCATGTTCTGCACCATTTCAAACAGCCCGACGCTGCTGGCAATCTGATCGCCTTCGCTCAGGCTGGCAATCTGCTCCTCACTCGGCGAAAAGGCATGACCAAGTACCACCGTGATAAATGCGCACAACAAGGCAATCAGTAAAAAGGTAAGGAACTGATTGCGGAAAAAATTCCCCGTGTCACGGTAGACAGACTTCGCCGTGATAGACATGCACTCTCCTTGAGTATTGCAGGTGTTAATTAGCGGGCAATTGTACCCTGGATAACTGTACGGTGGCAGTATCAAGCCTTGTATGGAAAAGCATATCTTTGTAAAGCGCCCGTAATCCCTCGCTGTAATTTTGCACGGTTGTTATCGCACTGTGCTCTGTTTGCCTGAAAAAGCAAAATTGATCCAGGCGGCCACTACCAATTTTTGCCCGCGACCGAAAAAATTAATTTAGATCAATGAATGTTAAATCTCTGAATTCAATGTGATCCCGATTGGATCATGATTAATCATTTGTAGGTATATTCCCGTCGCCAATAAAACCATAACGAGGGAATGGATATGAAAAAAGCAGCGCTCGCAGCACTGATTCTGGGTACGCTTTCCGGCAGTGCAATTGCCCACGAAGCAGGTGAGTTCTTCTTCCGCCTGGGGACCGCCACGGTACGTCCTACGGAAGGCTCGGAAAATGTTCTGGGTTTAGGCGGTTTTAACGTCAGTAACAATACCCAGGCCGGGATGACCTTCACCTGGATGGCCACCGACAACGTCGGCGTTGAACTGCTGGCGGCCACGCCGTTTCGTCACCGGGTCGGGACGGGCCCAACCGGAGATATCGCCACGGTTCACCATCTGCCGCCCACCCTGATGGCGCAGTGGTATTTCGGCGATGCCGGGAGCAAGGTTCGCCCCTATGTGGGTGCCGGGGTCAACTACACCACCTTCTTTGATGAGAAGTTTAACGACACCGGTAAAGCGGCGGGCCTCTCTGACCTGAGCCTGAAGGATTCCTGGGGTATGGCGGGTCAGGTGGGGCTGGACTATCTGATTAACCGCGACTGGTTAATTAACGCCTCGGTCTGGTACATGGATATTGATACCGACGTCCGTTTCAAAGCAGGTGGGGAGCAACAAAGTATCAGCACCCGTCTGGATCCTTGGGTGTTTATGTTCTCGGCGGGATATCGCTTCTGACGTAAAGAAGGCCCCGAAGGGCCTTCTGTCTTTTATTTACGACCCAACAACAGGCCAAGGACAATACCCACCGCACCTGCGGCAATGAGGCCGGTAAGCGGATTATTTTTCACCGCGTCGGTAACCTCAGTCACCACGTCGCTGGCCTGTGCAGCATATTTACGTCCGGCACCCTTCAACTGATGTTTTGGTGAATCAACAAATTCACCAAACTGCTGCTGTGCAGCACCGGCCGCTTCATCCAGCTTGTTCTTGGCCTTTTCACCAGCATATTGTGCATCATTATCAAGATTATGGTCTGACATAACGTTCTCCTTTTGTAGTCAATGTAAAGCATAGACGCCACGGGGAGATGCTGAATAAAATGGGATTAATACTTAAAGGGGTGGCCTGTCACCACCCTGACATTACTTCTGGATCAGATAGCGGATAGTCGGCCCATCCTGCTGAATATCCAGCACGGTATAGCCGTGGTTTTTCGCATCGAGCGGGATGTTGTTGATGGACTGCGGACAGTCGCTCACCACCTCCAGGATCTCGCCTTTCTTCAACTGCGGCATCGCCTCAAGAGTGGCGACAGCCGGGTAAGGGCAGGGTTCACCCACCATATCGAGGCGGTAGTCGGGTACGATCTCTTTCATGCGGCTTCCTCACGGATTTCAGTTTTCACGGCAGCGCGACGGAAAAAGCGCTTTTCCTGCGCCAGCACCAGTAAAAAGGCGATCATCAGCAAAAGGTAGGTCACCAGCAGTCCCCCCAGTGGACCAAAGGTGTTGAGAAGGTTCACCTTATCCCAGTTCGTCGCCAGCGCGGGCGATAAATCATCCCAGTAATAGGCCAGCAGGGTGGAGCCAATGACGTTACCCAGACCGACCCACCAGTAGTGCACCTGGCCTTCGACCGCGCGATACATCCAGCCGGTTTCACACCCGCCTGCCAGCACAATCCCGAAGCCAAACAGCAGTCCGCCGATGACGGCATTCGGTCCAGCCCACATGATCTTCGGCTCAACGCCCAGCTGGACGTAGCTGAAGATCCCGATGGCGCTCACCGCCATCCCGGCAATGATCGCTTTCGCCATCATGGTACGGCCGGTGATCCACATGTCGCGAAACGCCGAGGTAAAGCAGATCTGCGCCCGTTCAATCAGCAGGCCAAAGCCGACGCCGAACAGCATCGCCAGACCTAGCTTAGGCTGATTGAGTGCGGTACAGAGCGCCCAGGCCAGCATGCCGAAGAAGACCAGCATCCCGAGGCGAAAACGACGGCGCGCCTGATCCGGTTTCTGGGTTAACGGCGAAGCGGCGCTCACTTTTTGCATTTTGACGGGAATTCGGAACAGGGGCAGCAGGGTAAAGCGCGCGCCAAAGTACGAGCCCACGGCGGTGGCCAGAGCAAAGAACCAGGCGTGCAGGGAGAACTGCGGGATCCCGGTGAAGAAGGCGGCCAGGTTGCAGCCCATCGCCAGACGCGCGCCAAACCCGGCGATAATGCCCCCGATAACCGCCTGGGCGATGCGGATCCGGCTGTGCGGCATGCGCAGCTTGACGTTGTTTGCCCACAGCGCTGCAGCAAAACAGCCGCCGAACATGCCGATTATCATCATGCCGTCGATGCGGGTGAGCGGAGTACCTTCAAGGTGAATCAGTTTGTAATAACCCCACTCTTGGGTGTGAACGCCAGCCAGCTGCAGCAGTTGTCCGCCCCAGCGGGTAAATTCGCCGGTGACCGCCCAGAAGGTGCCGGTAATGCCGAAATAGTAGGTGGAGAGGATCCCCGCAGCGATAACCGCAGGAACAGGTGACCAGAACTTAATTAAATAAGCCTGCTTAAAGTGGTGCCATGACATAGTTAAACCTCTGAACTCAGAAGGATTAAGGAGGAAGACTTATAAGACGGGGGGATAATACGCCGGGAAACTATTTTGGAAAGTGTTAAATGCGTTAAAGCTCGAAGGGATCAATTTATGCATGAAGCCGTCTGGCAAAACCAGACGGCGATTCCATTATTGCGGACGGGTGGCTGCTTTCATGGCACTGACGAAGGATTTCAGCTCGCTCAACATCTGCTCGGGCTTATCGACGTTGTTCTCGATAATTTTGACAATCGCTGAACCGGAAATAGCCCCGGCAGCTCCGGCACCCAGTGCGGCAGTAACCTGCTCAGGTGCCGAAATGCCAAAGCCCTGCAGCGGCGGTGCGGCGTTGTATTCCGCCAGTTTTTCCACCAGATGGTGCAGCGGCAGGGCGGCTTTGTTTTCCGCACCCGTTACGCCAGCACGCGACAGCAGATAGGTATATCCGCGACCGTGGGACGCAATCTGGCGCAGCAGTTCGTCGTCGGCGTTTGGCGGACAGATAAAGATCGGCGCGACGTTATGACGCATCGCCGCCTGGCGGAACGGTGCAGACTCCTCAACCGGCACATCGGCGACCAGCACCGAATCCACGCCCACGCGGGCGCACTCGGCGTAAAACTCGTCGATCCCTCGGTTAAAGACCAGGTTGGCGTACATCAGCAGGCCAATGGGAATAGCCGGGTATTTCTGACGAATGGTCGCCAGCATCTCGAAGCACTGGGTGGGTGTTACGCCTGCGGCAAAGGCGCGCAGGGTGGCACTCTGGATGGTCGGGCCATCGGCCAGCGGATCGGAGAAGGGAATGCCCAGCTCCAGCGCGTCGGCACCCGCCTCAACCAGGGCGTCGATAATCTTCAGCGACTGCTCAGGAGAGGGGTCGCCCAGCGTTACGAAGGGAACAAACGCGCCTTCCTTGCGGGCCTTAAGTTCAGCAAACACGTTATCGTAACGTTCCATCAGATTTCCCCTCGTGCTTTCAGAATATCGTGAACGGTGAAGATGTCTTTATCACCGCGACCGGAAAGGTTTACCACCAGCAGCTGCTCTTTTTCCGGGTTGTCCTGGATCATTTTCAGGGCATGGGCCAGGGCGTGGGAAGACTCCAGCGCCGGAATGATCCCCTCCTTACGGCACAGGGTTTTGAACGCTTCCAGCGCTTCGTCATCGGTAATAGAGACGTACTCGGCGCGACCGATGCTGTTCAGATAGGCGTGCTGTGGTCCGACGGACGGAAAGTCCAGACCGGCGGAGATGGAGTACGACTCTTCGATCTGGCCTTCGTCAGTCTGCATCATCGGCGCTTTCATGCCGAAGTAGATGCCCACGCGACCGTGTTTCAGCGGCGCGCCGTGTTCACCGGTTTCGATGCCATGACCGGCAGGCTCAACGCCAATCAGCCCCACGCTGCTGTCATCGATGAAATCGGCAAACATGCCGATGGCGTTTGAACCGCCGCCAACGCAGGCGATCACCGCATCCGGCAGACGCCCCTCTTTTTCGAGGATCTGCGCTTTGGTCTCTTCCCCGATCATGCGCTGGAATTCACGCACGATGGTCGGGAAGGGGTGCGGACCCGCGGCGGTGCCCAGCATATAGTGGGCGTTTTCATAGTTACCAGACCAGTCGCGCAGCGCTTCGTTGCAGGCATCTTTCAGGGTGGCCGAGCCGCTGTACACCGGGATCACTTCCGCGCCCATCAGACGCATACGGAAGACGTTTGGTGACTGACGCTCAACGTCTTTTGCCCCCATGTAGATACGGCATTTCAGACCGAGCAGGGCGCTAGCCAGCGCCGACGCCACGCCGTGCTGTCCGGCACCGGTTTCGGCGATGATTTCGGTTTTACCCATCCGTTTTGCCAGCAATGCCTGGCCTAACACCTGGTTGGTTTTATGCGCGCCGCCGTGGAGCAGATCCTCACGCTTCAGATACAGCGTAGTGTTGGTGCCCGCCGTCAGGTTACGGCATTTGGTCAGGGCCGTTGGACGACCGGCGTAGTTTTTCAGCAGGTCGGTAAACTCAGCCTGGAAGAGCGGATCTTTTTGTGCACTGACAAAAGCTTCTTCCAGCTGGCGCAGGGCGGGCATCAGGATCTGCGGCACATACATGCCGCCGAACTCACCAAAATAGGGATTTAATAATGTGGTCATCTTCTCTTCCTTAATATGCACGCAGCGTTTTGAACACCGAAGCCAGTTTGCTGGCATCTTTTATGCCCGGCTGCGACTCAACGCCTGAATTAAAATCGAGACCTGCGCAGCCTGCTTTGGCGGCTTCAACGCAGTTGTCCGGGCTTAAACCACCGGCGAGCAGGACGTTATCCAGCTTCTCACCGTTAAGCAGCGACCAGTCAAAACGCTGCCCGGTTCCGCCCTGGCCGTTATCCAGAACATATTTATCGACATGATTGAGCGTGCGCGGCGGCAGGGTGTCCGCCACGCTCAGGGCTTTCCAGATTTGCACATGCGGTTTCAGGCTCTGGCGCAGGGCATCGATATAGCTCTGGTCCTCGCTACCGTGCAGCTGAACGGCGGTGAGGGAGAGCTGGTCTGCAACCTCTGCCACCCTGTCGATCGCGGCATTACGGAACACGCCCACGTACTGCAACGGTGCCGCGGCGATCGTCTCGCGCGCCTGCGAAACGCACACATTGCGCGGGGAGGCATCAACAAAGATCAGCCCGCCATAAATCGCGCCTGCTTCATAAGCCGCTACGGCATCCTGCGGGCGCGTCAGGCCGCATACCTTATTTTCACCCAGCAACACGCGACGTACCGCCGCGCTGAGATCGTCCTGCTCCATCATCGCCGAACCAATCAGGAAGCCGTTGGCGAAATGGCTCAGCTCGCGAACCTGGGCATAATTGTTGATGCCGGACTCGCTGATGACCGTCACGCCTGCACCCAGACGTGGCGCCAGCTGGCGGGTGCGGTTTAGGTCGATGGAGAGATCGCGCAGGTCGCGGTTGTTGATGCCGACGACTTTGGCCTCAAGCGCGATAGCACGCTCCAGCTCCTCTTCGTTGCTCACTTCGGTCAGCACGCCCATCTTCAGGCTGTGCGCCACCGCAGCGAGCTGGCGGTACTGCTCGTCATCCAGCACCGAGAGCATCAGCAGGCAGGCATCGGCCTGATAAAAACGCGCCAGCCAGATCTGATACGGGTCGATAATAAAGTCTTTGCACAAAATCGGCTGCGGCGCGATGCCGCTGACGATGGGCAGAAAATCAAAACTTCCCTGGAAATATTTCTCATCGGTCAGCACCGAAATCGCCGAAGCGTGGCGCTTATAGATGGCGGCGATCTTCGCCGGGTCGAAATCGTCGCGGATCACCCCTTTTGACGGCGAGGCCTTTTTGCACTCAAGGATAAATGCGGTGCGCGCGCCCTGCAGGGCATCATAAAAACGACGGCTGCTCGGTACCACGTCATTCTGGAAACTGGCGAGCGGCTGCTGCTGTTTCCGCGCTTCAACCCAGATGGCCTTATCGGCAACGATTTTCGCTAATACGGTCTGCATTGTTCATCCTCTTGCCGCTAATGCGGTAACCCGGTCGTAGGCTGCGCCAGAGCGCAACACATCAATCACTTTCTGCGCGTTGACCTGTAAATCTTCCTCGCCGTGCAGACGCATCAGCATGGCGACGTTGGCGGCAACAGCGGCCTCATGCGCTGGCTCACCTTTACCTTGTAACAGGCGGGTCAGAATGTCACGGTTTTCTTCCGGGGTGCCGCCTGCCAGCTGTTCCTGGTGATACGGCGTTAAGCCAAAGTCGGCCGCTTCAAGCTGGTAGCTTTTGATCTCACCGTTGTTCAGTTCGGCCACCAGGGTCGGTGCATGCAGGGAGACTTCATCCATCCCGCCGCTGTGCACCACCGCCGCCCGCTGATAACCCAGCACGCGCAGGGTTTCGGCAATCGGCAGCACCAGTTCCGGGCTGTAGACGCCAATCAGCGCCAGCGGCGGGTGCGCCGGGTTGATCAGCGGCCCGAGCACGTTAAACAGGGTGCGGGTTTTCAGCTGCTGACGCACCGGCATCGCATGGCGGAATCCGGTGTGATACTTCGGCGCGAACAGGAAGCAAACGCCCAGTTCATCCAGTGCATCGCGGGATTTTTCCGCGTTCATATCCAGATTGATACCGAAGGCGGCCAGCAGATCCGACGAGCCGGAACGGCTGGAGACGCTGCGGTTACCGTGCTTCGCCACCTTCAACCCGCAGGCTGCAGCGACAAAGGCGCTGGCGGTGGAGATGTTGATGCTGTTGCTGCCGTCACCGCCGGTGCCGACGATATCGGCAAACAGATAGTCCGGGCGCGGGAACGGGGCGGCGTTTTCCAGCAGGGCGGTGGCGGCACCGGCAATCTCCTGGGGCTGTTCACCACGTACTTTCATGCTCACCAGCGCGGCGGCCAGCTGCTCGGGCTTCAGCTCGCCGCGTACCACGGCGGAGAACAGCTGGTGGCTCTCCTGCTGGCTCAGGGTCTGCGCCTGATAAAGTTTTTCCAGGATCGGCTGCAGGCTGTTGGTCTGCTCCAGTTTTTGCAGCGCCCAGTTGAGGGTCTGCTCCAGCAGGCGAGCGCCCTGGGAGGTCAGAATGGATTCCGGGTGAAACTGCATGCCGCAAACCCGGTCCGCATCATGACGCACAGCCATCACCATCCCGTTGTAATGGGCGTTAATGGTCAGGCCCGCCGGTATGTTGCTGCCCACCAGCGAGTGATAGCGCGCCACCGGCAGCGGGTTCATCAGCCCGGCAAACATCGCCTGACCGTCATGTTCAATGCTGGAGGCTTTACCGTGCAGGATCTCTCCCGCCTGGCCGACGTAACCGCCGTAGGCCTCAACAATCGCCTGATGGCCCAGGCAGATCCCGATGATCGGCAGTTTGCCGCGCAGACGAGTCAACAGCTCCGGCATACAGCCCGCTTCACTTGGCGCGCCCGGCCCCGGGGAGAGCATCAGCACCGGGTTTTGCATGGTGGCCAGACGGTCGATTAAGGTCTGAGCCGGAACATGGTTACGGTAAATCACCACGTTGTGACCGTTAGCACGCAGCTGATCCGCCAGGTTATAGGTAAAGGAGTCGATATTATCGAGCAGCAGAATGTCAGCCATCAGAAAATCTCCTGTGCGTGATGGGCAGTCGCAATGGCGCGCAGTACCGCGCGGGCCTTGTTACGGGTTTCGTCAGCTTCAGACTGCGGAACAGAGTCGAGAACGATGCCCGCGCCCGCCTGGACGGTGGCGATCCCCTCTTCAACGTAGGCGGAGCGGATCACGATGCAGGTATCCAGATCGCCGTGGGCGGTGAAGTAGCCCACCGCGCCGCCGTAGCTGCCGCGACGACGGCCTTCAGCCTGAGCAATCAGCTGCATGGCGCGAACTTTCGGCGCGCCGCTCAGGGTGCCCATGTTCATGCAGGCGCGGTAGGCGTGCAGCACGTCCAGATCCTGACGCAGCTCGCCCACGACGCGGGAAACCAGATGCATCACGAAGGAGTAACGGTCCACTTTGGTCAAGTCGGCGACGTAACGGCTGCCCGGGGTGCAGATGCGCGCCAGGTCGTTACGGGCCAGGTCAACCAGCATCAGGTGTTCGGACATCTCTTTCTGGTCGGTGCGCATCTCCAGCTCGATGCGGCTGTCGAGGTCGCGATCCAACGAACCGTCGGCACGACGACCGCGCGGGCGGGTACCGGCAATAGGATAGATTTCAATCTGACGGCTGGTGGCGTCGTACTTCAGGGAGCTCTCCGGCGAGGCGCCGAACAGGGTAAAATCGTTATCCTGCATAAAGAACATGTACGGGCTCGGGTTGCTCTTCTTCAGCACGTCATAGGCCGCCAGCGGGGACGGGCAGGGCAGGGAGAAGCGACGGGACGGCACTACCTGGAAAATCTCGCCGGCGCGAATGGCTTTCTGCATCTGACGGACCACCACGCCGTACTCATCGTCCGTCTGGCTGACGTCGCAGCGCATCTGCTCCACGCGCTGCACCGGCAGTTCCGGCGGGGCTTCATCCATCTGCGCCTGCAGCTGGGCAATGCGCTGCTCCAGACGCTGCTTCTCCGCCAGAATCGGGGTGAACAGGCTGGCCTGAATGCGGGTGTACTTTTTCTGGTGGTCGATCACCAGTAAGGTTTCCGCCAGATAGAAGCAGTAGTCCGGGCAGCGGTTTCCCTGCTCAAGCTCAGGGAGATCTTCAAAACCGGCCACCAGGTCGTAAGCAAACAGCCCACCAAAGAACATCGCTTCGCGCTCGCTTTCCGGCACATTGACCAGGTTTTGCAGCAGGCGGAAGGCATCAAACACCGACAGAGAACAGAGGCGGGCATCTTCATCCAGCAGCTGGCTGACCGGCGGGAAATGCAGGATGCGCTGGTCAGGGCGATGTTCATTCTCAATGCCAGCTGGCAGAACATCATCCAGCAGCGACAGCAGGGCCGCACCGTTTTCAGAAAGCGCCTGCAGGGTGACGGTATCGCCCAAAGCGGTGATGCGCAGGGCGCTGTCGACCAGCAGCAGACTTTTCAGATCGTCTTTACTGTCGATATCCGCAGACTCCAGCAGCAGAGTGGCGGGACGCGCGCCGCACACCTGATGGAACAGGACGGTGGGGTTGTGGCGATACGCCGCCTCGCGGGTCAGCAGTTCGAGGTTCGGTTTGGCTGTTTGCATTATGTTGTTCTCTTTATTCTGTTCATAAAAAAGCCCGCTCAGTGGCGGGCCAGGTATCTGAATGCATGACGCAGACGTACGACACTGCCCGTTAATCAGGAAGTGCGCCACCAGCTGTGCAGAGTAAAATGTGCGGTCATTTTCAGATACCTCGTTGAGTGAACTTGCGTACTAGTTAACTAGTTCGATGGCTTATTGTCAACCCCCCGATTTCAGAATTTCACCACATACCGTTATTATGGCCGCGCAGATATTGACGAGCAGTGACGGGAGCCGCTTTGAGCGACACGAATTACGCAGTGATTTATGATTTACACAGCCACACGCAGGCCTCTGACGGCCTGCTTACGCCTGAAGAGCTTGTCCATCGCGCCCATGAGATGCGAGTGGGCACGCTGGCCATTACCGATCACGATACCACCGAGGCCATTGCAGCCGCGCGGGCAGAGATTACCCGCAGCGGATTGCCCCTGACCCTGATAACCGGCGTGGAGATATCCACCGTCTGGGAAAATCATGAGATTCATATCGTCGGGTTAAACATCGATATTGAAAACCCGGAGATGCGCGCGTTTCTGGATGAGCAAAAAATGCGGCGCGTGCTGCGGGCCGAGATGATCGCCGAACGCCTGGAGAAAGCCCATATTCCCGGTGCCTGGGAAGGGGCCATGCGGCTGGCGAAAGACGGGGCGGTGACCCGCGCCCACTTTGCCCGTTATCTGGTGGAAGCCGGTAAGGCAAATAACATTGCGGATGTATTTAAAAAATACCTCGCCCGCGGGAAAACCGGATACGTTCCTCCCCAGTGGTGTACAATAGAACAAGCTATTGATGTCATTCATCATTCTGGCGGCAAGGCGGTACTGGCGCATCCGGGGCGGTATAACCTCTCCGCCAAATGGCTGAAACGTCTGCTGGCTTACTTTGCCGAACACGGCGGAGATGCGATGGAAGTCGCCCAGTGTCAGCAGGCACCCAACGAGCGCAGTCAGCTGGCTGAATATGCCCGCCAGTATGGACTCCTTGCCTCCCAGGGCTCTGATTTTCATCAGCCTTGTCCCTGGATAGAGCTGGGACGCAAGCTCTGGTTACCTGCTGGCGTCGAGCCGGTGTGGCAACTCTGGGAGCAGCCAACGCCAATTGAAGAGAGGGTAGTATGAGCCAATTTTTTTATATCCATCCTGACAATCCGCAGCCGCGTTTGATTAATCAGGCCGTGGAGATCGTGCGTAAGGGCGGGGTTATCGTCTATCCAACCGATTCCGGTTACGCGCTGGGCTGTAAGATCGAAGATAAATCCGCGATGGAGCGTATCTGCCGGATCCGCCACATCCCGAACGGGCATAACTTTACCCTGATGTGCCGCGATCTCTCTGAGTTATCCACCTACTCCTACGTGGATAACGTCGCGTTTCGGTTGATCAAAAACAACACGCCGGGCAACTACACCTTCATCCTTAAAGGGACGAAAGAGGTGCCGCGCCGCCTGCTGCAGGAAAAACGCAAAACCATCGGGATGCGCGTGCCGTCGAACCCGATTGCCCAGGCGCTGCTTGAAACCCTCGGCGAGCCGATGCTCTCCACCTCGCTGATGCTGCCGGGCAGCGAATTTACCGAATCCGATCCGGATGAGATCAAAGACCGCCTCGAGAAGCAGGTGGAGTTGATTATTCACGGTGGCTATCTCGGCCAGCAACCGACCACGGTAATTGATTTAACGGAAGATGCGCCGGTCGTGCTGCGTGAAGGCGTGGGGGACGTTAAGCCTTTCTTGTAACGGTGTAAGCCGCTATACTACGCGGCCATCAGTTTAGCGGTAATTTCTCCGCTATAATGACCCTATTCGACGCCTGTGAAGGCGTATAAGATAAATATTAATTCATTTGGAATCAATGAGTTAGTTTGTTTTGATTAGTGGTTGTTACCAGCTTGCGTAACAACCATTAGCCACATCTCGATTCTCATCATGAGTTTACACCTTTTCCTTCGTTTTTTGCTCAACAACTCCGTATGTAGCTGTATCGCAAAAGGGCCTTTATAGCTTCTATTGTCTAAAATCACGGAAAAGGGCCAAAGGCTGGATCTCTCCAGCCTTTGGCATCATCTCACTTTTTTGAAGACAAGCAGGATCAGAGGGACGCAGACAGCGAAACCAATGATAGAGGTTAAAGCCGAATCAGAGTGATTTTGCGATAGCTCCTTAACAAACCAGGTGCATTGAGAAGGGGTAAATTCTCCGCCTTGGCTCATTGTCTCTGAAAAGTTAAGAGCGAAGACCAGATCGAAATAAAGCACGATAACGTAATACGCTACGCAGATCAGCGCGATACTCATCCACCTGATCCAGAACTTCTTATTCATCATCGTAAGTGCTTCCCAATGAACCGCCTACTGTACCGCCTGAGTATGGGGATGTTGAGCCTACAACAGCAGCGGAATTGGCAGCAGATTGTTCAATTTTTGCACTCCCTCCCATTGGTTGAGGGCTTTTGTTCTCGGTGTTAGGGTACTGCTGTTTGAATGTATTAGTCATTTCGACAACGAGCATTGAGGAGAAGTCTGCACTCTTTGTTTGAAGATAATTTTGCAGTGATACCGGAATAGTAAAATCTTCTTCTATGTTGATTGGTAGCTGTGTTGTCGTGGATGTGTAACCGTGATCGAATAACTTTGAGCCAGCAAACTTTATCCCCTCAACTGAGTGGGTGGTACAGTTGCTACCAGTCACATCATACTTATCAATCGTGCGGCCTCTTCGCTTTGTACCGTCTTGCATGTTTGGCGTTTGAATTGGTGCTACACCGCTAATCCAAAGGTTTTCGAAGAATTTACGGATTCTTTTAGGATCAGCATCATCAATGCGGAAAGCACGAGCACCCATTTCATAAAGTTCGTATCGGTAATACTTTCGCGCATCTTCATCTTGGAAAAAGTCTAAAATCCCATCCCCAGTGAAGGTACTTTTATCAGTGCGTCCATAGCGACCATAGGTGTAGAGATAGATGCTGTTATGCTCATGCACCGAAACGAAAGCATGACCTGCACTTGTGGTTTCAGTCCAGAGGTAAACGCCGTTAAGTAGCGGGTTATCTTCTGGCTTGCAGATGTCAGCGAAGCTATTTTGCTTCTTCGCTGCCTGTGCATGTTGTTCAGGATCTGACTGTGGGAGAAATGTTGATGTAAGGATCTTTTCTGTGATACCTGAATGTTTCAACGAAAATAGGGTATCTTGTTCATAACGGTCAGGAATAGTAGGGACGAACGTGGCCTTACACGGACAGGAACTGACGCTGCCCAGTGTTCCCGCCAGTCTTCTACCATCGGCCCACGTTTCAGATGTGCCTCCTAATATTTTATATGTCCCCGGATGATTGCCGCATGACACCAGGTCACCTTCCCGCGCTCCGGCTACACCATACCAACTTAGCGTTTCATCCCCAGTTAGTATCTTCCCTCTGCAGGTAGTCGGGTCACCCACCCGAAGGTAAAAACCCATTGCCATAAATCCCTCTATTCTTAATGGATATTAACGAGGTGACTATTTTACATACAATTACTTCATGAGCAATAATGGTCGAACTAAAGTAAAATTGTAGCAAAGGCTCGTTCACTCTTTTCGGACAAGAGGGATGTTTAGGGAAACCAGGTTCATAACCAATGATTCATGGCCCAGACTATCAGCAGCCAGACTTAAACAAATGAAACGTGAAGAAGCATTCCTTTCGAAGTTAATGTAATATGGCAGGTCACGTTTGTGCGGGTGTACTAAATGAGACACCCTTTAATGTAATAAGTACTTACATGACAATGAGATGCTTTTTAAGTTAGCTCATTATTTCATAAAGTACACCAGACGCCTGTGAAGGCGACACCTGAAGGAAGCTCAATGAGCGAGAAATTACAGAAAGTGCTGGCCCGCGCCGGCCACGGCTCACGCCGTGAAATCGAAACCATTATCGCAGCAGGTCGTGTCAGCGTGGACGGTAAAATCGCCACCCTGGGCGATCGTGTTGACATCGTACCCGGCCTGAAAATCCGTATCGACGGCCACCTGATCTCCGTGAAAGAGTCTGCCGAGCAGATTTGCCGCGTGCTGGCTTACTACAAGCCGGAAGGCGAACTCTGCACACGCAACGATCCGGAAGGTCGCCCAACCGTGTTTGACCGCCTGCCAAAACTGCGCGGCGCGCGCTGGATCGCGGTAGGTCGTCTGGACGTTAACACCTGCGGTCTGCTGCTGTTCACTACCGATGGTGAACTGGCAAACCGTCTGATGCACCCAAGCCGTGAAGTCGAACGTGAATACGCGGTTCGTGTGTTCGGTGAAGTTGACGACAATAAGATCCGTGAACTGTCTCGCGGCGTGCAGCTTGAAGATGGCCCGGCAGCGTTTAAAACCATTAAGTTCACCGGTGGCGAAGGCATTAACCAGTGGTACAACGTGACCCTGACCGAAGGTCGTAACCGCGAGGTGCGTCGTCTGTGGGAAGCCGTTGGCGTGCAGGTTAGCCGTCTGATCCGTGTCCGTTACGGTGACATCCTTCTGCCGAAGGGTCTGCCACGTGGCGGCTATACGGAGCTGGATTTAACCCAGACCAACTATCTGCGTGAGCTGGTAGAACTGACCCCGGAAACCACTTCGAAAGTGGCGGTGGAGAAAGATCGTCGTCGCATGAAAGCGAACCAGATCCGTCGGGCGGTTAAACGTCATAGCCAGGTCAGCAGTAATCGCCGCTCTGGCAGCCGTAACAACAACGGCTAAAACAAAACCCGCCTCGGCGGGTTTTTTGTTAATAGTCGATGCCGATTTGCGCTTTAACGCCTGCATCGAAAGCGTGCTTAACCGGTCGTAACTCGCTAACCGTATCCGCCATCTCCATAATATCCCGATGACAGCCGCGCCCGGTGATAATCACCGTCTGGTGTGCCGGACGACTGTTCAGCGCCTCAACCACCTCCTGCAACGGTAAATAGTCGTAGGCCACCATATAGGTGATCTCATCCAGCAGAACCATATTCAGCGTTGGGTCCGCCAGCATACGCTTCGCATGCTCCCAGACGGCCAGACAGGCCGCAGTGTCCGTTTCGCGGTTCTGAGTATCCCAGGTAAAGCCGGTGGCCATGACCTGAAACTCCACCCCATGCGGTTCCAGCAGATTACGCTCGCCGTTTGGCCACTCGCCCTTAATGAACTGAATGACGCCCACCTTTTGACCGTGACCGACGGCGCGCGTTGCCGTGCCAAAAGCCGCAGTGGTTTTGCCTTTGCCGTTGCCGGTAAAGACGATAATAATCCCGCGCTCATCCTGAGCTGCGGCAACGCGGGCATCAACCTGTTCTTTAAGGCGCTGCTGGCGCTGTTGATGACGTTCATCACTCATTGCGATATTCCTGGTTTACGGCCGGGTTGGGCATCAAAGGTCATGCCGGTTTTCCGGCGGCTGTCGTCGCCCATCAGCCACAGATAGAGCGGCATGATATCGGCAGGGGTTTTCAGTTTAAGCGGATCTTCGCTCGGGAACGCGCTGGCGCGCATGCTGGTACGCGTCCCGCCAGGGTTGATGCAGTTCACGCGCAGATGGCGGCTCTGGTACTCCTCAGCCAGCACCTGCATCATCCCTTCGGTGGCAAATTTCGAGGCGGCATACGCGCCCCAGTTTGCCCGGCCCTGGCGTCCGACGCTTGATGAAGTAAAGACCAGCGAGCCGGAATCGGACTGCAGTAATAAAGGAAGGAGGGCCTGGGTAAGGAAAAAGGTGCCGTTAACGTTCACCTGCATGACCTGCTGCCAGATCTCCGGGTTTTGCTCATCCATTGGGCGGACTTCGCCAAGCAGGCCCGCATTGTGGAGCACGCCGTCCAGACGCGGATACTCGGTGGCGATACGCCCGGCAAGCTCCCGGCAGCTCTCCGGGGTGCAGGTTAACAGGTCGAGAATGTACGCGCGGGTGGGGGCTCCGCCTTCACTGGCGATAGCCTGAGCAACATCGCGCAGCTTATCTTCATTACGACCCAGCAGGATAAGGCGCGCACCGTGGCGGGCATAGGTCAATGCCGCCTCGCGGCCAATGCCGTCGCTGGCTCCCGTGACCAGAATAATACGGTTTTGCAGAAGATCTTTTTTAGGTTGATAGTGCAAGGTCACTCCTCAGGCGCGCGTTGGCGCGGCCCATGCTGTGCGGTCTCTTTTCGGCTTTATGCCCGAAAGCGCGGCTGATTACAATCAGTCTACCGGTGAGTTCGCTGTAAAATTAACAATTTGCAAATATTTCATCCACAAATAAACATTTCTGAAGACGGCTCGCAAGGGTATCGTCAGCTGAGAGACGCCTGCTGAAGGCTGTTGTACACTGAGTGAGAAAACAAGTGGTTAAACCAAGGTGGACGCGTGGAATTACTTTCTGAGTACGGATTATTTCTGGCCAAAATCGCGACGGTGGTGATTGCCATTGCGGTGATCGCCGTTCTGATTGTTAACCTGACGCAGCGCAAACGCCAGCGCGGCGAGTTGCGCATTACCCGCTTAAGCGAGCAGTACACGGATATGAAGGAAGAGATGTCAGTGGCGCTGCTTGACGCTCATGAGCAGAAGCTGTGGCACAAAGCGCAGAAAAAAAAGCACAAGCTCGAAGCGAAAGCTGCAAAGCAGAAAGCAAAACAGGAGCATCGTCCTGAAGTGCCGAAACCGCGCGTTTATGTGCTGGATTTTAAAGGCAGCATGGATGCCCATGAAGTGTCATCTCTGCGTGAAGAAGTGACAGCGGTGCTGGCGGTGGCAAGAGCTGAAGACCAGGTTGTGCTGCGTCTCGAAAGCCCGGGTGGGGTGGTGCATGGTTACGGACTGGCTTCTTCCCAGCTGCAACGACTGCGCGATAAGCAGATCCCGCTGACGGTCGCGGTGGATAAAGTCGCTGCCAGCGGTGGCTACATGATGGCCTGCGTGGCCGATAAAATTGTCGCGGCGCCTTTCTCTATTATTGGTTCGATTGGCGTGGTAGCACAGATCCCGAACTTCAATCGTTTCCTGAAAAATAAAGATATTGATGTGGAGCTTCATACGGCAGGCCAGTACAAACGCACGCTGACTCTGCTGGGTGAAAACACCGAAGAGGGGCGACAGAAGTTCCGTGAAGATCTCAATGATACCCACCAGCTCTTTAAAGGGTTCGTGAAAGAGATGCGACCCTCACTGGATATCGACCAGGTCGCCACCGGCGAACACTGGTACGGCACCCAGGCGCTGGACAAGGGGCTGGTGGATCAGGTGGGCACTAGCGACGATCTGCTGCTATCTCTGATGGAAGGGCGCGAACTGGTTGGCGTGCGCTATATGCGTCGTAAAAAGCTGATGGATCGCTTTACCAATAGCGCCGCTGAAAGCGCGGATCGTCTGCTGCTGCGCTGGTTGCAGCGCGGGCAAAAACCGCTGCTCTGAATAAAAACGCGAGGCATTTGCCTCGCGTTTTCGCATCAATCAACCAGATGGTACTTTTCGGAGAGCACATGGGCCAGGTATTTAAACATGTTAAATACTGCCGTGCTGCGCGGGGTCGGCAGACCCTGCTCGTCCAGGAAGTATTCCCCGCTGAACACCAGCACACCATTGCGCTGCTCTACGCCTGTGGCTTCGATTCCTGCCAAGGTGTCGTCATGTTCACGAATGAGTTTATTTGCTTCAGCAAGCAAGGTTACGCGGTCAATTGGTTGGGTAGTTTGCTGCATTATCCACTCCTTAAACAGTGTTATTAGTCTACGCCGCAGCGGTCCCGGGAGCAAATTTTCCCCATTTTGGCGCTTGTCGGGCAAGACGGACAGCGCTGGCGTGATTTGCTTTTGCATGCTAATAAAGTTGCGTAACGGATTTTATCAGGTAGAGTGTGCGCTTTCGTCATTCTGGCAACAGATTTGCTTGACATTCGACCTAAGTCTCGTCGTGCAGTCACACTGAAGCGAGAAAAAGCGCGTTATCTCAACCGCTTGTGTGACGTCGTTTTTGCGACTGAACTGAAAAGAGGGTTGATATCCACTGATGGCGTCGCTATATAACTGTCTCGTCGCCAGTGGAAGGTGAACTCACGCGACGTATTCCTGGAAGAAACAAATTAGGTAAAGGTGAATATGGGTAAAGCTCTCGTTATCGTTGAGTCCCCGGCAAAAGCCAAAACGATCAATAAGTATCTGGGTAGTGACTACGTGGTTAAGTCCAGCGTCGGTCACATCCGCGATCTGCCGACCAGTGGCTCAGCCAAGAAGAGCGCCGACTCTACCTCCACCAAAGGGGCCAAAAAGCCTAAAAAGGATGAACGTAGCGCGCTCGTAAATCGCATGGGGGTTAACCCATGGGATAACTGGCAGGCACAGTACGAAGTACTGCCGGGTAAAGAGAAAGTCGTCTCCGAGCTGAAACAGCTGGCGGAAAAAGCCGACCATATCTATCTCGCAACCGACCTTGACCGCGAAGGGGAGGCCATTGCATGGCACCTGCGGGAAGTGATCGGTGGCGATGACACACGCTATAGCCGCGTGGTGTTTAACGAAATTACCAAAAACGCGATCCGCCAGGCGTTTGAAAAGCCGGGCGAGCTGAATATCGATCGCGTTAACGCCCAGCAGGCGCGCCGCTTTATGGACCGCGTCGTGGGCTATATGGTCTCTCCACTGCTGTGGAAAAAGATTGCGCGTGGTCTTTCAGCTGGCCGCGTGCAATCTGTTGCCGTACGTCTGGTGGTTGAACGGGAACGCGAAATCAAAGCGTTTGTGCCGGAAGAGTTCTGGGAAATTGACGCCAGCGTAACGACGCCAGGCGGCGATACGTTGCCGCTGGAAGTCTCCCATCAGAACGATAAACCGTTCCGCCCTGAAAACCGCGATCAGACTATGGCCGCGGTGGCGATGCTGGAAAAAGCCCGCTATCAGGTACTGGATCGTGAAGACAAACCGACCAGCAGCAAGCCCGGCGCACCGTTTATTACTTCCACGCTGCAGCAGGCGGCCAGCACCCGTCTGGGCTATGGCGTGAAAAAAACCATGATGATGGCTCAGCGTCTGTATGAGGCGGGTTACATCACCTATATGCGTACTGACTCAACCAACCTGAGCCAGGACGCCGTTAACATGGTGCGTGATTACATTGGCGATAACTTCGGTAAGAAATACCTGCCTGAGAGCGCAAATCAGTACAACAGCAAAGAGAACTCGCAGGAAGCGCACGAAGCCATTCGTCCTTCCGACGTCGCTGTGCTGGCGGAATCCCTGAAGGATATGGAAGCCGACGCGCAGAAACTCTATCAGCTGATCTGGCGCCAGTTCGTTGCCTGTCAGATGACGCCTGCGCAGTATGACTCCACCACCCTGACCGTGGGGGCCGGTGATTTCCGCCTGAAAGCGCGTGGACGTATCCTGCGTTTCGACGGCTGGACCAAAGTGATGCCTGCGCTGCGTAAGGGTGATGAAGATAAAACCCTGCCAGCGGTCAACACCGGGGATGAACTCACCCTTGTTGAGCTGACCCCGGCACAGCACTTCACCAAGCCGCCGGCACGCTTCAGCGAAGCCTCGTTGGTGAAAGAGCTGGAAAAACGCGGTATCGGTCGCCCGTCTACCTATGCGTCGATCATTTCGACCATTCAGGATCGCGGCTATGTGCGGACCGAAAACCGTCGTTTCTATGCTGAGAAAATGGGGGAAATCGTCACCGATCGCCTGGAAGATAACTTCCGCGAGCTGATGAACTACGATTTTACCGCGCAGATGGAAAACAGCCTTGACCAGGTGGCTAACCACGAAGCCGAGTGGAAGAAGGTGCTGGACAGCTTCTTCAGCGACTTTACAAAGCAACTGGACAAAGCGGAAAAAGACCCTGAAGAGGGTGGCATGCAGCCGAACCAGATGGTGCTGACCAGCATCGACTGCCCGACCTGCGGCCGTAAGATGGGTATTCGTACCGCCACCACCGGTGTGTTCCTCGGTTGCTCAGGCTATGCGTTATCGCCTAAAGAGCGCTGCAAAACCACCATCAACCTGGTGCCGGAAAACGAAGTGCTGAACGTGCTGGAAGGCGACGATGCGGAAACCAACGCCCTACGCGCCAAACGTCGCTGCACCAAATGCGGCACGGCGATGGACAGCTACCTGATCGATCCGAAACGTAAGCTGCATGTCTGTGGTAACAACCCGACCTGCGACGGCTACGAGATCGAAGAGGGCGAGTTCCGCATCAAGGGCTATGACGGTCCGATTGTGGAGTGTGAGAAGTGTGGTTCTGAAATGCACCTGAAGATGGGGCGTTTTGGTAAGTACATGGCCTGCACCAACGACGACTGCAAAAACACGCGTAAGATCCTGCGTAATGGTGAAGTGGCACCGCCGAAGGAAGATCCGGTTCCGCTGCCGGAACTGCCGTGTGAAAAGTCCGATGCCTACTTTGTTCTGCGTGATGGCGCTGCGGGCGTCTTCCTGGCGGCGAACACCTTCCCGAAATCTCGTGAAACGCGTGCGCCACTGGTCGAAGAGCTTTATCGCTTCCGCGATCGTCTGGCAGAAAAACTGCGCTATCTGGCCGATGCTCCTCAGCAGGATCCAGAGGGTAATAAGACCGTTGTGCGCTTTAGCCGTAAAACTAAGCAGCAATATGTTGCTGCTGAAAAAGACGGTAAAGCGACAGGTTGGTCAGCATTTTATGTTGACGGTAAATGGGTTGAAGGTAAGAAATAACCTTAATTTACTGTAAGTTACCTTTAAAGGGCCGGGGTTCCGGCCCTTTTTTATTGCCCGGTTATTATTTTTTGTTACGGACTATACAGCAAAGATATAAGTGATATAGTGGTTATAGTTAACCCTTTTCTTATTATCAAATCGTCTTAAGCGATTGCCCGTGTGCGCTAAATCGGATGGTCTGGCATGAAACTACAGCAGCTCCGCTATATCGTTGAGGTGGTCAACCACAACCTTAACGTCTCCTCGACCGCAGAAGGTCTCTATACTTCGCAACCCGGCATCAGCAAGCAGGTCCGTATGCTTGAAGATGAACTGGGGATCCAGATTTTCGCCCGCAGCGGTAAACACCTTACCCAGGTTACGCCTGCCGGGCAGGAGATTATTCGTATCGCCCGCGAAGTGCTGTCGAAGGTCGATGCCATTAAATCCGTTGCCGGGGAGCACACCTGGCCGGATAAAGGCTCACTGTATATCGCCACCACCCACACCCAGGCGCGCTACGCTCTGCCCGGCGTCATCAAAGGGTTTATCGAGCGCTATCCTCGCGTGTCGTTGCATATGCATCAGGGCTCGCCGACGCAAATCGCCGAGGCGGTATCCAAGGGCAACGCGGACTTCGCTATCGCCACCGAAGCGCTGCATCTGTATGACGATCTGGTGATGCTGCCTTGCTATCACTGGAACCGCTCGATAGTGGTGACGCCGGAGCATCCGCTGGCGGCGAAAACTTCGGTATCCATTGAAGAGCTGGCGCAGTATCCGCTGGTGACTTACACCTTCGGTTTTACGGGCCGTTCGGAGCTGGATACCGCCTTCAACCGCGCAGGGCTGACGCCAAGGATTGTCTTTACCGCCACCGACGCCGATGTGATCAAAACCTACGTGCGCCTTGGCCTGGGGGTAGGGGTTATTGCCAGCATGGCGGTGGATCCTGTGGCCGATCCCGATTTAGTACGACTGGATACCCAGGGGGTGTTCGGCCACAGCACCACCAAAATCGGTTTCCGTCGCAGCACCTTCCTGCGTAGCTATATGTATGATTTTATTCAACGATTCGCACCACATCTGACCCGCGACGTGGTCGATACCGCGGTGGCGCTACGTTCGAACGAAGATATCGAAGCGATGTTTAAAGATATCAAGCTGCCGGAAAAATAATAACCTTCGGTATCTTTCCCTCGGGAAAGATACCCTTCTCAGTTGTCGTTCTGAATTAAAATCCCCTCCAGTTTTCTCTCATGCCTCATTAACCATGGGGTTACGGCGTTTTTTTCCTGAAACTGCTCAGCAAAGCTGACAAAAATAGAAAATAATTAACCGCTACGCAAATTCCACGTTTCATTTATATATTTCCGCTCAAAAGATTAAATATTTGACGCCACAGGATTCGTAAATTCGCTGGATCTTCGACTAAAGTTTCTTTAGGATTTATCTCAGTCACGATTACTTATACCAATTGTTTGGTATCAAAATGATAAGCGAAATCGATTGTATGAGGTTAGCAATGCCGTCAGGAAGTCACGAGCCGCAAAGGGACCCAGGACTTAAGCGTAAAGCCTGGCTGGCGGTGTTTCTGGGTTCCACGCTGTTTTGGGTCGTGGTGGCGTTTCTGGTCTGGAAATTCTGGGGTTAATTATGGCGGTTCAGGGGCGTAGTGAAGCAGTGAAGCCTGTGTGTCAGCAGCGTGACACGCGTCGCAAAGTCCGTAATGACGCTACAGGTAACGTTCCGGCGTCCTGGAAGTTGTCACCGCAGCAGCAAGCCTTTATTGATTTGTTCGCAGAAGACGAAGCCAAAAAACAATAATTCGTATTATCAGCGTGCGTGATAATAATCTGATGCGCTTTTGTACTCTTTAATAAATACACATCAGCAATATCGAACTGAGGCAAACTCAGCTGTCAAAGAATAAATAAAGCGTGGTGTCGCAATGATGAATAATATATCCGGAGCTAAATACTGGTCGTGGATGGCCGCGTTTTCCCTCTCGATCCTCTTCTGGTGCCAGCTGATCTGGCTCACCCTCCAGTGAATGACGAAAGCCTCGCTCCGGCGGGGCTTTTTGTTTTCCCGCCGAATTTGTCTATTTGAGTTGTTATCAAATCGTTACGGTGACGATGTGTTATCTTTAATTACGGCCCTGATCAAAGTCAGGGTATCGCAATCCCGGTAATTAAGGAGGAGCTTATGTCGTTAACCCTACGCGAAGCCAGTAAGGACACATTGCAGGCTGAGAACAAAACCTATCACTACTACAGCCTGCCGCTGGCCGCAAAGGAACTTGGGGATATCGCGCGCTTACCCAAGTCGCTTAAAGTGTTACTGGAAAATCTCCTGCGCTGGCAGGATGAAGTCTCTGTTACGGCTGAAGATATTCATGCCCTGGCCGGATGGTTGCAGAGCGCCCATGCCGACCGGGAGATAGCCTATCGTCCCGCCAGGGTTCTGATGCAGGATTTCACCGGCGTTCCGGCGGTGGTCGATCTGGCGGCGATGCGTGAAGCGGTCAAACGCCTTGGCGGCGATACCGCCAAAGTGAACCCGCTCTCTCCGGTCGATCTGGTTATCGACCACTCGGTGACCGTGGACCACTTTGGCGATGATGATGCCTTTGAAGAGAACGTACGCCTGGAGATGGAGCGTAACCACGAGCGCTATGTGTTCCTGAAGTGGGGCCAACAGGCGTTCAGCCGCTTCAGCGTCGTCCCACCCGGCACCGGTATCTGCCACCAGGTCAACCTGGAGTATCTCGGCAAAGCGGTATGGAGTGAATTGCAGGATAAAGAGTGGGTGGCCTACCCGGATACGCTGGTCGGTACCGATTCACACACCACCATGATCAATGGCCTTGGCGTACTGGGGTGGGGGGTAGGGGGGATCGAGGCCGAAGCGGCAATGCTCGGCCAGCCGGTCTCCATGCTGATCCCGGACGTGGTCGGCTTCAAGCTGACCGGCAAGCTGAGCGAGGGGATCACCGCCACCGACCTGGTGCTCACCGTCACCCAGATGCTGCGTAAGCACGGCGTGGTGGGTAAATTTGTTGAATTCTACGGCGACGGGCTCGACTCCCTGCCGCTGGCGGACCGGGCCACTATCGCCAATATGGCTCCCGAATACGGCGCCACCTGCGGTTTCTTCCCGATCGATGGTGTGACGCTGGAGTATATGCGCCTCAGCGGGCGCAGCAGCGAGCAGGTCGCGCTGGTGGAAGCCTATGCCAAAGCACAGGGCATGTGGCGTAACACGGGCGATGAGCCGGTGTTTACCAGCACGCTGGCGCTGGATATGGGCGAAGTTGAAGCCAGTCTCGCCGGGCCAAAACGTCCTCAGGACCGCGTGGCCCTGGCGGACGTGCCGAAAGCCTTTGCTGCCAGCAATGAGCTGGAAGTTAACACCGCGCAGAAAGACAGGCGGCCTATTGATTACGTGATGAATGGTCACCAGTATCAGCTCCCGGACGGCGCGGTCGTCATCGCGGCCATTACCTCCTGCACCAACACCTCGAACCCCAGCGTGCTGATGGCGGCTGGGCTGCTGGCGAAAAAAGCCGTTACGCTTGGCCTGAAACGCCAGCCGTGGGTCAAGGCCTCGCTGGCGCCGGGATCCAAAGTCGTCTCTGATTATCTGGCGCAGGCCCGCCTGACGCCTTATCTGGATGAGCTGGGCTTTAACCTGGTAGGCTACGGCTGTACAACCTGTATTGGTAACTCCGGGCCGCTGCCGGATCCTATCGAGACGGCAATCAAGCAGGGCGACCTGACGGTAGGGGCGGTGCTCTCGGGTAACCGCAACTTTGAAGGACGTATTCATCCGCTGGTAAAAACCAACTGGCTGGCCTCTCCGCCGCTAGTGGTAGCTTATGCTCTGGCGGGCAATATGAACATCAATCTGGCAACCGATCCGCTGGGACACGATCGCAAAGGCGATCCGGTCTATCTGAAAGATATCTGGCCGTCGGCGCAGGAGATTGCCCTTGCGGTTGAAAAAGTCTCTACCGACATGTTCCGCAAAGAGTACGCCGAAGTGTTCGAAGGCACGCCGGAGTGGAAAACCATCGAGGTGGCGCGGTCAGACACCTACAGCTGGCAGGATGATTCCACCTATATTCGTCTGTCACCCTTCTTTGATGACATGCTAGCACAGCCCAAACCGCTGGAAGATATTCACGGCGCGCGCGTGCTGGCCATTCTCGGCGACTCGGTAACCACCGACCACATCTCCCCAGCGGGCAGTATTAAAGCCGATAGCCCGGCAGGGCGTTATCTCCAGGGCCGTGGCGTGGAGCGTCGTGACTTCAACTCCTACGGTTCGCGTCGTGGCAACCACGAGGTGATGATGCGCGGTACCTTCGCCAATATCCGTATTCGCAACGAGATGGTGCCGGGCGTGGAAGGCGGGATGACCCGTCATCTGCCTGGAACAGAAGTGATCTCCATCTACGATGCTGCGATGAAGTATCAGCAGGAAGGCACCCCGCTGGCGGTGATAGCCGGGAAAGAGTACGGCTCCGGCTCAAGCCGCGACTGGGCAGCAAAAGGGCCACGACTGCTCGGCGTACGGGTGGTGATCGCCGAATCATTCGAGCGTATCCACCGTTCAAACCTGATTGGCATGGGGATTTTACCGCTGGAGTTCCCGCAGGGGGCATCACGTAAAACGCTGGGGCTGACAGGCGAGGAGCGGATTGATATTGCGGACCTGCAAAATCTTACCCCTGGTGCAACGGTACCGGTCAAACTGACGCGAGCCGATGGGCAAACCGAAGTTGTTGACTGCCGCTGCCGTATTGATACCGCAACGGAACTTACTTACTACCAGAACGACGGCATTTTGCACTATGTCATTCGTAATATGCTGACTTAAAAAAACAGCCCGGCACGCATACGCTGCCGGGCTGTTGTTGTTATTTGTTAAGCAGATGCCCGAGCTTCGCCGCTTTGGTATCCAGATAGTGTTCGTTTTTCGGGTTACGGCCCACGATCAGCGGTACACGTTCAACGATATTGATCCCGGCTTCGGTCAGGATCTCCACCTTACGCGGGTTGTTGGTCAGCAGACGTACTTCGTCCACACCAAGCAGCTTGAACATATCCGCGCACAGGGTGAAATCGCGTTCGTCGGCAGCAAAGCCCAGCTGGTGGTTTGCTTCAACGGTATCATAGCCCTGATCCTGCAACGCATACGCGCGGATCTTATTCAGCAGACCGATGTTACGACCCTCCTGGCGGTGATACAGCAGGATGCCCCGGCCTTCTTCCGCAATGTGCGACAGTGCGGCTTCCAGTTGAAAACCACAATCGCAGCGCAGGCTAAACAGGGCATCACCCGTAAGACACTCGGAATGAACGCGGGCCAGGACCGGCGTCTGCCCGGACGTATCGCCGAACACTAACGCCACGTGATCCTGCCCGGTTGCCAGTTCTTCAAAGCCCACCATCAGGAAATCGCCCCATGGGGTTGGCAGATTGGCTTCTGCCACACGTTTAAGCTGCATGTGATTCTCCAGAAAATGCTGACACGCCTTGTGTCTGTCGCCTGTTTGGCTGTCGGTATTGTCTTATTTTGCCACAAGCTGCGCGGGTTCACCTAATCACGCCCGGCTTAACGAACGTTAAACGCACAATCCGACATTTTTACGCAGCTGTAATTTTTCGGTTATGATTGTGAGGCTTATCGAAAAAAGGAGACGACATGCTTTCAATAGCCCGCCGCACGGCGGTTGGCGCAGGGATATTGCTTATTATGCCTGTGGCTTTATGGATATCGGGCTGGCAGTGGCAGCCAGGCGCGAATAGCGGATGGTTGAAAGCGCTGTTCTGGGTAACGGAGACGGTCACCCAACCCTGGGGGATTATCACCCACACACTTCTTTGCGCCTGGTTTTTGTGGTGCCTGCGTTTTCGTCTGCGAGCCGCCATCATGCTCTTTGCCATCCTGGCAGGAGTCATTCTTATCGGTCAGGGCGTAAAATCCTGGGTCAAGGATCGGGTTCAGGAGCCGCGTCCTTTCGTGGTCTGGATGGAAAAAACTCACCATGTCCCGGTGAACGACTTCTACAATTTAAAGCGTAAAGCGCGCGGTGAGCTGGTAAAAGAACAGCTTGCTGAACAACAGACTATTCCCACTTTTTTACGTAAACACTGGCAGAAAGAGACCGGGTTTGCCTTCCCGTCCGGGCATACCATGTTTGCTGCAAGCTGGGCACTGCTGGGAGTAGGTCTGCTGTGGCCGCGGCGGCGCACGGTGACCATCATCGTACTGCTGGTCTGGGCAACGGGCGTGATGGGAAGCCGCTTGCTGCTTGGCATGCACTGGCCGCGGGATCTGGTGGTGGCGACCCTGATTTCATGGCTGCTCATCACCTGTGCAACCTGGCTTGCCCAGCGATTCTGTGGTCCGCTCACGCCTCCGGCAGAAGAGAAGCGGGAAATCGCCGACAGAGAGCAAGAAAGCTGACTGAGGTTGAAATTCTCATATTTAGCCGCAGATCTGAACGTGGCGCGACGCTTTTTCCGTTTCGCCCACGTCATGAAAATGGTAGTTTATAAGGCTGGTTACGCTATGTTGAACACTCTTTATTCGCTCAAACCACATAACGGGAAGTAATGTGAAATATTTACTCATTTTCTTACTGGTGTTGGCGATTTTTGTCATTTCCGTCACATTGGGCGCGCAAAACGATCAACAGGTAACGTTTAATTATCTGCTGGCGCAAGGCGAGTATCGAATTTCCAGCCTCCTGGCGGTACTGTTCGCTGCAGGATTTGCAATCGGCTGGCTGATTTGTGGTCTGTTCTGGCTTAAAGTTCGGGTAACGCTTGCCCGTGCCGAACGTAAAATTAAACGTCTTGAAAACCAAATTGCGCCTCCGACCGACGTTCCGGTAAGTTCAGGTGTGCCGGTAGCGAAGGAATAATCTAAGATGCTGGAGTTGTTGTTTCTGCTTTTGCCTGTAGCCGCAGCCTATGGCTGGTATATGGGCCGCAGAAGTGCGCAACAAAATAAACAGGATGAAGCGAACCGCCTTTCACGCGATTATGTCGCCGGGGTTAACTTCCTCCTGAGTAACCAACAGGATAAAGCGGTAGACCTGTTCCTCGAGATGCTGAAAGAGGACACCGGTACCGTTGAGGCCCACCTGACTCTCGGTAATCTGTTCCGTTCCCGCGGCGAAGTTGACCGCGCCATCCGCATTCACCAGACCTTAATGGAAAGCGCCTCATTAACCTATGAGCAGCGTCTGCTGGCCGTACAGCAGCTTGGCCGCGACTATATGGCCGCCGGGTTATACGATCGCGCCGAAGAGATGTTTAAACAGCTGGTAGATGAGACCGATTTTCGCATCAGCGCCCTGCAACAGCTCCTGCAGATCTATCAGGCTACCAGCGAATGGCAGAAAGCCATCGACGTTGCTGAACGTCTGGTGAAACTCGGTAAAGACAAACAGCGCGTTGAAATCGCCCACTTCTACTGTGAACTGGCCCTGCAGCAGATGGGCAACGAAGACATGGACAAGGCGATGGCGCTGCTCCGGAAAGGCGCTACCGCCGATCGCAGCAGCGCGCGCGTCTCCATCATGATGGGGCGCGTCTACATGGCGAAAGGGGATTACCAGAAAGCGGTGGAGAGCCTTCTCCGGGTTATCGATCAGGATAAAGAGCTGGTCAGTGAAACGCTTGAGATGCTGCAAACCTGCTATCAGCAACTGGGTATGGCCGAAGAGTGGGTTGCCTTCCTGCGTCGCTGCGTGGAAGAGAACACCGGTGCCGCTGCTGAGCTGATGCTGGCGGATGTGGTCCAGGAGCACGAAGGCAGTGACACGGCACAGGTGTATATTACCCGCCAGCTGCAGCGCCATCCGACCATGCGCGTCTTCCATAAGCTGATGGATTACCATCTGAATGATGCGGAAGAGGGGCGCGCCAAAGAGAGCCTGATGGTACTGCGCGACATGGTTGGCGAGCAGGTGCGCAGCAAGCCGCGCTATCGCTGCCAGAAGTGTGGATTTACGGCCTATACGCTGTACTGGCACTGTCCGTCCTGCCGTGCCTGGTCCACCATCAAGCCAATTCGCGGCCTCGATGGGCAGTAATTTTTAAAAAAGCCCAATATTAGTTACAACATACTGCAAGGTTTTTATCCATCTGGTCCGTGCGCGCTGTAGTCTGGCAGGAACGAAAATGGAGCCTGTTAATTTTTGTGATGCGCAGGTAGAATGCACGCCGTTTATCATTCCCGCGCCGATGCGGCGCCCATCGACGAGAAGGTCCGGTCATGACGTCTGCAGCTTCATCTTCTTCCCGCGTAGTTACTGAATCTCCTGTTGTTGTCGCTCTGGATTACAACAATCGCGACAATGCGTTAGCGTTCGTTGATCGCATTGACCCGCGCGACTGTCGCCTGAAAATCGGTAAAGAGATGTTCACGCTCTTTGGCCCACAAATTGTTCGCGATATGCAGCAGCGCGGTTTTGATGTCTTTCTTGACCTTAAATTCCACGATATTCCTAACACCACGGCTCACGCGGTAGCGGCTGCAGCCGAACTGGGCGTCTGGATGGTTAACGTCCACGCTTCCGGAGGCGCGCGCATGATGACTGCGGCCCGCGAAGCACTGGTGCCATTCGGGAAAGATGCCCCCTTGCTGATTGCCGTCACGGTACTCACCAGCATGGAAGCCAGCGACCTACTGGATCTTGGCATCACGCTGTCACCGGCAGAACATGCCGAGCGCCTGGCGCGCCTGACGCACAGCTGCGGGCTCGACGGTGTTGTCTGTTCTGCCCAGGAAGCGGTTCGCTTTAAGAGCGCTATCGGCCAGGACTTCAAGCTGGTTACGCCCGGCATCCGTCCTGCGGGGAGCGAAGCTGGCGATCAGCGTCGCATTATGACCCCGGAACAGGCGATGGCGGCGGGTGTGGACTATATGGTTATTGGACGACCGGTAACCCAGTCTGCGGATCCGGCGCAAACCCTGAAAGCTATCAACGCATCACTTCATAAGGGGGCATAATGCGCGATACAAACAGCCGCCTGGTCTATTCAACGGATACCGGGCGTATCGATGAACCAAAAGAAGTAGCCGAACGACCAAAAGGCGATGGCATTGTGCGTATACAACGCCAGACCAGCGGGCGGAAAGGGAAGGGCGTATGTCTGGTCACCGGAATTGATGCCGACGATGCGACCCTGGCGCAAATTGCCGCTGAGCTAAAGAAAAAATGCGGATGCGGTGGGTCGGTTAAAGATGGCGTAATTGAGATTCAGGGCGACAAGCGGGATCTGATTAAGTCTCTGCTGGAAGCTAAAGGCATGAAAGTAAAATTAGCTGGCGGTTAACAGTTACAGAAATAAATAAGCCACGGCCTTAGCCGTGGCTTAATATTCATATATTCAGATAAAGCCAGAAATAACAGGGCATTATCAAACGACTGCGGTGGCAATCGGTATATTATTTACTTGCTCACCTCGTGACCGATAATCCCACCCACTGCGGCACCGCCCAGGGTACCCAGCGCGCTTCCGTCGGTCAGAACTGAACCACCGATTGCGCCTGCACCCGCACCAATGGCGGTGTTACGGCTTTGTTTGCTCCAGTTAGAGCAAGCGCTCAGGGAAAACGCCAGCGTAACGGCCAGCATAGCAGCGGATAATTTTTTGCTGTTAAAAGTCATAATTCATTCTCCTGAAATATTGATCCACGGAAATTATTTCGCTTAAGTGGAAACCAATACCCCTCAAGCCGTTTTCCATGAAACTTGTTCGCGCAGGCGTTACAAGATCACGCAAGTGATAGTTACTTCCTGTTATATCGCTAACAATAATTTTACGTCTTTATCACTGATCCGACAGGTAAATAGTCTTAAAGGATTGCTCGGAATAGTCTCAGAGCGAAGGGCGGGAGAATGACGCCCGAATTCTCGGGCGTTGAAACGGCTTCAGGCAGGTTTTTTGACGATATCGACCACCAGGCCGTCATGTTGCAGTTTGGTGGTGTGCGCCTCTTTAATGCCTTCGTCGGTGATCACCCGACTGAAACGCGAGACCGGGCCCATCGTGTAAGGGTGAACCGCACCAAATTTAGAGCTGTCGGTCAGCACAATAGTCTCACAGCCTTTTTCCAGCACCGCATTGACCACGTCCGAGCGCATCATGTCCCGGCCGGTAAAGCCGGTATCAGGCTGCCAGCCGTCAATGCCGATAAAGGCCTTGCTGAAATGGACCTGCTGAACATACTGACGCGTAAGTGGGCCAACCATACTTTCGCTTTTTTTCTGGTAGATGCCGCCCAGCAAAATGACTTCGCTGCGCGTCTCCTTGAGCAGATGAGCAATATAGCTGCTCACCGTCACGATGGTGACTTCTTCTTTCTGTTCAGCCAGCGTGCGGGCGAGCAGGGCATTACAACTGCCGTTCTCGATAAACACCGTTTCGCCATTATTCACCAGAGAAGCAGCGAACTCCGCCAGTTCACGTTTCAGCGCGTAATTGTTCATCATACGCGTCTCGACATCTTCGCTGTCCAGCGGCACGGCGTAGCCGTGGGCGCGACGGAGGTAACTCATTTTTTCCAGAAGATTGAGATCCTGGCGGATGGTGACTTCAGATACGCCGGTCGCTTTGGCCAGATCAACGACGCTTACACGCCCTGTGTCGATCACCATCTGTAATATTATTTGTTGTCGGGAATTCATAGCATCCATATTAAAACGGCATAGCCGTTAGTTGAAAACTGACATAAACACGAGAGGCAATGCGATCGTCAAACTTCCCACGGTGATTTTGGCGGTACTGCAGCGGGGTCTTTCTGCTCGCCTGCGAGGGTCAGTAATTCTGATTTTAATATCTCGAGATTACGAAGAGCAGAGTTCACATCGCCTGCTACCAGAATATCCAGCACAGTATCAATACGTTGCGCAACTTTTAGTGCATCGATATCAGACATAATCTCATCCCTAAATGAAAAGTGAATAAATTCAATGATGCAGAAATTGAAGGCAAAAGAGAAGGGAAAAAGTGTGCTAACGAAAGCACATTAATGGTAGTGATATTTTCATGCTTTTTTATACAGAGGATTTTAGTAGTGGCTTAGTCTAATTCTGCGCGCAAGGCGCTTTTTTCTATGAGGAATTGGACTATGACAATTATCAATCAGGCTACCTGTAAACTGTTCACTGATTCTGTACGATTCACCCAACTCGCCGGTTATTACGAGGAAGAGAGACGTACCGTATGGATGATGTTACGGGCCCAGCCGCGGCCCTGCTTCAATCATGCGCTGATAGAGGAGATCATGAACCTGTCGTGGCTGGTACGACAGTCCGGGTTTGAGGTTGATTTCTGGGTGACAGGTTCGCTGGTGCCCGATATGTACAACACCGGGGGCGATTTACGCTTCTTTGTCGACTGCATTGAGAATGGTCGCCGGGAAGCGCTTCGGGCCTATGCCCGCGCCTGTGTGGACTGCGTCCACGCTGCGTCGCGGGGCTTTGATACCGGGGCGATCACCCTGTCGATGGTGGAGGGCAGTGCGCTGGGCGGAGGCTTTGAGGCCGCGTTGGCGCACCACTTTTTACTGGCGCAGCGGGATACACGCTTAGGTTTCCCGGAGATCGCCTTCAATCTCTTCCCCGGAATGGGAGGCTACTCGCTGGTCGCGCGCCGCTCAGGCATGAAGCTGGCCGAGGAGCTTATCTATAAAGGGGAGTCGCACACCGCGGAATGGCACGAGCAACACGGGCTGGTGGACGTGCTGTTTGAACCTGGCCAGGGCTACGTGGCGACGCGCACCTTCATCGACACGTTACAACCCAAAATGAATGGCGTCAGAGCGATGCTGCGCGCCCGTCAGCGCGTCCTGCAGCTGCCGCGCAGCGAATTGATGGATATCACCGAAGACTGGGTGGATGCGGCATTCTGCCTGCAACCGAAGGATGTGGCCTACATGCAGCGGCTGGTTCTGCTGCAGGATCGCCACACCGCATCGGGCCTGCGTAAAGCCAGTTAACGCGCGTTGCGTGCCTGATAACGTTTAAACCATCGCTCGAATGCGACAGCGGGCATGGGCTTAGCAAACAGAAAACCCTGTCGTTCGTTGACGCCGTTCTTGGTCAGAAAGGCGTCTTCTTTTGCGCTCTCCACCCCTTCAGCAATCACCTGCAAATTCAGCGCCTGAGCGACCGCAACAATCGCGCGTACCAGCGACTGCGATACCGACTGCTTATGGATATCCCGGACAAATGCCTGGTCGAGCTTAATGGCATCAATGGGGAAACGGGCCAGCTGCGACAGGGACGAATAACCCGTTCCGAAATCGTCAAGGTGGATCTGCGCTCCCAGCTTGCTGAACTGCTGGATCACCGACAGCGCCAGCTCTTCGTTTTCAATCAGACAACTTTCGGTCAGCTCGACATCAATCGGGCAGTACTCAAAATTCAGGTCCTTTAAGGCCTGCTTCAGATCGCTGAAAATCGTCTGATCCGCCAGCTGGCGGGCCGAGACGTTAACCGCCACGCGCAGGTTAATACCTTTGTCGCGCCATTTGGCAACCTGGCGCACCACATCGAGCATCACCCAGCGCCCCAGGGGAACGATGAGCCCGGACTCCTCGGCGTAGGAGATAAACTCCAGCGGTGGGATCAGCCCGCGCTCCGGTGACTGCCAGCGAACCAGTGCTTCGAGGGTTCTCACCTCGCCGCGCCAGGTAATTTTAGGCTGGTAGTGGATCACCAGTTGGTCATTATCCAGCGCTTTGCGCAGGTTAGTGTCCAGCCACAAATATTCAAAGACCCGCTGATTCATCTCCGGCGAGAAGACGCAGAACGTGCCGCGCCCGTTCTCTTTTGCGGTATACATCGCGGTATCGGCATTGCGGATCACGCTTTCGCGATCGGTGCCGTGCTGTGGGGCGAGGGAAATACCCAGCGAACAGCCGGTATAGACTTCGATTAAACCAATCCGGAAGGGCTGACGCAGTCGGGTGAGGATCCGCGAAGCCATGGCTTCGAGCGCACTCTGCGACGTGCCGGTTGCCAGCACGATAAACTCATCGCCGCCGAGACGCGCCAGCACCTGCCCATCCTCCAGGCAACTGAGGATCGCCAGCGCCACCGCCTGCAAAAGCTGATCGCCAAACATATGCCCGTAGGCGTCATTCACTTTTTTGAAATTATCGAGATCGAGGTAGACCACGCCGACCTGGCCATCGCCACGGGTGTCGATGGCTTCGCTGATCATATCGTGGATGGCGTTACGGTTTGGCAGGCCGGTAATGGTGTCGGTGTTGGCGAGCACCCGAAGGCGTTCCTGTGCACGGCGCTCTTCGGTGATATCCGTACCTGAACAGATAAGAAAAATTTCGTTTTTCCCGCTGCCGCTGTGCACAAATTTATTACGAAACAGAAATAACCGTTGCCCTTTGCGGGTCTTGATCCAGCGCTCTACTTCATAAGAACTGCCGTCACGAAAAAAACCGCTGATATTGCGGCGGGAGGCAGCGGCTTCGCTGCGGCTCATAAAGAGTTTAAAGACGTTCTGGCCAATAACCTCGTGCTCTTTCATCCCGGTGTATTCTTCGCTCAGACGGTTAAAGCGTTGAATATTGCCGTGCCGATCGAGGATAACAATCACCGAGTTGGCCTCAGAAACCACCTGTTCGGCAAAGGATAAACCCTGGGCCAGATCCCGGGCGACGGAGGGGGTGTCATTCCAAGCGGAGGCGGTGCCGGCCCACTCTTTTTTAGTGGTTTTACGGCCCACGAGGTGCACCGGCACATCAGTTCCGTACAGGGAGAGCGTCATGGTGATGCTGGAGGTGATGACCGTCATCTGGCGAATACTGTCGGCCTGCTCGTCAGTCAGCGCCACCACCTGAGTGGTCTCGGCGCTTTCGCTGGCCGCAAGATGGAGCGCATTGCTGTCCGCCGTCAGTCGCCACCAGGGACTGTGGGTGCCCATGTAACGAAACAGCAAATTTTGCTCCAGATCGTCAATCATGCTCTCTCCCAGGCGCACTTAATTGCACACATCGTGCATTTCCAGTCGGTTTAATCGCGTTAAAATAGCGGTAATGCCGAGCTAAACTTATTGTTTTTTCCCAGTATTCTTATATTAGAACGAGATTAGCAAAAAAGGATACAGACGAATGAATATTCCGGTCACACCTTATGAAGTTCAACAGATTATCGTTAATAAGTGTGATCGCTTTTCGGAATTTGTGGGGGGTAATGGTAAGGAAAAATGATGAATGTGAGGTTAATACAAAAAAAATCGGCTCACCCGCAATGAGTGAACCGACCTTTAAGCAGACAACAATCAGACAGCAGGGCGGGCGATAACGCTGCGTGTTTCCATGCGCACTTCAGCGATAGTCACGTCAATAACTTCGGTCACTTTATACGCCACTTCACCTTTGATCTGCACGGTGCCGTTTTCCTGGCTGCAGACAAGTTCGTCCCGCACGGCGTGCAGGAACGGCGCTGGAATGAAGGCCACGGCGCCGTTATCTACCAGACGCACGCGCATGCCGCCACGGCTGATATCGATGATCTCAGCGGCAAAACGGGTGTCGGTTCCGGCTTTGTCTTTCAGGAAGCGGGCATACAGCCAGTCACCGACATCACGTTCCGCCATGCGGTTAAGGCGACGACGCTCGGCCATTTGCACGGTAGCGTCGTCCTGCGGACGGGCAATGGTTTCGCCTTTGACGATCGCTTTTAGCAGGCGGTGGTTAACCATATCGCCATACTTACGAATCGGCGACGTCCAGGTGGCGTAGGCTTCCAGACCCAGGCCAAAGTGCGGGCCTGGCTCGGTGCTGATCTCCGCGAAAGACTGGAAACGACGGATGCGGCTGTCGAGGAAACCAGACGGCTGAGCATCCAGTTCACGGCGCAGTTTACAGAAGCCGTTCAGGGTCAGGACTTCCTGCGGATCCACATGCACGTCGTGCGTTTTCAGCAGGGCCGCCAGCGCTTCGCTGTTGGCCGGGTCGAAGCCGGTATGCACGTTATAGATGCCGAAACCGAGCTTGTCGCGCAGGACGCGGGCCGCACAGATGTTGGCCGCAATCATCGACTCTTCAACAATACGGTTAGCGATGCGACGTGGTTCAGCAACGATATCCAGCACTTCGCCTTTTTCACCGAGAATGAAGCGGTAGTCAGGACGATCCTTGAACACCAGCGCATGGGTTTTACGCCATTCGCTGCGGCTCAGGCAGACGCGCTGCAGCAGGCGGATTTGTTCGGCAATAGCATCAGATTCTGGCTGCCAGGTGCCGCTATTTTCCAGCCAGTCAGAGACCTCGTCATATACCAGCTTGGCTTTCGATTCGATAAGCGCGGCAAAGAACTCGATGTTCTCTTCAATCGTGCCGTCGGCAGCGATGGTCATGCGGCAGGCCAGGACCGGGCGCACTTCGTTGGCGCGCAGCGAGCATAAATTATCAGACAGCTCACGCGGCAGCATCGGGATGTTGAAGCCCGGCAGATAGTTGGTAAAGGCACGGATTTTGGCCGCGTTATCAAGCGGTGTACCTTCAGCGATCCAGGCCGTAGGATCGGCAATCGCTACGGTTAACAGCAGTTTGCCGTCAGCCTGCTCTTCAACATACAGCGCATCGTCCATATCTTCGGTGCTGGCGCTGTCGATGGTGACAAAATTGAGGGCGGTCAGATCGCGACGCTCCAGACCTTCGTCCAGCATCTCCGTCGCTGCCCCTTCAGGGGCCTCTTTTTCGAGGTTATGGCGTGCGAGAGTGACCCACCACGGCACGAAATGGTCTTCGCCGAAGGTAATAAACTGGGTCAGTTCAGCATAAAAACCGCGATCGCCCTTCAGAGGATGACGGCGCATTTCTGCCACGGCCCAGTCACCTTCTTTGAAATCATGAGTCACGCCACGTTCAGCGCGGCAGGGGATGGCGTCTTTCAGCAGAGGATGGTCCGGAACGATGGACAGACGGTCATCTTTTCTCAGTACCTTACCCACAAAACGGGTCAGGAAGGGTTCAATTAATTCTTCAGGCTCGGCGGATTCACGATCCTTTTCGCTATGGATCACGGCCGTAATACGATCGCCGTGCATCACCTTCTTCATCTGCGGAGGCGGAATGAAGTAACTTTTCTGCGCATCGACTTCAAGGAAGCCAAAGCCTTTTTCCGTGGCTTTTACGACCCCTTCAGCGCGTGGCGTCTGGGAATGCAGTTGCTGTTTAAGCTGCGCTAGCAGCGGGTTGTCCTGGAGCATAGTGATCTATTTTCGTAGCCATATGAGCGGCTGACAGTTTTACGCGAATCTCACTGTTACAGCAAGCGCTCTTTAGGTCATTAGTGTGGTTATTCGCCCCTGCCGATGGCGATTTTCAGCCGGTTCAGCCAGCCGCAAAAAGCGCTCCAGGTAAGCAGGTTGATGGCCTGTACCGGCGGCTGCCCGTCATTCGTCAGCGGGGTAAACTGCGCGGCGCTAAACTGGTCCGGCGATCGCGCCAGTTGCTCTACGGCACGCTTTACCGACTCGTCGTTTTCATATTCTGCGTGAATGCCACTGACCAGAATTTCACCTGTTTGATCGAGGATTGCCGGTTCATGACACAACACCGGTGTAAGCTGCTGCAGTAGCGGCTCCTCCTGCCAGCGTTCAAGGGACGCCAGCTGCTGTGGGCTGGCCTGACATCGCTCGACCCCCGGTACGGCGGGCTGCCATGTATTCAAAGTGTTATCGTCGGGCAGGGCGTGAGGCTGAATGTGGTGTCCCGGCAGCCAGCGAACAGGGTGGCCGAGCAGAGCCTGAAAGACTGCCACCACGCGCGCCTGAAAGCCGACAAAGCCGATAATCTGGTTGATGGTGACAATGTCATATACCGTCAGGCCCACTTCATCGAGCCCCTGCTGCGCTTTGCTGTCGATCACGTCCGGCGAGCTGGCAAGCTGGCGGGCATACTGAGTGATTTGGGCGAGGCGGCGATTGCTTTCACGGGAGGAGTCGGGGCCGGGGAGCGGGGCGAGGAGGGCGGCGTAGTGGTTACACAGACGCTGCACGCCGCAGACCTGCGCCACGGTCAGGGCGGTGCTGAAACGGTCATACGCGCTCAACGTGCGCAGTCGGGTAACCGTCAGGGTACGCGGGAAAAAGAGGTCGCACAGCGTCCGGGCCGGGGTTAACCAGCGTTCACAGGCGGCAAGCAGCGTCGCTGGTAAAACGAGGTTCAGCAAAAAACGATCCGCGACCTGTGCGGCTTCGGGAACCAAAGGCAGGACTTCCGTCGGGCTGCTACTGGACTGGGTCTCATGATACCAGTGGCCTTTGCCAGAAATACGGCGTTGTTCCATGTGCGTTCCTTGATCTCAAAATGGCGATCAATATCCTGGCGTAAGGTGGATAAGCGGAAAAATATTGTTAGGTGATAACAAATAGCGGAACGGAATAACGAGGGGAAAGCGGGGGCGGAACGGGAGGCGAACCTTCCCGCCGGAGCGGGAAGGTAACGAACTTATTTGATTTCCAGCTCGTTCATTGCAGCGATGTTGAAACCGCCGTCAACGTGAACCACTTCGCCGGAGATGCCAGCAGAGAGGTCAGAGCAGAGGAATGCCGCGGAGTTACCCACGTCTTCGATGGTCACGGTGCGACGGATTGGGGTAACCGCTTCGCAGTGTGCCAGCATTTTACGGAAGTCTTTGATGCCGGAAGCAGCCAGAGTACGGATTGGACCCGCAGAGATACCGTTTACGCGCACGCCTTCTGGACCCATCGCGTTCGCCATGTAGCGTACGTTGGCTTCCAGAGAGGCTTTCGCCAGACCCATCACGTTGTAGTTAGGGATTGCGCGCTCAGCACCCAGGTAGGACAGGGTCAGCAGGGCAGCGCCTGGGTTCAGCATGGAGCGGCAGGATTTTGCCATCGCTACAAAGCTGTAGGAGCTGATGTCGTGTGCGATTTTAAAGCCTTCACGGGTGACTGCGTTCACGTAGTCGCCGTCCAGCTGGTCGCCCGGTGCAAAGCCGATGGAGTGAACGAAACCGTCAAATTTCGGCCAGGTTTTTGCCAGCTCAGCGAACATGCCATCGATGCTTTCATCTTGTGCAACGTCGCATTCCAGAACAATGCTGGAACCCAGCTGCGCGGCAAACTCTTCTACGCGGCCTTTCAGCTTGTCGTTCTGGTAGGTGAATGCCAGCTCAGCGCCTTCGCGATGCATAGCCTGTGCGATGCCGTATGCGATGGACAGTTTGCTGGCAACGCCAGTCACCAGAATACGCTTACCGGAAAGAAAACCCATAGCTCTTAATCCTTATATTCATTGTTGTGGCGGCCGTCATCTGTTTGGACAACCGTCGTTAAAACGCGGCGATAATAGCATGTGTCGCGTACAGTGTTAATCCGACCACTCCACACGGGGCGGGTCAGCGATCTTTTCGCCAGGCATCGGCGGTTAAGGCTTCGCCAAAATGGCCGGCAATTAAACGTTTGGTCAAATCGTGAAGCGGTGCGGCCAGCACCGAGGCGGTACTGCCGCGCTCCACCACCGAGCCCTCATGCATCACCAGCACCTGATCGCTGATGTGCTTCATCATTCCCAGATGCTGGGTCACGTAGATATACGAGATACCCTGTTTTTCCTGCAATTCCAGCATCAGGTTGATTAACTGTGAACGCATCGACATATCCAGCGAGGCCAGCGCTTCGTCGGCGATGATCACTTTTGGACGCAGGATCAGCGCGCGGGCCAGACCTAGACGCTGTTTCTGTCCCGGTGCCAGCATGTGCGGATAATAGCTGACGTGATCGGGCAGCAGCCCAACCATTCGCAGGGTCTCGATAATCTGTTTACGCCGCGCCTCCGGCTCAAGGTCGGTATTCAGACGCAGCGGAAAATCGAGGATCTGCGAGATACGCTGGCGCGGGTTCAGCGACGTCGACGGATCCTGAAAAATCATCCTGATCCGCTGGCTGCGGAACGAGTAATCGCCAAATTTCAGCAGATGGTCGTCAATCAGCACTTCACCATCGGAAGGCTCGATCATCCCGGCCAGCATTTTCGCCAGCGTTGATTTCCCGGAGCCATTCTCACCAATGATCGCCAGAGTCTGCTTTTCGCGCAGGGTAAAGCTCAGCGGCTTAACCGCTTCGACGGTCTGACGGTGGAATAAGCCGGTGCGATAGCGAAAGGTCTTACTCAGATTGCGCACTTCCAGCAGGGTTTCGACCATGTCACTCTCTCTCCATGTTCAGCGGGAAATGGCAGGCATACAGATGGTTCCTTGCCCCGGCCAGGCGCGGGGTTTCAATGCATTTACGCTGAGCATATGGACAGCGCGGTCCCAGACGACAGCCAATCGGCAGGTGCTCCAGCAGCGGAATAGCGCCCGGCAGAGTATTCAGGCGGCTTTTATGCGGCATGGAGCTGCCAAAATCGGGGATCGCACGGATCAGCGCCTGGGTATAAGGGTGATGCGGTGTGGTGATCAGGTCTTCACTGCCGGCGGTCTCTACGGTCTGTCCGCAGTACATCACGTCAATCTTGTCCGCCCATTTGCTCAGCATCTGCAGGTCATGGCTGATCAGCAAAATGGTGGTGTTGTTGTTCTGGTTAAGCCGGGTGAGCAGGCGGAAAATTTGCGCCTGGGTGGTGGGCTCCATGGCGTTGGTCGGTTCGTCGGCGATCAGCAGGCGCGGCTGGTTGGCCAGCGCAATGGCGATCATCACTTTCTGACACTCACCGTCGGTCAGCTCATACGGGAAGCTGCGCATGGCGTCTTTATGATCCTTAATCCCCACCCGGTGTAACAGCTCGATGGCCCGGCGTTTGCGCCAGCCAAAACGCTGCCACCAGCGGCCCTTATAGGTCCAGCCGGGGATGTTCTGCATCAGCTGCTTGCCTACCCGCTCCGACGGATCGAGACAGGATTGCGGCTCCTGGAAAATCATCGACACGTTGTGACCTACCAGCTTACGCCGCTCGCGAGCGGAAAGGCGCAGCAGGTCGATATCATCGAAACGCATACGGTCGGCGGTGACGCGCCAGTTATCTTTCGCCACGCCGCAGATCGCTTTCGCAATCAGACTCTTGCCCGAACCTGATTCCCCCACCAGACCGCGGATCTCGCCCTCGCTCAGGGTAATGCTGACGCGATCGACCGCTTTGACCCAGCCTTCGCCGGTTTTAAATTCAATCGTCAGATTGCGAATATCCAGTAACGGCATTATTCCACCCCCGCCACAATGGCGCGACGGATCCCGTCGCCAAGCAGGTTCACCAGTAATACGCTAATCATAATTGCCGCACCCGGCAGCATCACCGTCCAGGGCGCTACGTAGATCAGTTCCAGCGCGTCGCCCAGCATTGCGCCCCATTCCGGAGAGGGCAGCTGTGCGCCAAGATCGAGAAAACCGAGGGCAGCAATATCGAGGATCGCCATCGACAGGGCGCGGGTAATTTCCGTGACCATCCCGGAGGCGATATTGGGCAGCACCGCGAACCACAGAATATTTAAGGTGGTGGCGCCATCGAGACGGGCGGCCACCACGTACTCTTTTTCCAGCTCATCATGCACCAGGCTGTAGACCGAACGTACCATGCGCGGCAGCAGCGCCAGCCACACCGCAAACATGGCGTGGGTCAGATGCGGTCCGGCAAAAGCCACCACGATAATCGCCAGCAGCAGCGAGGGGATCGACAGCAGCGTATCAAGAATATGGTTCGTCACCGCCGAGCGCAGACCGTGGGTCGCGCCGGCAACAATGCCTAACAGCAGACCACACAGCGTGGCGGCCAGCGTGACCACAAAGGCGCCGCCCACCGTCGGCGCGGCACCGCTCAGCAGACGGCTTAACACATCGCGCCCGAGGTCGTCAGTGCCGAGGAAAAAGGAGACTTCGCCGTAGCGAGACCAGGACGGCGGCAGCAGCTGGTAGCCGAGGAACTGCTGGTCGATGCCGTAGGGCGCAAACCAGGATCCGAGGATGCACAGCAGCGCGAGGCCGCCGCAGCCGTACAGGCCGATCATCGCCGTGGTGTCGCCATAGAAGTTACGCCACACGGTGCGCAACGCACCGGGCGTGCGCTTTTCACTATAAACGCTATCGTAAGGCATACCATTCCTTATGTTTCAGCGGGTTAGCCATAGCGCCCAGAATATCGGAGATCACGTTAACGATGATCACCAGCGCGCCAATCACCATTACGCCCGCGGAGATTGCGGCATAGTCCTGCTGGCGAATGGCGTTAATCAGCCAGCGACCGAGACCGGGCCAGCTGAAGACCATCTCGGTGATCATCGCCAGCGTCAGCATGGTGGAGAACTGCAGGCCAAGACGCGGGATCACCGGCGGCAGGGCATTATGCAACACGTGGCGACGTAAAATGGTAAACCGAGACAACCCGCGCGTGGCGGCAGCTTTGACATAATTTTGGTCAAAGACTTCGCTGGTGCTGATGCGCATCAGGCGGATCACCTCCGTGGTCGGTGCCACGGCGAGCGCCAGCACCGGTAACACCATGTGGCGCACGGCGCTGATGATCATCTCATGCCGCCAGACCGAATCTGAGAGCCAGGCGTCAATAATGGCGAATCCGGTCACGGTTTTCACCGCGTACAGCAGGTCAAAACGCCCGGACACCGGCAGCCAGCCCAGCGTCAAGGAGAAAAAGAGGGTCAGCAGTAGCGCCAGCCAGAAGACGGGAACCGAAAACCCGAGCAGGGCAAACGCGCTGATCAGCTTGTCCTGCCACTTGTTGCGGGTGATCCCGGCGAGCATTCCGACCGGGATCCCCACGACCAGCGCAAAGCCAAAGGCCAGGATGCACAGCTCCATGGTGGCGGGGAACACCTCTTTCAGCTGCTCGGCGATGGGCTGGCCGTTAATGCTGGAGACGCCGAAGTCCCAGTGCAGCACCCCTTCAAACCAGAACCACCACGCATTCCACAAGGAAGCACCCTGGAGCGGCGCGTGAGGGGTAAAGTAGCTCAGACTGAAGCCGACAAAGGTCAGGAAGAAGAGGGTGATCAGCAGCAACAGCAGCCGACGTAAGGTAAAAATAATCACGGTTTTTTCACCTCTTCCTGGTTCACGCGGGAGACCCCGGCAAACGATGCATTACCAAACGGGCTGAGCACCAGGCCTTTGATATCGTAGCGATAAGCCTGCAGCCGCAGGGACGAGGCCAGCGGCAGCACCGGCAGCTCTTTGGCGAGAATAATTTGCGCTTCATCATAGGCATCGATGCGCGCCGCCAGCTGCTGGGTCGACAGCGCTTTACGCAGGATGTCGTCAAACTCGCGGTTGCACCAGTGGGCGTAGTTGGTCTGGGAATCAATCGCCGCACAGCTCAGCAGCGGACGGAAGAAACTGTCCGGGTCGTTACTGTCTGTCGCCCAGCCTGTCAGGGTCAAATCATGGTTCATGTCCATCAGGCGCGCCTCCTGAAAACGGCCTTCTACCGGGATAATCACGACTTTGACCCCCACCTGCGCGAGGTCTGCCTGCAGCAGCTCGGCGGTTTTCAGCGGGCTGGGGTTCCAGGCCTGGGAGCTGGTGGGTACCCACAGCTGCAGGGTGAGGTTTTCAGCCCCCAGCGCCTTCAGCTGTTCGCGTGATTTATCCGGATTGTATTCAGTAATTTTAGCCTCGCTATCGTAAGCCCACGAGGCGCGGGGCAAGATTGAGGCGGCGGTTTCGGCGGTACCGTAATAAATGGACTGCATCAGGCGCTGGTTATTGATCGCCAGCGCCAGGGCGTGGCGAACGGCCGGGTTGTTCAGCGGCGGCTTGTTGGTGTTGAAGGCCAGATAGGCGATATTCATGCCCGGGCGCAGGGTCAGACGCAGGCGCGGATCGTCGCGCAGGATGGTGAGCTGGCTGGCGGCGGGCCATGCCAGAACATCGCATTCGCCGGTGAGCAGTTTCGACAGACGCCCTGTTCCGCCGGAGCCTAAATCCACCACCACCTGCGGCATCAGTGGCGTGCCGCGCCAGAATTTCTCATGGCGCGCCAGACGCACGTACTGCCCGGCCCGGTACTCCTCAACCTGGAATGGCCCGGTGCCTACCGGCTGGCGGTCCATCAGCTCCATTTTATCCTGCAGGGTCAACTGGGTGGCGTACTCGGAAGACATCACCGAGGCGTAGTGCGTCGCCAGATGCCACAGGAAAGAGGCGTCCGGGCGCGCCAGGGTGAACTCCACCGTTCTGTTATCCAGTTTGCGCACGTTCTTCACCGTGTCGGCAAACTGCAGGCTATCGAAGTAGGGGAAGTTGCCGCCATTAACGTAGTGCCACGGATGGTTGCGGTTAAAAATGCGCTGGAAGGTGAAAACCACATCATCCGCATTGAGTTTGCGGGTGGGCTTAAACCACGGTGTGGTCTGGAAGCTGACGTCATCGCGCAGACGAAAACGGTACGTGGCACCGCTGTCCAGCACTTCCCAGCTTTCAGCCAGCTCCGGCACCAGACGATAGGTATAAGGATCCACATCCAGCAGGCGGTCATAGAGCTGGGCGGCGAGGGTGTCGACGATCAGGCCGCTGCTCGCTTTTTGCGGATTGAAGGTATTGACCTGCCCACTTACGCAGTAGACAAAGCCGCTGTCGCGAATATCCGCGCTATCCGCCTGCTCAGGCGCGGCAAAGGCCTGGCTACTGAGCAGACCGAGCGCAATCAGGGATGAGAAAACCAGACGCATAATTTTTAAGGTTTTTAGTGACGATCTGCAAAGTGTATCGCACTTACACCTGCTTCGTAAAAATGTCTGCGGATAAGTGCTGAATATCTCAGCGCATCTGATGCTTTTTGAGCAATGCCCTTAACTGATGGTAGGTCAGGCCCAGCAGTTCAGCCGCGCGTTTCTGATTAAATTTCGCCTCGCGCAGGCTCTGTTCCAGCAACTGCTTCTCCTGTTCCTGCTGGAACAGTCGCAAATCCAGCGGCAGAGTGGGGCTTGCAGATTGAGGTTTACTGACAGGCGACCGCGCAGGACGATGAAAAGGATCGATCACAATCTCATCCAGCTCGGTTTCGCTGCTGCCGTGGCGGTAGACGGAGCGCTCAACCACGTTTTTCAGCTCACGAATATTGCCCGGCCAGCGGTAGTCCAGCAGCGTTTCCCGGGCGTGCTGGCTGAAGCCGGGAAACAGCGGCAGACCCAGCTCGCGGCACATCTGAATGGCAAACTGCTCGGCCAGCAGCATGATATCGCTGCGCCGTTCGCGCAGCGGCGGCAGGTTGACGACGTCAAACGCCAGCCGGTCCAGCAGGTCGGCACGGAACCTGTCCTGCTCGACCATCTCCGGCAGATTGGCGTTCGTGGCGCACACCAGGCGCACGTTTACCTGCAGCGGCTGGCTGCCGCCCACGCGCTCCAGTTCGCCATACTCAATGACCCGCAGCAATTTTTCCTGCACCAGCATCGGGGCGGTCGCAAGCTCATCCAGGAACAGCGTGCCGCCATCGGCGCGTTCAAAGCGGCCGGGATGGCGACGCTGCGCGCCGGTAAAGGCCCCCGCCTCGTGGCCAAAGAGTTCGGTATCGAGCAAATTTTCATTCAGCGCGGCGCAGTTCAGGGAGATAAAGGGTCCATCCCAGCGCCCGGAGAGGTAATGAAGGCGGTTGGCAATCAGCTCTTTACCCGTGCCACGCTCGCCGATAATCAGCACTGGCTTATTCAGCGGCGCCAGCCTGGAGACCTGCTCCAGCACTTCGAGAAAGCTGTTGGCTTCCCCCAGTAATGTATCTTTAAATTCAGCCATGATGAAATTAACCACTTATTGGTGTGATTCACTAAGCGAGAGTAGGCCGGGATGGGCGAAAAAGCAATCACCTCGCGTAAAATCAACAAGATAAAAAACTGGCACGGGAATTGTATTAGCTAAACAGCAGGGCTCAGCCCGATAACAGAAAATGTGAGGATTCAATTATGGGTATTTTTTCTCGTTTTGCCGACATCGTGAACGCCAACATCAACTCGCTGCTGGAAAAGGCGGAAGATCCGCAGAAGCTGGTCCGTCTGATGATTCAGGAGATGGAAGATACGCTGGTCGAAGTGCGCTCCACCTCTGCCCGGGCGCTGGCTGAAAAGAAACAGCTGACGCGCCGTATTGAGCAGGCGACCGCCCAGCAGGCCGAATGGCAGGAAAAAGCGGAGCTGGCGCTGCGCAAAGATAAAGACGATCTGGCCCGCTCTGCGCTGATCGAAAAACAGAAGCTGACCGATATCGTCGCTACCCTGGAACAGGAAGTGACCCTGGTGGATGAAACGCTCACCCGCATGAAGAAAGAGATTGCGGAGCTGGAGAACAAGCTGAGCGAAACACGCGCCCGTCAGCAGGCCCTGACGCTGCGTCACCAGGCCGCCAACTCTTCGCGCGACGTGCGCCGTCAGCTCGACAGCGGCAAGATTGACGAGGCGATGGCCCGCTTCGAATCCTTCGAACGCCGTATCGATCAGATGGAAGCCGAGGCGGAAAGCCACAGCTTTGGCAAACAGAAAACGCTGGATCAGCAGTTTGCCGATCTGAAAGCGGATGATGAAATCAGCGAGCAACTGGCCGCACTGAAGGCCAGAATGAAACAAGACAATCAATAATAACGACTGCGGCGCCTGCTGGCGCCGCCACTCATAAAACAAGGAGTAGACATGAGCGCGCTTTTTCTTGCCATTCCGCTGACCATTTTCGTGCTGTTTGTCCTGCCGATCTGGTTGTGGCTGCACTACAGTAACCGTTCTTCCCGGGGAGAGCTGTCGCAAAGCGAACACCAGCGCCTGGCGCAATTAACTCAGGACGCAAATAAAATGCGCGAACGTATTCAGGCGCTGGAAGCGATCCTGGATGCGGAACATCCGAACTGGAGGGATCGCTAATGGCTCTGAACCTGAATAAAAAATTGTGGCGTATTCCCCAGCAGGGGATGGTACGCGGCGTCTGTGCCGGGCTGGCGCATTACCTCGACGTGCCGGTGAAACTGGTACGCGTGGTGACGGTGCTCTCCATTTTCTTTGGCCTGGCCTTTATTACCCTGGTGGCCTATATCATCTTATCCTTCGTGCTGGACCCGATGCCGGACGGCGCGATGAGCGATGAAAATGCCCCCACCAGCAGTGAATTACTGGATGCGGTGGATGCCGAACTGTCGGCAGGCGAAAAGCGCCTGCGGGAAATGGAGCGGTACGTCACCTCGGACACCTTTACGCTGCGAAGCCGTTTTCGTCAGCTTTAACTGAGAGACCTGATATGAACCAACGCTGGCAACAGGCCGGGCAGCGCGTTAAGCCGGGCATGAAAATCGCAGGGAAGCTGGTATTACTGACCGCACTGCGTTACGGTCCCGCGGGCGTAGCGGGCTGGGCGATTAAATCGGTCGCCCGTAAGCCGGTAAGAATGTTGCTGGCCGTCGCGCTGGAGCCGTTACTGAAGAAGCTCGCGACCCGCGTTTCCCGCCGTTATTTCTCCTGATCCCCCATTAAATGAGTCCTTTCCTTAATCCGGAAAGGACTTGTAACGCTTTTCACCTTTTTTCCCTCTTTATTTGCGGCAGTTCACATTAATGCGCTGAGCTGGTTTGCGAACCTCTTTTTCTGCCTGCTGGTCCGTTGACAGACATTTTTCATGGGAGTAGATTGCCACTCCGTGGGACCGCTACCATGGAAAACAATGTGAACACTAAAATTAAGAATTTAATCAGTTTGGTTTACGGGGAATCTTTTTCTGAAGCGCACTTAGCTGTGCTGTTTGAGAAAATCGAAAAATCTTGCTCTGTAATTACTGAAAAGCGTAAAACGGGTTGGGATGAAAAAGATGTTGTCCTGATTACCTATGGCGATCAGTTCACTGCGAAAGGGAAGGAAGCACTGCCGGTATTTACCCAATTTTATAATGAGTGGCTGGCTCGTTCCTTTTCTCATGTCCATCTTCTGCCTTTTTACCCCTGGTCTTCTGACGATGGTTTTTCCGTGATTGATTATCACGCCGTCGCCCCTGAAACTGGAACATGGAATGATATTGCTGAATTAAAGCAGTCAACTAATTTAATGTTTGATTTCGTGTGCAACCATATGTCGGCAAAAAGTCAGTGGTTTGCAAATTATCTTAATCAAACGCCTGGCTATGAAGACTTCTTTATTTCAGTCGATCCTGAAACCGACCTGTCGGCTGTCACGCGCCCCCGGGCATTGCCGCTGTTGACGCCGTTCACCCTTCGTGACGGAACCGTCCGTCACCTGTGGACCACCTTCAGCGAGGACCAGGTCGATCTCAATTTCGCCTCGCCTCAGGTGCTGATCGCAATGGTGGATGTGCTGCTTCATTACCTTGTTGAAGGGGCAAGTTATATCCGTCTGGATGCCGTCGGATTTATGTGGAAGATACCAGGCACAAGCTGCATTCATCTTGAGAATACCCACCGTCTTATCCAGCTTTTCCGCGCCATTTCTGACAGGGTGGCGCCGGGCACGGTGCTGATCACCGAGACCAACGTACCGCACAAAGACAACATCTCTTACTTTGGTGATGGCGAAAATGAAGCGCAGATGGTGTATCAGTTCTCATTACCTCCGCTTGTCCTGCATGCCGTTCATCGTCAGGATGTCCGGGCTCTTTGCGAGTGGGCGGCATCGCTGAAGCTGCCTTCGCAGCAAACTACCTGGTTCAACTTTTTGGCGTCGCACGACGGCATAGGTCTCAATCCGCTACGCGGTATCTTACCTGAGACCGAAATTCTCTCTCTGGTAGAAATACTCCAGAATGAAGGTGCATTGGTTAACTGGAAAAATAATCCTGATGGCACGCGAAGCCCGTATGAAATAAATGTCACTTATCTCGATGCGCTAAGCCATAAGGAGAGTGACAATCATCAACGCATTGCCCGATTTATACTGGCGCACGCTGTGCTGTTAAGTTTCCCTGGCGTTCCGGCAATCTATATTCAGAGTATTCTTGGTTCACGTAATGATTATGGCGGAGTTGAGCGTCTGGGATATAACAGGGCGATTAACCGCAGAAAATACGTTGCCGGGGAAATCGACGGCGAGCTCGTTGATCATAATAATATCCGACATGGTATATATCATAAATTAAGCGAGTTAATCGCGCTGCGCCGGGCGGAAAAAGCATTCCATCCGGACAGTGAAGCAATGTTTGAAACCGTCGGTGAGCATATTTTTAAGATTATTCGCATCGCAACGAACGGCGAGCGCATTACAGCCTTGTTTAACTTCAGTAATCAATATCAAAACCTTTATACAGATATTAATACCGGCAGGGAATTGATCGCCGGAAACGCTATTAACGGTACTACTCTGACCCTTAATCCATGGCAGGTCATGTGGATTAAAGAAAACTAAAAAGGACCTTAAAAATGAAAATGCCCAGGATTGTGCTGATTTCAGCACTGGTTTCGTGCGCCCTGTTATCAGGCTGCAAGGAAGACAAAAAAACGGCCGTCACCATCGAGTTTATGCACTCCTCGGTGGAACAGGAGCGTCAGGCAGTTATCACCAAACTGATTGAGAAATTCGAAAAAGAGAATCCCACCATCAGGGTGAAACAGGTCCCGGTGGAAGAGGATGCCTACAACACCAAGGTGATTACCCTGGCCCGCACCGGCGCGCTGCCGGAAGTGATAGAGGTCAGCCATGATTACGCCAAGGTTATGGACAAGGAGCAGTTGCTGGATCGCGTGGCGATTGGCGAAGCCATTAAAGCCGTAGGCGAAAACACTTTCTACGACGGCATCCTGCGGGTGGTGCGCACGGAAGACGGCGAAGCCTGGACAGGGGTGCCCATCAGCGCCTGGCTGTCCGGCGTCTGGTATCACAAAGATGTCCTCGCGGCTGCGGGCATTGAGGAGCCGCAAAACTGGGAAGCGCTGTTGAAAGCCAGCCAGAAGCTCAACGATCCGGCCAAAAAGCATTACGGCATCGCCCTGCCCACCGCGGAAAGCGTCATGACGGAGCAAGCGTTCTCGCAGTTTGCCCTCTCGGGTGGTGCAAACGTGTTTAATGCCAAAGGCGATGTCGAAATCGATACACCGGAAATGTCCAACGCGCTGGCGTTTTATAAACGTCTGGCAGCCACAACCATGCCGGGCTCGAACGACGTTATGGAGATCAAGGACGCCTTTATGAACGGCTCTGCGCCGATGGCCGTTTACTCCACCTATATCCTTCCGGCTGTCTACAAAGATGGAGATCCCGCCAACCTTGGGTTTGTCGTGCCGACTGAAAAATCTTCCGCCGTCTACGGCATGGTCACGTCGCTGACCATCACCACCGGACAGGCCGAAGAAGAGACCAAAGCTGCAGAGAAGTTTGTCATCTGGATGGAGCAGGCTCAAAACGCCACGGACTGGGTGATGATGTCTCCGGGCGCCGCGCTGCCGGTGAATAAGCTGGTGGTCGGTACCGATACCTGGAAAAACAACGAGGTGATTAAAGCCTTTGGCCAGTTGCCTTACGAACTGATCTCGCAGTTCCCGAATGTGCAGGTTTTTGGCGCGGTGGGCGACAAGAACTTCACCCGCATGGGCGACGTAACGGGGTCCGGCATCATCAGCTCTATGGTGCATAACGTGACGGTGGGGCAACAGGACCTCAGCGCAACGTTAAGCAACAGTCAGAAGCGACTGACTGACCTGATTTCACAACGATAGGCGCGCTGCGGAAGGGAATTATGAAGACGTTGTTTTCTGGTCGTTCAGATATGCCTTTCGCCATGCTGCTGTTGGCCCCCAGCCTGATTTTGCTGGGGGGCCTGGTGGCCTGGCCAATGATTTCCAACATTGAAATCAGTTTTTTACGCTTGCCGTTAAACCCGCGGGTGAGCGCCGTGTTTGTCGGGCTGGATAACTACATCCGCATCCTGAGTGATCCGGCCTTCTGGCACTCGTTATGGATGACCTTCTGGTATACGGCGCTGGTGGTGCTGGGGAGTACCGGGATGGGGCTGGCCGTCGCCATCTTCTTTAACCGGGAGTTTCGCCTGCGCAAAACGGCGCGTTCCCTGGTGATCCTCTCCTACGTGACGCCGTCGATCTCGCTGGTGTTCGCCTGGAAATACATGTTCAACAACGGCTACGGCATTGTGAATTACCTGGGGGTGGATCTGCTGCATCTCTATGACCAGGCCCCGCTGTGGTTCGACAACCCGGGCAGCAGTTTTGTGCTGGTGGTGCTGTTCGCCATCTGGCGCTATTTCCCGTACGCCTTTATCTCGTTCCTGGCGATTTTGCAGACCATCGATAAGTCGTTGTACGAAGCGGCAGAGATGGACGGAGCCAACGCCTGGCAGAGGTTTCGCATCGTCACGCTGCCGGCGATTATGCCGGTGCTGGCTACGGTCATCACCCTGCGAACCATCTGGATGTTCTACATGTTTGCGGATGTGTATCTGCTGACCACCAAGGTCGATATTCTGGGCGTTTATCTCTACAAAACCGCTTTTGCCTTCAACGACCTCGGGAAAGCCGCCGCTATTTCTGTGGTGCTGTTTGTGATCATCTTCGCCGTCATTCTGCTGACCAGAAAAAGGGTAAACCTCAATGGCAACAAATAAACGCGTACTGGGCCGTATTGGTTTTTATCTGGGACTGGCGGTGTTTTTGATTATCACGCTGTTCCCGTTCTTCGTGATGCTGATGACCTCATTCAAAAGCGCGAAGGAGGCGATATCGCTGCACCCGACCATTCTGCCGCAGGCATGGACGCTGCAGCATTATGTCGACATCTTTAATCCGCTGATCTTCCCGTTTGTGGATTACTTCCGCAACAGCATGGTGGTGTCGCTCACCTCGTCGGTTATTGCCGTTTTCCTCGGCACGCTTGGCGCGTACGCCCTGTCCAAACTGCGTTTCAAAGGCCGGGCGACCATCAATGCGAGCTTTTACACCGTCTATATGTTCTCCGGCATTTTGCTGGTGGTGCCGCTGTTCAAAATTATCACCGCATTAGGCATCTATGACACCGAACTGGCGCTCATCATCACCATGGTGACCCAGACGTTGCCGACGGCGGTATTCATGCTGCGCAGCTATTTCGACACCATCCCGGACGAGATAGAAGAAGCCGCGATGATGGATGGCCTCAACCGGCTGCAAATCATCTTTCGCATCACCGTGCCGCTGGCCATTTCCGGGCTGGTCTCGGTCTTTGTCTACTGCTTCATGGTGGCGTGGAACGACTATCTGTTTGCCTCCATTTTCCTCTCCAGCGCCAGCAACTTCACCCTGCCGGTTGGGCTGAACACGCTCTTCAGCACCCCGGATTACATCTGGGGGCGGATGATGGCGGCCTCGCTGGTGACGGCACTGCCGGTGGTGATCATGTACGCGCTGTCTGAACGTTTTATTAAAAGTGGTTTGACCGCCGGTGGCGTTAAGGGCTGAGGCGGCCAGGTTAATCAAGGAGTAGGTCATGAAAAAGTTAGTAGCGACAGCGCCTCGTGTGGCAGCGCTGGTGGAGTATGAAGATCGTCCGGTTGCGGCACACGAAGTAAAGATTCGCGCCCGCTTTGGTGCCCCGAAACACGGCACCGAAGTGGTGGATTTTCGCGCGGCAAGCCCCTTCATCGATGAAGAGTTCAACGCGAAGTGGCAGATGTTTACCCCGCGTGAAGAGGGCGCGGCCCGCGGGATCGAATTCGGCAAGTTCCAGTTGGGCAATATGATTGTGGGCGAGATCGTCGAATGCGGTGCTGATGTGACGGCGTACCATATCGGCGACAGCGTCTGCTGCTACGGGCCATTGCAGGAGACGGTGATCGTCAATGCCGTCAACAACTACAAGCTGCGCAAAATGCCGCAGGGCGCCTCGTGGAAAAATGCCGTCTGCTATGACCCGGCGCAGTTCGCCATGAGTGGCGTTCGCGATGCCAACGTGCGGGTAGGGGATTACGTGGTGGTGGTCGGTCTGGGCGCGATCGGCCAGATTGCCATCCAGCTGGCAAAAAAAGCCGGGGCTTCCGTGGTCATCGGGGTCGATCCTATCGCCCACCGCTGCGATATCGCCCGCCGTCACGGGGCGGATTACTGCCTGAATCCGCTGGGTGCCGATGTCGGTCTGGAGATCAAAAAACTGACCGGCAAGCAGGGGGCCGACGTGATTATTGAAACCAGCGGCTTTGCCGATGCGCTGCAATCTGCGCTGCGTGGCCTGGCCTACGGTGGAACGATCTCCTATGTCGCCTTCGCGAAGCCCTTTGCAGAAGGGTTCAACTTAGGACGTGAAGCCCATTTCAATAATGCGAAGATCGTTTTCTCCCGCGCATGCAGCGAGCCAAATCCGGATTATCCGCGCTGGGACCGCAAGCGTATCGAAGAGACCTGCTGGGAACTGCTGATGAACGGTTATCTCAACTGCGAGGATCTGATCGACCCGGTGGTGACGTTCACGACCAGCGCGGAGAGCTACATGCAGTATGTCGATCGTCACCCGGAACTGAGCATCAAAATGGGCGTCACTTTCTAAGCTAAGGAGAGCAATTAATGAAAATCGCAACGCAAAACCAGGCCTTTTTCCCGACCACGATCCTCGAAAAATTCCAGTACATCAAAAGCATGGGATTTGATGGCTATGAGATTGACGGCAGGCTGCTGGTGGACAATCTCGATGAAGTTAAAGCAGCGATCAAGGCCACCGGCTTGCCCGTGACCACCGCCTGCGGCGGCTACGACGGCTGGATCGGAGACTTCATCGAAGAACGTCGCCTGAACGGTTTACAGCAGATTGAACGTATTCTGGAAGCGCTCGCCGAGGTGGGCGGGAAGGGGATTATCGTGCCCGCCGCCTGGGGGATGTTTACCTTCCGCCTGCCGCCGATGACCTCACCGCGCAGCCTCGACGGCGATCGCAAAGCGGTCAGCGCCTCGCTGCGCTGGCTGGATGAAGTGGCTGCACGCACCGGGACGACCGTCTATCTGGAGCCGCTGAACCGCTACCAGGACCACATGATCAACACCCTGGCCGACGCGCGTCGCTATATCGAAGAGAACGCCCTCAAACACGTTGAGATCATCGGCGATTTTTATCATATGAACATTGAAGAAGACGCGATAACGGATGCCCTGCACCAGAACCGGGATCTGCTGGGCCACGTGCACATTGCCGATAACCATCGTTATCAGCCGGGCAGCGGCAGCCTGGACTTTGCCACCCTGTTCGATCAGTTACGCGCTGACAACTATCAGGGTTACGTGGTCTATGAATGCCGTGTGCGTGCCGACGATCCTGCCCGGGCTTATCAGGACTCACTCAATTATTTGCGTGAATGCTAAGGATGAGCAGCGTGATGAGTGCTTCAACACCTTTGCCTCTGCGCGTCGCCATTATTGGCGCCGGGCAGGTTGCAGACAAAGTGCATGCCTCGTATTACGCCACCCGCAGTGATGTTCAGATGGTGGCTGTCATGGACAGCCGCCTCGAACAGGCTCAGGCGTTTGCACAGCGACATGCTATCCCTTCGGCATGGCAGGACGCGCAAGAGATGCTGCGGGAGGTCAAGCCTGATGTGGTGAGTGTCTGTTCACCGAACCGCTTCCACTTTGAACACGTCATGGCGGCGCTGGAGGCCGGATGCCATGTGATGTGTGAAAAACCGCCCGCCATGACGCCGCAGCAGGCCGATCGGATGCGCGTCGCATCGCGCAAAGCGGGAAAAGTGCTGGCGTATGATTTCCACCACCGTTTTGCGCTCGACACGCAGCTGCTGCGTGAGGCAGTGCTGAACGGGACATTCGGTGAAATTTACTTCACCACGGCGCAGGCGCTGCGCCGCTGCGGTGTGCCGGGGTGGGGCGTTTTTACCAACAAATCGCTACAGGGCGGTGGGCCGCTGATCGATATCGGCATCCATATGCTTGATGCCGCCATGTATGTGCTGGGTTTCCCGGCAGTCAAACGGGTGACGGCGCACAGTTTCCAGAAGCTGGGGAACCGTAAAAACAGCGGCCAGTTCGGTGAGTGGGATCCCGCTCAGTTCACCGTGGAGGATGCCCTGTTTGGCACCATTGAGTTCTGCAATGGCGGCGTGCTGCGTCTGGACACGTCGTTTGCGCTCAATATCCGCGAGCAGTCGATCATGAATGTCTCATTCTGCGGTGAGAAAGCCGGAGCAACGCTGTTCCCGGCACACATTTATAACGACGAGGCGGGGGTTTTACATACCCTGAGCCAGCGTGAAGAGGCTGACGATCGGCGCCATTTACGCAGCATGGAAGCCTTTGTCCGTCACGTGATGGGAGAGCCGGTGATGATCGCCGATGCCGAGCAGGGGCTGGTTATCCAGCAGTTAGTCGCTGCGCTGTATGAAGCGGCGGAAAAAGGGGAAAGCGTGACGTTATGCTGAACCTGTCTCTCTTAACCGATCCGGCGTTTTGTCCACACAGCCTGAATAAATACGCGTCCATCATGGCCTGCGGTAACGGCTATATGGGCATTCGCGCCACCCATGAAGAAGAATACACTCAGCAAACCCGGGGGATGTATCTTGCGGGTCTGTATCATCGCGCGGGACGTAACGAGACCTGCGAGCTGGTTAATCTGCCGGATATTACCGGTATTGAAGTTGAGCTGGATGGCAAGAATTTTACCCTGTTGTCCGGGGAGATCCTAAGCTGGCAGCGCGAGCTGGCCTTTGCTAACGGCGAACTGCATCGCAGCCTGATCTGGCGCTCACCTGAAGGCAGGCGCTATCGTCTGGAAAGCCGTCGCTTTGTGTCACTGGATGCACTACCGCTGGTGGCGATGCAACTGTCGATCACCCCGCTGGACGCGTCCTCGCAGATTGTTCTAAAAACCGGCATCGATGCGACCCAGACCAACAGCGGCAGGCAGCATCTGGACGAGATCTCGGTCAGGGTATTTGATCAGCACTACCTGCAGGGGGTGTATGAAACCCAGGATCGCACCGCTGAGGTGGCGATCTCAGCCTGTTGTCGTCTCTCAAAGGACAGCGACAGCTGCTTTACCGCCAAAAATCGCCGCATTACCGCGCATCATGCGTTGACTGTCTCGCCGGGGGAAACTGTCACTCTGGAGAAACTGGTATGGGTGTCTCACCGCCGCGACAGGGCGCTGTCTACGGAGACTTTCGCTCGTAATGCTCTGGCCGATCTCCAGGCCTGCGCGTCACAGGGATACGCTACACTGCTGGCGCGTTCAGCCAGCGCCTGGGAGAACGTCTGGCGCGACAGCCGGGTGGAGGTGGCTTCGACGCAGGAGTGGGATCAGAGGGCGCTGGACTATGCCGTCTGGCATCTCACCGCCATGACGCCTGCCCATGACGAGCGAAGCAGTATCGCGGCCAAAGGGCTCACCGGGGAAGGGTATAAAGGGCATGTATTCTGGGATACCGAAATATTCCTGCTGCCGTTCCATCTCTTTACCCGTCCGCAGGTTGCCCGCAGCCTGCTGCGCTATCGCTGGTTAAACCTGGCGGGAGCGCGGGAAAAAGCCCGTCGTAACGGCTGGCCGGGTGCGCTGTTCCCGTGGGAAAGTGCGGCAAGCGGCCAGGAAGAGACGCCGGAGTTCGCGGCGATCAACATCCGCACCGGGATACGCCAGAAAGTGGTCTCCGCGCTGGCTGAACACCACATCGTGGCGGATATCGCCTGGGCCGTTGTCGCTTACTGGCAGGCAACGCACGATGACGACTTCATGCGCAGTGAAGGGCTGACGCTGCTGATGGAGACCGCATCGTTCTGGATGGGACGCGCCACAGAAGCCAACGGGCGTCTGGAAATTCATGATGTGATTGGCCCGGATGAATACACGGAGCACGTCAATAACAACGCCTATACCAACTATCTCGCCTGGCATAATGTCGCCAGCGCCCGCCGGTTCATGACGATGTTCGGCCGTGTGGATGCGCGCTTTACGGAAAACGCTAATCGCTTTCTGACGCATTTATGGCTACCGGAGGCAAATGCGGAGGGTGTGCTGCCTCAGGATGATACTTTCATGGCGAAACCGGCTATCGACCTGAGTCGCTATAAAGCGAAAGCCGGTAAACAGACCATCCTGCTGGATTACTCGCGTGCAGAAGTTAACGAGATGCAGATCCTCAAGCAGGCGGATGTGGTGATGCTCAACTACCTGCTGCCGGAACGCTTTACGCCGCAGCAGTGTGTCGCCAATCTGGCGTTCTACGAGCCACGCACCATCCACGACTCTTCACTGAGCAAGGCCATTCACGGGATTGTTTTTGCACGTTGTGGCGATACTGAGCGGGCGTACGCCTTCTGGCGTGACGGCGTTGCCATCGATCTGGGTGACGATCCGCACAGCAGCGATGAGGGGATCCATGCTGCCGCAACAGGCGCTATCTGGTCCGGGGTCATTCAGGGTTTTGCCGGCCTGCAGGTGGTGGAAGGGGAGTTGCATCTTGCGCCGAAATTGCCTGCCCACTGGCGCAGGCTCACTTTCCCGCTGCGCTGGCGCAACGCAAGGCTGTGCGTCACCTTTGAGGACGATCTCTTAACGATCAACACCACGGCACCCGTCACGTTAACCCTGTGGGGAAAAACCCTTAACGCCTCGGGGCGGCAGGTATGGTCTTACAAGGACTTTATGACGTCCGTTACTGGGACCGCTACCATGGAGGGTGGGCACGATGCTTAAGGCTGTTGTTTTCGATCTGGATGGGGTGATCACCGATACCGCCCATCTTCATTTTCTGGCCTGGCGTGAAGTGGCGCAGGAGGCTGGCATCACCATCGACGAGACCTTCAACGGGGAGCTTAAGGGGATAAGCCGCATGGACTCCCTGGTGCGGATCCTGCGACACGGTGGCAAAGAGCAGGCGTTTGACCACCCGCAGCGCCTGGCGCTGGCGAGTAAGAAAAACGATCTCTACGTCCGGTCGCTGGCTTCGCTGACCCATGAGTCACTGCTGCCGGGCATCCGCGAGGTGCTGGCCGAGATCCGCGCGGCGAACGTTCTGATTGGGCTGGCCTCCGTATCCCTTAATGCCCCGGGAATTTTGCAAGCGCTGGGGATAGCGCAGGCGTTTGATTTTTGCGCCGATGCTTCCCGCATTGCCCGTTCCAAACCGGACCCGGAGATCTTCCTCGCGGCCTGCGCCGGGCTGAATGTGCGTCCACAGGAGGCTATCGGCGTTGAAGATGCCGCGGCTGGCGTGGCGGCAATCAACGCGGCGGGCATGTTATCGGTGGGGATTGGGCCCGGGCTGGACCATGCGGGGCTACAACTTCGTTCAACGCGGGAATTGACCTGGAAATGTCTGACCGATTTCTGGGCCTCCCGGACGGTATTGATAAGGAACTAACAATGGCTCAACTGTCCCTGAAACATATTCAGAAAATCTATGATAACCATGTCCACGTGGTGAAAGATTTCAACCTCGAGATAGAGGACAAAGAGTTTATTGTCTTCGTCGGTCCCTCCGGGTGTGGAAAATCAACGACCCTGCGTATGATTGCCGGGCTGGAGGAGATCAGTGCCGGTGAGCTGGTGATTGACGGTGTCTGCATGAATGATGTCCCGGCCAAATCCCGGGATATTGCGATGGTCTTCCAGAACTATGCGCTCTATCCGCACATGACGGTCTACGACAACATGGCGTTTGGCCTGAAGATGCAAAAAATTGCGCCAGCGGTCATCGAAGAGCGGGTTAACTGGGCGGCGCAAATCCTGGGCCTGCGCGATTACCTCAAGCGCAAACCGGGCGCCCTCTCTGGCGGCCAGCGCCAGCGCGTGGCGTTGGGCCGGGCGATTGTGCGGGAAGCCGGTGTCTTCCTGATGGATGAACCGCTCTCCAACCTCGACGCCAAGCTCCGCGTGCAGATGCGCGCTGAAATCAGCAAGCTGCACCAGAAGCTCAACACCACCATGATCTACGTCACCCACGATCAGACGGAAGCCATGACTATGGCGACCCGGATTGTGATCCTCAAAGACGGCATCATTCAGCAGGTGGGGGCGCCGAAACAGGTTTATAACGAGCCAGCAAATATGTTTGTTGCAGGCTTCATCGGCTCTCCGGCAATGAACTTCATTCGCGGTGCGATAGACGATCGTTACTTTGTCACCGAAACCCTGCGTCTGGCGATCCCGGAAGACAAACTCGCGGCGCTGAATAGCCAGGGCTACCAGCGTAAAGCCGTGGTGTTCGGCATCCGTCCGGAAGATATTTTCACGCCACAGGAAGAAGGCGAAAGCATTGCCGCCAGGGTCAGCGTCGCGGAGCTGACAGGTGCAGAATTTATGCTCTACGCCAGCGTAGGCGGGCATGAACTGGTGGTCCGGGCGGGTGCCGCAAATGACTATGCCGCAGGGGATAATATCGGCATCCGGTTCGATATGAATAAGTGCCATTTCTTCGACGCAGAAACGGAAGTGGCAATCCGATAATAAAAGCGTTTGCCGGGAATATCCATTCCCGGTTTTTTGATTGTTAATTATATAGGGAATATATTAATGAGTACTCTACTGAGAAGTGCTGCGCTTGTACTGTGCGCAGGGGTTAGCTGCGCACAGGCAACAGAAACAAAACACTGGGATTTTAATATCGGCGCAATGTATGAAATTGAAAACGTCGAAGGTCAGGGCGACGATAAAGATGGATTATATGAACCCTCCGTGTGGTTTAATGCCACATGGGATGCCTGGACAATTTCACTGGCGATGTATCAGGAAGGGCCGGTCGATTATAGCAGCATGACCCGCGGCAGCTATTTCGATCGACCTGAGGTTGAATTACGCTATCGCGTTATGGGTACCGATGATTTTGTTCTCGGTCTGACCGGCGGCTTCCGTAATTACAGTTATCATTTCAAAGATGAGCATGGCGCGAAAGATGGCACTGCCAATATGCAGCGCTACAAAATTCAGCCTGACTGGGATCTAAAATTAACCGACGACTGGCGTTTTAGCGGCTGGTTTGCCATGTATCAATTTGCCAACGATCTGGAGAAAACCGGTTATTCTGACAGCCGTGTCGAAACAGAAACTGGCTTTACCTGGACTCTCAATGAAACGATTTCGGCCAGAGTTAACTACTATTTAGAGCGTGGTTTTAATATGGATGGTTCGCGTAATAATGGCGAATTTTCCACTCAGGAAATTCGCGCCTATCTGCCGATTTCGTTAGGCAGCACTACCCTGACGCCTTATACCCGTCTGGGGCTGGATCGCTGGTCAAACTGGGACTGGCAGGACGATCCCGATCGTGAGGGGCACGACTTTAATCGACTGGGGCTGCTCTATGCCTATGATTTCAGCAATGGTTTATCCATGACGCTGGAATACGCGTATGAGTGGGAACACCATGATGAAGGTGACAGCGATCGCTTCCACTACGCGGGGATTGGCGTAAATTACGCGTTCTGACAGGTTATACACCAGGGGCGATCGCCCCTGGTGTTAGCGCAGTGACTCAGCCCAGGAAAAATGGGTATCCACGAGCACCTTATGCGGCGCGGGCTGGCCTGCGATACGCCTGAACAGAAGGTCACAACTCTCTTCACCCAGTTTGCGCGTCGGGATATCAAAGCCGCCAGGTGCAGGGGTCAAAATGAGCGACAGCATGGGGTCGCTGTAACCCGCAACCGCAAGCTGCTCGGGGATCTTGATATTTAACGCATCCGCTGCGCGATAGAGGCTGAGTAGCTTCATGCTGTCGGTGGCAAATACCGCATTCGGCGGGGGGGCCGAAGACAACAGCTGAATAGCCGCCGCGAGCGCGCTCTCATGGGTATAACCACCGTCGATCACCCATTCATGCTTAATAGCGACCTGATGTTTTTCGAGAGTGGCTTTATATCCTGCAAGACGGTCAATAGAGACGTGATAATCGAGAGGGGCATGCAGGCAGGCAATATCACGATAACCTTGTTTAATAAATGTCTCCGTCAGCGTGGCGCTGTCATGATAATTATCGGTATCTACGGAGTAGATATTCTGATAGTCGCCTTCCACTTTACCGATAACCACCACCGGAATACCATAAGCATCCAGTCTGGAGAAAAATGACTCATTTGCCGGTGAACTCAGCATGATGATCCCTTTAATCATTTTCTGTTTTATTTTGTTTTCACATTTCAGCAGATCGTCTTCACTGCTTTTTGATGTCTGCAAAATAACGTCAAAACCTTCCTGCTCCGCTTTTGCGGTAATGACATGAAGCACATCAGAGAAAAAAGGATTGCCAGCGGTAGTTTTGGTGGAACGGGTTGAAATAACCATAATGGCATCGAAGCCGGAAGAGGTCAGGGCGCGGGCAAGTTTATTGGGTTCATAATTTAATTCTGCAATCGCCTTGAGCACCTTCTCGCGGGCTTCGGGTGAAATATTGGTTTGCTTATTCAGAACTCTGGACACGGTTGATTTTGAAACGCCAGCAACTCGCGCAATATCATAAATGGTGGGTGACATACACCTTACTCGCTCCTGAAAGACAGCAATTTGACTCATCTTACTGGAGAGAAATCGGCAATAGCAATAATTATGAATTGATAATCAACGATCTGCCCCCATTTATTGTATTCTGAAGCAAGTGATTTCAGAGTTCCACGCAATGAAGGACGGCGATGAAGCGACTTAAAAATGAACTCAATTCTCTGGTTAATCGTGGGGTTGACCGTCATTTGCGCCTGGCGGTCACCGGACTGAGCCGCAGCGGCAAAACCGCCTTTATCACGGCGATGGTCAATCAACTCCTCAATCTGCATGCCGGAGCGCGTTTGCCCCTGCTGAGCGCGGTGCGCGAAGAGCGTCTGCTCGGCGTGAAGCGCGTGCCCCAGCGCGACTTCGGCATTCCCCGTTTTACCTACGACGAAGGGCTGGCCCAGCTGTACGGCTCGCCGCCGACCTGGCCGACGCCCACCCGCGGGGTGAGCGAAATCCGTCTGGCGCTGCGCTTTCGCTCCAACGATTCGCTGCTGCGTCACTTCAAAGAGACTTCGACTCTCTATCTGGAGATCGTCGACTATCCCGGCGAATGGCTGCTCGATCTGCCGATGCTGACCCAGGATTATCTCAGCTGGTCGCGGCAGATGACCGGCCTGTTACAGGGGCAACGTGCGGAGTGGTCCGCCCGCTGGCGTTCGCTGTGTGAGGGGCTCGATCCGCTGGCACCAGCCGACGAAAACCGACTGGCGGCGATCTCTGAAGCCTGGACCGATTATTTGCACCAGTGCAAGAAAGAGGGCCTGCACTTCATTCAGCCTGGCCGCTTTGTACTGCCGGGGGATATGGCGGGCGCGCCGGCGCTGCAGTTTTTCCCGTGGCCTGACGTGGACGCCTTTGGCGTGTCAAAGCTTGCTCAGGCCGACAAACACACCAACGCCGGTATGCTGCGCGAGCGCTTCAACTACTACTGTGAAAAAGTGGTCAAGGGCTTTTATACCAACCACTTTTTACGCTTCGACCGCCAGATTGTGCTGGTGGACTGCCTCCAGCCGCTCAACAGCGGACCGCAGGCCTTCAACGACATGCGCCTCGCGCTCACCCAGCTGATGCAGAGCTTCCACTATGGGCAGCGCACGCTGTTCCGGCGTCTGTTCTCCCCGGTGATCGACAAGCTGCTGTTTGCCGCCACCAAGGCGGATCACGTCACGGTAGATCAGCACGCCAATATGGTGTCGCTCCTGCAACAGCTTGTTCAGGATGCCTGGCAGAACGCCGCGTTTGAGGGCATCAGCATGGACTGTCTGGGGCTGGCTTCGGTGCAGGCCACCCAGAGCGGCCTGATTGACGTTAACGGCGATAAGATCCCGGCGCTGCGTGGCCATCGTCTGAGCGACGGGGCCCCGCTGACGGTCTATCCTGGCGAAGTCCCCGCCCGGCTGCCCGGTCAGGCGTTCTGGGAGAAGCAGGGCTTCCAGTTTGAAGCCTTCCGCCCGCAGACCATGAAAGTTGACCAGCCGCTACCCCATATTCGCCTGGATGCTGCGCTGGAGTTTTTAATTGGAGATAAATTGCGATGACCGAACCTTTAAAACCGCGGATGGATTTTACCGGCACTCTGGAAGAGGAAAATCGCGAAGCCTTCAAGGCGGCACAAACCTTTGATGACGCCCAGGCCGGGAACTTTGCTCCGGTGGTGACCGATATGCTTCCGGCCGTAGAGGGGCAGGCCGAAGCCGTCGTTGAGGCTGCGCTGCGGCCTAAACGTAGCCTGTGGCGCAAAATGGTCAGCGCGGGTCTGGTAGTGGCGGGCGTAACAGTGGTGGGGCAAGGCGTGCAGTGGGCGATTAACGCCTGGCAAACCCAGGACTGGGTAGCCCTGGGCGGATGCGCGGCCGGTGCCCTGATCGTTGGGGCGGGCATAGGCTCTATCGCCACCGAATGGCGACGTCTGTGGCGGCTGCGCCAGCGCGCCCACGAGCGTGATGAAGCCCGGGATCTTCTGCACAGCCACGGCACCGGTAACGGACGGGCCTTTTGTGAAAAGCTGGCAAAACAGGCCGGGCTCGATCAGTCTCACCCGGCGCTGCAGCGCTGGTACGCAGCCATTCACGAAACGCAAAACGACCGGGAAGTGGTCTCGCTGTATGCCCATCTGGTGCAGCCGGTGCTGGACAGCCAGGCGCGGCGGGAGATCAGCCGCTCGGCGGCAGAATCGACGCTGATGATTGCCGTCAGCCCGCTGGCGCTGGTGGATATGGCCTTTATCGCCTGGCGCAACCTGCGTCTGATCAACCGCATTGCCACGCTGTATGGTATTGAGCTGGGTTATTACAGCCGCTTGCGCCTGTTCCGCCTGGTGCTGCTCAATATGGCCTTCGCCGGGGCCAGCGAACTGGTGCGCGAGGTGGGGATGGACTGGATGTCGCAGGACCTGGCTGCCCGTCTATCTGCCCGTGCGGCGCAGGGGATTGGCGCAGGATTGCTGACCGCGCGGCTGGGGATCAAAGCGATGGAACTGTGCCGTCCTCTGCCGTGGACAGAGAACGATAAACCCCGGCTTGGCGATTTCCGTCGGGAATTAATCGGCCAGCTGAAAGAAACGCTCAATAAAAAACCGCAATAACGTCTCTTCCTCGAACAAAATTCCGTCACCACGCTCACAGGCTGTCAATATTTGTTGACAGCCATCTTCCCGATTACGCATATCTGGCTTATCATTTCAGGGTTACCGGCTTATAGAGTGATTTTCCCATGCGTCTCGAAGTGTTTTGTAAGGACCGTCTCGGCCTGACTCGCGAGTTACTCGATCTCCTTGTTTTGCGGAGTATTGACCTGCGCGGAATTGAGATTGACCCAATCGGGAAGATTTACCTGAATTTTGCTGAAATTGCCTTCGATACATTCAGCAGCTTAATGGCTGAAATCCGCCGTATCGCTGGCGTTACGGATGTGCGCACCGTGCCATGGATGCCCTCCGAACGTGAACATCTGGCGCTGAGCGCGCTGCTGGAAGCGATGCCTGAGCCGTTTTTATCCCTGGATCTGAAGTGCAAAATTGACCGGGCAAACCTGGCGAGCTGCCAGCTGTTTGCCCAGGAGCCAGAGAAACTGAGCAACCACAACGCCGCCCAGCTGATCCCTGGCTTCAATTTCCAGCGCTGGCTCGAGAGCAGCCCGCGCTCGACCCACAGCGAGCATGTGATCATCAACGGACAGAACTTCCTGATGGAGATCACCCCGGTCTATCTGCAGGGCGATAACGACGACAGAACCCTGACCGGCTCGGTGATCATGCTGCGCTCCACGGTACGTATGGGGCGCCAGCTGCAGAATCTGTCCAGCCAGGATATGGGTGCCTTCAGCCAGATAATCGCCGTCAGCCCGAAAATGCGTCACGTGGTGGATCAGGCACGTAAGCTGGCGAACCTCACCGCGCCGCTTCTTATTACCGGCGATACCGGCACCGGCAAAGATCTGCTGGCCCATGCGGTGCATCAGGCAGGTCCGCGCGCGGCCAAACCTTACCTGGCGCTGAACTGCGCTTCCATTCCGGAAGATGCCGTTGAAAGCGAACTGTTTGGCCACGCGCCGGAAGGTAAAAAAGGCTTCTTCGAGCAGGCCAACGGCGGCTCGGTGCTGCTGGATGAGATTGGCGAAATGTCGCCGCGCATGCAGGCGAAACTGCTACGCTTCCTTAATGACGGCACCTTCCGTCGGGTGGGGGAAGATCATGAGGTGCATGTGGATGTGCGCGTCATCTGCGCCACCCAGAAGAACCTGGTGGAGCTGGTGCAGAAGGGCGTGTTCCGGGAAGACCTCTATTACCGTCTGAATGTTCTGACCCTGAACATCCCACCGCTGCGCGATTGCCCGCAGGACATCATGCCGTTGACCGAGCTGTTTGTGGCCCGCTTTGCCGACGAGCAGGGCATTCCTCGTCCGAAGTTCTCGGCGGATCTCAACACGGTGCTGACTCGCTACGGCTGGCCGGGAAATATCCGTCAGCTCAAAAACGCGATCTACCGTGCCCTGACCCAGCTTGAAGGCTATGAACTGCGACCGCAGGATATTTTACTGCCGGATTATGACGCCGGAACGGTGGCAGTAGGGGAAGAGGCGATGGAAGGATCGCTGGATGACATTACCAGCCGCTTTGAACGCTCGGTGCTGACTCAGCTGTATCGTAACTATCCCAGCACCCGTAAGCTGGCGAAAAGGCTGGGCGTGTCTCACACCGCCATCGCCAACAAGCTGCGCGAGTACGGTCTGAGCCAGAAGAAGGGTGATGAGTAAAGATAAAAAAGCCTCCGCAGGGAGGCTTTCTTTTTGTCGTTACGCTTTCAACGCTTCGAGCGCGGCAGCATAGTCCGGCTCGGTGGTGATTTCGTTCACCAGGTGGCTGAACACGACGGTGTCGTTTTCGTCGATGACCACAACCGCGCGAGCAGCCAGGCCTTTCAGCGCGCCTTCGGCGATGCCCACACCGTACTGCTCCAGGAATTCCGGGTTACGCAGGGTCGACAGAGTGATAACGTTGCTCAGGCCTTCAGCACCACAGAAACGGGACTGAGCGAACGGCAGGTCGGCAGAAATGCACAGCACAACGGTGTTGTCCATTTCGGTCGCCAGCTGGTTGAATTTACGCACGGACGCGGCGCATACGCCGGTATCGATGCTTGGGAAAATATTCAGCACTTTACGCTTGCCGGCAAACTGGCTCAGCACGACGTCAGACAGATCTTTTGCCACGAGCGTAAACGCCTGCGCTTTGCTGCCTTTCTGAGGAATGGATCCTGCAACAGAAACCGGGTTGCCCTGGAAATGAACGAGTTGTGACATAGTTATCTTCCTGTTTACATATAGTTAACGTCGCCGTTAGTGTATGTCATCAGCCGATAGCACAGCAAACCCTATTTACGCGAAGCCGCTATACAGGAGTGAGTGATGAGAACCCTCAAGGTTTATGAAGAAGCCTGGCCATTACATACGCCGTTTGTTATATCCCGGGGAACCCGGAGCGAGGCCCGTGTGGTGGTGGTCGAAATAGAAGAAGAGGGTGTCAAAGGGGTGGGAGAGTGCACGCCTTATCCCCGTTACGGCGAAAGCATCGACTCGGTGATGGCGCAAATCATGGCCGTGGCTCCCGAACTTGAGCGTGGTCTGACCCGGGAAGCGCTGCAAAGTTTGCTGCCACCCGGTGCGGCACGTAACGCCGTTGACTGCGCCCTGTGGGATTTAGCCGCGCGTCAGCAGGGGATCTCTCTGACGGCGCTGGCGGGGGTGACGCTACCGCAATCGCTGGTCACCGCACAAACGGTGGTGATCGGCGAACCTGCACAGATGGCGTCCAGTGCCAAAGCGCTGTATGACGCCGGGGCGCGCCTGCTGAAGGTGAAGCTGGACGATCGTCTGATCAGCGAGCGGATGGTCGCTATTCGCGGCGCCGTGCCGCAGGCCACGCTGATCGTCGACGCCAATGAATCCTGGCACAGCGAAGGGCTGGCCGCCCGCTGCCAGTTGCTGGCAGATCTGGATGTCGCCATGCTCGAACAGCCTTTGCCATCGGGAGAGGATGCCGCGCTGGCGAATTTCATCCACCCGCTGCCCATCTGTGCTGATGAGAGCTGCCACACGCGGGAGAGCCTTCCGACGCTGAAAGGGCGTTACGATATGGTGAACATCAAGCTGGATAAAACCGGTGGTATCACCGAAGCGCTGGCGCTGGCCGCCGAGGCACGCCAGCAGGGGTTTTCATTGATGCTCGGCTGTATGCTCTGCACCTCGCGGGCGATTGGCGCCGCGCTGCCGCTCGCCAATGAAGTGAAGTTTGCCGATCTCGATGGCCCAACCTGGCTGGCGGTGGATGTTTCTCCAGCGCTGCATTACAGCACTGGCGTTGTTCATCTCTGAGGCTCCCAGCGCAACAGATCTGTCATCGCCCTCAGGTACTTCTCGCTGGCCTCGTCGGACGAGATTGGCGGGAATTCGGCGGTGATACAGTGCAGGCTTAAATCGGCGCACCAGCTGCCAAACGAGCCTGGCGTTTCATAGCCGACGCTGGTCACCAGCGGTAGCGCAAAAGCATCCGCCAGCCAGCGCCCAAGGGCCGTGTGGGCGGGATCTTCAATGCAGGCCAGCGGATCGTGAAACGAAACAACCCAGGCCGGATGCAGTTTATGGATCAGATTACACAGCGCCTGGGTTTCCGGCTCTGAACCGGGTTTATCGCCCGTCAGCAGCACCACGTCCCGATCTGCGGCTGAGCTGTTCCAGCGATAGACCGTCTCGCCTTCCCGCCAGTTGGCCGCCGGGAAGTTACGGTTCAAATCCACGCCACGGGCATTGGCGCGTAACCCCAGCTGGCAGCCGTCCGGGTTAACGGTTAACACCACATGGTGGCGGCGAAGTTCCGGGGCAAGGGTGCGCAGCGCGCAGGAGAGGGTCACAATCGATGAATTTTCATCCCCGTGGGTACCGGCAATGATCAGGCCGCTGTTGCGATCGGCCTGCGGGGCAGGGAACCAGATTAAAGGTGCGCCGAGGAAAGAGCGGCCATAATGTTCGGTTCCCGGCGGGAAAGCGCCACGTTCCGTTCTTGGGCGGGTATGTGACATAGTCGTTCCTGGATCAGAGTTGTATTACTGGCAGTGTTGTGCAAAACACACGGTTTTTCAAATAGTTTCAGCCTGGGGATAAAACCGGCAGATCTCAACTTTCCGATGGAAGTTGTTTGCATTTCCCTGTTCTGAAACAAATAATTACGCATCTGCTCGTTACCCATCATTTCAAAGGGGATCTCATGAAGCATCCGGTTTCGTTGATTTATTCTGCCTTACTGTTGTGTGGCCTCTCTTCTTACTCCTTTGCGGCGGACGTTCCCTCCGGAACGTCGCTGGCTTCAAAACAGGAACTGGTGCGCCATATCAAAGATGAACCTGCTTCCCTTGATCCCGCGAAAGCGGTGGGGTTGCCTGAAATTCAGGTGATCCGCGACCTCTTCGAAGGCCTCGTGAATCAGAACGAAAAGGGCGAACTGGTGCCGGGTGTCGCGACCCGCTGGCAGAGTAATGATAACCGCGTCTGGACCTTCACCCTGCGCGAGAATGCGCAGTGGTCTGATGGAACGCCGGTTACCGCTCAGGATTTTGTCTACAGCTGGCAGCGTCTGGTCGATCCAAAAACCACGTCGCCTTTCGCCTGGTTTGCAGCGCTGGCCGGGATAGTTAACGCCCAGGCCATCATTGACGGTAAAGCACCGCCGGATAAGCTCGGCGTGACGGCGGTGGATAACCGAACCCTGCGCGTGCAGCTCGACAAGCCGCTGCCGTGGTTTGCTAACCTGACGGCGAGCTTCGCCTTCTACCCGGTAAAAAAAGCCAATGTGGAGAGCAGCGCGGAATGGACCCGTCCTGGCGCGCTGGTAGGCAATGGCGCCTACATCCTGAAAGATCGGGTGGTCAACGAGAAGCTGGTGGTCGAGCGCAACACCCATTACTGGGATAACGGCAAAACCGTCCTGCAGAAAGTGACCTTTGTCCCAATCAACCAGGAGTCCTCAGCCACCAAGCGTTACCTGGCGGACGGTATCGATATCACCGAGTCGTTCCCGAAAAATCTCTACCAGAAACTGATGAAAGAGATCCCGGGCCAGGTTTACACGCCGCCGCAGCTGGGCACTTACTACTACGCGTTTAACACCCAGAAAGGCCCAACGGCGGATGCCCGGGTGCGTCTGGCGCTCAGCATGACCATCGACCGGCGCATTATGGCCGAGAAAGTGCTGGGCACCGGCGAGAAACCGGCGTGGCACTTCACCCCGGACGTGACCGCAGGCTTTACCCCGGAGCCATCGCCGTTTGAGCAGATGAGCCAGGAAGAGATGAATGCTCAGGCAAAAACGCTGCTGCAGGCGGCGGGCTACAATGCGCAAAAACCACTGAAGCTGACGCTGCTGTACAACACTTCCGAGAATCATCAGAAAATCGCTATTGCGGTGGCGTCGATGTGGAAAAAGAACCTCGGCGTCGATGTGAAGCTGCAAAATCAGGAGTGGAAAACCTATATCGACAGCCGAAATACCGGTAATTTCGATGTGATCCGCGCCTCATGGGTCGGGGACTACAACGAGCCGTCAACGTTCCTTTCACTCCTGACCTCAACGCACACCGGCAATATCTCCCGCTTTAACGATCCGGCGTATGACAAGGTGATTAATCAGGCATCGCTGGAAACCACGGAGAAGGCTCGTAACGCTGATTACAATACGGCGGAAAAAATCATCGCCGAAAAAGCGCCCATCGCGCCGATCTACCAGTACACCAACGGGCGTTTGATCAAACCCTGGGTGAAAGGGTATCCGATTAACAACCCTGAAGATGTGGCGTACAGCCGCACGATGTATATCGAGAAGCATTAATCGATATCAGAAAATGCGTATAAATTTTAAAATGGCGCTGCTTCAGCGCCTTTTTTTTGCCCTTATTTCTTTATTCCTGGTAAATCATAATTATCATCAATTGCAATAAAGTTAGTAATTAAAAATAAATATAATATGCATATCTCTTTGTAGATTGGTTTTTATTTATTTGTGAAGGTGCGTCTTGTGTTATTAATATGAAAAGGTCAGGTAGTAATACTTGCGATTTTAATTGCAGGCTGTTGTAGGGTCAATGTCCAACTTTGGAACAATAGTTAGTTGATCCTCTGTAATTGTGTGTTCTAATATCTGTGCGTGAACAAATGTAATTTTACTCGACAACTATTCCTTAAGGAAAAGGGACCGCTATGGCTGATTCGTTCCAGAATGAAGTGCCTAAGGCACGAATAAATTTAAAACTGGCTCTTCATACCGGAGGCGCGCAGAAGAAAGTTGAATTGCCACTCAAAATTCTTACGGTTGGCGATTTCAGTAATGGTAAAGAATCACGCGTTCTATCTGAACGTGAGAAAATCAACGTCAATAAAAATAACTTTGATAGCGTACTTTCAGAGTTTAACCCGGAAATTAATCTGACCGTACAAAACACGCTGACGGGAGAGGGTGCGGAAGAGAATATCCAACTTCAGTTCTCAAGCATGAAAGATTTCGAACCTGAACAGGTTGCCCGCCAAATTCCACAACTGCGCGCGATGCTGGCGATGCGCAATTTATTACGCGATCTCAAATCCAATCTCCTTGATAACGCCACTTTCAGAAAAGAGCTCGAGAAAATTCTCAAAGATCCAGCGTTGTCTCAGGAATTGCGTGACGAAATGAGTGCGCTTGCCCCGAAATAAAGTGTGGACACGTCTTTTAATGGATTAACCGGGAATATGCTGATGTCTTTAAATACTGAAAATGGCTCTGTTCAAGGGCAAACTACCGTACTGGAAAAAGAGGGAGTTTATGCCTCTCTGTTTGAAAAAATTAATCTGACCCCGGCGTCCAGCCTGGGAGATATTAATGCGTTTCTGGATGATGCTGCGCTGGCCGAGGCCTCAGCGGGTGAGCGCCTCACGGCCGCGATGCAGGTATTTATGGACTGTATCCGTAAATCCGGCCAGCAGGTAGATAAGCTCGACAAAACGCTTATCGATCACCATATCGCGGAGCTCGATTATCAAATCAGCCGCCAGCTGGACGCGGTGATGCACCACGAAGAGTTCCAGAAAGTAGAGTCATTGTGGCGCGGCCTGAAGCAGCTGGTCGATAACACCGATTATCGACAGAACGTGAAAACTGAAATTCTGGATGTTTCCAAAGATGCGCTGCGCCAGGACTTTGAAGACGCGCCGGAGCTGATTCAAAGCGGACTATACTGGCACACCTACACTGCCGAGTACGACACCCCAGGCGGTGAGCCAATTGGCTCGGTGATCTCTTCTTATGAGTTTGACGCAAGCCCGCAGGATGTGGCGCTGCTGCGTAATATTTCTAAAGTGTCTGCCGCGGCGCATATGCCGTTTATTGGTTCTGTTGGACCAAAATTCTTCCTGAAAGAATCCATGGAAGAGGTGGCTGCGATTAAAGATATCGGCAACTATTTTGATCGCGCCGAATACATCAAATGGAAATCTTTCCGCGATACAGACGACTCCCGCTATATCGGTCTGGTGATGCCGCGCGTACTTGGGCGTCTGCCCTATGGCCCGGATACCATTCCGGTGCGCAGCTTCAACTACGTTGAGCAGGTCAAAGGCCCGGATCACGAGAAATATCTCTGGACCAGCGCGTCGTTCTCTTTTGCTTCCAATATGGTGAAGAGCTTCATTAATAACGGCTGGTGCGTGCAGATCCGTGGCCCGCAGGCCGGCGGTGCGGTGAAAGACCTGCCAATCCACCTGTACGATCTCGGTACCGGCAACCAGGTGAAAATCCCGTCTGAGGTAATGATCCCGGAAACCCGCGAATTTGAGTTCGCGAATCTCGGCTTTATCCCCCTGTCGTACTACAAAAACCGCGATTATGCCTGCTTCTTCTCGGCTAACTCCGCCCAGAAACCGGCGCTGTACGATACCGCCGATGCAACGGCCAACAGCCGCATCAACGCGCGCCTGCCGTATATCTTCCTGCTCTCCCGTATCGCGCATTACCTGAAGCTGATTCAACGCGAAAACATCGGTACCACTAAAGACCGTCGTCTGCTGGAGCTGGAACTTAACACCTGGGTACGCGGCCTGGTCACCGAAATGACCGATCCGGGGGATGAATTGCAGGCCTCGCATCCGCTGCGCGACGCGAAAGTGGTTGTGGAAGATATCGAAGATAACCCAGGTTTCTTCCGCGTGAAGCTGTATGCGGTGCCGCACTTCCAGGTTGAAGGGATGGACGTGAACCTGTCTCTGGTTAGCCAGATGCCGAAGGCTAAATCATAAGCTAAGGCAGGAAGCCAATGAAAACGGAACAACCGTTATGGGGCAGGGGCCAGATGGTCTCTCCCCAGCATTTCCAGCAACAGGCTGCGTATGCGGCCTGGTCCGCGGAATGCATCGCCCGGCTGGGTCTTTCCTGTCCGTGGGGAGTAATTAATGCAGCCTTCGAAAAGGATGCACTGAAACTGGGCCGACTGCAGGCCCGTCATCTGCACATCCGCTTCCCCGACGGGACACTGATTGACACGGATAATGCTGATGACCTCCCACCGGTGCTGGCGCTTGAAAGTGAATTACAGGGCGTAGTGGTGGTACTGGCGCTTCCGCTAATGAGGGCTAATGGCGGCAATTGCCTAAAACCCGATGAGGTGGCTGAGCGGCCTGTTCGCTATCGCCAGCGCTGGCGGGATGTCCGTAACGCTTTTGGGGACGATACCCGTCAGATTGCGGTAATGCGGCCAGAACTAACGTTGCGTTTCGCCCATCAGAACAACAGCGATTACTTGACCTGTCCGGTTGCCCGCCTGCTACAGGATTCGCAGGGGAGCTGGGTATCCGATGAGACGTATCTTCCGCCACTGCTGGCCCTGCAGGGCAGCCGCTGGATGGTGACTCAACTGGAGCAATTGATGACGCAACTGCGTGTCCGTCTGAGTCGCCTGATGGCAATGCGCCGGGAAAGTAACGAGCGTATGGCGGATTTTGCAGTGGCCGACGTGTCTTTGTTCTGGCTGCTCAACGCCCTGAACAGTGCGGAGCCCGTGCTGGGACAATTTCAGCGTCACCCGCAAATTCCGCCTGAGCGTCTGTATCCGGAACTGGCACGTCTGGCGGGCAGCCTGCTGACCTTCTCGCTGGAGCATCAGGTGAATGCGATTCCGGTCTGGCAGCATGAGCAACTGAATAACGTATTTCCACCGCTGTTTGATTTACTGAGCGATCTGCTGGAAGCCAGCTTGCCGTCACGGGTAGTAGCGATTGAGCTTGAGCATGATGCCCGGCTTCACTTCTGGCAGGCTCGTTTGCATGACCCGCGTCTGCGCGAGGGGGCTGATTACTATCTCTCCGTGCGTTCACAGATGTCAGTGGCACAACTGCAGGAGCAGTTACCGCGTCAGTGCAAAGTTGGCAGCCCCGATCATGTCAGAAGTATCGTCAATTCATCGCGGGTGGGCGTACCTCTCACGCCACTGCGTCATGTACCGGCAGCTATCCCGTTGCGTCTGGAAAACCAATATTTCAGCCTTGATGTCTCTCATCCTCTGGCCACCGAAATGCTCCAGGGCGGCATCTGTATGTTTTACGTTCCGGGAATGCTCGGCGAACCTGAACTTGAACTCTTTGCGGTACTAAGAACATGAGTGAGCATAAACGCGGCGCTGATGCGCCCATTGATATTGATGCCCTGCTGCAGGACACCTGGCTGCAGGTGATCAGCCTGCGTCACGGTCCGACATTCCATGATGGAGAAGGTCGTACATTGTGGGAGCGCTGCATTGCTGATGTCGGGCGTGTGCAATGTGAACTCAAAGCTAGCGGTCTCGATGAGACCAGTTGTCAGCATATTCTCACCGCACAGTGTGCCCTGCTCGATGAGGCAGTGAAAGGTCGTGGTGTGGAGGATGATGCCTGTGTGCAGTGGTATGACATTCCCCTGCAGGGGCATTTCCTTGGCACCATGGACGCCGGCGACACGCTGTGCGATCGAATGCGCGATTTGCTGCGCGAACCGGCTCCTGACCACGCTGTCGTGACCTGTTTCCAGCGGGTCATGATGCTCGGATTCCTCGGCAGTTACCGTTCACTGAATGACCCGGATCGCCAGAAACTCGTCAACGCACTCAGTGAACACGTTACGCCGCTCAGCTACCCACAAACCCACCCCGTACTGGCAGAAAGCCATACCGGGCGGGGGATAATGGGCGGTTGGCTGGCGTCATGGCCCGTACGTATTGGTCTGAGTGTAATGGTAGTCGCTGCACTCTGGTGGGGGCTGGATCGCTGGCTGGATCAGATGCTGCTGACCCTGTTGCCGGGGGCAGTGAAATGAGTCCTGCACAACAGCGCGCGCTTGCGTTGTGGGCCGCCCTGCTGAGTGCCGTGGTCTGCCTGAGTTTTCTGCCGGTTTCCAGGCTGGTTTCTGTACTCATTCTGCTGGCGATCCTGGGGCTTATCATGGCGTTCTGGTACGTTGCCGACCGTCGTCTGGAACACAGTATCACTTTGTGCCATTTGGATGACCTCCCGGAAGCGACTTATCGCCAGCCTGTTGTGCTGGTATGTGGTGATCTGGCGCTGGCCTGGCCACATTCGTCACCGGTACTCACTGTCACACAGGGATGCTGGATCCGCGTGGAGGAGAATCAGGATCTGGCGCACGCCGCCCGTCAGATACTGTGGTTACGTCCTGACTGGGGACGTCAGCTGTCGGTGATGGTCAGTGTCTGCCCACAGAAACATGCTGACAGCGAGTGGCTCACCAGTCGATTACTTTCACTGCGTTGGAAAATCAACCAGTTGCGTAAAGAAACCGGACATTCTGTGCCGCTCATTCTGAATGGTCAGATTGGCAGCACGATGACGAATGACATGCTCTGGCAGGCGGCTATTTCGGGTGAGGGGATGAGGGTCTGGCGTGAGTATGCAGCCCCAGGCTCCATTGCCACGTGGGTCACTACCGGCGGAACGTCAGCGATGCAGCAGCAGGTGCTGATGAACAGCCTGATGAATTGGTTCTATCAACATGTCCAGACCGTCTTTATGGATGAGAACCCCGATGTGCCGGCCATCGTACCTGCCGCGGTATTGTGGGGAATGGGGCCGATCCTTGCCGGAAGCCTGGCCACATCGGCCTGGACGGTGTGGCTTTCCCGTCACACCGCGATGCAGCATGTGGCTGGCTGGCAGCCGGTGGGGACGGACAGTACGGTTATTTCCCCATTCCCGGATTTTATCCTGCCGCTGCTGCCGGAAGGGGGCGGACTCACACCTCGGGTCCGTACCTGGCGCTGTGTCCTTGGTCTTTTCACCCTGGCAGCCATTGCTGCGCTGCTCAGCAGTGGCTGGAACAATCGCCAGCTGCTGCATCGCGTGAGCTTCGATATCTCCCGCTACAACAGCATCTCCATGAATGATTACGGTCCGAAAGCCAACGCCGTTGCGGTCCTTCGCGAGGATGCGGCGCTGCTGGATGACCAGGCGCGTAATGGCGTACCGGCCCGGCTGGGCCTGGGTCTTTATCAGGGGGGACGTATGCGCATACCGGTGCTGGAAGCGATCCGCTCGTATGTGCCACCACCTCCACCGCCCAAACAGCAGCCGATCCCTAAACCGGTACCGAAAATTGTGAGGCTCGACAGCATGTCGCTGTTTGACACCGGCAAATGGGCCCTGAAACCCGGCTCGACGAAGCTGCTGGTGAACTCACTGGTCGGGATTAAGGCGAAGCCAGGCTGGCTGATTGTGGTGGCGGGCCACACAGACAGCACCGGGAATAACAAATCCAATCAGATGCTTTCCCTGAAACGTGCGGAGTCTGTTCGCGACTGGATGCGGGATACTGGCGACGTACCGGAGAGCTGTTTTGCGGTGCAGGGCTACGGTGAAAGCCGACCTGTCGCCAACAACGACACGACAGAAGGCCGTGCGCTAAACCGCCGTGTCGAAATCAGTCTGGTACCCCAGGCGAACGCCTGCCAGTTCCCAGACAACACACCCGCGCCATTGGAGAACGATGGCGTTTCAATAAATCAAATGGAGTAATTAACATGGCAATTCCTGTTTATCTTTGGCTGAAGGACGACGGCGGCGCGGACATTAAAGGTTCTGTGGACGTTCAGGATCGCGAAGGCAGCATCGAGGTTGTTGCTCAGGAACATAACCTCTATATCCCGACCGATAACAACACCGGCAAACTGACTGGTACCCGTATCCACACCCCGTTCCTGTTCACCAAGGAAATCGACTCCTCCAGTCCGTACCTGTACAAGGCTGTAACCACCGGTCAGACCCTCAAGTCTGCGGAATTCAAGTGGTACAGAATCAGCGATGCAGGTCAGGAAGTGGAGTACTTCAACACCAAACTTGAAAACGTGAAAGTGGTGAAGGTTAACCCGCTGATGCATGACATCAAAGACCCTTCCAAAGAGAAGCACAACCATCTGGAACAGATTGAGCTGCGCTACGAAAAAATCACCTGGACTTACAAAGACGGCAACATCATTCACTCCGATTCCTGGAACGAACGCGCTACCGCCTAATCCCGATGCGGACAGATTCTTCTGTCCGCAGTTTCTTTGCTGAAGACCTGATAAGCGGGTCTTCAGCAAAGAAAAACACAATGTGCCTGCCTGACCTTATGCGCTTTGGTTTCCTTCTATCAGGAAAAGCGATGGGCGGTAGCGTGTCCGGAACTGATAAAGAGAGACTCTCATGGAAAATCCAGCCATCCTGTTACGCCGTCTTAATCCCTACTGCGCCCGCGCGATGGAAAGTGCAGCCTCCCTGTGCCAGACCCGCGCCCATGCTGAAATCCTGCCTGAACACTGGCTGTTGAAACTGCTGGAACAAGGCGAGGGCGATCTTACGGTCCTGGCTCGCCGTTATGAGTGGGATATGGACGCGATTTGGCAGGATTTACTGGCTTTTATGGACGCGTTACCCCGCTCGGTACGCAGCCGTCCGCAGCTATCGGAGAGCATTCAGGTGCTGATGCAGGATGCCTGGCTGCACGCGTCGTTGGCGGGTGAGGAACATATGCGTAGTATTCATTTGTTGATGGCCCTGGTGGAAAAACCGAAACAGGTACGCTGTGATGGTCTCTGGCCGCTGCTGACGCTGGCGCAAAGCCAGCTTGAACGTCTACGCCCGTTGCTGGATGCGCAATCGGATGAGCGTCCGGAAGCACAAAATGAAGCGGCGCTAGCGAAGGGCGGCGAGGTAGAGTTTGTAGGCCGTGCGGTAGGTGCAGATATAAAAGAGGGCGAACTGAACCCAGCACTGCAGAACGCGCTGGATAAGTTCACCCTCGACGTCACCTTCCGTGCGCGCGAGGGCAAAATCGATCCGGTTTTTGGGCGCGACAATGAAATCCGCCAGATGGTCGATATCTTGTCCCGTCGCCGCAAAAACAACCCCATTCTGGTCGGCGAACCCGGTGTGGGTAAAACGGCACTGGTGGAGGGGCTGGCGCTGCGTATCGCTGAAGGCAACGTCCCGGACAGCCTGAAACTCGTCAGCATTAGAACCCTCGATCTGGGGCTTTTGCAGGCAGGTGCTGGCGTTAAAGGGGAGTTCGAACAGCGGCTGAAAAATATTATTGAAGCAGTTCAGCAGTCCCCGTCCCCGGTGCTGCTTTTTATCGACGAAGCCCACACCATTATCGGCGCGGGCAACCAGGCTGGCGGGGCTGACGCCGCCAACCTGCTGAAACCGGCTCTTGCCCGCGGCGAACTCAGAACCATCGCTGCCACCACCTGGAGTGAGTATAAGCAGTATTTTGAGCGCGATGCCGCACTGGAGCGCCGCTTCCAGATGGTGAAAGTGGACGAACCGGATGACGATACCGCCTGTCTGATGCTGCGCGGCCTGGAATCCCGCTACGCTCAGCATCACGGCGTGCATATCACCGACGAGGCCGTAAAAGCCGCAGTCATGCTTTCGAGACGCTATCTCACAGGACGTCAGTTGCCGGATAAGGCGGTAGATTTGCTGGACACCGCCTCGGCGCGGATCCGCATGAGCCTGGATACCGTGCCAGAACAGCTGACCCGTATGAAAGCTCAGCTTACGGCGCTGGATATGGAGAAGCAGGCGCTGCTGGAAGATCTTGCAATGGGTAAAACCACTCATGGCGAACGTCTGGCAACCATCGAACAGGAAGAAATAGGCATTATTCTGGAGCTTGACGAACGGGAAACGCAGTACGGCCAGGAGCTGAAACTGACGGAACAGTTGCTTGCCTGCCGCGCGGATATCTCCCGCCAGGCGGAGATCGCTGACCTGCAGAACCAGTTAAGTACCGTTCAGCAAAGTAACCCGTTACTGGGCCTGGACGTGGACGCGCGCACCGTCGCCACCGTAATTGCCGACTGGACCGGCGTGCCGCTCTCCTCATTGATGAAGGATGAGCAGACGGAACTGCTGAGCCTGGAGGATAACCTTGGGAAAAGGGTAGTCGGACAGGACGTAGCCCTGAACGCCATCGCTCAACGTCTGCGCGCCTCAAAAACCGGACTTGCGCCAGAAAATGGGCCGCAGGGGGTATTCCTGCTGACCGGCCCCAGTGGGACTGGCAAAACCGAAACCGCGCTGGCGCTGGCGGATGAACTCTTTGGCGGTGAAAAAGCGCTTATCACTATCAACCTCTCGGAATACCAGGAGCCGCATACTGTCTCTCAGCTCAAAGGCTCTCCGCCGGGGTACGTCGGCTACGGCCAGGGCGGTATTCTCACCGAGGCGGTACGCAAACGCCCTTACAGTGTGGTGTTGCTGGATGAAGTGGAAAAGGCGCACCGGGACGTGATGAACCTGTTCTACCAGGTGTTTGACCGCGGCTTTATGCGCGACGGCGAAGGGCGTGAAATTGACTTCCGCAATACCGTGATCCTGATGACCTCGAATCTCGGCAGTGACCACATCATGCAGATGCTGGATGAGCAGCCGGAGGCGACAGAATCGGACCTGCAGGAACTGCTGCGTCCGCTGCTGCGAGATCATTTCCACCCTGCGCTTCTGGCACGCTTCCAGACGGTGATTTATCGCCCGCTCTCACAACCTGCCATGCGCACGATTGTGGAGATGAAACTCGGCCAGGTGAACCAGCGTCTCAACCGCCACTACGGTCTGGTCACTTATATCGACGAGGGCCTGTATGACGCGCTGACCGCCGCCTGCCTGCTGCCGGATACCGGGGCGCGTAATATTGACAGCTTGCTCAATCAACAAATTCTGCCGGTGCTGAGTCAGCAGTTGCTGACCCATATGGCCGCCAGACAGAAACCTCAATCGTTACGTCTTAGCTGGAGCGAAGAAGAGGGGATCGGACTTGAGTTTGACATGGCGCAAGGAGTGCCCGCATGAGCAACCATCCCCCCATCAGATTCAGCCACAGCCACCACCTGCTGGCAGTGAAAGACTGCGAGTCAGCGCCCGACGTGCTGGCCTTTGAAGGCAGTGAGGCCCTGAGCAAAACGTTCCGCTACCGGATAGAATTCACCAGCGCTGACCATGCCATCAGCCGGGAGATGATGCTGATGAAGGCCGCCTCCCTGACGCTGCAGGCCCCGGTGGACCAGGGTTACGGCATCAGAATCCAGCAGCCGGTGCGGGTGATTCAGGGCGTGGTCACGGGGTTTGAACGCCTCGGCACCTCAGAGGATGAAACCCGTTACGCGCTGATCCTGCAGCCGCGCCTGGCCCTGCTTGACCGGTCGCACCAGAACGCCATCTACCAGGACATGTCGGTCCCGCAGATTGTGGAAAAAATCCTCCGGGAGCGCCACGGCATGCGCGGCCAGGATTTCCTGTTCTCGCTCTCAAAAGAATACCCGCGCCGGGAGCAGGTGATGCAGTACGGCGAGGATGACCTGCACTTTATCACCCGCCTGCTGGGTGAGGTGGGTATCTGGTTCCGCTTCACCACCGACACGCGCCTGAACATTGATGTGGTGGAGTTCTGTGATGACCGTCAGGGCTACGGGACAGGCCTGACGCTGCCGTCGGTGCCGCCGTCAGGGCAGCACGCGCAGGGTGTGGACTCGGTGTGGGGGATGGAGAGCCGTCACCGGGTGGTGCAGAAACAGGTCAGCACCCGGGACTACAACTACCGCCAGGCCACGGAAGACATGAACACGCAGGTGGATGCGACCCGCGGGGATGGGACCACCTACGGGGATGCGTATCACTGGGCGGATAACTACCTGACGCCGGGTAATACGTATGACCGCCATCCGGCCCCGGAGTCCGGGGCTTTTTACGCCCGCATCCGGCATGAGCGCTACCTGAATGGCCAGACGCAGGCGCATGGCATCACCAGTTGTCCGGTGCTCTCTCCGGGTCAGGTACTGAAGGTCACCGGCGGTCATGAAGTGGCAGAGGTATTTGCGCAGGGCGTGGTCATCACGGCAATGCACAGCCATGCCCGGCGGGATGAGGATTTTGGCGTTGACTTCGACGGCATTCCGGACAGCACGGATTTTGGTTTCCGCCCGGCACCAGGCTCACGTCCCGTGATGGCCGGGACCCTGCCGGCCCGGGTCACCAGTACCACCGAAAACGACACCTACGGGCATATCGACAAGGACGGTCGCTACCGCGTCAGCATGCTGTTCGACCGGGATAACTGGGAGACCGGGTTCGAGAGCCTGTGGGTGCGTCAGTCCCGCCCGTATGCCGGGGACACTTACGGCCTGCACCTGCCGCTGCTGGCGGGGACCGAAGTGGCGATTGGCTTTGAGAACGGCAACCCGGACCGGCCATACATTGCCGGGGTGCTGCACGACTCGGCCCACGGCGACCATGTCACTATCCGCAACTATAAACGTAACGTCCTGCGCACTCCGGCGAACAACAAAATCCGCCTCGACGATGAGCGCGGAAAGGAGCACATCAAGGTCAGCACGGAGTACGGCGGCAAGAGCCAGCTGAACCTGGGGCATTTAGTTGACAGCGAAAAACAGCAGCGCGGGGAGGGGTTTGAACTCCGGACCGACAGCTGGGGGGCGATAAGGGCGCAGAAAGGGATGTTCATCAGCGCTGACGGCCAGGCGAAGGCGCAGGGCGAGGTGCTGGAGATGGGGGTTGCGCTGAGCCAGCTGCAAATGGCCCTGAAGCAGGCCGAAGCCCTGAGCAGTGCAGCTGAAACAGCCAGAGCTGAACTGGCTGATATCCGGGCCCAGAAGGCACTGCTGGAGCAGACGCTTACCGGGCTGAAACAGTCTGCGTTATTGCTTTCTGCCCCGGCGGGCATTGCACAGAGTACACCGGAGAGTGTGCAGCTGTCGGCGGGTGAAAATGTTATCAGCACCAGCGGTAAACATACTGACTTCAGCGCACTGAAAAGATTTACCGTGGCGGCCGGGGAAAGAGTGAGTTTGTTTGCCCGGAAGCTGGGTATCAAAATTTTTGCCAGTAAAGGAAAGGTGGAGATACAGGCGCAGGGGGATGAAATGACGCTGGATGCGCTGAAAGATATCCGCATCAGCAGCAGCGAAGGCAGGCTTGTCATCCGCGCGAAGCAGGAAATTATACTCACCAGCGGAGGCGGTTATATCCGTATTGCTGATGGCGTCGTGGAGTGCTCGGCGCCGGACAAAATCATCCAGCGGGCGGCGGTGTGGCAGAAGTTCGGCGGGCAGAGTCTGAGCCAGGCGGCGCAGGGCTGGGAGAGCAGCGAATTTGAAATGGGGCCTGAAGTACGGTGGCCCTATTCTGATAAACCTGTTGCGGGTCAAAAAATCAGCCTGACGCACAGCGATGGCACCGTGCAGGAGTTAATGACCTCTGCATCCGGACGAGGGGAAAAGCAAAACATGGTGGACCTGGCATCAATGCAGATAAACCTTAAGGATGAGGACTAACAGATGATTGAAGCCAGTGAAAGCAATAGCGTCCTGCTGGGGTACGACAAGTTTGGTCATCCCCTCTATAAGGTCATTGCCACGCCCAAAGACAAGGAGCAATGGGCCAAACTTTATAAATTGCCGGACAGAGTTATCCCCGTTGTGTTTTTACCGGGGGTAATGGGGAGTAATTTGATGAGTCCAGACGGCAAGTCTATCTGGAAGGTAGATGGAACATGGAGCATGAAATCCTGGTTAGTACGTGGCGCCGAGGAAAGAAAAAAATTACTGGACCCCACCAAAACCGTGGTTGATCCCAGCGGGAAAATCGAGACTGAAAGCCCGGAAGAGCGCCTGTTATTTAAATCTCGCCGGGAAAGAGGCTGGGGGGAAGTGGGGGCGATGAGCTATGGCACTTTCCTCCCCTGGCTCCAGGAGGCGCTAAACGATAACCAGGCAATGTTAAAAAATAAGACCAGCAGTAATGGTAGCCTGACCTTGCGTGAGAGGTTACTGGATAAAGCATTGGGGGCAGAGATCGGTGAGAGTAACCTGACCTCTGAGGAAGTGGCATTGAGCTATCAGTACCTGTTTCCTGTCCATGCTGTGGGCTATAACTGGCTTCAGTCGAATGTGGATTCAGCGAAAATGCTGGCCAAACGTATTGAAAAGATTATTGGCGATTACAAAGCAAGCGGACGCAAATGCGAAAAGGTGATCCTGGTGACCCACTCAATGGGAGGACTGGTTGCCCGCTACTATTCGGAACTGTTGGAAGGTGATTATGGACAGAAAAATATTCTGGGTATTGTGCATGGAGTGATGCCGGACCGCGGTGCGCCGATGGCCTATAAGCGTATGAAAGCGGGAGAGGCAGGGACAGTTGGTTTAGTGATTGGCAGTAGCGGGGGGGAAATGACCCCTGTATTGGCACAATCACCGGGTCCTTTACAGCTCTTGCCTGGCAAGGCATACGGTATGGGATGGTTTCATATTGAGGGCCTTAAGCAGCCTTTGCCTAAGACAGATCCCTACACCGAAATCTACACACAAAGGTCTACGTGGTGGGGGTTATGCGAAGAACGCTTTATTAACCCGGATAATAAAAATATGGATAAACGACAACTAGATAAGGATTGGTTATCTTTCAAAAACATTCTTTTTACAGATGTTCAGATGTTTGTAGAGGATCTTAATGGGCATTATCATGAACATACTTATGCCTTTTTTGGAAATGACGGGAAGAAATACCCCTCTTATGCAGAACTGCACTGGAAGGACATAAGTGGAATACATACCCCGGAAGCCTACCGCTCGCAGGTCAGCGAACAGGGGGAAATCTTCTACCCGGCGGACAAATTTAACCAGACCGTCCGCTATGCTACGCTGGAAACACCCGACCAGGGGTATGTTACCCGCAAATATGAATTATCACCTCCTGCGGAAGACGGCGACGGCACTGTGCCGGTGAGAGCGGCAGTGATCACTTCTCCAAAGTTAAAAGCCCAACTCGGTGTGGGCGTAGACCACGAGGGGGCGTACAAATCTGACAACACCATGGATGCGCGCTGGTTTACTCTTCGCTCAATTATAAAAATTGCACAGCAGGTGAAAAACACAGGGCTTGCTTACCATGAATAATATAAAACAAAAAGCAATTATACTGGTCGCCTTCATCGTAGCGGGATATGGATTGTATGAATATTTTCGCCCTTATGACCCATCGCCACAAACACTGACATCATCACAGCAGGTAGCCATGAACAAAATAAACGCCGAAATGAAACCTTACTGTGTCGGTCGCTATATTCTCGACCTGCCATCATCCTTTACGGCTTATAATGACTCTGCGCCGCTGGATAATAATGTCTGGGCGGCGGTGATTTCCCGGCCTGAGGATACCTATAAAACCTATCTTGCAACAAAGAAGATGTATCATCCTGGTTTTGTGCAGTTAATCGCATTACGTGAAAAGGCTTTACGAGAAAGCGAAACTATTGACGCACAGGATATGCCCTTTTTGAAAAAAGTCTGGCCGTTACCCGCGGGTATGGATGGTGTGATTTTTGAAAGGAATGAAAACGAAAGTGTTGCGGACGCAATGCGCATCCTGGAAGGGTATTTATATACTAATGGTGTGGTTATTAAATTTCAGAAGCAGACCATTAATGATTCGAGCTCTATATATAATGAGCAACGAAGGGGGCGTCCACCCAGAAACTATGTCGCAAGTGATATCAGCCAGATGCAGTTGCTGATGGCGAGAATTAGCGGCAGGGATAATGATGCGATTCCGACGAAGCCAGGCTCCTGTATCACTCATGCGTTTATTGCCACAGATCCGACTTCCGAGGACAGGGAAGATATTTCTGTTGGTTTTGAAAGCAACACACTTGAATATATCAGGATTATTCTTTCCACCGATAATTTTACGCGTGAAAAGGACACAGTACTGGAGAGATCTGGTGAGATAGAGAGTAATTTGTACCGAGGCCAGGTGGAAAGAAAAGGGGCTTTTAATGTCAACGGCCTGCAGGCCCAGGAGTTTCTGGCAACGGGTTTACAGGCATCTCAGGACGAGCCGCGTTACGGTTTTGATATGTTCATCAATGAATTGACGGCCAGCTATAAGACACCCAATTTTATTCTGACCCTGGAGAATGATTCCATGCCGCCGACCTCCTACAGCAAAGAGGAAATTATCGCCTTCTGGGACACCATTAGCCGTAGCGTACGCGTGCGTCCCGGCGCGTTCTGACCTGTCGGAACGGATTGCAGACAGTTAACCGGGAGGCTTCACAATGTATAAAATAAAACGGAAAGTCATTATTTTTGCTGTTTTTGTCGTGCTGGGGATCGGGGTTTATCAGTATTTTTGCCCTTATGACCCATCGCCACAAACACTGACATCATCACAGCAGGTAGCCATGAACAAAATAAACGCCGAAATGAAACCTTACTGTGTCGGTCGCTATATGCTCGACCTGCCATCATCCTTTACGGCTTATAATGACTCAGCCCCGCTGGATAAAAATATCTGGGCTGCGGTAATTTCCAGACCGGAAGATATGTATAAAACTTATCTTGCTACCAAGAAAATGTACCATCCAGGTTTTGTTCAACAGTTGATAAGAAGGGAGGCTGGATTACGTGCAAGCAATACACTCAGAAGTGAAAACATGCCCTTTTTGAAAAAGGTCTGGCAGTTACCGGATGGTATGGATGGTGTAATATTTGAAAGGAATGTAAACGAAAGTGTTGCAGATGCAATGCGAATTCTGGAAGGTTATCTGTATACCAACGGTGTGGTCATCAAGCTACAAAAGCAAACAGTAAATAATTCAGCTTCACGTTATGAAAGGCAACGCAATGGTGATCCAATTCAAAACTATGTAGAAAGTGATGTCAGCCAGATGCAGTTGCTGATGGCGAGAATCAGCGGCAGGGATAATAATGCCATTCCGACGAAGCCAGGATCCTGTATCACCCACGCGTTTATTGCCACAGATCCGACTTCCGAGGACAGGGAAGATATTTCTGTTGGTTTTGAAAGCAACACACTCGAATATATAAAGATTATTATCTCCACCGATAATTTTACGCGTGAAAAGGACACAGTACTGGAGAGATCTGGTGAGATAGAGAGTAATTTGTACCGAGGCCAGGTTGAAAGAAAAGGGGCTTTTATTGTCAACGGCCTGCAGGCCCAGGAGTTTCTGGCAACGGGTTTACAGGTATCTCAGGACGAGCCGCGTTACGGTTTTGATATGTTCATAAATGAATTGACGGCCAGCTATAAGACCCCAAATTTTATTCTGACCATGGAGAATGACTCCATGCCGCCGACCTCCTACAGCAAAGAGGAAATTATCGCCTTCTGGGACACTATTAGCCGTAGCGTACGCGTGCGCCCCGGCGCATTCTGATCGGCCAAAAGGATGGAAAACCTTTTCATTATTAATGTGTTTGTCCGGGATAATGGTAGGAAATATCAGTAAAACATCACAGTTCGCCATGAAAATAATGATTTTTTTTGTGGCGATATGCATAACACAGTTAAAGGTTCGGACTACACCCTTTTTAACAGTAGTACGTAAATTAATGAAACGCTTAAAACCTCAAACCAGGACACCATTAAGAATGTGGAACTCTTACCTAACGGTATTCCGGCGTTATCATGGTTTTTTGGTAGTACACAAACCATCAGGAATACAGCAACAAGAAAGGATGGAAAGAACACAATTTCAGGCTTAATACTAATGAACGTGATGCTACACCGGATAAGCCAAATTTTAATATAGGGTTCGGCAGTAAGCAAAAAAACGTGCTACAGCGAAGCGCAGATGATAGAAATCTGGGGCCGACTGGGGAATTCCGTGCGCTATAAATAGTCGCTAGTAAATTTTTGAATATTTTTCGCATACTCTCATAATATTTCAAACAAGGAAACACGATGGGCGTCGGCTATTTTTTAAGAGTCGGTGATAGTACCACCTGTGGCGGGAAGATCCTTACCGGCGATTCAACGTTTCAATGGTACGGCGTTTCTGCTGCCAGAGAAGGGGATATGGTTAGCTGTGGTAAACACCCGGGAACTTATAAAGTCTTAGGAGGGATCGCTGCTACCTTTAATGAAGGGGGGGCTCTTGCGGGGTCGCTTGATAGTTTTAGCTCCTGTCCGTGCCATGCAAAATTTATCCCTGGCATTTCGGATAGTTACTCTAAGGATGATGCAGGAGGATTGGCAGAAGCAATTCCCACTATTATAGAAGCTAATTCTGTAATGGATAATTTATGGATAAGCTTTTCTCTACCAATAAAAGAAGATTATTCAGGCCTTAATTATCGTTTAACAATGGATGATGGCAGTGTACATCAAGGGGTGATCGATGATCATAACAAGATATACATCTCTACTGTTTCTGCAAGTACCTGTAATTTTGTTGAAATTGAACGTCCGTGCAATAACAATCTCATCGGTGAAAGTTTAACCAGTAAACTATTAAAAAATATTATGGGTGATTAATGGACTATATGATCATTAAAGGTCTATATGAGGCTGGGCAAGAGCATGAGTTGGAAACCCCTATTCTGGATAATGCAATTGCGGCGCTTGAGGGAACCGCAATCAAATTTTCCAGTGATGCTATAAATGATGCTAATGTCAGGGCCAGTTATACATCAAATATTAAAAGAGTAACATCAGAAGTAAAGGAAATGGTTAAAGCCAGGAAAATAACGGTTAAAGAAGCCTCTGAATTTTGCTATGAAATGAGAAATAAAATTCTTGCGGAGCACAGGAAATACACATCATCTACAGGCTTGTCATTTGCTGAAAAGCATAAAAAAGCACCTCCAACATTAGATGACCTCTACGATAAATATGCGTTCAAAAAATTCGAGCGTTCATTTAAAGAGTTAACTGCACAGCAGAAAAGTTTTATTCATTACGAAATTATCGAATCATCTGCACGAGGCAATCCAGAATTCAATGCATCAAACCAAAGACTTAAGGTAATGGGGAAAGTTGGTGTTTTAATAACAGCGTCACTGGCAACCTATGAAATATTAAACGCTGAAAATAAACCCAAAGAAACGATAAAACAGGGTGTGCAAATTGGCGGCGGTGTCGCTGGTGGGTGGTTAGCAGGTCTCGCCGTAGCGCCACTTTGCGGCCCGGGAGCTCCGGTCTGCGCTATTGCGCTAGTATTATTAGGTAGCGCAGCTGGCGGTATAGCAGGTTCAGTAGTTGCTGATAGTCTGGATGAGGAAATTGAGGAGTTTACAGCGTGGAAGATAAACTAGTTTACTTCGATTTGTGTGGCGCACTTTCAGATATATTTGTAGATAATGAAGTCGATTTCAAATATATATCCTCAATAGCAAAAAAATTCCCTGTCGCTATAGTTGAAGAAATTTTTTTTGAATGGGTTGCCCCGGTTTGTTACACCAATCTTCTGACGCCAGCACCTTCTGTATGGGGCGGGTTTGATAAAAAAGCGTTATGGAATGATATTTGCCGCTACAGAAATAAAAAAAGCTTTTGCGCAAAATCTAAACATAAGTGGCTTGTGTCTATTCTTAAAATAACATATAGAAAAGAATGGATGACTCTGAGATATGAAATGCTACAGTAATAATTCTAAAATAATGCATAGCTTAATGTTAGGTTTAGCCTGTTAGTGTGCAGGATGGCATTCAGTTAAAAAGATGCGTTGTTTATGAGTTTTAACTTCTTCTTCGATTTTTTTGAATCAAACATAAACATATCGAGTTTTACTATGGCGTGGCCTATACCTGATATTCCAGAAAAAAATTCGCTTCCACCACCTAACTATTGGTTATGGATAATAGTATTGATACTGATATCAATTGCAGGAGTTGCTTCGAGTTTATGGTTATGGAATATGGCAACTTACTATGAAATCTTCTTTTACGGAGCGCTGCCCGCATTGCTCATTTGGCTTTGTATATTTGGTGTGGTTTTTAATCGCTATGAGCAGTCTGTCGTAGCCAGTAGAGCCTGGAATTTCGAAACAGAACAAACTAAAGCCGAATGGCGCAGTTGGAGTCGACAACAGCTTGCCGTGGTTGGCAATGTTTTGTTTTCTCCGGAAGAAGAAGGAATGCAGGCGCTGTTAGGTGAGTTGGAAAAGGTTCCAGCATTTCCTAAAAAAGCTCGTCCATTATTCAATTCCCCGCATAGTTTTCCGTCATTAATGAAAGAAACAGACCGAAAGCTGGATCAGCAGTACCCTGGCTATCGCCATTTCTTACACTCTATTTACGTTTATGAATCACAAAACAGAGTTGACACAGAATGCAATGAATTGATTTTTCAACAATGGGATCTTATACCCCACTCAGTTCATTCAATGGAATTTTTAGAATCTCTATATGATAAAAATATTACTGACGGGTTGATATTAATTATTTCTCTCCAGGATTGGCCCCCCCGAAGCGTCGGGCAGTCAAGTGAGTTTATTTCTGCTCAGCTTATTACCTCACCTGATTTTGCTCGGCTGCATTCAATGCCTGTTATCGCTGGTATAACGCGTATGATGCCGATGGAAGCAGGAAGCATTATTAATGAGTTAAATATGTTATTTGAATACGTACAGCCCGATAAGCAGTATCTGGAATACGTTTGGCTGATGGGGGCAGCTGAAAAAACCGCCCAGGAGATAATGCAATACGCTGCTCTCCACCACTGGCCGCTGCCAGAAAAAAGGCCTCTGCATTCTATCGATCTCTCTTTTGGACCTCCTGGAGAGATGGCCTTGCCACTTTCCTTGGTTATGCTGTCTGAAGCCGCCAACAAAACGGGTAAGGATCAACTGCTGGTAAGCCAGACGCCGCAGCTAACAGGGACGCTTTGCTTGATTGCCAGGGAGCTTTACGCATGACAGATCAAAAAATAATGCTTAACGCACGCTATGGTTCATGGGGGTACTTCCTTTTAATTCTCGGTCTTGCGGGGTTAAGCGCATTTTTAATTTTTATCAATCAGGAGAGTTTGAACAAACTTGGGATTTCAATTCCAAAAATCTGGACGGTCTGGGGAACTGTCTTTGCCGTTTTGCTTTTTGGCCTGGTTGGCTCACCTGTTTGGTGGCGATGGAAGCAGAGAAGAAATCAAACTGTCTTTAAGCCGCTGGTGGCGGGCAAGAAGCTCGCTCCTTCCTCAGCAGTGGGCAGTACCAGGAGTCAATCATTCTCCAGTTTTGAAAATCATCTTCGAATTCGTTACGGATTTTTCTGGCGTAGCAAAATCCGCCTGCTGCTCGTCACTGGCAATGAAGCCTCAATCGAACAGCTGGCTCCTGGTCTGAAGACCAGCCAATGGCTGGAAGGCGAGCGTACCGTGTTGATTTACGGTGGTAGCCTGGATTCAGAGATCAACAGCGAAAAATATACTGCACTGCGCAAGCTGCGCCGTGGCCGCCCACTCGACGGTATTGTGCGCGTGATTGCCGAAGGCCAGAAGCTCACGCCGCAGATGAGTGATAACGACCTGCGCGGATTGGAGAAAATCAGTGGGGCGTTGCATTATTCTGCCCCGGTTTATTTGTGGCAGCTGTGCAGTAGCGATTGGCCACAATCAGAGCGTAAAACTCAGTCCATTGGTGTGATTTTACCGCTGCGGGCTAAGCCGGACGACGTGGCAGGGCAGTTGAATAAACTGTTGCCTCAGCTACGCGAGCAGGGGCTTTCGCAGATAGCAGATAACCGCGATTATGATTTTATGTTGCGCCTGGCTCAGCAGCTTGAGTATGGCGGCAGCGAAGATTGGAAGATGCGTTTAGCGCCGTGGTTGTACAGCGCACAGCAGCGTGTCCCGCTTCGCGGCTTGATGTTCAGTCTCAAGGGGAATGCAGAGCCCTCAGCCGGTTCCGCCGAAGACGCTGCGCTTCGCGATCACAAACATGCTTTGACGTTCTCCTCCATCTGGCAGGGTATTTTTAAGGACTGTACCCGGGCGTGCGGCCGTCGTGTTGGCATGCCGTGGGAGCGGATGCTTGGCTGGGTGAAGATGGCGGTGATTGGCTCCTGGGGGGGAGGCATACTGATCTCCTTTGCTTTGAACTACGGTCAAATCTCTTCTGTGGCGAACAAGGCGCATGATTTAGTTGAGCATCCTTCCGTTTCTGATTACCACTTGACGGCATTGCATGAACTGCGAAACGACGCTGGTCGCCTGTTGCACAATGTTAAGGAGGGGACGCCCTGGTACCAGCGCTTTGGTCTGGACCATACCCGGCAGTTGCTCGATGCAATGCTGCCCTGGTACGGCGTGGCGAATAACCGCCTGATACGCGACCCGGCGAATCAGGCGCTGACACAGAAACTCAGCGCCCTGGTAAACTCCGCCCCCAATAGTGACCAGCGGGCACAGCTGGCCAGACCGGGTTATGACCAGCTGAAAGCCTGGCTGATGATGGCCCGCCCGGACAAGGTCAACGGGGCATTCTTCGCGCAGACCATGAAAACCCTGCAGCCAGCGCGAACGGGCATTTCAACCGGGCTTTGGCAGAGCCTGGCGCCGGATTTGTGGGCCTTCTACATCAACGAACTGCCGGCGCAGCCACAGTGGAAAATCACGCCTGATGCGCAGCTGGTCAGCCAGAGCCGCCAGGTGCTGCTGCAGCAAATCGGGCGGCGCAACGCGGAAAGCACGCTGTATGAGAACATGCTCAAATCCGTGCGCCGTAACTTTGCCGATGTGTCTCTGGAGGACATGACCGGCGGGACCGATGCCCGTCGCCTGTTCACCACCGACGAGGCCGTGCCGGGCATGTTCACCCGTCAGGCCTGGGAGGGGGGTATTCAGCAGGCTATCGAAAAGGCCGCTAATTCCCGCCGGGATGAAATTGACTGGGTGCTCAGCGATTCCCGAAAAGCCGTGTCGGCTGACCTCTCGCCGGAAGCCCTGAAAGCACGTCTGACGCAACGTTATTTCACCGATTTTGCCGGCAGCTGGCTGGGCTTTCTCAACAGTCTGCAACTTAACCCGGCGAACAACATTGCAGATGTCACAGACCAGCTGACGCTGATGAGTGATGTTCGCCAGTCGCCGCTGATTGCCCTGATGAACACCCTCGCCTGGCAGGGACAGACCGGTCAGCAAAGTGAACGCCTTTCGGAGTCCATCATTAAATCGGCTAAAGACCTGGTGGGTGGACAGGACAAACCCGCGATTGACCAGACAGCGTCAGGCCCGGAAGGACCTCTGGATGAAACCTTCGGCCCGCTGCTTCAGCTTCTGGGTAAAAACAAAGGCAACAACGTGATGTCGGCTGATAACTCCCTGAGCCTGCAGACGTACCTGACCCGCATCACCCGCGTGCGCCTGCGTCTGCAACAGGTGGCCAGTGCCTCCGACCCGCAGGAGATGATGCAGACCCTGGCGCAGACCGTGTTTCAGGGCAAAAGCGTGGACCTGACCGACACCCGGCAGTACGGCAGTCTGATTTCGGCAAGCCTTGGCGAAGAGTGGAGCGGTTTTGGCAGCACGATGTTTGTGCAGCCCCTGACCCAGGCCTGGGAGACCGTGCTTCAGCCGTCGGCGGCGAGCCTCAATGACAAGTGGAGCCGTTCGGTTGTCGCGAACTGGCATACGGCATTTGACGGGCGCTTTCCGTTTGCCGCGAGCAAAAGTGATGCCTCCCTGCCGATGCTGGCCGAGTTTGTGCGCAAGGACAGCGGCCGTATTGAGCGCTTTCTGACGACAGAGCTCGGCGGTGTGTTGCACAAGGAGGGCAGCCAGTGGGTGCCGGATAAGGTCAACAGTCAGGGGCTGAGCTTTAACCCGGCGTTCCTGCGGGCGATTAATCAGCTGAGCCAGCTGTCAGACATCCTGTTTACCGATGGCAGCCAGGGCATCAGCTTTGAGCTGCAGGCACGCCCTGTGCCGCAGGTGGTGGAGACGCAACTGACCGTTGACGGACAAAAGCTGCACTACTTTAACCAGATGGCTGACTGGCAGTCCTTCCGCTGGCCGGGAGATACCTGGAAGCCGGGAACCATGCTGACCTGGACCACGGTTAACGCCGGGGCGCGTCTGTTCGGGGACTACAGCGGGACCTGGGGCTTCATTCGCTGGCTGGAGCAGGGCAAACGCCAGCAGCTTGACCGCAGCCAGTGGATGATGAACTTCACCGCCCCGGATGGCCGTACCCTGCAGTGGGTCCTGCGCTCACAGCTGGGCAGCGGGCCGCTGGCCTTACTGGCACTGCGCGGTTTCACGCTGCCGGATCGGATATTCAGCGTCGACAGCGCGGCCACGGCTCAGGCGCTGATGACCAGCACGGAAAGCAGTGATATGGACGGAATCGAATAATGAATACTTTGCAGAATCTGGTGGTTGCCTTTCAGGCGGACGACATTCAGTTGCGGCAACAGGCTCAGGTGCGCCCGGAACGCTGGCAGTCCTGGCTCGCGCCGGTTAGCGCTACCCATCTGACAGGGGAAGATCCAGGCTATGATGATGATTTTCTGCGTATCCGCGAGGAGGTCAATAAACTTTCCGGCATTGACACCGGGCTGATTTGCACGCTTGCCGAAAAACTGTTGACCACCACCGCAAAAGATATCCGGGTTGCCACCTATTACTGCTGGGCGCGTCTGCACCAGGATGGCGAAGCCGGTTTTGCCGAAGGACTCGAACTGCTGGCGATATTACTGCAGAGCTTCGGCATGCAGCTTCACCCACAGCGGGACCGCAGCCGCAAAGCTGCGCTGGATTGGCTAGCCGGTACCCGTGTACTGGATAGTCTGTCATTGTATCCGGAGGTTGTACGCGAGGATGCACAGCGTACCGCCGGAGCGTTGCTGTTGCTCAGTGACATCATGGAAACAGAGCCGGAGACGTCACGACCAGAGCTGAATGCCCTGTACAGCGCGCTAGAATCCCGCCTGATGAAGGCCGGAGGTGTGGATGCCGTGGTGCCACAGAACGCCAGCAGCCAGACGCGAATCCAACCCTCGTCTTATACGGCAGAACCTGAAGCACCGATACTGAGCCGCATAACCTCCGGTCAGGATTTGCTGGCCCAGGCCCGTACACTTACCGGATACCTGCGTGAGCAACCTGATGGCTGGCTAGCCGCACACAGGCTGATGAAAAGCCTGCGCCATGACACGCTGAGCGCTATCCCGGCACCGGATGCCGAAGGGAAAACGCGTATCGAACCGCCCCGGGCTGACCAACGAGCCATGCTCAAACGCCTGTACCTGCAGCAGAGCTGGCTGGAGATTCTGGAACAGGCAGACAGCACTTTCTCGCGTGGTGCCAATCACCTCTGGCTGGATTTGCAGTGGTATATCCATCAGGCACTTGTGAAGTCGGGGCAGGATGTATTGGCCGACATCATCACCGCCGACCTTAAAGGGCTGTTACGCCGCCTCACAGGGCTTGAAACCCTGGCCTTTAACGACGGTACGCCGTTTGCCGATGAAGTCACGCTGAGCTGGATAAACCAGAGCGTGCTGGACGATATGTCTGGCTGGCGGGATGAACCGGTCAGTGCCGTCAGTGAGGCGGATAACGATATCCTGGCCCTTGAGCCGGAAGCGCTGGAGAAAGCGGACATTGACGGCCTGGAAGCCACACTCCACTGGCTGCAGACACGGCCGGGTACCGACTCTACAAAAGATAAATGGCTGTTGCGCTTGCTGATGGCCCGCGTGGCCGAGCAGAAGGGCAAAAATGAACTGGCGCTGCATCTACTGGGTGAACTCGATGGTGCAGCTCAGACAATCACCCTCAAACAATGGGTACCGGCACTGCTGTTTGAAGTGAAATCACGTCGCCTCAGACTATTGCGCATGAAAGCCACACGCAGTGAAACCGATAAATCACGGCTTCAGCCTGAGATGGACCAGATTCTTGCCGGTCTGATTGCACTTGACCCGGCAGGCAGTGCGGTGCTTTGTGTGTAAAAAAAGCCCAGCCTACCTTTAAAATTTATAAATTCAGGTTCTTATGGACGATTTAACCCTGCGTTATTATGACGCTGAAATGCGCTACCTGCTGGAAGCGGGCGAAGAGTTTGCCCGAGCTCACCCCGAGCAGGCAGCAATGCTCAACCTTGATAAAGCCAGTGCGCGCGACCCGTACGTGGAACGTCTGTTTGAAGGCTTTGCCTTCCTGATGGGCCGCCTACGTGAGAAGCTTGACGACGACCTGCCTGAACTGACCGAAGGGCTGGTCAGCCTGCTGTGGCCGCATTACCTGCGTACCATTCCGTCAATGTCAGTGGTGGAGTTCACTCCTGACTGGCGCGAAATGAAAGAGCCGATGCGTATTGTCAAAGGCTTCGAAGTGAACTCGCGGCCGATCGGCGAGAAGGGGACCCGCTGCCGGTACACCACCACTAAAGAAATGAGCCTTCAGCCACTCTCGCTGGAGCAGGTTCGCCTGGCGACTGATTCCGAAGGTTGTTCAGTCGTCAGGCTGCGGTTTAACTGCAGCCAACTGGCGGACTGGAGCCGTATCGATCTCAGCCAACTTCCGTTCTATCTCAGTGCTGATGCGCCGCTGGCCTGCGCCATGCATGAAGCATTCACCATGAACGTGGCCCGGATGTGGCTACGGATACCCGGTGATGTGGACAGAAGACCGCTCGATGGGTATTTCACCGCGCTGGGATTTGATGATGAGGATACGCTGTGGCCAAAAGGTACCAGCAGCTTTAGCGGCTATCAGCTGCTACTGGAGTACTTCACTTTCCGCGAAAAATTCATGTTCACCGGCCTTCGAGGGCTTGAGACTGTGACTTTCCCGGCAGAACTTCAATGGTTTGAAATCGACATGGTTCTGACGGAGCGCTGGGAACACGACTTCAGCTTTACGGAGAAACACCTGCGATTAAACTGTGTGCCGGTGATTAACCTGTTCCCGCTGGAGTCCGACCCGCTGACGATCAACTCACTGCAAACCGAATACATGCTGCGCCCGATGCGTGTGCAGGATGGCCATACCGAGATATACACGGTGGATTCGGTGATCTCATCGAACCAGCACACCTATGTCCCGTTCTCAAGCTTCCGCCACAAAGGTGGAATGATGCGTCATGAAGCGCCGGAATATTACTACCACACCCGCGTGCGCCGTGGCCCGTCAGGGCTGCATAACACCTGGCTTATCCTCGGGGGCGAAGCTTTTGATAACCACACGGTACCAGAAGATGAAAGCCTGTCGCTGACGCTCACCGGTACTAATGGCCAACTACCACGACGGGCGCTGCAAAGCACTGTGCTCGATACGGTAATGAAAACCACCTCGGCCAGTGTCGCCGTACGAAATCTGTGTGCGCCGACGTTGCCCTGCTACCCACCGGCACAGGACCGTTTTCACTGGCGCGTGCTGAGCCATCTTGGTAGTGGGTTCCTGTCGATGATGGATAACGCCGACGTGCTGCGCGGTACCCTCGCGCTGTACGAATGGACCGACAGCGAGATGAATCGCCGTCGTCTGGAAGCCATCATTGACGTGAAGCACAGTGAAACCGAGCGTTTCGAGCAGGGCTACCTGGTGCGCGGTGTGCAGATTGAGGTGACGCTTGACAGCCACGGCTTTGCCGGGCGTGGCGACATTTGCCTGTTTGGTGAGATGCTGAGCCGTTTCTTCGCGCTGTACACCGACATCTATCTGTTTAACCGCCTGATCATCATTCTGCAACCAACCGGAGAGCGCCTGGAATGGGAAGAGAAGCACAACCGTCGCATTCCCGGCTGACCCCGAGGCTGGAAGCTGACCTCCACTGCATGAATTTTTATCGTTTTTGTCAGTTACTGGAGAAGCGTAATCCGGGCAGGCCGCTGATGGGCTCGACCAGCCATCTGGCACACGATCCGGTGCGATTTGCGCCGCATCCGGGAATGGGGTTCCCGGCGAGCGAACTGAAATCAATTGAATATGATGAAGAGGACGGCACTAACCCGCCGGTCATCCGCACCACCTTTATGGGGATGTACGGCGTGGATGCGCCGCTCCCGACAGCGTATCTCGATGACATCACCCAGCGCAGGGATGGGCACGAGGCGCTGCAGGGATTTCTGGATATCTTCAGTCACCGAATCCTGACGCAGTTCTATCGCATCTGGCGAAAATACTCTTACCCGGCCACGTTTGAGCCTGGCGGGACCGACAGCATTTCGCAGTCGCTGCTGGGTCTGGTGGGACTGGGCATACCGGGTACCGCAGAGCATATTGCGACTCCGGTATCCCGTTTTCTGTCGTTGCTTGGCGTGCTGCGGCAGCCTGGAAAAACCCAGGAGGGGATACAGGCACTGGTGAGCCTGCTGGCACCCGGTACCATAGTGAAACTGAGTCCCTATTGCCTGCGTCCGGTCGAGGTCAGTCAGCCACTGGGTTTTTACGGTGATAAAGATTTTGTGCTGGACGGCAACACGCCGCTTGGCGACGAAGCGATGGATGCCAGCAGCCAGTTGTTGATTGCACTTTTTTCCGATAACGAAAACGAGTCGCAGGGCTGGAGGCCGGACGGCCAGCTGTATCAGGATTTTCTGGTAATGCTGCGCGTCTACCTCGGCTGGCGCTTTAAGGCAAAAATCACGCTGACCACTCTGACCCGCCTGCTGGCCGTTCCGCCACTCGGCGAAGGATCTTTCTGGCTCGGCATGAACGGTGTGCTGGGGGCTGAAAAGGATGAGATTGCAGAGGATATCCCGCCGACCTTTACGACGGAACTGGGCTATTACACAGGTATGCATTCTGCAACACAACAACAAGGAAACCGACGTGTTACGTACAAGTTTGATTAAGCCTGCGAGCTGGCTACCTGCACTGCTGGCGTTCAGCCTGACGGGCTGTGGAGTGACGCAGGGCGTCGCAGACGGCACCAAATCAGTCTACACCGCGGTGTTTTACAAGAAAATTAAGGTGCTCCATCTCGATTTTACGGCTCGTGAAGCACTGAATACGGATTCCCGCGAGAGTAACTCACTGTCTGAGCCGGTGGTGGTCCGTATTTACCAGCTGAAGGAACGCAAAGAGTTCGACAAAACGGTCTATCAGCAATTGCTCAAGGACGGCGAAACGATCCTCAAAGCCGATCTGCTGGCGACACGCGACGTAGTGGTAAAACCGGGCGGGGATGCAAATCTTGATATGCCGATGGAAGAGGACACGCAGTTTGTAGCGGTGGTTGGACTGTTCCGCCATCCGGATTTGACCAACAATACCTGGAAGCAGGTTCTCAAACGTAAAGATCTCGATCCGGATAAACCCCGTATTCTAGAAGCCGGAAATAACCATCTGGCGTTACAACCTCTGAAGGATGACTGATGCCACAGGGATACAACACGCCGTCGCTGTATGAAATGCTGAGTGGTAATTTCTCCGGTGGCCTCAGCCTGCGCCAGGTCAGTGAGCAGAACCAGGTGATTCTATCAGTACTCGATAACATGCAGCGCGTGCTCAACTGTCGCGCCGGTACGCTGGCGCATCTCCCGGATTACGGCCTGCCGGATATGACCAAAATTCTCCAGGGGATGCCGGGTTCAGCGCATCAGCTGATTACCATACTGTCCGCGGTACTGCTGAAGTATGAGCCGCGCTTAAGCAGGGTCACGGTGGTGATGCTTGAGCAGGCGCAGCCGGGTGAATTGCGCTACGCAATCGATGCCGAACTCAAAGGCATCGGCCTTGTACGCTACGGCACCGAGTTCATGCCCGAGGGCAGGGTGCTTATCCGGCACCTTAAACAACAGCAGTATCTGGATGCCCGCTCCGCAATTTAGCCCTTCTTCAGACTGAAAATATCATGACAACACCTTCTGAGCGCCCCTATAAAACCGGGGGCGATCCGCGCACGCTTGCGGACTATGTCGCCCTGCGTAATGAAATGAATAAGCTGACGCATCCGGCGCGCCCGGATGTGAACTGGCTGCAGGCAGAAAAACTGAGCCTGTCCCTGTTTGAACACAACGGCGTGGAGCTGCAAACCGCGGCCTGGTTTACCCTGGCACGCGCATACCTGGCCGGGCTGAATGGGCTGAATGATGGCCTGGCGCTCGTCACCGCCTTAGTCACCCGGGAGTGGGACAATCTGTGGCCGCAGCCACTGCCTGCCCGAATAGAAATCCTCAATACGCTGAGCCAAAGGCTGCAGCGGGTTCTGCGAACGCTGGACCTGACGCATGCCGACCTCATTCAACTGTCTCAGGCAGAGGAGCACATGAATGTTCTGGACCATGCATTAGCGCATCTGGACGTGGCGCGTGTCAGCCAGCTCGATACCCTGCGCGTGCAGACGCATAACGTGGCGGTACGATTGGGAAATAGCGATGGGATGGATAACACGCCCCCTGCAGGCGTTGCCGTGCCGGCTGAAAATACGAATGAGCCGACTGCACAGGTTACGTATGAGCCTGTCGTTCAACCTGTATCACTGCCGGAATCGCCAACACCCGCGAAGCCCTGGAAGCCCTTTGCCGCCGGGATGCTGACCATGCTGGTGCTGGGCGGAACCCTGGTGGGGGGATGGCAGTTAATGCATCAGCCTGATCCCGTGAAGGGGCAGCTTACCTCTTTGCCTGCAGCGCTTTCTGCTGAGCAACTACAAACCCTGCAACACTCTTCTCAGTCATTGGAGAGTGGAATTTTCCAGACACAGCAGCAGCTGGCACAGCTGATAGCACTAAAGCCAGACTGGGCGCTGAGCTATGGTGATAACCTGGTGCAGCAGGCGCTCAGGCTATGGCCTGAACAGGGAAAAAGCCTGACGCAGCAGTGGCAGCAGCAGAAGGTGGCTATTGCGCTGGCACCGGAAAATCTGACCGGCTGGCATCAGGGTGTGACGCAGCTTGAGCAACTGGCGGCCCGGCTTAACGCGCTGGACGAGCAGAAGGGCAAATATATGACCGTCAGCGAACTGAAATCGGCGGTCTTTGCCATTCTGCAGTCGCTTAACCGCACCGTTCCGGCAGAGGAGCAGCTGCGCCAGCTCTCCGTTACTCCCCCCGGGCAAGCCAGTAACGCCGTGCGGCAGAGCCAGGTGGAGCAACATCTGCAGCAGCTGATTGCTTCTTATGCTGCGCTGAAACATGGCCTGGCTGAATAAAGGCTGTTTGGGGCAAACAGAAAATTTCAGGGACGACAGCGTGTTAGCCAGAGAGCGTTATTTTGACGCTGTCGACAGGCTGGCCTGAACCGCCAGCCTGTCTAAATTCAACTCTTACTTCTGCAACACCTCGGCAAATTTCGCCAGCCATTGCGGATGGGCAGGCCAGGCCGGAGCAGTAACCAGATTGCCGTCGACGTGCGCCTGGTCAATACTGATATCGGCATACTCTCCGCCGCTGAGTCGAACTTCCGGCGCGCAGGCAGGGTAGGCGCTACAGGTTCGACCTTTCAGGATGCCAGCCGCGGCCAGCAGCTGCGGACCGTGGCAAACGGCGGCAATCGGCTTATCTGCCTGGTCAAAAGCGCGCACCAGTTCAAGCACCTGCTCATTAAGACGCAGATATTCCGGCGCGCGTCCGCCTGGAATTAACAGCGCGTCGTAATCCGCTTCCTTCACCCCGGTAAAATCGGCGTTGAGAACAAAGCGGTGCCCGGGCTTTTCGCTGTAGGTCTGGGCACCGTCGAAATCATGGATCGCCGTCATGATAAAATCGCCTTTGCTTTTATCAGGGCAGACCGCGTCAACCTGATGACCAATCATCTGCAATGCCTGAAAAGGCACCATGGTTTCGTAATCTTCAGCGTAATCCCCGACCAGCATTAAAATCTTCTTGCTCATCATCATCACTCCTCACGCAATAAACACACCGGCAGGCACTGTCAGGCCGCCAGCACTTTGTTACGACCATCATTTTTGGCGCGATACAGCGCATCGTCCACACGCTTAAACAGCTCGTCGATGCTTTCATTCGGGTTATGCCGCGCGACGCCAATACTCACAGTAAAGCGGGGCAGGCCGGGAATGGCAATGCGGGCGACGGCTGCGCGCAGGGTCTCTGCGATCTGCATCGCTGCATCCAGCGAGGTGCGGGGCAGTAGCAGTACAAACTCCTCACCTCCCCAGCGGAACACGTAATCGTCTTTCCGACTACAGCTTTCCAGCGTCCGTGCGAGGGCAATTAATACTTCGTCGCCTTTCTGATGCCCGAACATATCGTTGATACCCTTAAAATGGTCAGTATCCACCAGCAGCAGGCTGAACTCCTGCTGGGCCGGGAGTTGGTTCGGCGAGGTATTATCGGTGAGATTATAAAACTGACGGCGATTGAGCAGCCCGGTGAGCGAGTCGCGCAGCGCGGCGTGTTCAAGCTCCTGCTCAAGACGTTTTTGCTCGGTGATATCGTGAATAATGCAGAGCATCAGTTTATCGCCGTAGATCTCAATCGGCCCGGCATAGGTTTGTACGTGCCGGGTGGAGCCGTCGGCAAGGCGATGGATAAAGTTGAGCGGCTTATGGCCGCCGGGCAGACGCGCAATCTCCATCATCACCGGCATAATGTTGCGCCCAAGGGTGTTGATCTCCCAGGTGTGCTTGCTGCACATCTCTTCATGGATATAGCCGTAAAAGTTGAGGGCTGCGAGATTGGCATCCACGATCAGGCCGTCCCGGGCGGGATCGATTAACAGCATTGGGGCGCTGTTGGTCTGGAAAAAGCGGGCGTAAAAGCCCTGTTTTTTGCGCTGGTAGGTGCCTGAACGGGTGGCCTTGAGGCCCGTTACCGGCTGCCGCGCCATCCCTTCAAAGACAATCACCTCGCCGAGAGTGTCAAAAACGGCCAGCGAGAGGCGACACGTGAGGCTGGTCTGCTGGCGATCCGCCACCACGCTCCAGACTTCAATAATTTCCTGACGGGCTTTTAAATCCGGCACGTACATCGCAAGTGTCGCCTGGGCATGGGCCGAGCAGACACCTTTACGCAGCATGTCCAGTGTCGCATCCTGCATAATCGTTTTGGCTGCCGTATTGGCGAACAGCACATCCTCCGTTACCGGGGATACTAACCATACGGGCGTTTTAAGCATATCCAGTGCATCAAACCCTGAAGGCGACATAGCTCATCTCATTTATCGTCAACCGAAATACCGGAAGGCCACGACGGAGCGGCACACGCCGGGTTCTTTGAAACATACTCCACTTCATCCGCTCGGGCAGAATTTTTTTGTGATATCAGCGTGAATTTCGTATTAATTTTACCAACTGGAACAGTTTTATTCGCCACTACGCCCGGAGCTATCTATTTAATTCAGTATCGGATCGCTGATATGAAAACATTAATATTATTTTGCATTGAGAGAAGAAATAACCCGCGCCATGCTATTTAAGCAGGGCTAAATACCACACCCCGGAACAGCTATGCAGCTTAAGTATAAAGCTTAAATGGCGTTGTTAAGCATATAATCCGTAAAAAGAGCTGGGTGCGCAATGATTCAGGTGGAACACCCATTCGCGCAGGAGGATCAGGGTTTATGTTCTGCCTTAAGGTAAACTATGGTGTGTATGTCATTAATAGTTTGTCTCTACGAAATGTAAGTGAAAAAATAAAAACTGAATGCTATATAGTTGTTACCTTCCGAAAATAGCGTTGTAGGATCTATTATGCTTAGAAATATAAGTGTGAGGACTTTTATTCTGAGTTATCTGGTAGTTGTGTTTTTGGTAATTGATGGACTGGTAGTATTTTTAGCGCCGCAAATGTCTTTGTTAATATTACTTAACTGTTTATTTGTCATCACATGGGGTTTTCTGTGGCTTTACATGACTCAGTACCTGGTCGTGCCAATCAATACGGTGAAGAAGAGTATCGAAGAGGTTGTCTCTGGGAACCTGGGCGTCACTATCCCGGAATTTGGTAACAACTGCGCTGGCAGACTGATCCCGGGCATAAATACGCTGTCGCACAATCTGGCGACCCTGGTGCGCGAGATCCGATCGTCATCCCATACCGCGATGACGCTTTCTGAACAACTCGCCGCCCGCAGCACGGCGCTGGCCTCTAAAACCGAGCTGCAGTCTGCGTCTCTGATCCAGACCTCCGCCAGCATGGAACAGATGGCCGCCACCACCAAAAATACGGCGGATAACACCCGGCTCGCCAATGAGAAAGCCAGTGTGGCAACACATCAGGCTAAAAAAGGCGGCGAACTGATGGGGCAGGTTGCTAACAACATGCACTCCATTACTGAATGCGCCCAGCAGATGACGGAGATTATCACCCTGATTGACGGCATTGCGTTCCAGACCAACATCCTGGCACTCAATGCGGCGGTCGAAGCCGCCCGGGCTGGCGATCATGGTAAAGGCTTCTCCGTTGTGGCGGGGGAAGTACGCAGCCTGGCGCATCGGAGCGCCGAAGCGGCCAAAAATATCAAATCCCTGATCGACGTCACCAGCAGCAACGTCAGTCAGGGGGCGATGGTAGTAGCGGAAGCCGAAAAGAACATGCATGAGATCGTCAGCGGCTCCGGGCAGGTCAGCAAATTGATGGACGAAATCTCTACCTCGACCTACGAGCAGGAGAGGGGCATCGCACAAATCACCCAGGCGCTGAGCGATCTGGAGCAGGTGACCCAGAGCAACGTGGTCATGGTAGAGGAGCTATCGGGCTCATCGGCGGTACTGAAAAATCAGGTCGTTGAACTGCAAACCCGCACCCGCAACTTCCATCTCGAACCGGGAGCCTCTGCGCCCATGTATGACGGGCGAAGCTATCCCGCCCGTGCCTGACAATAAAGCCTGGTTCGCCAGGCTTTTTTTCGCGCTACAGAGTTCAGGAATAGTCTCTTTTATGAATAAATTCAGCGCGATGCCGGGGGAAAGTGTTGCTTAAGCTGGCAGTCTGGCTAGACTGACAGCAAAGAACAGCTACTGGCGGAGGCGCTGTGGAAGGCATAAAAGGATCGGAAGTTAACGTTCCTGACGCAGTTTTTGCGTGGGTACTGGATGGTAAAGGCGGGGCGAGACCACTCACCGACGATGACGTTATCGATCAGCAGCATCCTTGCTGGCTGCACCTGAACTACACCCACCCGGAGAGCGCCCACTGGCTGGCCTCGACGCCGTTATTACCCAATAACGTGCGTGACGCGCTGGCGGGCGAGAGCCTCCGTCCTCGGGTCACCCGCATGGGCGAGGGGACGTTAATTACGCTGCGCTGCATTAACGGCAGCACCGATGAGCGGCCGGATCAACTGGTGGCGATGCGCCTCTATATGGACGAGCGGCTGATTGTCTCCACCCGGCAGCGAAAAGTGCTGGCGCTGGACGATGTCATCGGCGATTTAAAAGAGGGTACCGGTCCGCAGGATTGCGGCGGCTGGCTGGTGGATGTCTGCGACGCGCTCACCGATCACGCCAGTGAGTTTATAGAAGAGCTGCACGATAAAATCATCGACCTGGAAGACAATCTCATCGACCAGCAGATACCGCCCCGTGGCTTTCTGGCGTTACTGCGCAAACAGCTGATTGTTATGCGCCGCTACATGGCGCCGCAGCGCGATGTCTATGCCCGGCTGGCAAGTGAACGGTTGCCGTGGATGAGCGACGATCAGCGCCGCAGAATGCAGGATATCGCCGAGCGGCTGGGACGCGGGCTGGATGAAATTGATGCCTGTATCGCCCGAACGGCAGTCATGACCGACGAAATCGCCCAGGTGATGCAGGAGTCGCTCTCCCGCAGAACCTACACCATGTCGCTGATGGCGATGGTCTTTCTGCCCAGCACCTTCCTGACCGGCCTGTTCGGCGTCAACCTTGGGGGCATCCCCGGCGGCGATTTCCGCTTCGGCTTCTCGCTGTTTTGCATCATGTTAGTGGTATTGATTGGTGGTGTTGCATGGTGGTTACATCGCAGTAAATGGCTGTAAATTTACATTTTTTTGACGTCATAACATTCTTAAAACGCTATTTTAATTGAGCGAAGTCAAAAAACGATTTACCCATAAGGTGCAATATCTCTCCCGCAGGTGAATGCAACGTCAAGCGATGGGCGTTGCGCTCCATATTGTCTTACTTCCTTTTTTGAATTACTGCATAGCAAAATTGATTCGTACGACGCCGACTTAAATAAGTCGGCTTTTTTTTGCCTGCAATCCAGCAGCGACTACCCTAAAAGAGACCAACGCGTTTTCTGGAGGGTAATATGGCCATGCTCTTAACACTGCTGCTGCAACAAACGCGGCTATCGGACCCGGTGCCTACCGATCCGGTGCCCGTTCCCGATCCTATCCCACGCCCGCAGCCGATGCCGGATCCACCGCCTGATGAAGTGCCGATTAAAATGTCGCATCAGAGGCAGAGATCTGCGAGGATACGCGCCTGCTGACTGTGAGTCTTTTACCGCGAGAATAACTGTGACTGCTTTTTCAACGCTGAACGTTCTGCCTGCCGCCCAACTCGATAACCTTAACGAGTTGGGTTACCTGACGATGACCCCTGTACAAGCTGCCGCGCTGCCAGCGATCCTGGAAGGACGCGACGTCCGTGTGCAGGCCAAAACCGGCAGTGGTAAGACGGCTGCCTTTGGCCTTGGGCTGTTGCAGCAAATTGACGCCACGCTGTTCCAGACGCAGTCCCTGGTGCTCTGCCCGACGCGCGAGCTGGCGGATCAGGTTGCGGGTGAGCTACGTCGGCTGGCGCGTTTTCTGCCGAACACCAAAATTTTAACCCTGTGCGGCGGACAACCCTTCGGCGCGCAGCGTGACTCTCTGCAGCATGCCCCGCACATTATCGTTGCCACGCCCGGGCGCTTGCTCGATCACCTGCAGAAAGGCACGGTCTCTCTGGATGCGCTGCAAACCCTGGTGCTGGATGAAGCCGACCGCATGCTGGATATGGGCTTCAGCGACGCCATTGATGAAGTGACCCGTTTTGCGCCGCCAACACGCCAGACGCTGCTCTTCTCCGCCACCTGGCCAGAGGCGATCGCCGCCATCAGCGGTCGCGTGCAGCAAAATCCGCTTGCCATTGAAATTGACTCCGTAGACGCGCTGCCGGCCATTGAGCAGCAGTTCTTCGATACCACCCAGCGTGGCAAAATCCCGCTGCTGCAAAAGCTGCTCAGCATTCATCAGCCTGCCTCCTGCGTGGTGTTCTGTAACACCAAAAAAGATTGTCAGGCGGTGTGTGATGCCCTGGCCGAGGCGGGGCAGAGCGCCCTGGCGCTGCATGGCGACCTGGAACAGCGCGATCGCGATCAGACCCTGGTGCGTTTCGCCAACGGCAGCGCCCGCGTGCTGGTTGCCACTGACGTCGCCGCCCGCGGTCTGGATATCAAATCCCTGGAGCTGGTAGTAAACTACGAGCTGGCCTGGGATCCGGAAGTGCACGTTCACCGTATTGGCCGTACCGCGCGTGCCGGTAACAGCGGTCTGGCGATCAGCTTCTGCGCGCCGGAAGAGGCGCAGCGCGCCAATATTCTGGCTGAAATGCTGCAAATTAAGCTGAACTGGGTGGATGCCCCGGCAAACGTTAGCATCACGCCGCTGGCAGCAGAGATGGCAACCCTGTGCATCGACGGCGGTAAAAAAGCCAAAATGCGTCCGGGCGATGTGCTGGGTGCGCTGACCGGGGATATTGGCCTGGACGGTGCGGATATCGGTAAAATCGCCGTGCATCCTGCGCACGTGTATGTGGCGGTGCGTCAGTCTGTGGCGCAGAAGGCGTGGAAACAGCTGCAAAACGGTAAGATCAAAGGCAAAAACTGTCGGGTTCGTCTGCTGAAATAAGCGGGTGGGAAAGCGTCTCAGCCTTCACGCTGAGACGCTTTAAAATCACTTCACTTCAATAACGTTCAGACGCATCTCATCCAGCTGAGAGTCATCTTCTTCCGGCTGCCAGCCGACGGGCTGCATCGGGATCTCTTCACGGTCAAACGCCAGATCGCCGCCGTTAACCACTTCAGAACCGTGCTTAATGCCTTTGAAATCAAACAGGTTGATATCGCACATGTGTGAAGGCACGACATTCTGCATCGCGCTGAACATGGTTTCGATCCGGCCAGGATAGCGTTTGTCCCAGTCGCGCAGCATATCGGCAATCACCTGACGCTGCAGGTTTGGCTGCGAGCCGCACAGGTTGCACGGAATGATCGGGAAGGCTTTGGCCTCGGAGAAACGCTCGATGTCCTTCTCGCGGCAGTAGGCCAGCGGGCGGATCACGATGTGCTTCCCGTCATCGCTCATCAGCTTCGGTGGCATACCTTTCATTTTGCCGCCATAGAACATGTTCAGGAACAGCGTCTGTAAGATGTCATCGCGGTGGTGGCCGAGGGCAATCTTGGTGCATCCCAGTTCGGTGGCCGTGCGGTACAGAATGCCGCGGCGCAGCCGGGAGCAGAGCGAGCAGGTGGTTTTCCCTTCCGGGATCTTCTCTTTAACGATGCCGTAGGTGTTCTCTTCAACAATCTTGTACTCAACGCCCTGCTTATCCAGATATTCCGGCAGAATATGCTCCGGGAAGCCTGGCTGCTTCTGATCCAGGTTAACGGCAACGAGCGAGAAGTTGACCGGCGCGCTTTGCTGAAGATTGCGCAAAATTTCCAGCAGGGTGTAGCTGTCTTTGCCGCCGGACAGGCAGACCATGATGCGGTCGCCTTCTTCAATCATGTTGTAATCGGCAATGGCTTCGCCCACGTTACGACGCAGACGCTTTTGCAGTTTGTTCAGGTTGTACTGTTCTTTCTTGGTAATATCTTGATTTTGCGACATTTAATAGTGGCTCAATTCGTTCGTGGCTAAAGCAGCTCAGGCGGCCCGGCCTGAAGAGGGCGGACTGCAGATCAACATGAAAAAAATATGGCGTGTATGGTACGGATTACGGCGATGAATGTCAGCACGTTTTACAGCAAAGGCTCGCGTTCCAGTACACCATGATTTTCGCTATTTGCCGCCTGGCTGTTTTTCTGCAATGCAGTCTATAGTTGTAGTCCATCCACAAAAGGGAGGTACTCATGCAGTATGTTGAAAAAGATGACCCGCGCGAAGCGCCGGAATCGGGCGACAAGAAGCCCCAACCTGTTAAAAAATAGCTGACCGTGAGTCATACCCCCGCCACCCGTTTTTACGGGTGGCTTTTTTATGCCTTTTTCGCCATCTCCTCACTCAGTAGGTAGTGCTGTATCACTGCAACCCACTCACCATAAAGGCGCATAGGCCGATAATAGTTGACCCTGTACGATAGAGAAGAGACAGGTAATAAAGACGATGGTGGGCAAAACAGGACTATTACAATGAGGTGATAACGATGCGTAAACAGTGGCAATTACTGGCGGGTATTTTTATTTTACTGGCAATGTTTTCATCCGTCCGGGCAAACACAACGGCAATGGGGTTGACGTTAGGCAAAACCACGCTCCAGCAATTTATTACGGCTTATCCCTCGTCCCTGCATGAAGGGCGCAGTAAGTGGAGCGACGGCGATATATTCTCTATCCCTAACCGGGAGCTGGGTTTAGAGGGAGTAAAAAACAACGCCGTAATCTTCAATAAGGACGGCAAGATCACCGCCATTATGCTTGAGCTGGATAAGAGCCGATTTGATGAAGTTGAAAGTATGCTGGCGCATAAATATGTCGTGCTGAAAAAACAGATCTCTTTCGCCGGAGATAAATACGCCAGATACCAGAATGACGACGATTTAATCGAGCTTGATGCGCCCTATTTATCGCCGGTGATGAAGCTTACCTATTCAGAACAAATATTTCAGGAAGCGTATCTGAAAAAGAGCGCGGAGGAATATATCCGCCGCTGACGGAGCGTCTGGCATACACTTAGTCAGTACGCGGCATGGCGTCACGCCGCTCATGTAGAACATGCTTACCTGAAAGGAGCCTGCAATGGCGAATACTGTCTCTGCTCAGTGTCACTGCGGCGCGGTCCGCTTTACCGTCGAACTCTCGGACGGGTTCAATACCATCCGGCGCTGTAACTGCTCATTCTGTCGGATGCGCGGGGCGATCGCGGTTTCCGCGCCGTTATCCGGTATCAACATTGTTCAGGGCGAGTCGCTGCTGACCGAGTACCGCTTCAACACTCAGACGGCGGTTCACTATTTCTGTTCTGTTTGTGGGATTTACACTTTCCATCAGCGGCGTTCAAACCCAAATCAGTATGGCGTCAACGTCGCCTGCATTGAGGGTGTGTCGCCGTTTGATTTCCCGGAAGTGCTGGTGATGGAAGGCAGGGTTCACCCCAATGATGGCGGTGGCGGCGTTGCTGGCGTGTTGAGCTATCGCGCCACTCCGGACGAATAAAGATGCAGTTGAGAGGGGCTCAGGCGATTCTTTTCTCTTTGAATTTGCCCTTCACAACGCCATCGTAAAATCGACCTTTTGAAACCACGTTCAAAAAGTCGTTAAAAATCCGTACCGGAACCGGCTGATATTGCCAGGCGCTGCGATCCAGAAAACGGACCTCCAGCGTTTCATTGCATTTATCGTAGGCAATCGAGGCGATGCGCGAAGATTTAACGGTATGATGATTCATAATAGCAAGTCCTTTACAGCCGGGCAGACATGCGATTTATCTTGTATCAACTCGTCCAGTTGGCGCAACAAAAAGTGTGTAAAAGGCGCTATAGCAAATCTGAATATTTGAGCGGGACAGGGAAATGGATATTAAAGAAGCAGATCATTTAACCAATATAAAGCCTTAGCCCGCGCCGTAACGCGGGCTAATTTCATCAGAACTGGTAAACCAGACCCAAAGCTACGATGTCATCGGTGCCGATGCCATTATCTTTGTAGAACTGGTCGTCTTCGTCCAGCAGGTTAATTTTATAATCAACGTAGGTGGACATATTTTTGTTGAAGTAGTAAACCGCACCCACTTCAGCATATTTAACCAGATCCTGATCGCCCTGACCGTTGCCGAGATCTTTACCTTTGGACTGCAGGTAAGAGACAACCGGACGCAGACCTGAATCGAACTGGTACTGCGCAGTCACTTCGAAGTTCTGCGTTTTGTTAGCTACCGCGTGCTCGTTGTCGCCGTACGGGGTCATGTTACGGGTTTCGGAGTACATGGCCGCCAGGTAGATGTTGTTGGCGTCGTATTTCAGACCTGTAGTCCACGCGTCCGCTTTGTCGCCGCCTGCGGTGGTGTTGCTCACCTGGTCGTTGGTACGGTCAGAAGAGGCGTATGCCGCTGCTGCGCTGATGCCCATGCCGAAGTCGTAAGAGGTGGAGATACCGAAGCCGTCACCGTTCTCATGACGCACGTCACGACCGTTGTTGGTGCCTTCGTTACCGTTACCGGAACCTTCGTTGTTGCCTTGGTACTGCAGGGCGAAGTTCAGGCCTTCAACCATGCCGAAGAAATCGCTGTTACGGTAGGTCGCCACGCCGTTGGCGCGACCGGTCATGAAGTTATCGGCATTGGTGTAAGAGTCACCGCCGAACTCTGGCAGCATATCGGTCCAGCCTTCCACGTCGTACAGTACGCCGTAGTTACGGCCGTAATCGAATGAACCGTAGTCGCCAAATTTCAGACCGGCAAACGCCAGACGGGTCCAGGACTGGTTGCCAGAACCTTCAGTGTTATTTGCCTGAACGTTATATTCCCACTGGCCGTAGCCGGTGAGCATATCGTTGATCTGGGTTTCACCTTTAAAGCCGAGACGAACATATGTCTGGTCACCGTCAGCGCTGCTGTTGTCGGAGAAATAATGCAGACCGTCCACTTTACCGTACAGATCTAATTTATTGCCGTCTTTATTATAAATTTCTGCTGCATGTGCTGCGCCAGCCATTAACAGGGCTGGGATCATCAGAGCCAGTACTTTTCTTTGCATGATGACTAATCCTTATGCTGTTTTTATATTTTAAATATTTTTAAACTTTCCATGGAACTTCCTGCGCTGGAAAGTGGTCTCATGCTAAATCACTCTCTCGCCAGACGATAAAACATAATTGTTACCAGTTAAGTAAAATCTAAAGGAATTACTGCTGAAGAAATAGTTATAATTTTGGTGAATGTATTGAATTAAATCATATGAAATAAAAATTACCTTTTCCCGGTAGAAATCAGTACACTTTCCCCGTTATATGCCTGTAGTAAATTTTTCTGATCAATGAACAAATAAGGTTTAAATAGCTGAACTGTTATTTATTCATAAATGGAAGCGGCCCGCCTGAACATTCTGGCGGGCCTTTTTTATGCGTAAAAAAGCCCGGAGATGCCGGGCTTGAACGGGTTATTCGCTGGCCGATTTTTCGGCTTTCCCGGCCATCTGCGCCAGGAAGTCGTAGCGTTTTTGCAGATCGGCGGCGGCGTCTTTCCACAGCTGCTCTGCCACGTCAGGCTGCTGGGCATTGAGCCGACGGAACCGCTGTTCCTGCATCAGCGTTTCTGCCAGCGCATCTGACGGTGGGCGAGAATCCAGCGCCAGCGGCAGTTTGCCCTCATCGGCACGACGCGGGTCAAAGCGGTACAGCGGCCAGAAGCCCGTCGCGGTCAGCTGGCGCATCTGATCGTGGCTGAGCGCCAGATCGTAGCCATGCTCTTCGCAAGGACTGTAGGCGATGATCAGCGACGGGCCAGGGTAGGCCTCAGCCTCCTGGATCGCTTTTACCGTCTGGTTCAGCTGCGCACCCAGCGAGATCTGCGCCACATAAACATGACCGTACATCATCATGCTGACGCCCAAATCTTTACGCGCCTTGCGTTTGCCGTGTTCGCCAAACTTGGTCACTGCGCCCAGCGGCGTCGCCTTCGATGCCTGACCGCCGGTGTTGGAGTAACACTGGGTATCCAGCACCAGAATATTGACGTTCTCGGTGAGGCTCAGGACATGATCCAGGCCGCCAAAGCCGATGTCATACGCCCAGCCGTCGCCGCCAATCAGCCAGATTGACTTCTCAACCAGCGCATCGGCGTCGGTTAACAGCTGCTGCGCACCGTCCACCCCGGCCAGCGCCTGGCGCAGCTCGGCCACCTGCTGACGGCGCACGTCCGGCGTCGCCTCGCTGTGCAGGGCGGTGTTCAGCTCCGCCGGGATCTTATCGGCAAACTGCTCCAGCAGACGCATTACCCGCACGCGGTGCTGATCCACCGTCAGGCGGAAGCCCAGCCCAAACTCGGCGTTATCTTCGAACAACGAGTTCGCCCACGCCGGACCACGGCCGTTGGCGTCGGTGGTGTATGGCGTTGACGGCAGGTTGCCGCCGTAAATGGACGAACAGCCGGTAGCGTTGGCGATCAGCATCCGGTCACCGTACAACTGGGTCAGCAGCTTGATGTACGGCGTCTCGCCGCAGCCGGAGCAGGCCCCGGAGTATTCGAACAGCGGGGTGATCAGCTGCGAAGTTCGGATATCGATGCGCTCCAGGCTGTTGCGATCGATCTCCGGCAGATCGAGGAAGAAGTCGTAATTCACTTTCTCCTCTTCCACATGCTCAAGGCGCGACATCATGTTGATGGCCTTGATCTCCGGGTTCTGTCGGTCTTTCGCCGGGCAGACCTCCACGCAAAGGTTACAGCCGGTGCAGTCCTCCGGCGCCACCTGCAGAACGTATTTCTGGCCGCGCATGTCGCGGGATTTCACATCCAGCGAGTGCAGGCTGGCCGGGGCGTTCTCCATCGCCTCCGGTGATACCACTTTGGCGCGAATGGCCGAGTGCGGGCAGGCCGCCACACAGTGGTTACACTGGGTGCACAGCTCCTCTTTCCAGATCGGGATCGCCTCGGCGATATTGCGTTTTTCCCAACGGGTAGTGCCCATCGGCCAGGTGCCGTCCGGCGGCAGGGCAGAGACGGGCAGGGCATCGCCCAGACCGGCCAGCATCGCGGCGGTCACGGTTTTGACAAAGTCCGGCGCCGCGTCCGACACCACCGGCGGGCGGTTCGGGCTGTGGGCATTTACCGGCTGCAGCGGCACTTCCGCCAGCGACTCCCGCGCCAGCGCCAGGGCCTGCCAGTTGCGCTCCACCAGCTCCTGGCCTTTGCTGCTGTAGCTTTTGGCAATCGCGCCCTGGAGCTCGATCAGCGCGCTGTCGCCCGGCAGAATATGGGTCAGATGGAAAAACGCCATCTGCATCACGGTATTAATACGCGCCGCCAGGCCGCATTCGCGGGCGATTCTGGCGGCGTTAACGACATAGAACTTCGCTTTTTTCTGGTTTAGTACCGCCTGCACTTCCTGCGGCAGGCGCGCCCACACCTCGTCGGCGCTGTAGGGCGTATTCAGCAGGAAAATCCCGCCTGGTTTCAGGCGCTCGGCCATCTGGTATTTGTCGATAAACTGCAGCTGGTGGCAGCCGACGAAATCGGCCTGCGATACCAGATACGCCGAGCGGATCGGCTGTTCGCTGACGCGCAGGTGAGAAACCGTCAGCCCGCCGGCTTTTTTCGAGTCATAGACGAAATAGCCCTGGGCATACCACGGCGTGGAGTTACCGATGATCTTGATGTTGTTTTTGGTGGCCGATACGCTGCCGTCGCTGCCCAGCCCGTAAAAGAGCGCTTCCAGCTTCGCGGTGGAGGGCAGGGTGTTTTCCGGCAGCGACAGGGACAAATTGGTGACATCGTCATAGATGCCGACGGTAAAGCGCGGCTTCGGCTTCGCGGCGCTCAGCTCGTTAAAGATGGCCAGTACGCATTCGGGGCCAAACTCTTTCGACGACAGGCCATAGCGCCCGCCAATCACCCGCGGCAACGTCTCGCGCTCGCCGCTGTTAAAGGCTTCCGCCAGGGCTGTCATCACGTCCAGATAGAGCGGCTCGGCCTGAGCGCCGGGCTCTTTGGTGCGATCCAGCACCGCTACCGACCGCGCGCTTTCCGGCAGCGCCGCCAGCAGATGTTTTGCCGAGAAGGGACGGTAGAGACGCACCTTCAGCACGCCCACTTTTTCGCCCCGGCGCAGCAGTTCATCCACCACCTCTTCACAGGTGCCAATTGCGGAACCCATGATCACAACGACGCGTTCCGCCTGCGGATGGCCGTAAAACTCAAACGGCTTGTACTCGCGCCCGGTTTCAGCGGCAAAGTCGGCCATCGCCTGGTCCACATGGTCATACACCGCGTCGTACCACGGGTTGGTCGCCTCGCGGGACTGGAAGTAGGTGTCCGGGTTGGCGGAGGTGCCGCGGATCACCGGGTGTTCCGGGTTCAGCGCGCGGGCGCGGTGGGCGTCAATCTCCGCCTGAGGCAGCAGCTTTAAGATCGTGTCATCGGCGATCGACTTGATCTTGTTAATCTCGTGGGAGGTGCGGAAACCGTCGAAGAAATGAATAAACGGCACGCGGCTTTTCAGCGTCGCCATGTGGGAGATCAGCGCCATATCCTGCGCCTCCTGCACGCTGCCGGAGCAGAGCAGGGCGCAACCGGTCTGGCGGACGGCCATCACGTCGGAGTGATCGCCAAAAATCGACAGCGCATGGGTGGCGATGGTGCGAGCCGCGACGTGGAGCACGAAAGGGGTGAGTTGTCCCGCGAGCTTATACAGCGTCGGGATCATCAGCAGCAGCCCCTGGGACGAGGTAAACGAGGTGGACAACGCCCCGGTCTGCAGCGCGCCGTGGACGGTGGCAATCGCCCCGGCCTCCGACTGCATTTCCACCACGCGAGGCGTATCACCCCAGACGTTTTTCAGCCCGTTCCCGGCCCAGGCGTCGGCCTGTTCCGCCATGGTTGAGCTGGGTGTAATGGGGTAGATGGCGATCACTTCACTGGTGCGAAACGCGACGGACGCGACTGCGCCATTACCGTCAATAGTTTGCATATGACACCCTTACATTGCGCAAAGAAAAGAGGGACCCGTGACGCTTCGACGGGGCCTGTAGTTATCTTTTAAGTTTAGCAAAGGGGCGCTGAAACGATTTTCGCTTTTGTGTCCTGCTCATTAACGCCATCAATGGTTTGATCAAACTTTTGCCTGAAATTAATCTGCAATTGTTTTCACAGCGCATAAAACCGCGCTTCGGCTCTCGACGGCAGGGCGTGGGGTGCCTATTATGCATAGGTTTTGCAATTCAACGAGGGGAGAGATTATGCGCGCAGCATTTTGGGTTGGGTGTGCCGCTTTGTTACTGTCGGCCTGTAGCAATGAACCTGTTCAGCAGGCAACCGCCGCGCACGTCGCGCCGGGGATGAGGGCGGCTATGTCCAGTTCAGGAGAGGCCAATTGCGCCATGATTGGCGGCTCGCTGTCCGTTGCGCGTCAGCTGGATGGTTCCGCCATCGGCATGTGTGCGCTGCCTAACGGCAAACGCTGCAGTGAACAGTCGCTTGCCGTAGGTTCGTGCGGAAGTTACTGATTACTCTGCGCGTTTAAACACCAGCGTCGACTCGGCCGTCGCCAGGGTTAACACATCTTCCGTCAGATCGACCTGCGTACCGCTGCGCAGCATCGTTCCAATGGCGTGATCCAGCTCGTTCAGCTGTGGCTCGGTACACAGTTTACGCGTCATGGCGAGTTCCTTAACCTTAAGCTCGCCATCAGACAGCTTGCCCTGGCCGCTGAAGCGGTTGCACATCACCCCTGATACCGCCATTTTTTCGCCAAACGTGATTTCCGGCGGCGTGGCGACCGGGGCTATGGCGGTGCCGTTGATGCTTTGCAGCACGAAGCGGTGCTGCTGGAGTTGTTCTTCCTGTACAGAGGCTTTCCCTGGATTGACACAGCCTGTCAGCGCCATGCTGAGGAGTGTTACTGCGACGAGCGTTTTCATGTTTCTTCTCGGTATATTCACTGCGTAAATAGCTAATGGATAGTGTATTGCAGTGGATAAGATTGTCTTGCGGGTTAATCTGAAATGTCCGGGGGATTGGGTTTTGGGTTTTGTAGGCCCGTGCAAGCGTAGCGCCGCCGGGCGGGGTTTATTCCCTCTCCCCTTTGGGGAGAGGGTGAGGGGGAACATGCCGCACTGAGGGTAGTTCCGTTCACTTCAAGAGCAGTGACCCTACATCCCTGTAGGACACGCCCTAAAATTTAAAACAACGCGTTCGGGCTCTTCTCGCCTTTCTCCAGCTGGCTCAAGTTGCCCAGCGTGGTTTCTGAAATGCTGATCAGCGCCTCAGCGGTCAGGAACGCCTGGTGGCCGGTGAACAGCACGTTGTGACAGGCGGACAGGCGGCGGAACACGTCATCCTGAATCACGTCGTTAGACTTATCTTCAAAGAACAGATCGCGTTCGTTCTCGTACACGTCCATCCCCAGTGCGCCGATTTTTTGCGTTTTCAGGGCTTCGATGGCGGCCTGAGAATCGACCAGGCCACCGCGGCTGGTGTTGACGATCATCACACCATCTTTCATCTGGTCGAAGGCGCTCTGGTTCAGCAGATGGTAGTTGTCGGCGGTCAGCGGGCAGTGCAGGGAGATCACGTCGGATTCCGCGTACAGGGTCGGCAGGTCGACATACTCTACGCCCAGTTCCAGCGCGGCTGCGCTTGGGTACGGGTCAAACGCCAGCAGACGCATACCAAATCCTTTCAGGATCCGCAGTGCCGCCACGCCGATTTTACCAGTGCCGATCACCCCGGCAGTTTTGCCGTACATGGTAAACCCGGTCAGACCTTCCAGAGAGAAGTTCGCGTCACGGGTGCGTTGATAAGCACGGTGAATACGACGGTTTAAGGACATCATCAGGCCGATAGCATGTTCCGCCACCGCTTCCGGCGAATAGGCCGGAACGCGCACCACCTGCAGACCCAGCTCTTTCGCCGCATCCAGATCCACGTTGTTGAAGCCCGCGCAGCGCAGAGCGATGTACTTCACACCCTGTTTTTTCAGCTCTTCCAGCACTGGACGACTGCCGTCATCGTTAACGAAAATACAGACTGCATCAAAACCATGCGCGGTTTTAGCGGTTTTTTCGTTAAGCAGAAAGTCGAAAAATTCAAGTTCGAAGCCATACTCCTCGTTAACATGCTGCAGATACTTTTTGTCGTATTGCTTTGTACTGTATACAGCGAGTTTCATAAGACTTTCTCCAGTGAGTTTTCAATTACGTTAGCATGATTAAAATAATCTTACAATTTATAAAATATTATTGAATTTAATAAGTTCTCTGAATAATTATGTAGCAACTATCCTTAAAAATGGCGTTCGCTTCAACTGGCGGGCTAAACATGCCACAATATTCGGCACTGTCGGCTAATTTTTTTGCTAAATCAGGATATTAACTGCCCATGAGGGGTACATACAAAGCCGCGATCGCGCTACTGCTGCTCATCATTCTTTTGCCGTTAACGCTGCTGCTGACCCTTGCGCAGTGGGTGCCAACGCTCGCCGGGATCTGGCTGCCCGCCGGGACCCGCATCGCCTTTGAGAAAAGCCCGCGCTTAACCCGCAACGCGCTGGTGATCGCCGATCTGCGCTATCTGGTGGATGACTGCGAAATTGCCCGCGTCGAAGATGCCACCCTCAGCCACCCCAGCCGCTGGAAAATCAACATCGGCGCGCTGGATCTCAACAGCGCCTGCCTGAGTAAAATCCCCGCCAGCGAGCCTTCGCCCGCCGCACCGAGGACTCTGGCCGAATGGCAATCCCTACTGCCCAACACCTGGCTGACCATCGACCGTCTGACGCTCTCCCCCTGGCAGGCGTGGGAGGGGAAACTCACCGCCTCGCTGACGCCGTCGCTGCAGGAAATTGTCTACCACGGCGATAAGTTTAGCCTGCGGGGAAAACTACGCGGGCGTTCCCTGACCGTCACCGACGTCACGCTTCATCTTCCCGATAATCCCCAGCCGGTAAAACTGGTGGGGGAATTTACCCTGCCGCTGGTGCCGGATGGCCTGCCGGTGCAGGGGCATACGGTGGCGACCTTCTCGGTGCCGCAGATCCCAACGCTTGTGGATGGCGAACTGACGTGGCAGGACAATCAGGGCCAGCTGGTGATGATTGCCCGGGAGAGCGGCGAGCCGCTGCTGGATCTTCCCTGGCAGATCACCCCGGAACAGCTCACCATCAGCGACGGGCGCTGGCGCTGGGATCAGGCCGGAATTCCGCTGAGCGGACGGCTGGGGCTTAAGATCGATAACTGGCAGCAGGGGACGGAAAAGGCTGTTATCAGCGGGCGGATGAACGTGCTGACCCAGGGCGACGCCGGGAAGGGCAATGCGGTGCTGACCTTTGGCCCTGGCAAGCTGAGCATGGATAACAGCGCAATGCCGATGCAGCTTACGGGCATTGCCAAACAGAACGACCTGACGCTCTACGCGAAGCTGCCCGCCACGCTGACCGGCAGTCTTGCCGATCCCCGGCTGGCGTTTGCGCCGGGGGCGCTGCTGCGCTCGCGGGGGCGGATTATCGACTCCCTGAATATCGACGAGGTTCGCTGGCCGCTGGCTGGCGTGGCGCTCACCCGTAAAGGCATCGACGGGCGTCTGCAGGCCATTTTGCGCGCCCATGAGCAGGAGATGGGGGATTTCACCCTGCATCTCGACGGTCGGGCCAGTGATTTCCTGCCGGACAACGGCCTGTGGCAATGGCGCTACTGGGGCGAGGGCAACTTCACCCCGATGCAGGCCCGCTGGGACGTGGCAGGCAGGGGCGAGTGGCGCGACAGCGTGATTGAGCTCAGCGAGCTTTCCACCGGTTTCGACCAGCTAAAGTACGGCACAATGCATGCCAGCGCGCCACGCATGGTGCTGGATAGCCCGATTCGCTGGCAGCGCGATCCTGCTAAGCCGCACTTCAGCGGCGCGTTGTCCTTTGATGCCGGAGAAACCACCTTTACCGGCGGCAGCGTATTACCGCCTTCGACGATCAAATTCAGCGTCGACGGCAGCGATCCGACGTTTTTCAACTACAAAGGCGCCCTCAATGCCCGGGCCATCGGCCCGGTACAGCTGAACGGGCGCTGGGACGGGGAGCGCCTGCGCGGTCAGGCGTGGTGGCCGAAGCAGTCCTTAACCGTCTTCCAGCCGCTGATCCCACCGGACTGGAAGATGACCCTCAAGGACGGCGAGCTCTATGCCCAGGTGGCTTATTCTGCGGCGGCGGATCAGGGCTTTGAGGCCGGTGGTCACGGGGTGCTGAAAAGCGGCAGCGTCTGGATGCCGGACAACAAAATCAACGGCGTCGATTTTGTCCTGCCGTTCCGCTTCGGCCAGGGCACCTGGTCCTTGGGTACCCACGGCCCGGTGACGCTGCGCATTGGCGAAGTGATAAACCAGGTCACCGCCCGCAATATCACTGCGGATCTGCAGGGCGATTACCCCTGGAGCGACCCGAACCCGCTGCTGCTGAGCAACGTCAGCGTCGATCTGCTGGGCGGCAAAGTTGCCCTTCAGCAGCTGCGCATGCCCCAGCACGATGCGGCGCTTCTGCGTGTGCAGAACATCTCCTCCAGCGAACTGATTAGCGCGATTAATCCCAAACAGTTTGCCCTCTCCGGGCCGTTCAGCGGGGCGCTGCCCTTATGGCTGGACAACGACCGGTGGATCATCAAAGATGGCTGGCTGACCAACGCTGGCCCCATGACCCTGCGTCTCGATAAAGACACCGCCGATGCGCTGGTCAAAGAGAACGGGGCGGCGGGGGGCGCGATTAACTGGCTTCGCTATATGGAAATTTCGCAGTCGTGGACGAAACTCAATTTAGATAACCTGGGTGAATTAACCCTCGCCTCGACCCTGCGTGGCGCCAGCCGCGTCGAGGGCCAGACGCAGGCCGTTAATCTCAACTACACCCATCAGGAGAACGTGTTTACCCTCTGGCGCAGCCTGCGTTTTGGCGACAAGCTGCAGACGTGGCTGGAGGAGCACGCAGCACTACCGGATAACCGCTGTCCGACAGGCAAGGAATGTAAGGAACAACCATGAAAAAGCTGGCCGGTGGCTTCACCGCGATTGTGATTTTGACGCTCACAGGCTGCACGCCGAGGATCGAAGTGGCGGCGTCGAAGGAGCCGATCACCATCAACATGAACGTCAAAATTGAACATGAAATCCACATCAAAGTGGATAAAGACGTGGAATCGCTGCTGAAATCGCGCAGCGATCTGTTCTGAGGCCGCCATGAGAAAACGCATTGCGCTGATTGTGCTAACCCTGTTGCTCAGCGCGCCCGCGCTGGCGCTGACCCTCAATGAGGCCCGCACCGAGGGGCGCGTCGGGGAGACGCTGAGCGGGTATATCGCCCCGCGCAGTCACGACAGAGAAACCCTGGCGCTGGTTGAGCAGATCAACAAGGCGCGCACCGACAGCTATCAGAAACTGGCGGACAGCAATAACATTCCGGTGGATGAAGTGGCGAAAATGGCCGGGACAAAACTGGTCCAACGCGCCCGCCCCGGCGAGTACGTGCAGGGGATCAACGGCAAGTGGATGCAGAAGTGATCAGCGGTGGCGTTTGCGGTATTCGCCCGGCGAAATCCCAAAGCGCTGCTTAAACGCCGTTGAGAAGTGGCTATGGTCGGTAAAGCCCCAGCTGTAGCCAATTCCCGCCAGTTTTTCGTCGTCGCGGGCACCGCGCAGCATCTGCGCGCACAGATCCAGACGGCGATTCTTAATGTACTGCGCCACCACCAGCCCTTTCTCGGCAAACATTCGGTAGAGGCTGCGTACCGACATCCCGCATTCCGCCGCAATCCACTCCGGTCGCAGGTGTTCAGCCTGAATATGGTCGTCGATCAGGGTCAGGACCTGAGTAAACTGACGCTCCTTGCGCGGCTGCACGGTTTCACGCTGCTGCAATACCGGGCGCAGCAGGCAGACCATCGCCTCCAGCGCGGCTTCGCTTTCGGTCTCGCTCAGTGCCGGGTTGTTCATGCTGTCCTGCAGCAGACGGTAGCTGAGCTGTACGGTAGGCAGGCTGCGGGAGAGTTTCTGCGCGCAGCTCACCTCCTGAAAACGGAAGTGCTGCTCCAGGATCTGGCGCGGCAGCAGGAGTGAGATCTGACGGGATTTCTCCGGCCAGTAGATCGAGCAGGGGCGGGAGGCGTCAATCAGGGTGATATCCCCTGCGTTCAGCACAATCTGCCGGTCGTCCTGCTCCAGCCCGGCTTCACCTTCCAGCTGAAACACGGTGTAGAACCAGGCATCGTTGCTGGTTTTTATCTCCTGGCGGGTACGAAACAGATTCACGCCGCCAGCGGTGACGGTGCTGAGCTTCAGGTTGCCGGTCCAGGTCGACTCCAGCTCGCCGTAAAACTCGCCGCTCATCGGCCGGGCCGCAAAACTGCCGCAAACCTGGTTTATCTGCGCCAGCCACTGCTGATAATTGTCCGTTTCGTTTGCACGCATGTGTTACCCGCTACGTCGTGAATGTTTAAACATTGTTGCATTTATGTTTCTAATTGCCCGTGACAGGGGGCGAAATCCTGTAAAAAAACCGGCGGCGGCGGAGAGCGAAACGGCAGTATTGTCGCGTTTTGCGGAGCCTGTCACAGCCGACAAAGCGAATGTCACACAGATAAAAGCGCATTGCCGAAACCCATCTTAGACTGCGATGACACCCTGCGAATAATAAGGAATCGCTATGTCTGATACACAGGTCGCAGTACTGCACAGCGTGCAGCAATTTCTGGATCGCCAGCACGGTCTCTGGATTGAGGGACAACCGTCCGCCTCCGACAGCGAAAAGCGTCTGGATATCTATAACCCGGCAACCGGGCAGGTGATTGCCTCCACGGCCGATGCCAGCGCGCAGGATGTCGACCGGGCGGTGATGTCCGGCTGGCGCGCCTTCGTGGCCCGCAGCTGGTGCGGCAAACTGCCCGCTGAGCGTGAACGTATTCTGCTGCGCTTCGCCGATCTGGTGGAGCAGCACACCGAGGAGCTGGCCCAGCTTGAAACCCTCGAGCAGGGCAAATCCATTAACATCTCCCGCGCATTTGAAGTGGGCTGCACCCTGAACTGGATGCGCTACACCGCCGGGCTGACCACGAAAATTTCCGGTAAGACGCTGGATCTCTCCATTCCGATGCCGCAGGGTGCCCGCTACCAGGCCTGGACCCGCAAAGAGCCGATTGGCGTGGTGGCCGGGATCGTGCCGTGGAACTTCCCGCTGTTGATCGGCATGTGGAAGGTGATGCCCGCCCTGGCGGCAGGCTGCTCTATCGTGATCAAACCGTCCGAAACCACGCCGCTGACCCTGTTGCGCGTGGCGGAACTGGCCAGCGAAGCCGGGATCCCGGACGGCGTCTTTAACGTGGTCACCGGCAGCGGTGCGGTGTGTGGCGCGGCGCTGACTAACCATCCGCATATCGCCAAAGTGAGCTTTACCGGCTCGACCGCCACCGGGAAACAAATTGCGCGCTCCGCCGCCGACCGCCTGATGGGCGTAACCCTGGAACTGGGCGGTAAAAACCCGGCCATCGTGCTGAAAGATGCCGATCCGTCATGGGTGATCGAAGGGCTGATGACCGGCAGCTTCCTCAACCAGGGCCAGGTGTGCGCCGCCAGCTCGCGTATTTACATCGAAGCGCCGCTGTTTGATACCGTGGTGAGCGGTTTTGAGCAGGCGGTGAAATCCCTGAGCGTCGGGCCGGGGATGTCCCAGGAGGCGCACATTAACCCGCTGGTTTCCCGCGCCCACTGTGACAAGGTGCAGACCTTCCTCGACGAGGCGCAGTCGCGTCAGGCGGAGCTGATTACCGGTAATCGTGGTCCCAACGACCAGGGTTACTATGTCTCGCCAACGCTGGTGGTGAACCCGGATGCCAGCCTGCGCCTGACCCGCGAAGAGGTGTTTGGCCCGGTGGTGAACCTGGTGCGCGTCGCCGACGGCGAAGAGGCATTACGCCTGGCGAACGATACCGAATACGGTCTGACCGCCAGCGTCTGGACGCAAAACATCAGCAAAGCGCTGGAGTACACCGACCGCCTGCAGGCGGGTACCGTTTGGGTGAACAGCCATACCCTGATCGACGCCAACCTGCCGTTCGGCGGCATGAAGCAGTCCGGCACCGGGCGTGATTTCGGCCCGGACTGGCTGGATGGCTGGTGTGAAACCAAATCGGTGTGCGTGCGGTACTAACGCCCGGCGGCGCTGCGCTTGCACGGGCCTACGACCTTGTGTTCACCCGTAGGTCGGGTAAGGCGCAGCCGCCACCCGACAAAAAACCGCACAGTGCCGTCTGTAGGTCGGGTAAGGCGCAGCCGCCACCCGACACCAAACCGCACCGAACCAAAAATCCGCACCCTTAGCAGGACCAGCGGTTTCGTCCTGCATTTTTCGCCCGGTACAGCGCGGCGTCGGCCTGGGCAATCACCTCGCTGGCCGTTTGACCAACGGTCATCGAAGCGATCCCCATGCTAACCGTGACGCTGTCGCTGACCGTTGAGGCGGCATGCGGAATTGCCGCGGCGCGCAGACTCTCCTGAATGCGCGCTGCCACCCGTTCCGCAACTTTTTCCGTCGCATCAAACAGGATCAGCAGAAACTCCTCGCCACCGTAGCGCGACACCACATCGTCCGGGCTACGCACCACTTTTTTAAGCGCCTGCGCCACCGCCGCCAGACATTCATCCCCGCCCTGATGCCCGTAAAAATCGTTGTAGCGCTTGAACTGATCCACATCGAGCATGATCAGCGCAAAACCTTTGTCCTGTTCGACGGCGTTTTCCAGCACCGCCTCCATCGCCCGGCGGTTGGCGGTGCCGGTGAGTGGGTCCTGATGCGCCAGAGCGTCCAGGCGGGCAATCAGCGCCTGATTCTGCTGATGGCGCAGCCAGGCCTCGTCAAACCAGCGCAGTAAAATAAACCGTCCGTAGACCAGGATCCCCGTAAAGATAAGCCACACCACCAGAAAGCGCAGACTGACGCCCTGGTTCAGCATCACGCTGGCAACGGGCATCGCGATCCACAGCGGCAGTGCATAGCAGACAAGTCCGACGGGATAAAAATAGAGCGCGGCCAGAGAGGTCATCAGGAGAGTGGTGCAGAGCGGCCAGGCGAACGGCAATTGCAGATGGGCGATAAACCAGACGCTACAGAAGGACCAGATGAGCCCCGCCAGCAGCAACAGCAGACTCAGCCCCCGCTTTTTGCGCCAGACCAGCAGCAGGGAGAGGCTAAACAGGACGATTACCGTCAGCATTAGCAGATCTATCGTCGCGGCACGGGCCGTGCCGACCTCGTAAAGACGGTCGATGTCGCTGAATAGCCAGTTTCGCAACAGAACCAGCAGGGCAAAGGTGATGTTAACCAGCGCCAGCCAGGGAATGCTGATGATTAGCCCGCGCGTGACCATGTCCCTGCGTGAAAAAGGTTCTGTCCGAAGGCTTGAAGATTTTCGACGTAACAATGCTTAACCCAAAAAAAAGCAAAAGATAATACTCACTATAAGCACGATAAGCCGATCGGCAAGTCATTAACGGGCAAAAAAAAACCGGGCATTCGCCCGGCCTTTTACACTGACTCACTGCGCCTCTTTCTTCTTACCTAACGACGGTGTCTCGTCGAAGAAGTTCCAGGGTTTGAGCAGGGTATGCACCCATTCGGTTGGCATGATCGGCCACTCTTCCGCTCGCGCCACGTGGGTGGTGCCGGTGGTCATCCACACCACGTCATCCTGGTTATTCAGCGACTCGTTATCCTTGCTGAACTGCCCCAGCCCCTGATCTTTGGTGGAGCGGTTCGGGAATTTCCCTTCCGGGTACATCTCGTTCGGATGGTAGCGGGTCACCCACAGCTGTTTATCCATAAAGCTCAGGCGGTGATAGATCCACTCGTCCGGGGCGAATTTCGCGCCGGTGGCTACCGGGTGTGTGCCGCCCGCGTACGGGATGATCTGGTAAGAGACCGGGTTGCCCATGCGGTTCTCTTTGCTGGTGTTGCTCAGCAGACGAATGGTGCCCGGGTCAAATTTCTGCGCCGCCTGCTGCTCGCTGTCGATGTTGTACTGGTTGATCTGCATGGTACTGGTACGCGGGCCGCCAGCGGTGTTCGGCTTCACTTCCGGATCCATCGCCACCAGGGTGTTGTTGGTGCCATCCACGTCCAGATCCAGACGGAAGTTGTAGATGTGCTGGTGGGTAGTGCCGACGATGTTGTGGTCGATCAGCGTCCCGTACCTGGTATCGTCTTTGGCGCTCGGATCGTGCATGGTTTTCGCCATCACGCCTTTCACCGCTTCGATACCGGTCGCCCCGGCATCGATGCCGATGGTGCCGTTTTCGTGGAAGATCCAGTCGAAGATGTAGTCGTAGTTCCCCACGGTGCTGATCCAGCGCACCACCAGTTCACGACGCTCGGTGCTGACGTTCGGCTGGTTCATCTCCTGGTGCTTATACTCCGGCCCGGCGTAGCGTTCGAAAATCGCCATCGCACGCGGGATCTCCATCGGCGCACCGGTGTAGTCGGGGATGGTCTGATTTAGCAGCACGGCGTTGGACGGCACATCTTTGCCGCGCACCAGCGGAGAGGTCAGGGTGCCCATGCCGTAGTCGCCGGAATCCAGATACGCCTTGAAGTACCAGCCCACGTCCGGGTCACCGTAAGGAACGATCATCCCGCCCAGCGACCCCTCGTACATCACCTGGCGTTTTTTGCCGTTATCGTTAAAGGTGACGGTGGAGATAATTGGCCCGACGCGAGAATCCAGGCTCAGGTGGAAGTCCCAGTTCTGCCAGTGGATCATATTGCCGGTAATGGTGTAGTTCTTGCCCTCGGGCTCCACGATCTCCAGCGGTTTATGCTCTACCGGCTCGCGGTCGCGGCCATCATAAGGACGGGACTGCATCGGCACCGGCACAATTGCGCCTTCTTCAATTTTGACGATCTTCTTCTCAACCAGGTCGACCACCGCCACCAGGTTTTCAATCGGATGCGCCCAGTAGTTGCCGTCGCCGGTATCCAGGTAGCTCACCACTTTCAGCAGCCTGTCTTCCTGCTTCAGGCCATCTTTACCGTCAAAAAAGCCGACGGTCAGCGGGGTGGCCATCACCTTTTTCGGGTCGTTGATGCCGCGTTTTTTCAGGGCGTCGGCATACTCCTGGCTGGAGGTCACGATGTTCTGCACCGCCATAAAGTCATCCAGCAGCACCATGCCGTGGGCGTCCTTGATCGGCTCCCAGTGCAGGATTTTCTTATCCTTCAGATCCACCAGGGCTTCGATAATGAATTTACCGTCCAGCATGGTGATATTGGCCTGACGCGGCGCATCCACCGCCGTGCCGTTCAGCACGAAATCCCACACTTTGGCTTTTTCGGGCTCGGCGAGGGCGATCTGGGTAAAGCGGGTGTTCGGTTTAAAGTCCGGCGAGGCTTTCACAATCTCGACGGCCTGTTTGATCTCATCCGCGGAGAGGGCATTCAGCGGGTGCGGGGTCTTTTCAACCTGGAAGGTCTGATCAAGACCGGACTGGAACACATCGTTGACAAAGGTATCGGAGATCCAGGCCTTGTTTTCTTTCATCACCACCGGCACCTGCAGGGTGAGCGGCTTGCCGTTGACGATGGCGGTCGTTGCGCCCGGCTTCACTTTGATGAAGGCCCCGTCTTTGCTGATGGTGTACATCTGGGCATAGTCATCCCACTGCACATCCGCGCCAAAGTCGGTCAGGGTTTTATCCATCTCGACCATGTGTGCTTCACCACCGTGAGCCAGCACCTGACCGGAAAAGAGACAAGCAACGGCCAACGCCAGCACCGTTTTACGTGGAGAAAAAATTGAGGAGCTTCCCATGATTAACCTCTGTTGTATGTGTTGTTATCCACTCGGGACCGCTGTTCTGCGCGCGGTTTAGTCATTGCCAACATAGCAATATCGCTGTGCGTAGTGTTTGCCTGCATTTGCCAGATGTTTTGTCAGATGTGCCAGAAGCCGGGTAACGTGCGCGACGTTACCCGGAGGGAGGGGGATCAGGCGTCGAAATCCCCGTGCTGACGTGAGACGAGAGTCAGAATGGAGTAGAGCGCCACCGGCTGCTGGTGCTGGTTGAAGATCTCAACCGCCCATTCCACCACGCCGGTCGGTTTCTCTTCCGCCGAGCGCTGTTTCTTCAGCGTCTTGCGCTTGCAGGTCAGACGCACCTGGATGGTATCGCCCGGCTTCACCGGCTCGATAAAGCGCAGGTTCTCCATGCCGTAGTTGGCGATCACCGGCCCGACGCCCGCGTCGACGAACAGCCCCGCCGCGGCGGAGATCAGGAAGTAACCGTGCACCACGCGCTCGCCGAAGATCGACTCCGCCGCGCCAATCTTGTCCATGTGGGCGTAGAAATGATCCCCGCTCAGGCAGGCAAAGTTAACGATATCGGTCTCGGTCAGGGTGCGGCGCGGGGTCAGCAGGCTGTCGCCCGGCTGTAGCTCCTCGAAGTATTTGCGAAACGGATGGACGCGATCTTCCTGCACCTGGGCCCCGCGCACCCACTGCTGGCTGATGGCGGCCAGCATGCTCGGGCTGCCCTGAATGGCGGTGCGCTGCAGGTAGTGTTTCACCGCCCGCAGGCCGCCCAGCTCTTCGCCGCCACCCGCGCGGCCCGGACCGCCGTGCACCAGCTGCGGCAGCGGCGAGCCGTGGCCGGTGGACTCTTTGGCCGACTCTTCGTTGAGGATCTGGATACGACCGTGGGCGCGGGCGGCCCCGGCGATAAACTGTCGCGCCAGACGCAGATCGGCGGTGACCAGCGTCCCGGCAAGGCTGCCTTCACCGGCGCGGGCCAGGGCCATGGCGTGTTCGCGGGACTGATACGGCATCAGGGTCGCGACCGGGCCGAAGGCTTCGGTGGCGTGAACCGCCGGGGTTTCGTCCGGCTGCGGGCAGAACAGCAGCGTCGGCGGGAAGAAGGCCCCGGCAGCACTCAGGTCGGCTTTACCGCCCAGACGAATCTGGCAGCCTGCGCTTACCAGCGCATCCACTTTCTCCTGCACGTCGGCACGCTGATCGGCGTTGACCAGGGCACCCATTTTGATCCCTTCCTGCGCCGGATCGCCAACCGCCACTTTCTCGAGACGGGCGATCAGCGCCTGGCTGACGGCCTCCACCTGCGCCTGCGGCACGATGATGCGGCGGATAGCGGTACATTTCTGCCCGGCTTTGGCGGTCATCTCCCGCACCACTTCGCGGATAAACAGCGCAAACTCCGGCTGTTCCGGGGTGACGTCATCCCCCAGCACGCAGCAGTTCAGGGAGTCGGCTTCCATGGTGAACGGAATGGATTTCGCAACGATGTTCGGGTGCACGCGCAGCGACTGGCCGGTAACGGCAGAGCCGGTAAAGGTCACCACGTCCTGGTGGTCGAGCTGGTCCAGCAGATCCCCCGCACCGCCGCAGATCAGGCTAATGGCCCCGTCCGGCACCAGGCCGCTGTCGACAATGGCTTTTACCATCGCCTGAGTTACCTGGGCGGTGGCGGTGGCCGGCTTGATTATCGCCGGCATTCCGGCCAGCCAGGTCGGAGCCAGTTTTTCCAGCATACCCCAGCAGGGGAAGTTAAAAGCGTTGATGTGCACCGCAACGCCCGATTTGGAGGTCAGGACGTGGCGCGCGGCAAATCCGCCCTCTTTTGAGAGCGGGATCAGCTCATCTTCCGGCCACAGGGTATCGTCCGGCAATTCGCGGCTACCGAGGCTCGCGAAGGTGAACAGCGTGCCGATCCCGCCTTCGATATCCACCCAGCTGTCGGCGCGGGTCGCCCCGGTTTGTGCCGACAGGGCATAGAACGTCTCTTTCTGGCTCAACAGATGTTTAGCCACCGCTTTCAGCATTGCGGCGCGCTCAATGAAGGTCATGGCGTGAAGCGCTTCGCCGCCTTTCTCAATGGCGTAGCGACGCGCGGCGGCCATGTCCAGCCCTTCGCTGGTAACGGACCAGAGGGATTCACCGCTGATGGCGTGTTGAATGGTGCGCTCACGGCCCCGGCCAGACTGCCAGGTGCCGGATAAGAAGCTGGCTAACTGCTGCATCTTTCTCTCCAGATGGTTCGTGATTTCACTATAGATAGTTCGTTTGTGAATCATAAAAAGCAAGTTTCTTGTTAATGATTTATTAACATTGTGATCTCGCTATATCTTCTTCAGTGGCGCAGGCCGCGCTATGCCTGGGCTTCAGAAATGTCTTGCGAGCCTCATCACAAAACAGACAAAGGGATCTTGGGTTTATCATTAACCTTTGTGTAACTTTTATTAAACAACGTGATTCATCATTGAACACGAATTACCAGTTAAACGAATCAAAAGGGTGATGACGTGACGGAAGAACAACGCTTTGAGCAGCGCATCGCGCAAGAGACGGCCATCGAGCCCCAGGACTGGATGCCTGACGCGTACCGTAAGACGCTGATCCGCCAGATCGGCCAGCATGCACACTCCGAAATTGTCGGCATGCTGCCGGAAGGTAACTGGATCACCCGCGCCCCGACGCTGCGCCGCAAGGCCATACTGCTGGCGAAAGTGCAGGACGAAGCCGGGCACGGCCTCTACCTCTACAGCGCGGCGGAAACGCTGGGCTGCGCGCGGGAAGACATCTACCAGAAGATGCTCGACGGCAAGATGAAGTACTCCTCCATCTTTAACTACCCGACCCTGAGCTGGGCGGATATCGGCGTGATCGGCTGGCTGGTGGATGGCGCGGCCATCGTTAACCAGGTGGCGCTGTGCCGTACCTCCTACGGCCCCTATGCCCGGGCGATGGTGAAAATCTGTAAAGAAGAGAGCTTCCACCAGCGTCAGGGCTTTGAAGCCTGCATGGCGCTGGCCCAGGGCAGCGAAGCCCAGCGCCAGATGCTGCAGGACGCTATCAACCGCTTCTGGTGGCCTGCCCTGATGATGTTTGGCCCGAACGACGACAACTCGCCGAACAGCGCCCGCAGCCTGGCCTGGAAGATCAAACGTTTTGGCAACGACGAGCTGCGTCAGCGCTTTGTCGACAACACCGTGCCGCAGGTGGAAATGCTGGGCATGACCGTCCCGGACCCGGATCTGCACTTTGACGCCGAAAGCGGTCACTACCGTTTTGGTGAGATCGACTGGCAGGAGTTCGACGACGTTATCAACGGTCGCGGGGTCTGTAATCACGAACGCCTGGCCGCCAAGAATAAAGCCTGGGAAGAGGGGACGTGGGTGCGCGAAGCCGCACTGGCGCACGCAGAAAAACAACACGCCCGCAAAGTCGCGTAAGGGGAATCAAGATGAGCAAAACATACTGGCCGTTGTACGAAGTTTTTGTCCGCAGCAAACAGGGTTTATCCCACCGTCACGTGGGCAGCCTGCATGCCGCCGATGACCGCATGGCGCTGGAAAACGCCCGCGATGCCTACACCCGCCGCAGCGAAGGCTGCTCCATCTGGGTGGTGAAGGCGAGCGAAATCGTCGCCTCGCAGCCGGAAGAGCGCGGTGAGTTCTTCGATCCGGCGGAAAGCAAGGTCTACCGCCATCCGACGTTCTACACCATCCCTGATGGCATTGAGCACATGTGAGGCAGGGATGAAAACGTTAACGCAATATGTTCTGCGCCTGGGTGATAACGGGCTGGTGCTTTCTCAGCGTCTGGGCGCCTGGTGTGGCCATGCCCCGGAGCTGGAGATCGACCTCGCGCTGGCCAATATCGGCCTCGACCTGCTGGGCCAGGCGCGCAACTTTTTAACCTACGCCGCCGAACTGGAAGGGGCGGGGGACGAAGATACGCTGGCATTCCAGCGCGACGAACGCCAGTTCAGCAACCTGCTGCTGGTGGAACAGCCGAACGGCAACTTCGCCGACACCATCGCCCGGCAGTACTTTATCGACGCCTGGCACGTGGCGCTGTTTACCCGTCTGACCCAGAGCCGCGACGCGCAGCTTGCCGCCATCGCCGCCAAATCCATCAAAGAAGCCCGCTACCACCTGCGCTTCAGCCGCGGCTGGCTGGAGCGTCTGGGCAACGGCACCGAGGTGTCGGGGCAAAAAATGCAGCAGGCGGTGAACGACCTGTGGCGCTTTACCGCCGAACTGTTCGAGGCCGACGAGATTGATCTGGCTCTGGCCGCCGACGGGATTGCCGTCGACCCGCGCAGCCTGCGCGACGAGTGGGAAGCGGAAGTGTTTGCCGGGTTGAACGAAGCGACGCTGAGCGTACCGTCCGAGTCCGCTTACCGTACCGGCGGTCGAAAAGGGCTGCACACCGAACATCTGGGACCGATGCTGGCAGAGATGCAATATCTGCAGCGCGTGTACCCCGGCCAGCAGTGGTAAAGCAGGAGAACACTATGCAGCATGCCGTCGAACTCGCACCCGCCGCCGTCCCGCAGATCTGGTCTCTGTTAAGCCAGATCCCGGACCCGGAGATCCCGGTGCTGACCATTACCGATCTGGGCATGGTGCGCAGCGTTACCCCGCAGGGTGAAGGTTGGGCCATCGGCTTTACGCCGACCTATTCCGGCTGTCCGGCCACCGACCATCTGATGGGGGCGATCCGCGACACGCTGACCGCCCACGGCTATGCCCCGGTGCAGATTACCATTCAGCTCGACCCGGCGTGGACTACAGACTGGATGACCCCGGACGCCCGGGAGCGCCTGCGTCAGTACGGCATCAGCCCCCCGGCCGGACACAGCTGCCACGCGCATCTGCCCGCCGAGGTGACCTGTCCGCGCTGCGCCAGCATCCGCACCACGCTTATCAGTGAATTTGGTTCCACGGCCTGCAAAGCGCTGTATCGCTGCGACAGCTGCCGTGAACCCTTCGACTATTTCAAATGTATCTGAGGTCGCCATGACAACGTTTCATTCCTTAACGGTGGCAAAAGTGGAACCCGAAACCCGCGATGCGGTGACCATCACCTTCGCGGTTCCCCAGGCTTTACAGGAGGCGTATCGCTTCCGTCCGGGCCAGCATCTGACGCTGAAAGCCCATCTTGCGGGCGAAGAGCTGCGCCGCTGCTACTCCATCTGCCGCAGCGCCCGTACCGGCGAAATCAGCGTGGCGGTGAAAGCCATCGACGGCGGCCGCTTCTCGCGCTATGCCCGGGATGAGATCAAACAGGGAATGGCGCTGGAGGTGATGGTGCCCCAGGGGCATTTTGGCTATCAGCCGCTGGCTGAACGTGAAGGCTGCTATCTGGCGATTGCCGCGGGCTCCGGCATCACCCCGATGCTGGCGATCATTGCCACCACCCTGACCACCGAACCGAACAGCCACTTCACGCTGATCTACGGTAACCGCAGCAGCCAGAGCATGATGTTCCGCCAGGCGCTGGCCGACCTGAAGGACAGCTATCCGACCCGCCTGCAGGTGGTCAACATCTTCAGCCAGGAGACGCTGGACAGCGAGCTGCTGCACGGGCGCATCGACGGTGAAAAACTGCAGGCGCTGGGAAAACACTTAATCGACTTCAGCCAGTTTGACGAAGCCTTTATCTGCGGCCCGGCGGCGATGATGGACGAAGCCGAACAGACGCTGAAAGCGCTGGGCATGCCGGAAAAATCGCTGCACCTCGAGCGCTTCAATACGCCGGGCTCGACCGTCAAGCGTACCCATACGGTGCAGACAGAAGGGCAGAAAGTGACGGTGCGCCAGGACGGACGCGACCGCGAGATTACCCTCACCGCCGACGACGAGAGCATTCTCGACGCCGCCCTGCGTCAGGGTGCCGATCTGCCTTACGCCTGTAAGGGCGGGGTCTGCGCCACCTGCAAGTGCAAAGTGGTGCGCGGCAAGGTGGATATGGTCACCAACTACAGCCTCGAGCCGGATGAACTGGCAGCGGGCTACGTCCTGAGCTGTCAGGCTCTGCCGCTGACCAGCGACGTGGTGGTGGACTTTGACGCGAAGGGGATGGCATGAGCGACCTGATTGTTGCCCGTCAAGGACGGGTGCTGCACCTGACCCTCAATCGCCCGGCGGCCCGCAACGCGCTGAACAATGCCTTGCTGGGCGAACTGGCGACCACCCTCGAAGCCGCCGCGACGGACAGCGAAATCTCGGTGTGCGTGATTGCCGGGAACGAACGCTTCTTCGCCGCCGGGGCCGATCTGAACGAGATGGCGGAAAAAGATCTGCCCGCCACCCTCAACGACATTCGCCCCCAGCTGTGGGCGCGGATAAACACCTTCAACAAGCCGCTGATCGCCGCCGTGAACGGCTATGCCCTGGGCGCTGGCTGCGAGCTGGCGCTGCTGTGCGATGTGGTCATCGCCGGGGAGAACGCCCGTTTCGGTCTGCCGGAAATTACCTTAGGCATCATGCCTGGCGCAGGCGGCACCCAGCGCCTGATCCGCAGCGTGGGTAAATCCCTTGCCAGCAAAATGGTCCTGACCGGGGAGAGCATCACCGCCCGTCAGGCGCTGGCGGCAGGACTGGTGAGCGATATTTACCCTGAATCCCTGACCCTTGAATATGCCCTGCAGCAGGCGGCGCTGATGGCGCGCCACTCCCCGCTGGCATTGCAGGCGGCGAAGCAGGCGCTGCGCCAGTCCCAGGAAGTGGCCTTACAGGCCGGGCTGGCCCAGGAGCGTCAGCTGTTTACCCTGCTGGCGGCCACCGAGGATCGCCGGGAAGGGATCGACGCCTTTTTGCAAAAACGCACCCCCGAATTTAAAGGACGCTAACCATGGATTTCATTCTGAGTCACGTTGAGCAGGGCGTAATGACCATCACCCTGAACCGCCCGGAGCGTCTCAACAGCTTCAATGAGGAGATGCACCAGCAGCTGGCGGCGTGCCTGAAGCAGGCGGAGCGCGACGATACCGTGCGCTGCCTGCTGGTCACCGGTGCCGGTCGCGGTTTTTGCGCCGGGCAGGATCTGAACGACCGTAACGTCGACCCGAACAGTCCGGCCCCGGACCTCGGGATGTCGGTGGAGAAGTTTTACAACCCGCTGGTGCGCCGTCTGGCAAAACTGCCCAAGCCGGTGATCTGCGCGGTGAACGGTGTGGCCGCCGGTGCCGGAGCAACTCTGGCGCTGGGCTGCGACATCGTCATTGCCGCCCGCTCGGTGAACTTTGTGATGGCCTTCAGCAAGCTCGGTCTGGTGCCGGATTCTGGCGGCACCTGGCTGCTGCCGCGCCTGACGGGCCGCGCCCGGGCGATGGGCCTGGCGCTGCTGGGCGAGAAAATCAGCGCCGAGCAGGCGCACGCCTGGGGGATGATCTGGCAGGTAGTGGACGACGCCGAACTGACCGACACCGCCCGCCAGCTGGCCGTGCATCTGGCCGCGCAGCCGACTTTTGGCTTAGGTCTGATCAAGCAGGCGATCAACGCTGCGGAAACCAACACCCTGGATGCGCAGCTGGATCTGGAGCGCGACTATCAGCGCCTGGCCGGGCGCAGCGCCGACTACCGCGAAGGGGTCAGCGCCTTCCTCAACAAACGCGCACCGCAGTTTACGGGGAAATAAGATGACGATTCATACCGTAGCGGTCATTGGCAGCGGCATTATGGGTGCAGGCATTGCTGAAGTGGCGGCCAGCCACGGGCATCCGGTTCTGGTGTATGACATCAACGCCGACGCCATCTCCCGCGCCATCGACGGCATCCGCAGCCGTCTCGAATCCCGCGTGGCGCGCGGCAAGCTGGGCGCACACGACGCCGAACAGACGCTCCAGCGCCTGGTGCCGGTCACCGACATTCACTCGCTGGCGGCGGCGGACCTGGTGATTGAAGCCGCCTCTGAACAGATGGCGGTCAAAAAAGCGCTGTTCGCGCAGCTGGCAGAGATCTGTCCGGCTAAAACGCTGCTGACCAGCAACACCTCATCCATCTCCATTACCGCCATTGCCGCCGACCTGCACCACCCGGAGCGCGTGGCGGGGCTGCACTTCTTTAACCCGGCACCGGTGATGAAGCTGGTGGAAGTGGTGAGCGGGCTGGCGACCTCTGAAGAGGTGGTGACCCAACTGAGCGAACTGGCAACGCGCTGGGGCAAGCAGCCAGTGCGCTGCTACTCCACGCCGGGCTTTATCGTTAACCGCGTGGCGCGTCCGTACTACGCCGAAGCCTGGCGCGCGCTGGAAGAGCAGGTTGCCGCCCCGGAAGTTATCGACGCCGCGCTGCGCGAAGGCGCGGGCTTCCCGATGGGGCCGCTGGAGCTGACCGACATGATCGGCCAGGACGTCAACTTCGCCGTCACCTGTTCGGTTTTCAACGCCTTCTGGCAGGAGCGCCGCTTCCTGCCGTCGCTGGTGCAGCAGGAGCTGGTGCTGGCCGGGCGTTTCGGTAAGAAGAGCGGGCAGGGCGTCTACAACTGGCGCAACGAAAAGCCTCAGGTGAACTGGTTTGAGCATGTCGCTGGTAGTGACAGTGTCACGCAACAGCAAAAGAGAAGTGACGGTGTCACCGATATCGGCGGCGTACTGTTGATTGAAACTCAGGGTGAGACCGCCCAGGCGCTGGCGAACCGCTACGCCCAGCCGGTGGTGGTGTTCGACAGGCAGGAAGCCGACGTGACGGTGATTGCTGCCGCCGCCAGCAACCCGACCGCCGCCACCCTTAAAGCGGTGCGCTATTTCCAGCAGCAGGGCAAGCGCGTGCTGCAGGTGGCGGATTATCCGGGCCTGATTATCTGGCGCACGGTAGCGATGATCGTCAACGAAGCCCTCGACGCCCTGCAAAAAGGGGTCGCCAGCGAACAGGATATCGATACCGCCATGCGCCTCGGGGTGAACTATCCGCGCGGTCCGCTGGCCTGGGGAGAACAGCTTGGCTGGCAGCGTCTGCTGATCCTTCTGGAAAACCTGCAACGCCACTACGGCGAAGAGCGTTACCGTCCTTCATCCCTGCTGCGCCAGCGCGCGCTTCTGGAGAGTAGCTATGAGTCATAACGCCTGGCGCAACGCCCGCGCCATGTATGAAAACGATGCCTGCGCCCAGGCCTATGGCATCGACATTATCGAGATGGATGACGGCGTCGCGGTGCTGACCATGACCGTCACGCCGCAGATGCTCAACGGCCATAAAACCTGCCACGGCGGCCAGCTCTTTACCCTCGCCGATACCGCCTTCGCCTACGCCTGCAACAGCCAGGGACTGGCGGCGGTGGCCTCGGGATGCACCATTGATTTTGTCCGCCCGGCGTTTGCCAGTGACAGGCTCACCGCGAAAGCGCAGGTGCGTCATCAGGGCCAGCTGACCGGCGTGTACGACATTGAAATCGTTAACCAACAACAAAAAACCGTTGCCCTGTTCCGTGGGAAATCCCACCGCATCGGCGGCACGATCACAGGAGAAGCATAATGCGTGACGCCTTTATTTGTGACGGGATCCGTACCCCCATCGGCCGCTATGCCGGTGCGTTGTCTGGGGTTCGCGCGGACGATCTCGGCGCTATTCCGCTGCGTGAGCTGCTGGCGCGTAACCCGGGTCTGGATGCGGAGCGCATCGACGATGTGATCTTTGGCTGCGCCAACCAGGCGGGGGAAGACAACCGTAACGTGGCGCGCATGTCCCTGCTGCTGGCCGGGCTGCCGCAGACCGTCTCCGGCACCACCCTGAACCGCCTGTGCGGCTCTGGTCTCGATGCAATTGGCTTCGCGGCCCGCGCCATTCGCGCCGGTGATGGCGACCTGATGATTGCCGGGGGCGTGGAGTCGATGTCCCGCGCGCCGTTTGTGATGGGCAAAGCCACCAGCGCCTTCCAGCGCCAGAATGAAATTTTTGATACCACCATCGGCTGGCGTTTTGTGAACCCGCTCATGGCGCAGCAATTTGGTTCTGACAGCATGCCGGAAACGGCAGAGAATGTAGCGGAATTGTTAAGAATTTCCCGCGAAGACCAGGACGCCTTCGCGTTCCGCAGCCAGCAGCGTACCGCTCAGGCCCAGGCCAACGGCATTCTGGCCCAGGAGATTGTGCCGGTGATGATTAAGGGCAAGAAAGGGGCAGTCACCGAAGTGGTGCATGACGAACATCTCCGCCCGGACACCACCCTGGAGATGCTGGCCGGTCTGAAAGCCCCGTTCCGCGCGGGCGGCGTGGTCACCGCCGGTAACGCGTCCGGCGTGAACGACGGCGCCGCGGCCCTGATTATCGCCAGCGAAGAGATGGCGGCGGCGCAGGGCTTAACCCCGCGTACCCGCATCGTGGCGATGGCCACCGCCGGCGTTGAGCCGCGTTTGATGGGGCTGGGTCCGGTGCCTGCCACCCGCCGCGTGCTGGAGCGCGCCGGGCTGAGCATCAACGATATGGACGTTATCGAACTGAATGAAGCCTTTGCTTCCCAGGCGCTGGGCGTCCTGCGCGAGCTGGGGCTGGCGGACGATGCGCCGCACGTTAACCCTAACGGTGGCGCGATTGCCTTAGGCCATCCCCTGGGGATGAGCGGAGCCCGTCTGGCGCTGGCCGCCAGCAACGAGTTGCACCGTCGTAAAGGGCGCTATGCGCTGTGTACGATGTGCATTGGTGTCGGTCAGGGCATTGCCATGATCCTTGAGCGTGTCTGAACAATTATAAAAATGTGAGTACCCTACTATGACAACGACAACTGCAACGACAATGACATCATCAACAGCGCTTGATGCCATCGAAACCGCCTCCCTTGATGAGCTGCAGGCTCTGCAAACCGAGCGCATGAAGTGGACCTTAAAACACGCGTATGAAAACGTCCCGATGTACAAACGCAAGTTTGATGCGGCGGGCGTTCACCCTGACGATTTCAAAGAGTTAGCGGATATCCGCAAGTTCCCGTGCACCACCAAGCAGGATCTGCGCGACAACTATCCGTTTGATACCTTCGCGGTGCCGATGGAGCAGGTGGTGCGTATCCACGCCTCCTCCGGTACTACCGGTAAACCGACCGTGGTCGGCTACACGCAAAACGACATTGATAACTGGGCCAACATTGTGGCCCGCTCCCTACGCGCCGCGGGCGGCAGCGCAAAGGACAAAATTCACGTTGCCTACGGCTACGGCCTGTTCACCGGCGGTCTGGGTGCGCACTACGGTGCCGAGCGCCTGGGGGCAACGGTGATCCCGATGTCCGGCGGCCAGACCGAGAAGCAGGCCCAGCTGATCCGCGATTTTCAGCCGGACATGATCATGGTGACGCCATCCTACTGCCTTAACCTGATTGAAGAACTTGAGCGCCAGATGGGCGGCGATGCCAGCAAATGCTCCCTGCGCGTCGGCGTTTTTGGGGCCGAACCCTGGACTCTGGCGATGCGCCGCGAAATCGAAAAACGCCTCGGCATTACCGCCCTGGACATTTACGGCCTGTCGGAAGTGATGGGCCCGGGCGTGGCGATGGAGTGTATCGAAACCGCCGACGGTCCGACCATCTGGGAGGATCACTTCTACCCGGAGATCGTCAACCCGAACGACGGCACGCCGCTGGCGGACGGTGAGCAGGGCGAACTGCTGTTCACCACCCTGACTAAAGAGGCGCTGCCGGTGATCCGCTACCGCACCCGCGACCTGACCCGTCTGCTGCCGGGCACCGCCCGCACCATGCGCCGCATGGATCGCATCAGCGGTCGCAGCGACGACATGCTGATTATTCGCGGCGTGAACGTCTTCCCGTCCCAGCTGGAAGAGGAGATCGTCAAGTTTGAACACCTGTCGCCGCACTACCAGCTTGAGGTGAACCGTCGCGGTCATCTTGATTCGCTTTCCGTGAAAGTGGAGCTGAAAGAGAGCAGCCTGACGCTGACCCACGAGCAGCGCTGCAAAGTCTGCCACCAGCTGCGCCACCGCATTAAATCGATGGTGGGGATCTCCACCGACGTGACCATTGTGAACTGCGGCAGCATCCCGCGTTCCGAGGGCAAAGCCTGCCGCGTCTTCGACCTGCGCAAGGCTGCCGCCAACGGCTGATCCTGACCTGCTGGCCCTCTCCGTATTGGGGAGGGCCAGGCTTGCGGGGCTATGCTATGATTCATCCGACAAAATAATCACAACAGAATGTATCAGATGAGTAAACTCGACGCCTTTATCCAGCACGCGGTCAGCTCCGTTCCCGTCAGCGGCACATCGCTGATCTCATCTTTGTACGGTGATGCCCTGTCCCATCGCGGGGGCGAAGTCTGGCTGGGAAGCCTGGCGGCCCTGCTGGAGGGGATGGGATTCGGCGAACGCTTTGTGCGTACCGCGCTGTTCCGTCTTAACAAGGAGGGCTGGCTGGATGTGGTCCGCATCGGTCGACGCAGCTTCTACCGGCTGAGCGACAAAGGGCTGCGCTTAACCCGCCGGGCCGAGACCAAAATTTACCGCGCCGAGCTTCCTGCCTGGGACGGCAAATGGCTGCTGCTGCTCTCCGAAGGGATGGACAAAGCCACCCTGGCAGATGTGAAAAAGCAGCTGATCTGGCAGGGATTTGGCACCCTGGCGCCGAGCCTGATGGCGTCGCCGTCGCAACAGCTGGCGGATGTACAGACGCTGCTGCATGAAGCGGGCGTGGCGGACAACGTGATCTGCTTTGAAGCCCACTCGCCGCTTGCGCTCTCCCGCGCCGCGCTGCGCGCCCGGGTGGAGGAGTGCTGGCAGCTCAGCGAGCAGAACCTGATGTATGAAACCTTTATCGACTCGTTCCGTCCGGTGCTACCTCTGCTGCGCGAGGCCACGCCGGAGGAGCTGACGCCGGAGCGCTGCTTCCAGATCCAGCTGCTGCTGATCCACTTTTATCGCCGGGTGGTGCTGAAGGATCCGCTCCTGCCGGAAGAGTTACTCCCGTCACACTGGGCAGGCCAGACGGCCCGCCAGCTGTGCATCAACATTTATCAGCGCGTGGCGCCAGGGGCGCTGGCGTTTGTCAGTGAGAAAGGGGAAACTTCGGTCGGCGAACTGCCGTCGCCGGGCACCTCTTACTGGCAGCGCTTCGGTGGCCTGACGCCCGCGTAACGGAGGTAATGTGCCTGTATATCAAATCGATGGTCTGACACCGGTTGTGCCACAAGAGAGTTATGTCCACCCGACGGCGGTGCTGATTGGCGACGTGATCCTCGGCAAGGGGGTTTACGTCGGGCCTAACGCCAGCCTGCGCGGCGATTTCGGGCGCATCGTCGTCAAAGACGGGGCCAACATTCAGGATAACTGCATCATGCACGGCTTCCCCGAGCAGGACACGGTGGTGGAAGAGGAGGGGCATATCGGGCACGGTGCCATTCTGCACGGCTGCGTGATCCGCCGTAACGCGCTGGTAGGGATGAACGCGGTGATCATGGACGGAGCAGTGATTGGCGAAAACAGCATCGTCGGCGCGGCGGCCTTTGTGAAAGCGAAGGCGGAAATGCCTGCCGACTATCTGATTATCGGCAGCCCGGCCAAAGCCATCCGCGTGCTCAGCGAGCAGGAAAAAGCGTGGAAAAAGCAGGGCACCCGCGAATATCAGACTCTGGTGGATCGCTGCAAACAGACGATGCATCAGGTCGAACCGCTGCATGAGGCGGAGCCGGATCGTAAGCGGCTGGTGTTTGACGAAAACCTGCGGCCGAAATCGGCCAGCTAACTCTTTGCCCGCCCCTGCGAAGGGGCTTAATGCGTTGCCAGTTCGTAATAGAAGGCGGGATTGGCCTGGATGACCGCCAGCACTTTGGCCGCCAGGCCCGTTGGGTTGCGGCGTCTGGACTCCCAGCTTTTGATGGTGTCCACGCTGGTGCCCAACGCTTTAGCCATTTCAGCCTGAGAAACGTTGAGCTGCGCCCGGATGGCTTTGATATCGGCAATTTCATAGCGGGTAACCCGGGCAGGGGCTTTAGTCCCTTTCTTGATCCCGACGGCCTCTTCCAGAGAGGTCTTCAGTTCCTCAAAAAAATTCATCACATACCTCGGTTTTCAGTATTGACGCCAGTTTCTTCAGTTCGGCCAGTTCTGTCGGGCTATTAATGTACTATGTACGCTGTTGGTGTACATAGTACATATTGTTTTTGCGCAGAGGCTTTTCTGACTGTTCGAAACAATATGAGAGAATGAATCGGATCGTAATCTGTTAATTGAGAGTTAGCCCTCTCATCCGAGAGGGCTAAAAGGTGCATTGAGATCCAGCCTGCTAATGGGATACGCGGGGATTGCTCCCCGCGTTTTAGCTACTTCTTCGATTCGTAAGCGAGAACAGCTTTAAACTCCATACCACGTTCTTTTACGCTCAACTCACATAAGGTTTCGCGTACAAGAAGCGTAAATCCCAGCACTGTGCAGCACAGCACCACAATTGCCACAAGGGCGTACTTTGTCAGCATGTCATTGCCTCCTTGCTCAGAAGGGGCTAACATCCAACTTGCTAGGTTTTGGATGGTAGCCCCAGGTGGATTGAAAAATCTCCTGGGGCTTTTTACTGTCCAGCCTACGGCAAGTTTGCCTGAGGTTGAACAGCCTCAAGCACCCGCCGGCATAATAAGGATTTCTTTGAAGATGCGCAGATTACAGCGCTGATTCTACGAGGCGTCTCGTAAATGCAGGGGACGGCAGGGGAAATAAAAAAACTCCCACCGGGCGGTGGGAGTGGGAAATCTTATGCAGCAACCAGGCTGTCGATAGCGGCTTTGGCGTCGGTCTGGGCTTTCGTCGCCACTTCCGGACCGTAAGCGATACCTTCAGCGAACACGAAATTCACGTCGGTGATACCGATGAAGCCCAGGAACAGGGACAGATACGGGGCAACCAGGTCGGTTGGGGTATCTTTGTGAATACCGCCACGGCTGGAGAGCACGATCGCACGTTTACCGGTCACCAGACCTTCTGGTCCTTTCTCGGTGTAGCGGAAGGTTACACCTGCACGCGCCACCAGGTCGAAATAGTTTTTCAGCTGCGTCGGGATGTTGAAGTTGTACATCGGCGCGTTAATCACGATCACGTCGTGCGCTTTCAGCTCGGCAATCAGCTCATCAGAGAGCGCCAGCGCTTCCTGCTGACGTGGGGTCAGTGGAGCATCGCTCGGACGCAGCGCGCCAACCAGTTCGCCATCCAGTACCGGTACCGGCTGAGCGGCCAGATCGCGGACGGTGATTTCGTCAGCGCTGTGCTGTTCACGCCACTGTTCAACGAAATAATCAGACAGCTGACCAGACTGAGAGTACCCTGCCAGAATACTGGATTTAAGAACTAATACTTTGCTCATGGGTGATTCCTTTGTTGTATTTGATGAGGGGGGTTACCCCGTTGCTTGATGACACTCTATTCACAATCCTGTCGCAGGGATAGCGCAATATATCGAAGCCTATGTTCGAAATTTTTGAATAAGGCGCAAAAACCGTCAATGTGGTACTCTATATCAATCATTAAAAAGAGATTTTATCCGGCAGTGCACTGCCCGTTAACGCTATGACAGAACAACAGAAATTAACCTTCCCGATGCTTATGCAACAGCTTGATACGCTGATGCTGCGTGACAAACAGCGCTTTGCCCGCCGTCTGCACGGGGTGAAGAAGGTTAAAAATCCTGATGCACAACAGGCCATTTTCCAGGAGATGGCGAAAGAGATTGAACAGGCGGCAGGTAAGGTCGTGCTGCGCGAAGCCGCGCGCCCGGCGATCGTCTATCCGGAAAACCTGCCCGTCAGCCAGAAAAAGCAGGAGATCCTCGAAGCCGTGCGCGATCACCAGGTGGTGATTGTGGCGGGGGAGACCGGCTCCGGTAAAACCACCCAGCTGCCAAAAATCTGTATGGAGCTGGGGCGTGGGCTGAAGGGGCTGATCGGTCACACCCAGCCGCGTCGTCTGGCGGCGCGGACCGTGGCAAACCGAATTGCCGAAGAGCTGCAAACCGAGCCGGGCGGCTGCATCGGCTATAAGGTGCGCTTCAGCGACCACGTCAGCGACAACACCATGGTCAAGCTGATGACCGACGGGATCCTGCTGGCGGAGATCCAGCAGGACCGGATGCTGATGCAGTACGACACCATCATCATCGATGAAGCCCACGAGCGCAGCCTGAACATCGACTTCCTGCTGGGCTACCTGCGCGAGCTGCTGCCGCGTCGTCCGGATCTGAAAGTGATCATCACCTCGGCGACCATCGATCCGGAACGTTTTTCGCGCCATTTCAACAACGCGCCGATTATCGAAGTCTCCGGTCGTACCTATCCCGTTGAAGTGCGTTACCGCCCGATGGTGGAAGACGCCGACGACACCGAGCGCGATCAGCTGCAGGCCATTTTCGACGCGGTGGACGAGCTGGGGAATGAAAGCCCGGGCGATATTCTGATCTTTATGAGCGGCGAGCGCGAAATCCGCGATACTGCCGACGCGCTCAGCAAGCGCGACCTGCGCCATACCGAGATCCTGCCGCTGTACGCGCGTCTCTCCAACAGCGAGCAGAACCGGGTGTTCCAGTCCCACAGCGGCCGCCGCATCGTGCTGGCGACCAACGTGGCGGAAACCTCCCTCACCGTACCGGGCATTAAATATGTGATTGATCCCGGCACGGCGCGCATCAGCCGCTACAGCTACCGCACCAAGGTGCAGCGCCTGCCGATTGAGCCAGTATCCCAGGCCTCGGCCAACCAGCGTAAAGGCCGCTGCGGACGCGTCTCGAAAGGGATCTGTATTCGTCTCTATTCGGAAGACGATTTCCTGTCGCGTCCTGAGTTTACCGACCCGGAAATTCTGCGTACCAACCTGGCATCGGTCATTCTGCAGATGACCGCCCTTGGGCTCGGCGACATCGCCGCCTTCCCGTTTGTGGAAGCGCCGGACAAGCGCAATATCCAGGACGGCGTGCGCCTGCTGGAGGAGCTGGGGGCGATCACCACCGACGAGCAGGCCACCGTTTACAAGCTGACGCCAATGGGCCGCCAGCTCAGCCAGCTGCCGGTGGACCCGCGTCTGGCGCGTATGGTGCTGGAGGCGCAAAAACACGGCTGCGTGCGCGAGGCGATGATCATCACCTCGGCGCTCTCCATTCAGGATCCGCGCGAGCGTCCGATGGACAAGCAGCAGGCGTCGGACGAGAAGCACCGCCGCTTCCACGACAAAGAGTCCGATTTCCTCGCCTTTGTGAACCTGTGGAACTATATCGGCGAGCAGCAGAAAGCGCTGTCGTCGAACCAGTTCCGCCGCCAGTGCAAGCTGGATTTCCTCAACTACCTGCGGGTGCGCGAGTGGCAGGATATCTACACCCAACTGCGCCAGGTGGTGAAGGAGCTTGGCATTCCGGTGAACAGCGAGCCGGCGGAGTACCGCGAAATTCATATCGCGCTGCTGACCGGTCTGCTGTCGCATATCGGTATGAAAGATGCCGACAAGCAGGAGTTCACCGGGGCGCGTAACGCCCGGTTCTCTATCTTCCCGGGTTCAGGTTTATTCAAGAAGCCGCCGAAGTGGACGATGGTGGCCGAGCTGGTGGAGACCAGCCGCCTGTGGGGGCGCATTGCCGCGCGCATCGACCCGGAGTGGGTCGAGCCGGTAGCGCAGCACCTGCTGAAACGCTCGTACAGTGAACCGCACTGGGAGCGGGCGCAGGGGGCGGTGATGGCGACCGAGAAGGTCACCGTTTACGGCCTGCCGGTGGTGGCCGCGCGTAAGGTCAACTACAGCCAGATCGATCCGGCCCTGTCGCGTGAACTGTTTATCCGCCACGCGCTGGTGGAGGGCGACTGGCAGACCCGTCACGCCTTCTTCCGCGAAAACCTCAAGCTGCGCAGCGAAGTGGAGGAGCTGGAACACAAAACCCGCCGTCGCGATATCCTGGTGGATGACGAGACGCTGTTTGAGTTTTATGACCAGCGCATCAGCCACGACGTGGTTTCTGCGCGCCACTTCGACAGCTGGTGGAAAAAGGTCAGCCGCGAGACCCCGGACCTTCTCAACTTTGAAAAGAGCATGTTGATTAAAGAGGGGGCGGAACAGGTCAGCAAGCTGGATTACCCGAACTTCTGGCATCAGGGCAACCTCAAGCTGCGCCTGAGCTACCAGTTTGAGCCGGGGACCGATGCCGACGGCGTCACCGTTCACATCCCGCTGCCGCTGCTCAACCAGGTGGAGGAGAGCGGCTTTGAGTGGCAAATTCCCGGCCTGCGCCGCGAGCTGATTATCGCCCTGATTAAATCGCTGCCCAAACCGGTGCGGCGTAACTTTGTGCCTGCGCCGAACTATGCCGAGGCGTTCCTGGGGCGCGCCACGCCGCTTGAACTGCCGCTGCTGGATTCGCTGGAGCGCGAGCTGCGTCGCATGACGGGCGTCACCATCGACCGGGAAGACTGGCACTGGGATCAGGTGCCCGATCACCTGAAAATCAGCTTCCGGGTGGTGGACGACAAAAACAAAAAGCTGCAGGAAGGCCGTTCCCTGACCGATCTGAAAGAGGCGTTGAAAGGCAAAGTACAGGAGACCCTGTCTGCCGTGGCCGACGACGGAATCGAGCAGAGCGGGCTGCATATCTGGAGCTTCGGCCAGCTGCCGGAAAGCTACGAGCAGAAGCGCGGCAACTACAAGGTGAAAGCCTGGCCCGCGCTGGTGGACGAGCGCGACAGCGTGGCGATCAAGCTGTTTGATAATCCGCAGGAGCAGCAGCAGGCGATGTGGCGCGGGCTGCGCCGTTTGCTGCTGTTGAACATCCCGTCGCCGATCAAGTATCTGCACGAGAAATTGCCGAACAAAGCCAAGCTGGGGCTCTACTTTAACCCGTACGGCAAGGTGCTGGATCTGATTGACGACTGCATCTCCTGCGGCGTGGATCAGCTGATCCACGCTGCGGGCGGCCCGGTGTGGACGGAAGAGGGCTTTGCGAAGCTGCACGATAAGGTGCGCGCCGAACTCAACGAGACGGTGGTCAACATTGCGAAGCAGGTCGAGCAGATCCTGACTGCGGTGTTCAATATTAACAAGCGTCTGAAAGGGCGGGTGGATATGACCATGGCGCTGGGGCTGTCGGACGTGAAAGCGCAGATGGCGGGGCTGGTCTATCGCGGGTTTGTCACCGGTAACGGCTACAGGCGTTTAGGCGATACGTTGCGCTATTTACAGGCGATTGAAAAGCGTCTGGAGAAGATGGCGATCGATCCGCACCGCGACCGGGCGCAGATGCTGAAGGTGGAAGCGGTGCAGCAGCGCTGGCAGCAGTGGCTGAACAAGCTCCCGCCAGCCCGCCGCGATGACGAAGATGTCCAGGAGATCCGCTGGATGATCGAAGAGCTGCGCGTCAGCTTCTTTGCACAGCAGCTTGGGACGCCGTATCCGATCTCCGATAAGCGTATTTTGCAGGCGATGGAGCAGATCTCAGGGTAAAACCCTGCCCGGTGGCGCTGCGCTTACCGGGCCTACATGGTTTTTGCGGATGCATGTGGCACCGGTGGTAGTTCCGTTCACCTTACGTTTCTTGCTTCTCTGTTAATCCTGAACCTGTGAACGTGCCAGGGTGGCTCAATCGCCACCACCCTGGCTACCCGGGCTCCCGGCAAGAAAATCGCCGCTTCGCGGTGCCCTCAGCTTATTCCTTCAGGCTTTCGGGTCGGGCACCAGCCTGCATCCTTGCAGGCTATGCCCTCTCGGCGCATCCCTGCGCCTCGCCCCGGCCTTCCGGAAACGCTTCGGCGATTTTCAGCCGGACAAGGGTGCCGCTGTAAGTCATGATTCCCGTGATACTCTCTCATTGCGTTAAAAGTTGACGGGCCGGGTTTTGTAGGCCGGACAAGCGTAGCGCCGCCCGGCGGTTTTTACCCGTTCACCAGCGCCAGCGTAAACCCATCCCAACCCTTCACACCTACCGTCTGTAACGCGGTTGCGGTCAGGCGCGGATTGTCACCGATCATCTCGATAAACCGCCGCACACCGTGCACGCGGGCGTCGTCGCTCTGGCCGTTGATCACTTCCCCGTCGCGCACCACGTTGTCGCCGATAATCAGCGTCCCCGGCCGGGAGTAGTGCAGCGCCCACTCCAGATAGCCAGGATTATTGGGTTTGTCGGCATCAATAAAAATCAGGTCAAAAGGCGGGATGTTATTGAAGCGCTCAAGGGAGAGCAGGGCCGGGCCTTCAATCAGCTCGATATGCTGATCCAGCCCTGCCAGATGAATATTCTGGCGCGCAACGGCGGCATGCGCCGGGTCGGCTTCCAGGGTGATCAGCTTGCCATCAGCGGGCAAGGCGCGCGCCATCCAGATGCTGCTGTAGGCTCCCAGCGTGCCAATCTCCAGAATGCTCCTCGCCTGGGTCATGCGCACAAACAGCGCCAGCAGTTGCCCCTGATTGGCGGCGACGTCGTGGGCCGGTAAACCTGCGCGCTGGTTATTCTCAAGGACCTTCTGCAGCACCTCATCCTGAGGAATAAGCTCGGAAATCATGTAATTATCTACGGCAGACCACTGTTGTTGCATAGATTGACCCCTTAGTGTGTGAGCATTGCCCGGTGGCGTTGCGCTTACCAGGCCAACGAAATCCGTAGGCCTGTGCAAGCGCAGCGCCGCCGGGCGTTTTACACCGACCATCCACCGCCCAGCGCCTTATACAGATCGATCTGCGCCAGCAGAAGGTTATTTTTCGCCTGCACCACGCTGGTCTGCACCGAGAACAGCGTGCGCTGGGCGTCCAGCACGTCCAGATAAGACGAATAGCCGTTGTTATAGCGGTTCTGGGCGATGCGCAATGTCTCCTGGGCCACATCCTGCTGCGCCACCAGCTCGGTGAGCTGCTCGCCGTAACGGGCGATGGCATCCAGGCTGTCGTTTACCTCTTTAAAGGCGTTACGCACCGTTTTCTCATAGCTGTAGAGCGCCTGGTTGCGCTGGGACTGGCCGATATCCACCTGCGCATTCAGCGCCTGGCGGTTCAGCAGCGGGGCCAGAATACTGCCGCCGATGCTCCACAGCTCCAGCGGATTATCCAGCAGGCCGGGCAGGGTGCGATCCTGAATCGATCCCGTCGCCGTGAGGTTGATCGACGGCAGCAGGCTGGCGCGCGAGGCGGCAAGAGTGGCATCCGCCGCGATAAGCTGGCGTTCCGCCTGCACAATATCAGGCCGACGATTAAGCAGTGATGACGGCAGCTGCGACGGGATACGCAGCGGCGTCAGGGTGTCGAAATCCGCGCTGCGGGCAATGGAGCCCGGATTGCTGCCGAGCAGCAGGCTGAGGGCATTCTCCTGGCGGGCAATCTGGTTCTGCACCTGCGGGATCTGGGCCCGGGTCGAGCGCAGTTCCGAGTCGGACTGCATCAGTTCAAGGCGCGAGCTATAGCCGGTCTGATACTGCCGCTGCGCCAGGTTAAAGGCCTCTTCCCGCGCTTTCAGGGTCGACTGCGTGACCCTGAGCTGCTCGTCCAGCGCCAGCAGGGTGACGTAGCCCGATGCCACCGACGAGGCCACGGTCAGATCCGCTGCCGCCGCGGCCGCCTTTTGCGCCTCGAGGGTCGCTTGTGCGGCATCGCTGGTGCGGCGGTTCACGCCCCAGATATCCACGTCATAACTGGCGGTCAGGCTGCCTTTATAGAGCGCGCCATAGACCGGCAAACCGGTCGCCGCCGACTGGGAGCGGGCGCGACCCGCGCTCAGGTCAGCATCCAGGGACGGAAACAGGCTGCCGTCGGCGGCATACACCCGGGCCTGATACTCGTTGATCCGCTCCCGGGCGATCAGCACGTCGCTGTTGTTGCGCAGGGCCTGGTCAACGTAGTGGTTGAGCTGGCTGTCGTGAAAATTGCGCCACCACATCTGCTCTGCCGGGCTGGCTGGGCCGGTCGCGGCTCGCCACTGGGCGGGGATCTGCAACGTCGGTTTTGCCGGGGCGACATCCACTGACTGACAGCCGCTCAGAGCGGCGGCAACCATCAGGGCAACGAGCGGGCGGCGGATCATTTCGCCTCCCGGGTATCAATCGTCACCTGCACCGACATCCCCGGGCGCAGCAGGGCCGACTCCTCCGGCTTGCCGAGCACCTCGATGCGCACCGGAATACGCTGGGCAATCTTGACGAAGTTCCCCGTGGCGTTATCCGGCGTAATGGCGCTGAACTCTACCCCTGTCGCCGGGGAGATGCTCTGCACCCGGCCCTCGTAGGCTTTATCGTTCAGGGCATCGACGGTGAATTTCACCGGCTGGCCGACGCGCAGGTTCGCCAGCTGCGTCTCTTTGATATTGGCGATCACCCAGTGCTGCGGCGGCACCAGGGTGGTGAGATGGGTTCCGGCGGTGACGTAGGCCCCTAAGCGCACGGCAATCTGCCCGAGCTGGCCGTCGCGCGGAGCGACGATGCGGGTATTTTGCAGGTCGATCTGCGCCAGTTCGAGCGCCGCCTTCGCGTTCTCTACGTCCGCCTCCAGCGCGGCGCGGTTAACAATGGCGGTTTGCAGATCCTGGCGCGACATCTCCAGCGTGGCCTTTGCCTGGTCGATGTCGGCGCTGCCCTGGGCGGCGCTTGCCAGAGCGGCATCCCGCTCACGAATCGACAGCGAGCCGTCGGCGGTCAGGTCCTTCACCCGCTTTAAGTCGGCCTGGGTTTTCTGGCTCTGGGCCCGGGCGTTTTTCAGCGCCGCATCGTTACGCTGGATCACCGCCTCGGCGCTTTTGCGCTGTTGCAGGTTGTTGTTCAGGGTGGCCACCTTCATCGCCAGCTGGGCCTCGGCCTGATGCACGCGCTGGCGGTAGATGCGGTCGTCAATCTGCAAAAGCAGGTCGCCTTTCTTCACCCGCTCAAAATCCTGCACCTTGACCTCGGTGATATAGCCGTTCACCTGCGGGCTGATAAAGGTGGTCTGGCCGCGCACGTAGGCGTTATCGGTGAACTGGACATGGCGGGTAAACGGCGGTAGCTGCCAGGCGTAGAGGATCACCAGCACGCCGACGATGCCGATGGCGGCAGCGGCGAACACTGACACCACGCGCAGATTATTACGGGTATTGGCCTGCTCTTTAGCGGCATCCTGCTGACTCATAACTTCTCCAGAAACATCATTAATTTTTTATCCATTATTGACTGCCGGTGGCCTTTTTCAGCGCCAGACGGGCAGTAATGCGCAGCCGCAGCAAGCGCCATAAAATCCACACCAGCGTGGCGGTGGCAATGCCAGCCGTCAGAAGATAAGTATCGTTGTAAGCGAGAATATTTGCCTCCAGCGTGCTGGCGTTCTGCAGCTGCAGCGTGGACTGCACGCTCACCAGCGCATCGTCGCCAATCAGGCTGCGGTACATCTGGCTGTAAATCTGCAGGCGCTCGTTGACCAGCGGATTCAGGCTGGTGAGTTGCTCCGCCAGCAGGCTGGAGTGGTACTTCTCACGCCAGGTCTGGAAGGTGCCGAGAATGGCCGACCCCAGCAGGCCGCCGATGTTCTGGCTCATGCCGAACAGCACCGAAAAACTGACCAGGTTACGCGGGTCGGCAATCACCCCGCCAATCCCGGCCAGCATCGCCGGGGCGAGGAAGAAGGCGCTGCCGAACCCGAGCAGGAACTGGCTCAGCATCAGCTGATCCGGGCGGGTGAGGCTGGTGGACTGGCTGTCGAGCAGCGAGGCGATAATCATCAGCACCAGCGAGGTGATAATCGGCCAGGCGAGCTTTGTGGGTTTGATGGTCAGGCAGCTGGCGGCGATACCGCAGGCGATCCCGGCAAAAATCGACCATGCCAGATGGGTCATCTGCTCGTTTTGCAGGCCGACATACTGCAGCCAGCCGATCACCCCGGTGTTCTGCTCCGCCAGCACGATGCGGATCAGCAGCATAATCAGCCCCAGACGCACAATACTGCCGCTGGAAAGCCAGCGCGTATTCAGCAGCGGGTTGCTGCGGTTATGCTCAAAAACGATGGCTGAGACAATCAGCACCAGCGAACCCGCCAGCGCCCAGCCGATCCACGGCGCTTCAAACCACCAGTCGAGCCGCCCCAGGGACAGCACCGCGCACAGCAGCGCCATGCCCGGCGCCAGCAGAATAAAGGTGATGAAGTCCTTCTTCTCGAACACCTGGCGCCGGTCGCCCGGGGGCAGCTTGAGGGCGATCACGCAGCCCAGCGAGATCAGCGCCAGACCGAGCTCAAAGAGATACAGCCCGCGCCACTCGTCCAGCTGCAGCAGTTCGGTGGAGAACAGCCGCGCAATAGGGATCGCCAGCGAGGAGCCGGTGATGCCGATGGTCAGGGCTTTGAGACGGTGTTTTGCCGGCCAGGCCTGGATCTGATAGTAGATCCCGAGCGAGCTGAGCGCGGCGGCCACCATACCGTGGGCCGCGCGCACCATCAGGGCCGAGCTGAGATCGTTAACAAAGAGGTGAAAAAAGGTCACCAGCACATACAGCACCAGGAACCCTTCGGTGAAGGCGCGCAGGCCAAACTGCTGGCGAAACTTCACCAGCAGCAGGTTGATCGACACGTTGGTCATCACGTAGACCGCCGGGAGCCAGGCGATCTCGGTGGACCAGGCGGCAAAGGTGCCCTGCAAATTTTGCAGGTTGGCGGCGACCATCGCATTGCCCAGCGCGCCGGTCAGACAGACCAGTAATCCCACCACGCCATAGGCGATACGCTTCGGGGTGCTGTGCACCGGCGTGGACGGGGAGCCTAACAGCATCGGCTTTTCGTGAGGCTGCCACTCGCGAGGAGCATAGGGGTCGCGTTGGGGCAGGCGCATAGCGATAAATACCTGTGATATGAATGAATAGTTAGTGGGCTAATGATTCTACGTCTGACGCAATGTCTGATTCAAGTGAATATGATAACGGCGGGTTAAGCAAATGTGAGAGGGAAGTTCAGGAAAAAGCGGCCAGCAGGGCTGGCCGCCTGAGGATCAGAGTTGGTTCGTTTGCGCGTTAATCACCGGGGCGCGCTTCACCCGGCTGGCGCAGAAGATGGCAATCAGCGAGATGGTCACGGTCACCGCCAGATACCAGGCCACCGGCACCCAGTCGCCGTTATATTTCGCCAGCAGGCCGGTGGCAATCAGCGGCGCGGTACCGCCCGCCAGCGCGGCGCCCAGCTGATAGCCGAGGGTGATGCCGGTATAGCGCACGTTGGCGGTGAAAATCTCCGAGCACAGCGTCCCCAGCACCGCGGTGACCGGGGCCCACAGCACCCCGAAGGCGATCACCGTCGCCAGCACAATGCCCCAGGTGGTGCCGGTATTGAGCAGCATAAACCACGGCACGATAAACAGGCCGAGGATAAAGACGCTGACGGCATACATCCGCTGGCGACCGACCTTATCCGACAGCAGCCCCATCAGCGGGATCATCACGGTGGCGACCAGCGCCCCGAGGGTGACCGCCTCCAGCGCCTGCGACTTCTGGTAGCTGAGCGTCGTGGTGGCGTAGCTCACCACAAAGGTTGAGAAAATGTAGAACGGCGCGGTTTCAACCACCTTCAGCCCGGCGGCGATCAGCACTTCGCGCCAGTGGTATTTGAGGGTGTCGCGCAGGGGGGCTTTAGCCACCTTGCCGGAGGATTTCACCTTCTTGAACTCCGGCGTTTCGTCGATATCCTTGCGGATCCACAGGCCCAGCAGCACCAGCACCGAGCTCAGCAGGAACGGAATACGCCAGCCCCAGGAGAGGAAATCCTCCTCGCTGAACAGGGTCATCAGCGAGACGATAAAGGTGGCCATCAGCATGCCGATGGTGACCCCCGCCTGCGGGATGCTGCCAAAGAAGCCTTTGCGCTTTTCCGGGGCGTATTCATAGGCCAGCAGCAGGGCGCCGCCCCATTCGCCGCCGATCCCCATCCCCTGAATGATGCGCATCAGGATCAGCAGGGCCGGGGCCCAGAGACCAATCTGCTCATAGGTGGGTAGCAGCCCAATCATCACGGTTGCACCCCCCATCAGCGACAGGGTTAAGACCAGCGTTTTCTTGCGCCCAATGCGATCCCCGATGTGGGCGAATATCACGCCACCAATGGGGCGGATAAAAAAGGTTAATGAGAACGAAAGATAGGACAAAATCAGGCCGATGACCGGGTCGACCATCGGGAAGAAGATCTTATTAAAGACCAGCGCGGCGGCCGTGCCGTAGAGAAAATAGTCAAACCATTCAATGGCGCTGCCGGTAAGGCTGGCGACCAGCACCTTCTTATTTTTACGTAGAACTGCGGCACTGCTTTCGTGTTGTTGTGTCATAACCGTGATCCCGCCCAGTGGATGATGAAGCGGGTGACACCCGGCGCGCTTCGGGTGCAACCCGATAAAGGAAAAAGGTTGTCGAATTGTTAAGCAACTTAGGGAGGGCTGTTACTTTTGGCAAGCGGCGAAATGTCAAAACTGGTCAGATCACGGTGAAATAAGCAGCTATCGATGCTGACAGGTGCGATATTTCTGGCGCTTAATTTTTTTATCAGGGTAGATTGCAGCATATAATGCAGGTGCAACCTGCTGATTTTTGGACGTTTCTGGTTATTTCAGTTTAATGACTATTCTTATAAGGTAACTGCCGATTTGGCTTTCAGAGGGATCCTCTGTTAAGCGACGGCCCGCGCGTTACCCTGAACGTAAATGCTGCAAGGAGGTAACGATGAGTCTCACGATCTTCCCATCCCTGCCGGATAAAACCCTGGCTGCGGTGAATACCGTCGGCCACTGGCTTGCCGAAGATAACCTGCCTTACAATCCGCCCGCGCTCCGGGCCGACCTGGTGGTGCTGGCCGGTAACGCGGTGATCCCCGCCATCGACGCGGCCTGCCGTCTGGCGTCGGAGCTTGCCGTGCCGTTGCTGATCAGCGGCGGGATAGGCCATTCCACCACCTTTTTATACGCCGCCATTGCGCGGCACCCGCGCTATAACAAAGTACGCACTACCGGCAAAGCCGAAGCCACCATTCTGGCGGAGATCGCCCGGGAGTTCTGGCATATTCCGCCCGAGCGGCTGCTTGTGGAAGACCAGTCCACCAACTGCGGTGAAAATGCCCGCTTCAGCGCGGCGATGATCCAGCATCACCATCTGCCGGTGAAGCGCGGGATCGTGGTGCAGGACCCGACCATGCAGCGCCGCACCATGGCGACGTTTGCCCGTGTCTACCGCGATAAACCGGATGCCCCGGAATGGACCAGCCACCCAGGCGTCGTGCCGCAGCTGCAAAACAGCGATGACGGTCTGGCGTTTCGCGGCGGCGGTGAGGGGCTGTGGCCCGTCGAGCGCTATCTGTCGCTGGTGCTGGGTGAGCTCCCGCGTCTGCGGGATGACATTAATGGCTATGGCCCGCTCGGCCGGGATTTCATTGTACATGTGGATATTCCTGCCGAGGTGGAGGCCGCCTGGCAGATCCTGCGTAATGACGCCGTCCTCACCGAGGCGCTGGCCAGCCGCTCTCTGCTGTAACGCCTTGCCCGTTTGCGCTGAGTTTCACGCAAACGGGCAATCCTCTGTTGCCGGAATGTAATAGTTTTCTCCTGCTGACCCGTTTCTTTTATGAGATATCTCACATAAACAGCGCGATACGCTGGGATTGAGGATCGGGATCTGTAGTTTTTAACAATAATTTTACTTGTTAAAAACAGTGTAATTACAGGAGCGAGTCATGACAGTACCCGTACAACATCCTATGTATATCGATGGACAGTTTGTTGCCTGGCAGGGTGATGCCTGGATTGATGTGATCAACCCGGCCACCGAAGAGGTCATTTCCCGTATCCCCGACGGTAGCGCTGAAGATGCCCGCAAGGCGATCGACGCTGCCGAACGCGCCCAGGATGCCTGGGAGGCGCTGCCAGCCATCCAGCGTGCGGGCTGGCTGCGTAAAATCGCCGCAGGCATTCGCGAGCGCGCCAGTGAAATCAGCGCCCTGATCGTGGCCGAAGGCGGCAAGATCCAGCAGCTCGCCGAGGTCGAAGTCGCCTTCACCGCCGACTATCTCGATTACATGTCAGAGTGGGCGCGTCGCTACGAGGGCGAAATTATCCAGAGCGATCGTCCGGGCGAAAACATTCTGCTGTTCAAACGCGCGCTTGGCGTCACCACCGGCATTCTGCCGTGGAACTTCCCGTTCTTCCTGATTGCCCGCAAGCTGGCTCCGGCGCTGCTGACCGGCAACACTATCGTTATCAAGCCGAGCGAATTTACCCCGAATAACGCCATCGCCTTCGCCAAAATCGTCGACGAAATTGGCCTGCCGAAAGGGGTCTTTAACCTGGTGCTGGGCCGGGGTGAAACCGTAGGCCAGGAGCTGGCGGGCAACCCGAAAGTGGCGATGGTCAGCATGACCGGCAGCGTGGGCGCGGGGGAGAAGATCATGGCTGCCGCCGCGAAGAACATCACCAAAGTGTGTCTGGAACTGGGCGGTAAAGCCCCGGCCATCGTGATGGACGATGCGGATCTGGAGCTGGCGGTGAAGGCGATTGTCGACTCCCGCGTGATCAACACCGGGCAGGTATGTAACTGCGCCGAGCGCGTGTATGTGCAGAAGGGCATCTACGACCGCTTTGTAAACCGCCTGGGCGAAGCGATGAAAGCGGTGCAGTTTGGCAACCCGGCCGAGCGCAACGATGTCGCCATGGGGCCGCTGATCAACGCCGCGGCGCTGGAGCGCGTTGAGCAGAAAGTCGCTCTGGCGGTAGAGCAGGGTGCGAAAGTGGTGCTGGGCGGTAAAGCGGTGGAAGGTAAAGGCTATTTCTATCCGCCAACGCTGCTGCTCGACGTACGTCAGGATATGACCATCATGCACGAAGAGACCTTCGGTCCGGTGCTGCCGGTGGTGGTGTTTGACACCCTGGAAGAGGCGCTGAAGATGGCCAACGACAGCGACTATGGCCTGACGTCCTCTATTTACACCCAGGACCTGAACGTGGCGATGAAAGCCATTAAAGGGCTTAAGTTCGGCGAAACCTACATCAACCGCGAGAACTTTGAAGCGATGCAGGGCTTCCACGCCGGCTGGCGTAAATCGGGGATCGGCGGGGCCGACGGCAAGCACGGTCTGCACGAGTATCTCCAGACCCAGGTGGTGTATTTGCAGTCGTGATAAACATGCCCGGTATTTCTCCCTCTCCCTGTGGGAGAGGGCCGGGGTGAGGGCATCAGGCCGCATAGCCGCCAACATGCCCAGCGGCGCTGCGCTTGCACGGGCCTACGTGTCCGATGCCGGTTGTTGGTTTTGTAGGCCGGGTAAGGCGCAGCCGCCACCCGGCATCCAGACCGCACCACCCCCGTAGGCCGGGTAAGGCGCAGCCGCCACCCGGCGTTACAGGTTTACACCTTCGTCGAAATCCAGTTCATCATCAATTCCGGCCAGACGGCGACCGGCAGGCCCTGGGCATCGCGGATGCCGAACCCGTGCTTCCCACGCTCGAACAGATGCATCTCAACCGGTACCCCCGCGCGGCGCAGGGCGCTGTACATCGCCAGGCTGTTCTCAACTTTTACCGCCGGATCGTCGGCAGCGTGCAGCAGGAAGGTCGGCGGAGCGTCGCGGGTCACCCGCGTTTCCAGCGAATAGCGCTGGATCTGCTCCTCGCCAGGGTTATCGCCCATCAGCTCATGCCGTGAGCCCGGGTGGTAATGTTCGCCCTGCATGGTGATCACCGGATAGACCAGCGCCATAAAGGCCGGTCGGGCAGAGCACTCGTCGACGGCGTCAAGCGGGGCGTATACCGCGTCGTCATGACGGGTGCCAAGGCTTGCCGCCACGTGGCCGCCCGCCGAGAAGCCCAGTACCCCAATGCGCGCCGGGTCCAGCTTCCACTCCCGGGCGCTGGCGCGAATAACCCGCATGGCGCGCTGCACGTCCGCCAGCGGCGCGTCGGCTCCCTCCTCATGACCATCTCCCGGCATGCGGTAGGTCATTACAAACAGGGTATAGCCGCGTGCGTTGAAGAAGGAGGCCAGCGCGCTGCCCTCTTTATCCAGCACCACGCGACGCAAGGAGCCGCCCGGCGCCACCAGAATGCCGACGCCGTTAGGTTTGTCCGGCGCATACACGGTTATCTGTGGCGAGCGGATGCCGGTAACGGCGCGATCGTAGTCGGAGGTGCCGGTGTGGCGGGGTTCGGGGGTAAAAACGGCGTCGCTGGTGCGCGCGCCGGGCGCTTCAGGGGTGGGCCAGATACTAAAGGTTGCCGAGCGGCCAACGGCCTGCGCCATGTTCTGTTCTAATGTTTCGCGGCTCAGTGCTTCCATAATAACGCTCCCTCTCTGGAAAGCGTTTGTTATATCAGGGTTAACGAATTGAAACTCTGAACGGATTCACAGGATGCGGACAGCAGGGCTGTCCGCAATGTGATTAAAGCGCAGCGAATTTATCTAAGGTACGCACCAGCTGGGTGACAAACCCGTACTCGTTGTCATACCAGGCCACGGTTTTCACCAGCTGGACGTCCCCCGCGTCGGTGACCTCCGTCTGGGTGGCATCGAAGACTGACCCAAAGTGCGAGCCGATCACGTCGGAAGAGACAATCTCCTCATCGGTATAGCCAAAGGACTCGTTGCCCTCGGTGGCCTTTTTCAGCGCCTGATGGATCTCATCCACGCTCACTTTTTTCTCCAGAATCGACACCAGCTCGGTCACGGAGCCGGTTTTGACCGGTACGCGCTGGGCGTGGCCTTTCAGCTTGCCGCTCAGTTCGGGGATCACCAGTCCAATGGCCTTCGCCGCGCCGGTGGTGTGCGGAATAATATTTTCCGCCGCCGCACGGGATGCGCGCAGATCTTTGCCGCGCGGGCCATCCACCAGCGCCTGGGTGCCGGTATAGGCGTGGATGGTGGTCATGGTGCCCGCCTTGATGCCAAAGGCGTCGTGCAGCACTTTCGCCAGCGGGGCCAGGCAGTTAGTGGTACAGGAGGCGACAGAGATAATGGTGTCGCTGGCCTCGATGGTGTCGTCGTTGACGTTAAAGACGATGGTTTTCATCTCGCCGGCCGGGGCGGAGATCAGCACTTTTTTAGCACCCGCATCGAGGTGGGCCTGGGATTTCTCCTGCGAGGTGTAGAACCCGGTGCACTCCACCACCAGATCCACTCCGGCGGTTTTCCAGGGGATGTTCTTCGCCTCTTTCTCGGCATAGACCGAAATGTATTTGCCGTCGACGATCAGCGAATCCTCCGTGAAGTCGACGCTCCAGGGGAAGGGGCCATAGTTGGAGTCATGTTTCAACAGGTAGGCCAGCACCTTCGGCGACGTCAAATCGTTAATCGCCACCACGCTATTACTGTCCTGAGTTTCCAGCAACCGACGAAGAACCAGTCGGCCAATACGACCAAAACCGTTAATGCCAATCTTACTCATGATCCTCTCCTGTGTGGACGTACGGTAGGGTGAACTCATCCAGGATTAGACCATGAAGCCCAGCGAGGCAATTGAGGATGGCTCATCTGCGCGGAAGTTTTTGAAAAATCGGGGACAATAATTAATGAATTTTTAACTGAAGCTGGTTATTTTACGTTTTTTGGCATTCTTTCAGGAAATACTTATGCGCAACAAATATACCGGCCTGCAAATTGCGATTCACTGGCTGGTTTTTCTGCTGGTGATCGTCGCCTACTGTGCCATGGAGTTTCGCGGCTGGTTCCCCCGCAGCGACCGTCCGCTGATTAATATGATCCACGTGTCGTGCGGCATTTCCATTCTGGTGCTGATGGTCGCGCGTCTGCTGGTGCGCCTTAAGTATCCCGCGCCGCCGATCGTGCCCAAGCCAAAACCGATGTATATCGGCTTATCCCACCTGGGGCACCTTGCCATCTATCTGCTGTTTATTGCGCTGCCGCTGATTGGTCTGGTGATGATGTATAACCGGGGCAACACCTGGTTTGCGTTCGGGCTGGGAATGCCGCACGCCGCCGAATCGAATTTCGATCTGGTGGATACGCTGAAAGCCTGGCACGTCACCCTGGCGAACCTGGGCTATTTCATTATTGGGATCCACGCCTTTGCCGCACTGCTTCATCACTACTACTGGAAAGACAACACCCTGCTGCGCATGATGCCGAAAAAGCGCTAAGGGCTTCCCGTGTCCCCTCAACTGCGCAAGGTGCTGTTTGCCACCGGAATTGGCCATTTTGTTGAATGGTTCGATTTCGGGCTTTACGGCACTTTAGCCGCCCTGATTGGCATGCACTTCTTCCATGCGGAAGATCCGCTCACGGCGCTGCTGTCGTCGTTTGCGGTTTTTGGCGCCGGGTTTGTGATGCGCCCGCTGGGCGGACTGTGGTTTGGATCGCTCGGCGACCGGATTGGCCGCCGCAGGGTGCTGGCCACGGTGATCCTGCTGACCTCCGGGGCCACTTTTTTAATCGGACTGCTGCCGACCTTTTCCCAGGCGGGGCTGCTCGCCCCGGTGCTGCTGGTGCTGGTGCGGCTGGTTCAGGGATTCGCCGCCGGGGGCGAGAGCGCAGGGGCCACCACCTTTCTGGCGGAGTATGCGCCTGCCCATCGCCGGGGCTTCTTTACCTGCTGGATAGATAACTTCGGCTTTCTGGCCTTTGTGGCCGCCTCGGGCCTGGTGCTGCTGCTCACCTCAGTGCTGGGGGAATCGGCGATGAACGACTGGGGCTGGCGTATTCCGTTTTTGCTCGCCGGTCCGCTGGGCTGGATTGGCCTCTGGCTGCGAACCCATCTTGAGGACTCCCCCGAATTCCTGGCGCTGAAGAAAAGCCATCAAACGGAAGCCGCGCCGCTGCACACGGCGGTCACCACCGAGCGGCGCGCGCTCGGCTTTTGCATTGGGTTTGTGGCGATCAAGGCGGTAGGGCACTGGATGTTGCAGGCCTTTATTCCCGGCTATCTGGCGACGGAACTGCGCTTCCCACAGGAGCAGGCCTATTTCATCACCACCCTCGGTCTTTTAGCCATTGCGGTGATGATCCCTTTTATGGGCTATCTGTCGGATAAGTTTGGCCGCAGGCCGCTGATGCTGGCGGGCTGCATCGGGTTTATCCTCGTGAGCTGGCCTGCGATGGCATTGATGGCGCAGGGCAATATCTTCGCAGCAATACTGGCGATGCTGCTGCTGGGGATCTGTATTGCGCTTTTTGACGGTGCCAGCAGCGCGGCCATGGCGGAGCTGTTTCCTACCCGCATTCGCTTTGGCAGCATCGCCATCGCCTATAACGTGGCGGTGGCGTTTTTTGGCGGCATTACGCCCTGGTTCTCAACGTATCTGCTGGTCGAAAGCGGCAATCAGCACTCGCCAGCGCTGTTTATCATGGCGGCGGCGCTGATCTCTTTCCTCACGGTGCTGCGGGCGAAAGAGACCGCCGGGCTGCCGCTGCGCCCCTGAACGCGGCATAAAAATGCCCGGCGGGGAAGGCCGGGCAAATAACAAAGCACTACAAATGTTGCATCACTTAACAGCTGATTACTTCAGAAGATCCCGGTGCGCGATGGCGTTAACGAGATAGGACTGACGCTGACTGAGCCTCACTTCACGGTCAGCATCCTGACTCCCGACGATGTTGAGCGCCGGTCCGCTATCCGGGGCGCTATCGGGTGAACGGGTACGCTCAGCATCACCCGGAATTATCCAGCCGACATCATCACGGGTGCGATGATTATTACGTGCGTTACGAACTCTTCTTCTTAAATGCATCATATAACCTCCGCATAATTTATCGGGCTGCATTTACAAGGAGTGGTGTTAATTACCGTTCTTTACGTTTCTGAATATATTGTCTGACATATTCGCGTCAGCGGAAGAATATATTCAGACGATTACGCAGCGGGTTTACGTCCGCCGCCCCGGCTATTTTGTCCGCCTTTTTTTCCCGCTTCGGATGCCCGCTGCGGATCGTTTTTGAAGTTACCGCCGCTACTCTGTCCGCCTTTACGGCCCGCCTGGGATGCACGCTCCCGGTCTTCTGCGAAATTGCCGGAACCGCCTCGATGCTTGGTCATAACATGTCTCCAGTTTTCGTTGAGAATATATATTGAAAGAGATTTAACTCTCTCAAATGCGTGCAAAATAACTGTAGACAGAACGGGGGAAAGGTCAATAAGTCTCCCGGCGCGTTTTTTTCCTGCCCGTAGCGAAATCTTTAAATATTTTTTCTGGCGTAATGAATATATCCTCGCCAGTAAATAAGTTAGCGAGGCTTATATGTCTGATGAATAATTTTCGGGCGATAAGAGGTGTTTACAGATTCATAAAATAATTCCACTTTCGAGTGAAATTAAGACTTGTCTTATCGGCTCTGCTCCAGTTCAATCGCCGCTCTGACCTGCTGCAACGCATGGCGTAACGTCTCAACCGATACCGACCCGAGGGCGACGCGGATCGCCTGCGGCACCGTGCCGGAGGTGGAGAAAGGCTCTGCGGTGGAGACGGAGATGTTGTTGTCCATCAGCGCCTTCACCACCCGATCCGCCCGGGCCTCATCCGCCAGCGGCAACCACGCGAAGTAAGAGTTGGGATGCGTAATGCAGGGCAGATCCTTCATCACCGTGTTGAGCACTCGCTGCCGCTGCCGGGCATCTCGCCTTTTCAGGGTTTCGAAGCGGGCCACGGTGCCGTCCTGGATCCAGTGGCACACCATGGCGGTCATCACCGAAGGCGTGTTCCAGGTGGTGGCCCGTATGGCGCGCTCCAGCGCCGGACGCAGCGCAGGCGGGCAGACCACCGCCCCGACCCGCAGGCCGGTGGCCACGTTTTTTGAAAATCCGGTGACGTAGACCGTGCGTTCCGGGGCCAGGCTGGCGATGGGCGGCGGCGGACGGCGGATCAGCCAGCTGTAGGCGGTGTCTTCGACGATCAGCAGATCGTGCTGCCGGGCGATGTTCGCCAGCGCCTGACGCTGGTTGCGGTCCAGCACCCATCCCAGGGGATTATGCAGCGTGGGCATGGTGTAAATGGCACGCACGTGCCGCCTCTGGCAGATCTGGCGTAACGCGTCCAGGTCGGGGCCGGTCGGCGTGGCGGGAATGGCAACCAGCTCAAGGTGATACAGCGCCGCCAGCGCCTTAAAGCCCGGGTAGGTGAGGGCATCCACCGCCACCACGTCGCCGGGCCTGAGCAGCCCCATCAGGGCGATGGTCAGGCCATGCTGGGCACCGTTCACAATCAACAGGTTATCTGCCGAAGGTTGAAAGTGCGGCCCGGAGAGGTGTGCGGCCACGATCTCCCGCTCCGTCTGCCTGCCCGCATGCGGCTGATAGCGCAGGTGCGATTCAATATCGCCGACGCCTGCGATCTGCCTGAGCGCCTCCCGGAGCAGCTCTCCCTGACCCGGCAGGGCGGGATAGTTAAAGTTCAGATCCAGCACATCGGTGGCGACCGCCTGCTGGTCGATCCCCAGCCCGGACGGCAACAGGATCTCCCTGACGAAAGTTCCCCGCCCGGTTTCCCCGCTGACCAGCCCCATCTTCTCCAGCTCGGCATAGACGCGCGTGGCGGTGGCCAGCGAGATATGTTCCCGGGCGGCGAGCGTCCGGTGGGTGGGAAGCCGGGTGCCTGCTGTCAGCGTGGCGGAGCGGATCTGCTGCGCGTAGCGATCCACGATGGCTTTATAGCGGGCTTTCATCAAATGTATCCATGACAATAATTTGATTGTATCGGATTGGCGAGACTACCATCCGCTCAACAGAGGCTCAAGACTGGGAAGGTAACGATAATGAAGAGTGCGGGAGATAAAACCTCGCTTTCGGGCTGGCTGAATGGCCTGCTGGGGGTAGTGATTTTCAGCGGGTCCTTGCCCGCCACGCGGATTGCGGTGCATGATTTCGATCCCTTTTTCCTGACCTTTGCCCGGGCCTCTCTTGCCGGGGTGCTGGCCCTCGTCCTGATCCTCGTGTTGCGGGAAAAACGCCCGCCCGTCGCGCAAATCGTGCCGCTGATGATTGTCTCTTTGGGCGTGGTAGTCGGCTTTCCGCTGCTGACCGCCCTTGCGCTCCAGCACGTTACCGCCGCCCACTCGATTGTGTTTCTTGGCCTGCTGCCGCTGATGACCGCCATTTTCGCGGTGCTGCGCGGCAAGGAGCGGCCAGCCAGAGCCTTCTGGATCTTCTCGGTGCTCGGCAGTCTGCTGGTGGTGGGCTTTGCGCTGTCGCAAAGTGCTTCGCTCTCGTTGATCGGCGATCTGCTGATGCTGGCGGCGGTGGTGGTTTGCGGTCTGGGCTATGCCGAAGGGGCGGCGCTGACCCGCGAATCCGGCGGCTGGCAGGTGATCGGCTGGGCGCTGATCCTGGCGCTACCTTTCATGGTGGTTGCCTCCTGTCTGACAATGCCTGCATCATTCAGCTCTGTTGGTATGCCGGCCTGGACCGCGCTGGGCTATGTGTCGCTGTTCAGCATGCTGATCGGTTTTATCTTCTGGTACAAAGGGCTTGCCCGGGGTGGGATCGCCGCCGTTGGGCAGCTGCAGCTGCTGCAACCCTTTCTGGGGCTGGGGCTGTCCGCCACGCTGCTGCATGAGAAGGTCAGCCCGGTGATGCTGTTAATTACCCTGGGCGTGATTTTATGTGTGACAGGTTCGCGGAAATTTTCCCGATAATTTTATAAGGAATTCAGGATGTTTACAGGTCTGAGTGCATTTCCCCTGACGCCGCTGGTGAAGGGTGAGATTGATGAAAAAGCCTTTGTGGCGCTGATTGAAGCGCTGGCGGCGGCGGGGGTGAATTCCATCGGGGCGCTGGGCTCTACGGGGAGCTATGCCTATCTGACCCGGGAGCAGCGTTTTACCGCCACCCGGCTGGCGGTAAGGGCTGCCGCAGGCGTGCCGGTGATGACCAGTATCGGCAGCGTCAACGCGGAAGAGATCCTGAGGCTGGCAGACGATGCGCAAAAAGCCGGGGTGAGCGGTCTGCTGCTGGCACCGCTCTGCTACCAGAAGCTGACGGCGGAGGAGGTGTTCCGCCTGTACGAGCGCGTGTGCGGTGAAATCTCCGTTCCGCTCTGTATCTACGACAACCCGGCCACCAGCGGTTTTGACTTTACTGATGAGCTGCTGGTGGCGCTGTCGGCGCTGCCTAATATGGGTTCCATTAAGCTCGGCTATATTCCGGCGGATCCGGCGGAGGCTTCCGCCCGCGTGACGGCGCTGAAAAGCCAGGTGGCAGAGGGGGTGACGATTGGCATCAGCGGTGATGCGCAGTCGGCAGCCGGTCTGCTGGCAGGATGTGATGTCTGGTACTCGGTGCTGGGCGGGCTTTTCCCGGATTATTGCCTGCGGTTGACGCAAGCCGCGCTGCGGGGGGATGTGGAGGAAACCCGGCGGCTCAACGACGCGCTGGAGCCGTTGTGGGGGTTCTTCCGTCGGTACGGGAGTTTGCGGGTGATTGCGACGGTGGCGGAGTTGACGGGCAGGGTTGCGGCGCCGTGTTTGCCGTTTCCGTTGCAGACTCTGGTGGGGGAAGAGCGGGAGGCACTGGGACAGGTTTGTCGGCCCGCGCAAGCGTAGCGCCGCCGGGCGGGGCGCGGTGCGCCATTGCCGGGTGGCGGCTTCGCCTTACCCGGCCTACGAACTGCATCTGTAGGCCCGTGCAAGCGCAGCGCCGCCGGGCGGGGTTTATTCCCTCTCCCCTTTGGGGAGAGGGTCAGGGTGAGGGGAACATGCGGATGCGGTGGTGGTTCCGTTCACCATAGTTTCCTTGCCGGGTGGCGGCTTCGCCTTACCCGGCCTACGAATTTTTGTAATGCCGCCGGGCATGGCACCTTAAAAACTCATCGCCAGGCCGATCCCATATCCGCTGGTATTCTGACCAAACATGTAGCGCGCCACCAGGCGCGTGCGGGTGACAAAGACCGGATACTTGCTGCTGTCCAGCTCGATACCTGCCCCAACTGAACTCAGACTGTCAAACCCGAGCCTGCCGCGCTGCTCGCCCAAATATTCCGTATGCGCGCCTTCCAGCACATATCGCACCGGGCTTTTTAACAGCGTCCAGTCGGAGATGGGCGCGCGACGGCGCAGGTACAGGCCGAGGTTCTGGGTGTTCGCATGCCCGTCAACGGCATCGGAAGTGCTGCCGAAGGTTTGCAGGCGCATTGCCGAGTAGCGCAGTTCTATATCGATATCCTGGGGTTTTGATACCAGTTCATAGTCAAGCATCAGCGAACCGCCGGTGCCGTAAGCATTCAGCCTGCCGCCATCCAGAAAATCATAATCCGCGTGTCGACGTCGCTCGATGACCCATGCCCCGATGCGCACATCGCTGGCCATGGTGCCCAGCATCACATTGGCTATCGGGCGCAGGATCAGATTTCCGCCCCAGCGATCGCGATGAAGATGGAAATCCCAGCCAATTCCCCCGGTACCGGTCAGGCTGTTCCAGCGGGTGGGGATGCGCCGTGTTTCCGTGCCATTGCTTACCACGAATTGCGGGTCGTAACGGCTGTAACCCAATGCCCCTTCAACGTAAATCGGGAAGGAGTCGCTCAGGGTGGCGCCGCCGCCAAACTGCGTGATGGTGAGTTCGTTACTTTCATTGCTGCCGGTGCCAATATTCAGGTCGCTGGCGGTTACGTCAGGAACCACCATATAACTCATTAACGTCAGGACGGCATCCGCGCGCTGTTTTATCCGAGGGTTATCCACCGCATATCCCGCCGGGCTATAAACCATCGTGGCAGTCAGCATTAAAAGAAGACCGGGAAAAGCCACACGCATAATGCCTCGCCGCTTCAGCCAGCATGGGGGTTAATTAACTATAGAGCAGGAGAGTTTTTCAGAACCGCCGGACGGCAGCTGATGAACCTTTCAAGAGGGCATACCGATACTACATCAGCGAGATATTTTTATATTATACAAAAAGTTAAAAATAAAAGAGGTTTAAAAATTTCATCTCTTCTTTAGTCGCTTTTTTCGATTGATTTGTGCTTTTGGGAGTAAATAACAGATGAATTCAATGAAGCGACAATTACACGCAACGATACACTAGCGAGAACGATAACTCGCATGTTGTGAATTTAAACTAAATTTAATTAATTATTTAAAATCATTAAGTTAAATATTTTTCTTCATGCGGCGCTGCTATTTTTTATCCATTTTTAAATGTTTTATTTATGACAATTGCCCCATTCATCAGTAGGTTGCCTATACTTTTTTTGCCTCTAATGAAAGGAGTTCCACCATGCTCAAATCCGTTCCATTCAAGCGGACAGTGTTGGCCAGTATGCTAACGCTTGCATCGAGTGCAATTACCGCAGCCTATGCAGCACCCGCTTCATCTACAACCACGGCTCCAACTGCTCCAGAGCAAAATAATTCAAAACCCAATATTGTCGTTATTTTTGGTGATGATGTGGGTTACTGGAACCTCAGTACTTATAACCAGGGCATGATGGGTTATAAGACGCCAAATATCGACAGTATTGCCAATGAGGGGGCGAAGTTTACCTCCTATTATGCCGAGCAGAGCTCAACGGCCGGGCGTTCGTCCTTCATCACCGGGCAGATGCCGTTCCGTACCGGGATGAGTAAGGTGGGCATGCCGGGCGCGCCTCAGGGTCTCAGCAAAGACGATCCTACCATCGCCAACATCCTTAAACAGCTGGGCTACGCCACCGGGCAGTTTGGTAAAAACCACCTCGGTGACCGGGATGAGTTTTTACCTACCGCCCACGGGTTTGATGAGTTCCTCGGTAACCTTTACCACCTGAATGCCGAAGAAGAACCTGAGAACCCGGACTACCCGAAAGATCCTGCATACCGTAAACAGTTTGGCCCGCGCGGCGTAATTAAGAGCAGCGCTGACGGCAAAATCGAAGATACCGGTCCGCTCACCATCAAGCGTATGGGCACCGTCGATGATGAAACCCTCGCGGCCAACAACGACTTTATGGAGCGCCAGGTTAAGGCCGGTAAGCCTTTCTTCACCTGGTACAACACCACCCGCATGCACAACAAGACGCACCTGAAAGACGCCAGTATTGGAGCGACAGGGCTCGGAACCTATGCCGACGGCATGGTTGAGCATGATAAGACGGTAGGTGAAGTGCTGAAGAAAATTAAAGATCTCGGCATCGAAGATAACACCATCGTGGTCTACACCACCGACAACGGCCCGATGCTGGCCACCTGGCCTGACTCAGGGATGACGCCGTTCCGCGGCGAGAAAAATACCGGCTGGGAAGGGGGCTTCCGCGTCCCTGCGATGATCCGCTGGCCGGGCCATATCCAGCCGGGTACGGTGATCAACGATATCTTTGGCAGTAATGACTGGTTCCCGACTCTGGTGGCCGCTGCGGGTGTCCCGGACATAAAAGAGCAGCTGTTGAAAGGCTACAAAACCACCTCCATGACCTACAAGGTTCACCTGGATGGTTATAACCAGCTCGACTTCCTGCAGGGCAAAGGTGAAGACCCGCGTAAAGAGTTCTTCTACTGGAGTGATGACGGTGACCTGCTGGCCATCCGTTACGGCCGCTGGAAAGCGCACTTTATGATTCAGGAACATACCGGCATGGACGTCTGGCGCTATCCGTTTACCGTCCTGCGTGCGCCGATGATCTTCGATCTGGAGATCGACCCGCTAGAGAAAGGCGATACCGGTATGGATTACAACAACTGGTTCTACAGCCGTCTGTTCCTGTTGGGCGGCGCGCAGAAATACGTTGGCGAGATGCTGCAAAGCTTCCAGGAGTTCCCGCCGCGTCAGAAACCGGGCTCGTTTACCGTTTCCGACGTCCAGTCGCTGATTGAGCAAGGCGCGAAGAGTAATTAATTGTCGTTAAACCCGGGTGGGCAACCACCCGGTCATCAGGGGATCGCGATGAAGTACAGCACCACGTTGCCTGTTAAAGCGTTACCGTCCGCAGAAAAATATGACGGCAAGGGGCCAGCGTATACCAGACGCTTCCATGTCATGGCGAAACCCACCGGCTCGACCTGTAATCTCGACTGTTCATACTGTTTTTATCTGCACAAAGAAGAACTTCTGCATCAGGACCGCCACACCGGCATGAGCGATGAAGTGCTGGAAAACTTCATTCGCCAGTACATCGATGGTCAGGATGGCGATCAGGTGGTGTTCTCCTGGCAGGGCGGTGAGCCGACCCTGATGGGACTGGAGTTTTTCGAAAAAGTAGTGAAATTCCAGAAACAGTATCAAAAGCCCGGCCAGCGCATCGAAAACGACTTACAAACTAATGGCGTGCTGATTAACGACAAATGGGCCGAATTTCTCAAAGAACATCGCTTTCTGGTGGGGCTGTCCATCGACGGGCCACGAGAACTGCATGACCGCTACCGCGTGACGCGCAGCGGCAAACCGACCTTCGATAAAGTGATGAAAGGCGTTGAGGCGCTGAAAAAATATAAGGTGCCCTTTAACGCCCTGGTGACGGTAAACCGCACCAATGCGCGCTTCCCGCTTGACGTTTACCGCTTTGTCACCCGTGAACTGGGGGCGACCTACGTCCAGTTTAATCCCTGCGTGGAACCCGTCGATTTCAAAAGCACCGCACCGCAGTTCTGGCGTGATGAGACCATCCCGGTAACCGGCACCCGCCGTGCCAGACCGGGCGATTTAGATTCTATCGTCACCGACTGGTCGGTGGATCCCGACGACTGGGGCACTTTCCTGAAAACCGTGTTCGAAGAGTGGGTGAATAACGATTTAGGCCGCGTGCAGGTGAACCTGTTCGAAACGGCGGTGGCGCAAACCATGGGGATGCCCGCGCAAATCTGTACCGCCTCTGAGTTTTGCGGGAAAGGACTGGCGGTGGAGAAAAACGGCGATATCTACTCCTGCGACCACTATGTCTACCCCGAATACCAGATCGGCAATATCGCCGACACAAAACTGGCGCACATGGCCTTTTCCGAACGGCAGAAAGCCTTTGGCTTAGGCAAAAAAGAGACTCTGCCGGAATACTGCAAACAGTGTCCTTATCTGAAATTGTGCTGGGGTGAATGCCCGAAAAACCGCATTGTCCGCGCCCCGGACGGTGAAGCCGGGCTCAACTATCTATGCCCCGGCATCAAAGCGTTCTTCAACTATGCCGAGCCGATCCTGGTCGGTATCGCCACGCTTCTGAAACGTGACTTTGCAGGATTGCGTAAATGACAAACAGAGAAAAACTGCTTCAGCTTGAGCAGCGCATGAATCAACAGGTGTTAGGCCAGGAGTCGGTCGTAAAAATGCTGATTGTGGCGCTGCTGTGCGATGGGCACGTCCTGCTGGAAGGGCTGCCGGGACTGGCAAAAACCCGAGCGGTACGCGAGCTGGCCCGCCATGTGGAAGGGGAGTTTCGCCGCATTCAGTTCACACCGGATCTGCTGCCGTCGGACATCACCGGCAGTGAGATTTACCAGCAAAATGCCACCCGTGAAGAGGACCAGTTCCGCTTTCGTCCAGGGCCGGTGTTCGGCAACATCATCCTGGCGGATGAGATAAACCGCGCCTCGGCACGCGTGCAGTCAGCGCTGCTGGAGGCGATGGAGGAGCGTCATGTTACCGTCGCCGGAAAAACCTGGCCGCTGCCCGGCGTATTCATGGTGCTGGCTACGCAAAACCCGGTGGATCAGGAGGGGACCTGGCCACTGCCGGAAGCCCAGCTCGACCGCTTTTTAATGAAAGTGCTGGTGGATTACCCGTCAGGTGAAAACGAGCAAAAAGTGATGCAGATGGTGCGGGCCGAACAGCAGCAGAAGTATCTGGCGCAAAGCTCTGAGCCTGCCGCCGTTGAGCCAGAAACCCTGATGCTCTCTCAGCAGGATATTGCCACCTGCTGGCAGGAGATCTCGGCGATTCATGTTGCCCCAACCATTGAAAATTACATTGTGAACCTGGTGAACATGACCCGCCATCCGCAGAAGGTCAGTGACACGCTGGCGGGATACATTGGCATCGGCGTCAGCCCGCGCGGTACCCTGGCGCTGGACCGCTGTGGACGCGCCCTGGCCTGGCTGGAGGGCCGCGACGCGGTGCTGCCGGAAGATATTCAGCGCGTTGCTCCGCCGGTACTGCGCCATCGTCTGATGCTGAGTTATCAGGCCAGTGCCGATAACCGTTCTGCGGACGACATCATTCGGATGTTACTCGACGCTGTGGTGGCGTGATGGACAGCGCACTGCAGGTCGATCGCGACACGCTGATGGCGCTGGCAGGGGAAGCGCGGTTGCTGACCAATCCGCCGGGGCAAATTCCGCCCGGTGCGCTGGCCGGGGAGCGCGTCTCCCGTCAGCAGGGGCGTGGGCTTAACTTTGACAGCCTGCGCCGCTACCAGCCTGGCGACGATGTGCGGTTGATTGACTGGCAGGCCACGGCGCGCCTGAGAACGCCCTGGATCCGCCTCTATAACGAAGAGCGCGAGCGTCCGGTGTTTCTGATTGTCGACCAGCGGCTGGATATGTATTTCTCCACCCGCGGGCAGACCAAATCCGTTGCCGCCGCCAGAATTGCCGGACTGCTGGCCTGGCGCAGCTGGCACGACGGCGACCGAGTCGGTAGCGTGGTATTTGGCGACAGCGATTACAGCCTGCAAAAATGCCGTGCCCCGGCCCGTAATTTACCGGCAGTGCTGGATGATGTGCTGCGCTATAACCAGGCGCTACCTTCGCGCTATCCTGACGAAACCCCTGCCTCTGTCTCGCTTACCCACGTATTGCAACGCACCATGCCCCTTATTCCGGCGGGCGCGTGGGTGGCCGTACTCAGCGATTTTCACGACCTGGATGCAGCCGGAGAAGCTTTGTTAGCAGGCCTGAGACGACGCTGTGAGATCAGCGCTTTCATCACGCTTGACGATCTGCACCTGCGGCTCCCTGCGCACGGCGATCTGGCCGCCCGCTATCAGGGGCGTGAGGCTGCGTTTTCGCTTTCACCTCAGCTAAAAGATGACATCGAACAGAGCATTACCTCCCGGCTGGCGCGTCTGGAAAATCGCCTGACACGCCTCGGTATTCGCGTTAATCAGATTGTGGTCACTCAGGATCTTATCAAACAGTTACAAAAGGGCCTCTGAATGCTGGAAAAAGGATTTAGCGTTCCTGAGCTCGCCGTTCCGGCGCTGCCGCAGGGTATCTCCTGGTTTCCGTTACCTCCAGGCTGGTGGGTGACGGGGGGAGTGGTGCTTATCGCATTGCTGCTGTTCGCCCTGTTCCGTCTGGCGCGCTGGCGGCGTAACGCCTGGCGTCGGGAAGCGCGGGCCTCGCTGCAACAACCCCACAGCGTCGATGGCTGGCTGGAACTGATCAAACGCATCCTGCTGATGCACCAGCCGCGCGCCAGCGTCAGCAACGCCATCACCCCCGAACAACTGCTGCAAAAGGTCGACATCGACGATGATTTGCGCCAGCAGTTAAGCGTCCGATATTGCCAGCCCGATAACCAGCTCGACGCCGGTCGCACCGCGCGTTTGCAGCTTCAGCTGAAAAACTGGCTGGAGAAACTGCCCTATGTCTGAGTATCTGAGCCGGATCGATTTCGCCTGGCCGTGGGCAGCATTGCTGATTTTTCTGCCGCTGATTGGCCGCTATTTTCTGTCGCAGGAGCGAGAGGTCAAAGAGCAGGTCCGGGTCCCGTTTTTACCGGAACTGATTGATGAGCTGAAGCTGAACAGCCAGCCGGTGCGCACCGGTAAACTGTCCAGCCTGCTGTTCTGGCTGGTCTGGCTGCTGCTGGTGGCGGCGCTCTGCCGCCCGGAGTACCTTACGCCGCCCCAGCATATTCAAAAACCCATGCGTGACGTGGTACTAATTCTTGATGTCTCTGGTTCGATGGCGAAAAACGATGTCCAGGGCGGGGTGACACGCCTGCAGGCGGTCCAGGCATCGGTGAGAAAATTTGTCGCGGCACGGCAGTCGGATCGCATAGGTCTGGTGATATTTGCCAGCCAGGCCTGGCCGTTTGCGCCGGTCAGCGAAGATAAGCAGGCGCTGCAAACGCGCATCAATCAACTGGCTCCCGGCATGGTTGGCCAGCAAACGGCCATCGGTGATGCGCTGGGCGTCGGGGTCAAACTGCTGGATAACACCACTGATAAAGCAGCCAGTAAACTGGCTATCCTGCTGACTGACGGCAACGATACCGCTTCGCAGCTGGCACCGGCTCTGGCCGCTCAGCTGGCCGCTGCCCATCACGTTCAGGTGCACACCATCGCCTTTGGCGATATCAACAGTACCGGGGATGACAAAGTGGATCTGCCGCTGATGCAGAACATCGCGCAGATCACCGGGGGGCAATCCTGGACGGCGGCCAACTCCGGGGCCGCGCTGGACAGCGTCTGGAAAGAGATCGACGCCATCACCCCGGTACAGGTGAAATCCATCGGCTGGTCGTGGCACGTTCCGCTCTTCCAGTGGCCGCTGCTGCTGGCGCTGGGGTTACTGGTCCTGCTCGCGGTTGGGCGATTCATTCGGGAGAGAGCAGCATGAGTGATTTTCACTTCACCCATCCCTGGTGGTTAGCGGGTCTGCTCGTTTGTGCGCTGCTGTGGTTTGTGGCGACCGGACAGCGCAGCGCCTGGCAGCAGATCATGGATAAACCCTTTGCCAGGGCACTCATTATTGGACGCAAAAAGCGCATCACCCGGGTATTGCCGTGGCTCTGCGCGCTGGGGGTGATCGCCCTGGCAGGCCCGACCTGGCAGCGGGAACTGCCCGCTGCCCTGACGCCGCAAAGTAATCTGATGGTGGTGTTACAGCAGGATCCGGCCATGTACGCCCAGGATCTTGCGCCCAGCCGCCATCAGCGGATGCAAAGCAAAATTATGCAGCTGATGTCGCGCTCAACCGGCACGCATTTTGGGCTGGTGGTGTATAACGCTCAGGCTTACCTCACCACGCCGCTGACCGTCGATCCCTCGTTCTACTCGCTGTTTCTTCACGCGCAAAATCCTGCGCTGTTGCCCGAGGGCGAAGGCTCCGGGTTACGGCAGGCCATCGCTCTGGCCCTGAAAAATATGCCGGAAACCCCCGATGCGCCGCGCAATATTTTACTGATCGCCGATACCCTCTCGCCGCAGGATGCGGCCTGGCTCGCACAACAAAAACTGCCGCTGCAGATTTGGGTGCCCGGTACGGCGCGCGGCGGCGAACTGCCTGACGATTACGCCCAGCGTGGAATCGATACCCGCCTCAACGTCGAACGTTTCAGCGGCCTGCGTGATGGCGGTATTCCCGTTACGCTGGTGAGCAATGATGACAGCGATCTGCCGGTAATTACCCGTCACATCCAGCAGTCGGTGGCTTCGCAGAACAACGCCCGCGGCGATCTGCACTGGAAAAACAGCGGGTATCTGCTGGTGATCCCGATGCTGCTGTTGCTGCTTTTCGGACGGCGGCAGCTGATTTGTGCCCTGATCGTTGTCGTGCCGCTGCTGTATGCCCCGCAAAGTCAGGCCGCCTGGCTGGATGCCTGGGTAAGCCCGGATATGCAGGGGCAGCTGGCGTTCAACAAGGGCGACTACGCGAAAGCAGCACAACGTTTCCAGGATCCGCTCTGGCAGGGGATTGCGTACTACCGCGCGGAGGATTTTGTCGCCGCCGCGTCGGCGTTTCGCCAGGCTCCGCAGACTGCCGATACGCTTCTGTGGCTGGGTAACAGCTACGCCGGACAAAAGCAGTGGCAGCAGGCCCTTAACAGCTACGATCGCGCGTTAAGCCTGCGTCCTGACTGGGCGCTGGCGCAAAAGAACCGCGCCGCTATCGCCGCCATTATCATGCAGTTGCGCCAGAAAGAGCGCGACCGCCAGGCTGCCCAGGGCAAGGAGCAGGACTACAAGCCCGACGAAATTAAGCACGATCTGAAGAAAGGTCAGGGGGTAAATCAGCAGGATCTTGAGCCCACGGCCAGCAGTAATCCACAGGTGGAGCAGTGGTTCGACAATCTGGAGGTATCACCATCCGGCCTGCTGGAAAATCTCTACCGCGCCAGTACGGAGCCGACGCCATGAAAGCCTTTCTTCTTCTGCTGTTGCTGGCGGTAATACCCGCCCGCGCGGCGATGGATATTACCCGCGAACTGGTCGCACCTGAACATGTCGCGCCAGGCCAGCCGGTGGTTATCGCGGTCACCTTCTGGACCGACAGCTGGTTTAATCCGCCCCCGGAATGGCCCGATTTTGTGATTAAAAACGGGGCATTAATGACCACGCCGCTGCCGAATCAGCTGTTAAGTCGCCGCCAGGGAGGAACAAGCTGGAGCGGTATTCGCCTCGAAAGACAGGTGATGGCGTGGGATGAGGGCGATCTGCTGCTGCCCGCCACGGAGGTCACGCTCACTTCTGCCAGCCAGGCCCCTGTCACCGTGCAACTGCCGGAGCTGAAAACCGCGGTGGCGTGGCCTGAGGGCGTGGAGCAGCCGGACCGCTTCCTTCCCGCCAGTAGCCTGACCCTGACCCAGAAAATTACCCAGTATCACGCCAGCAATGACGGCGAACTGCGGGTGGGGGATGTGGTGGAGCGCGCTGTTACGGTGAATGCCACCGGCATTACCGCGGCGCAGGTCCCGCAGATCCTGTATGCGATCCCCGGAACCGATACCCAACGGCTGACCCCCGAAAACACGTTGCTGAAGTCGGGGCGCGGTCAAATCGAAGGTGCTCAGCGGGTGGAGAAGCTGCGCTATCTCCCGTCCCGGGCCGGTACGATTGTCATTCCGCCCGTTAAATTGCGCTGGTGGGACACAGCCCATCAGCAGTGGCAGGTTGCCGAATTACCGGGGTCCACGTTGCAGGTGGCCGAAGCGCGCGCGCAGGGCAGCGAATCGGCACTTCGGGGGACAACGGATGAACATCACTGGCGAACGGCGCTGATCGTCGCGGCGGTCGTTATCCTGGCTGCCGTTATCCTGTTGACGCGACGTCTGCTGTGGCGAAGCCTTAAATATCTCCATCATAGGTGGCGCAACTTTTGGGCTCCTGTCCCTCTGCCCAAACTGACGCCTGAAAAAAAGAGGTGAACGATGAATAAAAAGTTAATGCTCAGCGTGCTGCTGCTTGGTGCCGTCAGCGGTGCCCATGCGGCGGATCCGCTCTCAGCCTGGAATGATACCGCAGCAAAAAACGCTATCGTGCAGTGGGTACAAAATGCCACGAATCAGGACCGCGCAACCTTTATTCCGGCGGACAAACGTTACGTGGTGTTTGATAACGACGGCACCCTGTGGCCTGAAGCGCCGTTGACGTTCCAGCTGCAGTTTGCGGTGGATGAAGTCAAACGCCTTGCGCCGCAGCATCCGGAATGGAAGAACGATCCGGTGCTGGGCGCTGTGCTGAATAACGACCTGAAGGCGGTCGCCGCCTCGGGTGAAAAAGGGCTGATGCAGATTCTGGCGGCAACGCACAGTGACATCACCACCGAGGAGTTTGACCAGCGCGTCAGCCAGTGGGTGGATAACCAGCGCGATCAACGTTTTGGCTGCCGCTACGACACCATGGGCTACCAGCCCATGCGCCAGCTGCTGGACTATCTGCGGGAGAACGGCTTTAAGACCTGGATCATCTCTGGCGGCGGAATCGACTTTATGCGGGTGCTGAGTAATAAAATGTACGGCATTCCGCCTGAGCAGGTGGTCGGCTCGTTTGCGCTCAGCGACTTTACGCTGACCGATAACGGCACCCAGCTGCGCAAAACCATGAAAGGTGCCTTCAACGACGATGCCGCCGCCAAACCGGTGGCGATCCACCTGTTTATGGGGCAACGTCCGGTGGCCGCCTTCGGTAACAGCGACGGTGATTTAGCCATGATGCAATACACCGCGGCCAATCCGGATTACAGAACATTTGGGCTTATTGTTCATCATACCGATGCCGATCGGGAATATGCCTATGACAGCCATCCTCCTGCCAGCGGAAAACTGGTAGAGGGCTTAAGCGTAGCGAAAGAAAAAGGCTGGACGGTGGTGGATATGCAAAAAGACTGGAAGACCGTTTTCGATCCGGCGCTGTGTAAAAAATAGCCTTTGGCCTGTTTCCCCCTCTTTTACTATCAGCCTTATTCAGGTCGATTTAAAAGAGGGCTTCAGGGTGGATGTACTCTGAATAATGCGTAGTTTTTCTCCCTTCCTCATTACTTTTTCGTATTGAATTTACCGGGCTTTCTGCCAGGTAAAATAAATTTATTCGACTAACCTAAATATATTCATTGTCTGAATGTTTCTTAACTTTTCCGCGTATTTCCATAGATTTCAAACTATTGGGTTAGACAGGGTATGTTATGAACAAAATATATCGTCATGTATGGAGCCATGTGGCAGGCTGTTTTGTCGCGGTAGGTGAACTTTCTACTTCGCATACTGGATCAAAACGTTGTCGGCGCCGCTTATTGGTCACCCGCGCCGCTCCGGTATTACTCTTCGGTTTATCCGGCGTCGCTTCTGCTGACGATGTTAACTGGGCTTCGGTTTACCCCAGTTATTTATTCTCAACCGATCCTGCTTATAACTTCGATACCGTCATTAACACCGGCATTGCATTCAGCATCGATAATGAGGTTTTACCGAATCATTATGCGCCGGGCACCACGCTGAATATTCTCGGGCCGATACCGGTAATGCCGGATGTCACTGCCGGGAATGGCGTTAGCGGACGCACGGTGGCAGTGACCAGTGCCTTGCCCGGGGCCGTTGCGCCGGAAGGCGATCGCATCCTGACCATCACGGCCACCGATTCGCAGGGGGTCGAAACACCTATTACTTCAGCCAATATCGGTGAGTTTACCTATTCGCCAAACCCGGCCAACCCGCAGCAGGATCAGGAGCTCAACGTTGAGGTTCCCGGGCTGGACGGCAGCTTCCAGGTCATCAGTATTTACGACTCAAATACCTTTGTTTCCTCGGATGATACCCCGGTCGGGAACATGCAGTTGTCGGTGTATGACCCCAACTCCGTCCGGATCATGAATGGGTTTGGGATCGCCGAGGTGGGGAATGATGGCGGCACGGCAAACATTAACGTCGGGGCGGATACCAACGGCGCTACGCCCATAGCCGCAGCGGAAAACACTCTCGATCTATTGACCAAAAACTCCACTCTGGCGCGGGCCGATGCGGGAGAGACCGCTACCAGCGCAGTGAACTGGCTGTCCGATAACTACATTCATTTCCGCCCTGCGGCGGTGGTCAGTGCGCAAGCGCAGAGCGTGGGGGCGCAAAGTACCCAGTATAACTACACCCTGACGTTACCGAACTACACCGAATTGCCCGGCGGGCGGGTGATTCAGGTGGGTACCCGCGAATTTAACATCACCTCCTCCGATGACATCGCCGATGTAAACAACTACCTCACAGGACAGGGCGCGTACGCCGGAAGCCCGCAAATTCAGTACTGGCTGACCGCGGGCGCTGAGGTGGATGGCGAAGTAATTGATTCGGCGGTAGAAGCCCAGACCGTCTATAACAGCATCATCACCGGGTTACTCAGCCAGGCGCAAAGCACCCAAATTAATCTCACCTATAACGTCTGGGAAGACAGGCTGGCGCATAACAATAACGCCACCCTCGGCACCGGAGACTTGCGGGTGATCTATGCCAACGGCACGGGCGCAACCGGCACCGTCACCACCGACGCGAGCCTCGCCGTGGATGGGGCCTCGGCGGTGATGGAGGCATTCGACGGCGGGGCGATCGTCAACAACGGCACCATCAACGCCTGGCGCAGTAGCGGCAGCAGCCCCACCTCGGCGGCGATGCTGGCCAGTTACGGCACGGCGCTGAATACCGGGGTGATTAACGCCGGGCTATTCCTTGAGAAAGACGGCGTTAACCAGAATGTGAGCAACGCCGGTAGCGTAGGGATGGTTGGTGTAACGAACGCCACGCTCACCAACCAGGGTTACATCAATGTTGCGTTAACGGATAACGCCTCCCGTACCGCATGGGGGATGGCCGTTGGCGGTAACAGTACCCTCAGCAATACCGGCACTATTACCCTGACGGGTAACAGCCGTAACCCCGATGGACGGGCTGCCGGGTATGCGATTTACAGTGAGTCAACGGGCACCGTAACCAATGCCGGGCAAATTTATCTTGGCGCAACGCCTGTTATCTCCGGGGACACCCCGGAGGCGGTGAATCTGGTGGGCAGCGGGGCGTTAAGCGCCGGGATGTACACCACCGGCCAGGGCAACATGGAGAACACTGCCGACGGTACCATCACGCTGCTCTCCGGCACCCGCAATGCCGCAGGGATGCTGGTTGAGGGCGGCACCGAGGCGGCGACCAACAACGGCCAGCTGAACGTGCTGGGTACCCTGACGCCAACGTCGACCGGCGAGACCTCTGCTGCCGCCAACTACGGCATGTACGTCAAAGACAATGGCGGGGTGGTGACCAACAACGGGAATATTTTTGTTGATGGTGACAACAACATCGCCCTGAATATCCTGGCGCAGTCCGCCAACGCCTCCCTGAACTCCACCGCCAGCAGCGAGATTGTGGTGGGCAGCGCGGGGGATACCGGCGGCACCGATAACCAGCCTTACACCTACCGCAACTATGCCGTCTATGCCGAAGGCCTGAACAACAATGCCGCCCAGGTGACGCTGGATTCCGATATCAGCCTGTTATCGGCGGGGGCGATTGGCGTGCACGCCCGGGGCAATGCCACCATTGATATCGGGGCAGATGCGTCACTGTCGTTCCAGAACTCGCAGCAAATCGGCTATTACGCCTGGGGCCAGGGCTCCAGCATCAATATCACCAATGCCACCATTACTGACAGCGCCCAGACCCAGTCGATTCTCTTCGTCGTCGATCACGGGGCTGTCTTCAACGGCGATACCGGGACCGGCAGCAGCTACGATTTGAACGTTTCAGGCCAGGGCTCGACGGGGGTCTTTGCCAACGGCGTGGACGATCTGAACAATGCCGATCCGGCGGATGACGTCGCCACCCAGTTAACCACCGGGGATGCCACCATTAACGTCTCCGGCGCGGGTGCGGTGGGGGTCAAAGTGACCGGCGGGGCCAACGGGGCGATCACCGACGGGGCGATTAACCTGACGGGCGATAACACCACCGCCGTGCTGGTGGACGGGCGTAACTACAACATCGACGCCACTATCGATCCCGATCCGCGCTTAACCCGCGTCACTTCCGATGCGGTTATCACCTCTGCCGCCGGGCAGACGGGTATTGTGGGGTATAACGTCGGCTACCTCGGCAATCTCACCCTGAATGCGGGGGCGGCGATTGACCTGCTGGGGAACAGCAGCACCGGGATTATTTTACATAACAACGGCGAGGCCACGGTCACCGCGCCGGTCAGCGTCGCTGGCACCAACAACATTGGCGTGGATATTCAGAACGCGGGTCTGCTGAACAACAGCGGGGCGATCACCGTTTCGGGGGCCGCTGGCAGCGGTAACATCGGTCTGCGGGTGCAGGGGGCGGGCGCAACGGTCAGCCAGCTCGGCACCGTCACCGCCAACGGCGGCCTGGCGGCGGTGCAGCTGGCGGGTAACGGAGCGACGCTCACCGTCAACGGCACCGGGAACCAGATCACCGCCAGCAACGGCGCGGACGGGGTGCGCATCGACAGCACCGGAGCCTCCTCCTTCAACGCCAGCAACACCACCATCGACGTGACCGGAACCGGGGCGGGCATCAACAACAATGCCAGCTCCAGTAACATCAACCTGAACAACGTGACCATTAATTCCGGCGATGGCCCTGCTATTCGCACGGCGGTGACCTTCACCGCAGAAGGCACTGGCAACGTCCTGAACGTGGCGGGCAGCGGCAGCGGGTTTGCCTTTATGCAGGCGGACGGCTCGCAAACCACCGGCGATCTGACCATCGGCACCGGCTACACCATCAACGGTAACGGCACCGACAGCACCGGGGTGCTGGCGCGCACCTCCGGCAACGTGAACTCCGGCACTTCCATCACCATGGGGTCAACCGCCGGGGCGGCGATTGAGGCGACCAACGCCAGCAGCCTGAGCAACAGCGGGGTCATCACCACCAGCAGCGACACCGGCAGCACCATCCTGGCGCAGAACACGTCGGCATTCAGCAACAGCGGCACCATCACCTCCACCAGCACCACTAACGCGCAGTCGCTGATTGCCCTGAACGGCACCGCCGCCAGCCGCAGCATCACCAATACCGGCAATATCATTAGCCAGAGCGAGGACGCGACGGTTATTGATGCCTCGGGTACGGCCAATAACACTGTCGTCAACACCGGCACGCTGCGGGCTGCCAGCGACACGGCGCAGGTGGTGCTCACCGGCAGCGGCGTTGATGTGATGAACATCAACGCCGGAACCACCCAGGGGGAGATCACCCTCGGCAGCGGCAGCGACCAGTTTGGCTTTACGGCGGGCGAATTCGCGGGCGGCGTGACCTTCACCGGGGCCGACGGCAACGACAGCGCCACCTTTGGCGATGTGAGCATGACCCGCGTTCGCCACGTGCTGAGCGAAGGGGGCACCAACAGCACCCTGACCTTTAACGGCACCCACAGCAATGCCGGGTCGGCGAATATCGGCTCGCTGGCGGCGGACGATCTGGCAACGGGCACCAACATCGGCACCGGCTGGAGCACCCTGACCCTGGACGGCGATCCCACCGATATCCGCGTGGTCAACGATCTTGCCCTTTCTGGCGCATCGCAGATCAACGTCAACAACGGGGCGACGCTGCGCACCGGGGATAATGCCGTTACCAGCGGCGAGGCGACGGTTCGCCAGTACAACATTGCCACCGTGGGCGCTAACAGCCTGGTGTCCTTTGACGGCGCAGGGGCTCAGACCTACAGCGGCGTCATCTCCGGCTCCGGCGGCATGGAGCGCATCGGCGGCGGCGACACCGTCCTGCTGGGTGACAACACCTACACCGGCAATACGCTGATCGGCCCGGATTCAGAACTGGCGCTGGGCAACGGCGGCACCACCGGGAGCTTAGCCACCACCACCAACATCACCGACAACGGGCTGTTAACCGTCAACCGTTCAGACGACGTGGCGTTAAACGGTGTTATCTCCGGCAGCGGGGCGTTCCGCCAGCTGGGCAGCGGCGTGACGCGTCTGGGCGGCAATAACAGCTACGCCGGAACCACTACCGTCGAGCAGGGCACGCTGCTGATCAACGGCGTGCAGACCGGCACCGGGCTGACCACGGTGATGTCCGGCACCACCCTCGGCGGCTACGGCACCCTGGGCGGCGACGTGGTCTTTGAGACCGGCACCGTGCTGCGTCCGGGGGATGATGCTCGCGGGAACGGCACCGGCGAGCTGACCATCAACGGCGACCTGACCCTGGCGAGCGACACCGACAGCCAGTTCCAGCTGGGAGAAGTTTATACTCCGGGCGGGGCGCTGAACGATCTGGTGACGGTAGCGGGCGATCTCACCCTTGATGGGGTGGTGAACGTGGCGCTCACCGCGGGGGGCAGCTTCCTGCCGGGGGTCTATCGCCTGTTTAACTACGGCGGGGCACTGATCAATAACACCATGGACATCGGCACCTTACCGCCGAACGATGCCAACCAGTATGCCATTCAGACCAACATCGCCAGTCAGGTCAACCTGGTGCTGGATTTTGTGGTGCCTTCCAACCAGCTCCAGTTCTGGGACGGCGATCTGAACGCCACCAACCACGGCGACGGCACCTCCGGCAACGGCATTGTCGATGGCGGATTCGGCTCCTGGAACGCCTTAATTGCTGGCACCAGTAACAACTGGACCCAGAGCAACGGCGTCGGCAACGCCCCGTGGTCCCAGCGCGCCTTTGCCGTCTTCCAGGGCGATGCCGATACCGTGCTGGTCAGCAATGCCTTTGGCGATGTCATCACCAGCGGGATGCAGTTTACGACCGACGGCTATGTGCTGACGCCGGATCTGATCAACCAGGATTCGCAGCTGCACATGGTGTCCACCGGCATCGCGGGCGTGATCACGCCGGATAACAGCTATGACGCGGTGGGCGGAACCCATGGCGACAGCTACTTCGCCATTCGCGTCGGGGATGGCGCGGCGGGTGCGGATGTGAACACCACTCTCAACGTTGACCTGGTGCAGGACAGCGATGCCGACGGGGCGATCCGCCTGCTGAAAACCGATCCGGGCCGTCTGATCCTCGACGGCGACAACCAGTACAGCGGCGGGACAGAGGTCTGGAACGGCACGCTGCAGGTGTCCAAAGATTCCAGCCTCGGCAACGCCGGGACCTTTGTGTTCCTCAAGAACGGCGCCACCTTCCAGACTGGGGCGGATTACACCACCGACCGCCTGTTTATCGTCGATGGCGTGGCGGGCGGTACGTTTGACGTGTACGGCAATACTTTCGCCTCCCAGGGTGGGATTGGCGGCGACGGCCCGCTGGCGGTGAGAGACAGTTCCACCGGAACGGGCGATGGGGTGCTGGATCTTAACGTCGCGAATACGTATCAGGGGAACACCACGATCACAGGTAAAAACGGCACCGGCACCCTGACCGTCAATGCCAACGCCACCGGCGCGCTGGGCCGGGCGGACAGCACTGTGAGCCTGACCGACGCGGCGCGCCTGAATGTGAATAACGACAGCGCGGCCCAGTCGCATCTGTTTGACGTCAACAACGCCACTCTGGCCTTTAACGATACGGCGACGGCGGACGGCAGCACCATCAATCTGACCAACGGTACCCTTGAACTGACCGACACCAGCAGCGGCGGGGTGGCAACGGTTAACGTCGATGCTGACTCGCAAATGCTGCTCTCCGGCAGCGCCGACGCGGGAACCAGCCTGACCACCAACAGCGGCACGGTGGCGTTTGCGGGCAATGCCCAGGCGGCGTCGGCGCGTATCAGTAACCTGGCGGGCGGTAACGTCACGCTGGCGGGCTCCGCAGGCAATACCGCGATCGGTTCCCTCTCCGGGGCCGGTAACGTCGACCTGGGCGCGGCCACCCTGACGGAAGGTAACCTCGGCCTGAACGACACCATCAGCGGGATTATCAGCGGCATTGGCGGCGGGCTGGTGAAAACCGGCGGCGGCACCCTGACCCTGACCGGGGATAACAGTTACACCGGCGCGACTGCGGTTCAGCAGGGCGTGTTGCTGGTCAACGGCGACCAGAGTGCGGCCACCGGGGCGGCGACCGTCGATGCCGGGGCCACTCTCGGCGGCGCGGGAACCCTGGGCGGCAGCGTCAGCGTGGCGGATGATGGCCATCTGACGCCGGGCGCGACGCTGGACAGCGTGGGGGAACTCACCATGGGCAGCCTGACGCTGGCGCAGAATGCCCAGCTTGATTTCCAGTTCGGCCAGTCCGGCACCCCGGGCGGGGCGCTGAACGATCTCCTGACGGTGAACGGCGACCTCAACCTCGACGGCAAGCTCAATATCACCCAGACCCCGGGCGGGAATTTTGACGTCGGCGTCTATCGCGTGATCGACTACAGCGGCACCCTGACCAACAACATTCTGGAGATCGGCACGGCTCCCGCGGCGGCAGACGATCTCTATGTCCAGACCTCAATCGACGGCCAGGTTAACCTCGTGAACCGCACCGGGTACACCATGCGCTTCTGGGATGGCTTTGGCGGCGCGGGCGGGTCGCTGAAAAATAACGACGTGATCGACGGCGGTAACGGCGTCTGGCAGAACAGCAACGGCAATGATAACTGGACCACCGATCGCACTAACCCGGAAGGGGCATTTAACACCCCGTTCAGCGATGGCGCCTTCGCGGTGTTTGGCGGCGAGTCCGGCACCGTGACGGTGGATAATAGCCTCGGGGCGGTGACCATCAGCGGCGCGCAGTTTATGACTGACGGCTACGTTATTAACGACGGGGTGATCACCACCAACACCGCCGACACCGTTCTGCGGGTCGGCGATGGCACCCTGGACGGTGCAGGCTATACCGCCACTATCAATTCCCAAATCACCGGCAGCGGCGGACTGAATAAAACCGATCTCGGCACCCTGGTGCTGAACGGCAGCAATACCTATCAGGGCGGGACCGCCATCAGCGGCGGGGTGTTGCAGGTTTCCGGCGATCCGAACCTCGGCGCTGCGGGCACTGGCATCACCCTCAGCGGCGGTACGCTGCGCTACGGTGCCGCGTTTGATACCGCCCGCGCCGTGACGCTCGCCGGGGACGGCGGGGCGATCGACACCAACGGCAACGATGTCTCGCTGCTCACGGCGGTAGGCGGCAGCGGCAATCTGGAGAAACAGGGTGACGGCACCCTGACCCTGACTCAGGACAGCAGCTTCCAGGGCGAAACCACTATCCGTAACGGTACCCTGCAACTGGGGAACGGCGGCAACAGCGGCAGCGTGCTGGGGAATATCGTCAACCTGGCGACGCTGGTGGTGGATCGCGCCAACACACTGGATCTTAACGGCATCATTAGCGGAACCGGTGATTTTATTCAGCGCGGTGAGGGCACTACCGTCCTGAACGGGCTCAACACGTGGTCCGGCTATACGCTGGTGGAAAACGGCACGTTACTGGCAGGTGGCGAGAACCGGTTCAGCAGTGCCTCCAGCCATATTGTCAGCAGCAACGGTCTGCTTGATACCGGCGGGCATAATCAGACCGTGGCGAACCTGGTGAACCAGGGCACGGTGAATCTGCGCGGCGGCGATGTGGGCTCGACGCTGACGGTGCAGGGCGATTATGTGGGCCTCGACGGTACGCTGAAAATTGCCGCCCAGCAGAACAGCCCGGGCGTGGCGGACCATCTGGTGATCGACGGCGGAACCGCCAGCGGTACCACCCTGCTGGATATCGACGTCAGCCGGCTTGGGGAGCCCACCGAGGGCGACGGCATTCTGGTGGTCGATGCCATCAACGGCGGCGTCACCACGGCGCAAACCACTAAAGACGCCTTCACCCTCGGCTCCGACTATCTGACCGCCGGGGCCTGGGAGTACCAGCTGTTTGCGGGGGATATTAATGGCGCGGGCGAAGACTGGTTCCTGCGTGCCGGCTATCGCCCGGACGTGCCGGGCTTCGATACGCTGCCGTCCATTATCCGTCAGGCGGACCTGTTTGTGCTGGGCACCCTGCACCTGCGCCAGGGCGACGAGCGGCCTTACCGGGCGGACAACCCTGCCGACCAGGAGGGACGTTTCTGGGCGCGTTACCTGACCAAAACCGTCGATCAGAAACTGGATGACGCTACAGGCAGCACCAGCCACAGCCAGTACAACGGCATGCAGATGGGGCTCGATCTGTGGCAGGACGATAAGTGGCGTGCCGGGATGTACACCACCTTTATGGATATCGACAGCGCCATCGACGGCAATACCGGGATGAGCGGGGGGGCGGCGTACAACTCTACCTTCTCCACCTATCTTGGCGGCTATGCCACATGGACCGACACCGACGGCTTGTACGTCGATAACGTTCTGCAGTACGGCTATCACTCGGTCGATCTGAAAAACATGACCGACCATGAAACCTACCACCCGGACGGCAACTCGGTGACCGCCTCCGTGGAAGTGGGTAAACCCTGGTACTTTGGCGACAGCGGCTGGGCATTTGAGCCTCAGGCCCAGCTGATCTGGCAGTGGAGTGATTTCGATGACGTCACCCTCAAGGATCCGGCCAAAACGCGGGTCAGCGTCAAGGCCGACAGCGCGGTGATTGGCCGTCTCGGGGCGCGTCTCACCGCGGAGTACGACACCAACCACGGCATAGTGAAGCCGTACTTGCGGGTGAACTACTGGCAGGAGCTGACCGACGGCCAGGATGAGGTGACCTACCGCAATACCGCCAACAGCAACGGCAAAACCACGCTGAAGGCCAACCAGCAGTTCTCCGCCACCGAGGCGGCAGTGGGTGCCACCTGGATGGTGACCGATGACGTTCAGGCCTACACCGAAGTGGGCAAAACCTGGGACAACAGCGGCAAAACCAGTCTCGATGCCGACATCTCGGCCTCGCTGGGGATGAAGATCCGTTTCTGAGTGGTATTGCATTAGCGAAACGCTGGTCTACGCTCAAATGAGCACAGACCGGCCGTTTCGCGGGCAGTCTGAAAAATAACGATAATTGCGCGTTTCGGGTGGTGGAAATGAACAGGATCCTGCTCGTACTGTTAACGTGTTTTCTCTCTGGTTTTGCTTTTATTTCGCACGCAGCGGAACCGCGTCAGGCGCCCACCGAGCAGGAGCGCGCCCGCACCGTCTATATCTTTCATCAACCCATCGTCATGCTGCAGGCGAAGTTTGGCCTGACCACGCCCGAGGAGCGGGTATTGCGTATCCGCAATACGCTGCGCAACTTCACCCAGGAGGACGTGCGTGAGCCGCTAAAAATAGTGACGGTGTCACGCTACAACCAGCAGGGAAGGCTGATCGTCATGAACGGTAAACCGGTGATGCTGCTGGCGCAGGGGGATCTGGACGAAGGGGATGATTTAACGCTGGATCAGGCCGCCCAGCGGGTGCTGGCCCGTATGGAAGCCCAGCGTATGGCCCTGCGCGATCAGTATGATTCCGGCTGGCTGGCGCTCTCCACCGTGAAAGCGGCGGCGGGATTCCTGGTCTTCATTCTCTTCTGTTATGGCGCATACCGATCGTGGCGCTGGGTACGACGTTTTTATCGTCAGCGGATCATTGAGAACCGTAGCTGGATCCCGCATCGTTGGCGGCGTTTTATCGGTGCCATCGAAACGCGGCTGTACGCCCTGCTGATGATTTTACTGGGGATCGTCGCGTTTTATTTCTGGCTAAGTTGGGTCTTCAGCCTCTTCCCCTGGACCCGCGTATGGGGAACCTCTCTCGGCGACTGGTCGATGCGCGTGCTGCGGCAGATGGCGCTGTCGATTGTCTCGGCGCTGCCGGGGCTGCTGATCGTTATGCTCATTTTTCTTATCACCGCGTTTATCCTCAAGCTGCTGAAAGTGGTCCTGAACCAGGTAGAGGCGGGGCGGCTGCAGCTGCCCGGGATCCACCCGGAAACCGTCGGCGCCACCCGCAAGCTGATTTCGGTGGTGGTGTGGCTGTTTGCCCTCTCTGCGGCGTACCCCTTTTTACCCGGTGCCAACTCGCTGGCCTTTAAGGGGATCAGTGTCTTCTTTGGTTTAATGCTCACCCTGGGATCGGCGGGGGTGATGAACCACGCCATGAGCGGTCTGGTGCTGACCTATTCCCGCGCGCTGCGCAAAGGGGATGTGATCCGGGTGGGGGATAACGAGGGGCAGGTGAGCGAGATAGGCATGCTCGCCACCAAGATCATCACCCGGGAAAATTACGTGGTGACGGTGCCCAATGCGGTGGTGGTGAGCGGCAAAATCACCAACCTCAGCGTGCAGAACCCGGACGGCGGGGTGAACCTGACGGTGGGCGTTACCATCGGGTACGACACCCCCTGGCGGCAGGTCCACGCCATGCTGGAGCTGGCCGCCAAGCGGGCGCAGGGCATCGATCATACCCACGCGCCGCTGGTGCGCCAGCTGAGCCTGATGGACTGGTATATCGCCTATGAGTTGCAGGTCCGGCTCCTGCCGGGCCAGTCGCTGGCGATGGCCCGCAACGAACTGCACAGCCACATACAGGACGTGTTCAACGAGTTTAACGTGCAGATCATGTCGCCAAACTTCGTGATGCAGCCAGAGGGCGCGGTCATGGTGGCGAAAGAGAACTGGTATCCGGCTCCGGCGTCGGCTCCCGACGGTGATAAAGGATGAAGCGGCTGTTGCTGCTGACTGCACTCTGTTGCGGGCAAGCCACGTCGGCTGGCCTGATCGATCCTGAAGACGGCATGCTGGATATGAGCCATAACCTTGAGGATAAGCCTTACGGATTTCTGCCGATCCCGGTGGTGATCACCGAGCCCGCCATCGGCTACGGCGGCGGGCTGTTTGGCCTGTTTTTGCACGGGAAAGGCACCCAGGCTAACGGGCGATTTATCCCTCCGGCGATGACGGCATTCGGCGGAGGCGGTACCGAAAACGGCACCTGGTTTGTCGGCGGCGGCCACCGGCGGACCTGGCAGGAGGACCATATCCGCTATCTGATTGCTGGCGGCTATGCCGATATCAATCTTGATATCTATTCCGGCGATGTCGCCGGGTTCAGCCGCAACAAAGCCATCAACACCGAAACCCAGGGCTACGGCGGCATGCACAAACTGCTGTTCCGCGTCGGGGATTCGCCGGTGTTTCTCGGTGCGTCCCAGTCCTGGAGCAAGGCGGATATCGCCGCCAAAAACAATCCGGTTATCGATCGCGTGTGGCAGCGTGTGTTGGGAGATGACAGCACCTCTTCGTCGCTTGGCGTGGTGGCGGAATATGACACCACCGATAACTTCTTCTGGCCGGGGCAAGGGGTCTCGCTCAGCGGTGAGTACCAGTTTTACGGCCACTTCCTGGGAGGCGATTACCGCTACGATCTGCTGACCCTGGACGGCAAAGTTTTCCTGCCGCTGAACCCCACCTGGACGCTGTCGCTCGCCGGGAACTATCAAATGCTCTCCCAACAGGATCAACACCTGCCGCCGATGGCACGCCCCTATATCAAGCTGCGGGGGATCTCCAGCTATCGCTATCAGGGCGAGGATGTCAGCACCGTGCAGGCCCAGCTCGGCTGGCAGGTGACGCCGCGCTGGGTTGTGCAGGGGTTTGGCGGGGCCGGTAGCGCCGAAGATCGTGCAAGCGATCTCTACACCAGCGCAGAAGTGGCCTGGGGCACCGGGTTTCGCTATCTGATTGCCCGGCAGTACGGGTTACACACCGGGCTGGACGTAGCCTTCAGCGATCACGAGCAGGCGGTCTATTTCAACGTGGGGTCTGGCCTGTAAAAGAGAATGGTTATGAGAAGGACTAAGGTCATGGTGCCGCCTGGCATGTGAGCGCGGCAGGAAACAGCGCAAGGGGACGGTTTTCAGTCCGTTTAAGGCTTTTCTGAAGAAATCTCCGCGTTTTCCCCGGAAGATCCCTGCTCCGGTTTATCAGGGACACAGCAAGGGTGAGCGCAGGGGCGCTATTTACGTTTACTAAACAGACAACAATAAGCAGGTGGCAAATGAAAAAATTGACAGTGATATGTCTGGGGCTGCTTTTCGCCCAGACGGGCCATGCCAGTGGTCTCTACTTCTACGAAATCGGCACGGAAGATACGGCCCTTGCCGGTGCGGGGCAGGCGGCGCGCGCCCAGGATGCCTCAACCATTGTCACCAACCCGGCCGGGATGACCCGCCTTCCGGATCACATGTTCACCGGCGGCGTGCAGATGATGGACGGGAACATTCCTTACACCCTGGATAACGAGTCCGGCCGAAAAAGCCCGGGCGATATCATGAGCGCGTTCCCCAATGCCAGCGGCTTTTACGCGCAAAAAATCAATGACGATCTGTATGCCGGGATCGGCATGTACGGCAACTACGGCCTGGCGACCGACTACGGTGAGTGGGCGGGCGACAGGCTTCTCAAGAAGAGCGCAATGGTCGCTCTGACCCTAAGCCCTTCGCTGGCTTATAAGCTGAACGACCGGGTGTCGATTGGCGGCTCGGTCAACGTTAACTACGGACTCTTCTCGCTGACGCGCAACGTCGACGGTGATGATAAAACCGAAAAAGATCACGACTGGGCCATGAGCTATCGCCTGGGATTACTGATGGAACTCACCGACCAGACCCGGGCGGGGATCACCTGGACCAGTAAAACCGAATATGACTTTGATATTGACGGCAAGGCCCGCTTCCCGAACCTGCCGAACGTTGAATACGATCTGCCGATCTCGGCGCAGGTCCGGGCTCCGCAGCAGATCATGTTAAGCCTGGTGCATGATATTAATCAGACGTGGTCGGTAATGGGCGATCTGGGCTGGCAGGACTGGAGCCAGTTCGGTAGCCCGCAAATTACCGTGGTAGGGCAGGATCTCGACAAGAAAAACCGCCTCAAAGACTCCTGGCACACGGCGCTGGGGGTGCAGTATCGCCCGACAGAGCAGTGGCGTATCAATGCCGGGGTGGCGTTTGACAGCACCATTTATGAATCGCAGGGTGACGTGGCGCTGTCGCTCCCGACCGGCGACGAATGGCGTTTCGCCACCGGCGCGCAATATCAGATAACACCGCAAAGCAATATTGGTTTTGCGGTTTCGTATCTGCATATGCAGTCTTCCCGGGTGCAGTCTCCGGCGATCCTGAAAGGCAGCTATGACGATCCGTACCTGTGGTTTGCCAGCCTGAACTACAGCTATCAGTTTTAAGGCGCGCGCCACTGCCTGGCGGGAGTGGCTATCAAACTGCTGTCACAATGACGGGTCGATGATGGCGGATCTGACCCTGTGCATAGCGAGCATATTTTTTGCTCGCATGTTCAGCTTCTCCTGAATCTTGATACGGTAGGTGCTGGTGGTTTTTTGCGACAGGCTCAGACGCCTGGCAATTTTATGATTCTCCAGGTGAACCAGCTTCAGCACGTCATATTCCCGGCGCGTAAAGTGATGCTGCCTGAAGTGAGGAAAAAAGTTGATCAGATGCTGCAACGGTTGCAGGGTAAAGCGCAACGATGAGTAAATGATGTTATCTATTTTGATGTAGCAATCAGCCTCAATTTCGTTCAGTAAAACAATATATCTGGATTTCTCCTGCCTTACTTTTTTAATAACCTGGTTACGCAGGCCATCGTGGGCAATAGCGATGATGACATCCCGAAATGTACCCAACTCATCCAGCTGGTCCAGATCTGCATCATCACTCATAAATACAGTATTCAGCTTTGAGCAATGAATGCCTGAACAAAGATAATAATTATCGCTTAAGAAAACAGTACGCATAATAATATCGAGTTATAGAGAGTTAAAAGGGAGCAGCTAGGTTATAGATGAAGGAGGGGGCTGTAAAATTAAAACGGCCGCGAAAATTTAAATACTCGATTTAAATTATTTGAATTGTCCTGTAATTACTGAAGTTATGACCTCTGGCCTTATGTCACCGTAGACTGAAACTGCTGAATTAATTTTCCCAGCATGGGGTTGGTGGCGAGGGAGTGATGATAATGAAGATAACACTCATAAGACATATCAAGTTCTGCCGGAACATCCAGAACTTTTATCGGGAGCAGGGGCTGAATATTTTTTGCAATTAACGTTGGTAACAAAATGATAAGGTCGCTGTGGGCGCAAAGCATCACCAGATTGAGCGTACTGCTGGCGACAAAGGCGACATTACGCGTCTGGAAAAGTGCATTAAACCGGTTGGTTTGTTCAACGCTGTCGCTGATCAAATGCATTCCCCGGGACCAGATAGCATGCTGATGCTGCGTCCAGTCAGACAGGGAAAATGTTTCACCGATTTCCGGATGGTTGTGCCGGACAATGGCCGAGATTTCGCTGGTGAAAAATTTAAGCTGGATGATGGAGTTATTCACCGGAAGGCGGGTACCAATATCAATATCCACCTCTTTATTTCTGATCCTGGCTATTCTGGCTTCATCGTTTTCAATGGCTGAACAAAAATTGATGCGCGGGAGCTGCTCCGTGGTAGCAATTAGCGCGGTTGACAGCAGCAGTTCAAGGACGGAATAGCAGCTGACGGTAAAGATATTTTTCTCTGTTGCGGAAAGGACGCTCTCTACGTCAAGTTCGTTGACTATTTTTTGATATTTTTGGCTGAGCTCTTCTGCCAGGCTGCTCGGCACCATCCCCGTTCTGGAACGATAAAAGAGGGCCGAACCGGTGATTTTGCGCGCTTTGTTGAGGGTGTAACTGATGGCGCCGGGAGAGACGCCCAGGAGCTTCGCCGTCTGCATTACGCTGCCGCAGGAGCAAAGCGTATGAATGGTTCTTAAGGTTTTGATATCAAACTTGTGTTCCACTGGCGTCACTTCCTGTTTTTAGATGAATTTCAGCATAAACCGGACCGGTTTAATTTGCAGGATTTTTTGCCAGATGGCAGATAAATCGACGATCCCGGCCATGCCCAGCAACACCAGAATAATCAATAAGGTGGCAACGGTAATAACGAACATAAAGCGGACAATATTTTTGTGCATCTTTTGTTGCTGAGTAACCCGGCGATCCTCTTTTTCATACTCAACGAGGGTGGTGATTGCCTGACCCTGAACGTAATAAATACCCTGGTCTTCGGTTAAATCTCCGCTTATCACCAGCGACTCCAGCAGCAGTTTTATTTTTCGTCTGAAGGCTTCATTTTTAATGTGCTTATACCACAGCGTGCCATACAGCAGGGCGATCACCTCATCCACACTAAACCCGGACGCGGTGCGTGAGGGCCGCTGATTAACATAGCTGGCGACCAGTAGCCTGAGTAAATTAAAACGGTCACGGCTGATGGTTTCGGTATCCGATTTTGCGCCTGAAATCACTCTGCCTTTCAGGCGGGCAATCTGCGTCTTTAGCGTAATAACCTTCAGGGTGCGATCGAGCGCAAACGCAATAATGCTTTTATAAGTCTGCGCATAATTTTTTTTGTAATGGACGATCTCGGCGTCCATCTCAGGAATATCGACAAGTTTTTTTACAATATTGCCATTCTGATACAGCGACGATAATGATAAAGAGGCATCCTGGGCGTTATCCCAGTCCTGTATGTTCTGCAAAATATAACGATTATTTTCTGCATCTTTTAAAAAAACGGAATAATAGTCGTATGGTGTACCTTTCGCGGCGCTATGACTTTGTAACAAAGGTAAATATTTACGCCATAAAAACAGTTTCATCCTATTAATATCGATTATGCTCATTGGTAAATGCCTGATGATGTAAATGTCCTGAAGTCGACAGGATATCTTATTTCGTACATCACATCTAATTCTGCATTAAAAACCAATAAATCCACTCATGCCTTGCGCCAGGAATACCACGCTTTCATGATCAGACTCCCCCTTATCGCCACTGTTCTGGGTGATAACCTCGGCCTTATTTTCGGTCTGTTGGGGCGTGTTGTCAGCACCCGCTTGCGCGCTGACGGAGAGTAAAGCGACGACGAGAACGATAAGCTTAGGAAGCATGGGATTTACCTTTCAGCAGATAAACAACCGGTGTCTGAAATTAAAAAATAGTCGATCCCCCGGGCTTTGCAGAAAGAATCGCTGCGCACCCGTCCTGAAAACATTTACAAAACAAATATTTCTAGCTGCAATAATCACTTATAAGCGAAGCGGTTAAGCAATAAACTGCCATTGCTGGCCCACGACTTGATTGCGCCTCTCGTCACGACTACTGTATATAAAAACAGTATTCGAGGAACGAATCATGGAGTTTTACCAACTTTCAGCGCTGCGCGAGGTGATTGCGCTCCCCCTTTTCAGCGATGTGGTGCAGTGCGGCTTTCCCAGTCCGGCCCAGGACTACGTTGAGCAGCGTATCGATCTGAATAAATTACTTGTTCAACACCCCAGCTCGACCTATTTCGTCAAGGCGGCGGGGGATTCGATGATTGATGCCGGCATCGGCGACGGCGATCTGTTGATTGTCGACAGCGCCAGAACCGCGCAGCACGGAGATATTGTTATCGCCGCGGTGGAAGGGGAATTTACGGTAAAACGCCTCCAGCTCAGGCCTCGGGTGCAGCTTAACCCGATGAACAGCGCCTATTCGCCGATCCTTGTGGGCAGTGAGGACTCTCTCGATATCTTTGGGGTGGTGACCTACATCGTTAAGTCGGCGGATTAGCCAAATTCTGACGCACACGCACTCAGGAAAAGGTAACCTGTCGGCCATAACACGATGAAGAGGTAAAAACATGACCACCCCGGTATTCCGCCAGGCAACCCCTGCTGACGTCGATCGTTGCTTTGAGATTGAAATCACCGCCTATGAAGGGGATGAAGCGGCAACGCGTGAAAAAATTGCCACCCGTATTAACCGCTACCCGGAAGGCTTCCTCTGCATGGAGCTGGAGGGCAAGGTCATCGGCTTTATTAATGCGGGCTGCACGTGGGATGTGGTGATGTCCGACGAAGAGTTTAAGGAGCTGGTGGGGCACGATCCCGCGGCGCCAAACGCGGTGATTATGTCCGTGGTGGTCGACCCGGCTTACCAGGGCAAAGGCTATTCGTCGCTGCTGATGCGTGAATTCGTGTCGCAGATGAGAGCGATGAATAAAAAGACTCTTCACCTGATGTGCAAGGATCGCCACGTCGATCTGTACGCCCACTTTGGCTACCAGTACATCAGGCCGTCCGCCTCCGATCACGGCGGCATGGCCTGGCATGAAATGATGATGACGCTCTGATGTAAACCGCCTGCCGCGGCGCGAGCCCGGCAGGCACATCCTGAACGAAAAGCGAATCAGATACCGTTCGGCTTAAACCTGGAGAACCCTTCATTCCCGTTCTTCAATCCAGCTCACAAGCTCTGCAAACTGCGTTTCTGAAAATACCGCAATGCCATGTTCGGAGAGCAGCGATGCCGCCACTCCCATACCCGGTTTACGCTGACTACGGAAAGAACCGTCATAGATAAACTGGCTTCCGCACGTTGGACTACCATCAGTTAACAATGCAGCAGTGCACCCGGATTCTCGTGCTGCTTGCAGAGCCAGCCAGGCTGCAAGTTGATAATGCTCCGTAACATCCCTTCCAGTATTTTCAATTATTCTGGCTTGTCCGCACATTACGTCTTTACCATCAGCCGACACAATCTCTGCAGGTGGTCTCGGAACAGGTAGCCCGGCCGCTAACTCAGGGCAGTGGATCACCAGGCGCTGCTCCTGTTGCCAGCGAGCAAGTTGATGAGTCATCTGCGCTTTCTCTTTTCCGTTATAACGGACTTTGAGGCCCATCAGACAAGCACTGACCAATATTTTATTTATCATTATTTCTGGGTGTCAGGATGAAAAAGACGAAGGATTGTAACAGCTTGCTCCATCCTCATAAATGAAAGGATTTCAACGTAAGAACGTCCGCGCCTGACACGGAGTGGACGGGGGCGTGGGGCTGAGAGTCTGCTTTGAGCGAGGAGCGGACATTGGATTGACCCGATCAACAATGCGTAGTAAGCACGAGACATGCAAAACAGCAATAAAACGGCTTATGCCGATTGTCCCCTTTACAAATTTAAGCCTGGTCAGATTCTGCTTTGAACGAATATAGTCCTCGCTTATTGGCAGAAATTTAAGAGTGAGGACTAGTGAGAAAAACAGACGCTATTATTTCTTACCGCTGCGCGGATGAAAATGACCTGAAGGTTCTTATCGACCTTTTGTTCGATGATGAGCTGGGCTCAACCCGCGAAATGAATGACAATACATCCTACAGCGCTTACGCCAGGGCATTCACAAGAATCCAGGCCTGTCCTGACAATGATATTCTTCTTGCAGAAATTGAGTCTGAAATTGTCGGCATGCTTCAGTTAACACTCCTGCCGAGTTTGACCCACAAAGGAAGTCTGAGAGCCCAGATAGAAGGTGTACGAGTGAAAAAAGGGTTCCGTGGCAAAGGTATTGGCCGTCAATTATTCAACTATGCTATTGAATCCGCAACGCGCTCAGGTTGCCATATCGTTCAGCTTATGACCGATCGCAAGCGTGCTGGCGCCATCGCATTTTATAACTCCCTTGGATTCAGTGATTCACATCTCGGCATGAAATTAATGCTGGAGCCCTCTGAATCGACGGGAGGTGACCTGCAATGACTTTCAGAACGAACACCGTACCCGCGACTTACGTTCGCGGTGGCACAAGCAGGGCGATTATTTTCAGACGGAACGATCTTCCGGATGATGAAACGCTGTGGAAGCCGATTTTTCAATCGGTAATTGGCAGCCCTGACCCTGATGCTACACAGCTTGACGGCATGGGAGGCGGAATTACCTCTCTGTCTAAAATTGCCGTCGTCTCCCAATCAATACGGCAAGATGCCGACGTTGACTACTTTTTCTTTCAGATAGATCCGTTGACGGGCGACCTGCTGACAGATGCAAACTGCGGTAACATATCTTCTGCCATAGGGCCTTTCGCCTGTGAGCAAGGGTGGATAGATATTTGCAATGGTGTCCGGACCGTGAATATCTATAACGTAAATACCAATAAAATTATTGTTTCAGAATTCAACCCTGAAGCGGAAGAACATGAACTGGTCGCCATCAGCGGTGTGCCGGGTAAGCACTTCCCGGTCAGGCTTTCATTTCTTGAACCTGCCGGGTCAATGTCTCGCGGGCTTTTCCCGACAGGCAACAAATCTGATGCAATCGCTTTTGACGACGGGAGAGAAATTCAGGCGACATTACTGGATGTTACTGTTCCTTGCGTCATCATCAGCGCAAAAGATGCAGGCATTCAGGGAAACGAGGATTACCGCACCCTGCTGGGTGACAGGCACTATACGGACAGGATGGCTGAATTGCGTATAAAAGCCTCTTTACTGATGAAGCTCTGTCACACCGAAAATGACGCTCGTTTTATTAAAACGAATGTTCCGGACGTGATTGTTATCGCACCACCCGAAGATGGCCTTTCTGGTGTGAGGGCGAGATATGTTAGTTGCGACCGTCCCCACAGAGCAGCGCCGGTGACGTCATCAATGGCACTTGCCGCAGCTGTCTGTATCGAAGGAACTGTGGCTTCTGAGATCGGAACTCTTGAGAGAAAAGGTGAAGTGCTCATTCACCATCCTTCCGGAACCCTGGCAGTGCATGCTGAAATCAACTCAGTCGGTGATGTGCTACGCACATCTGTCATCAGAACGATGCGCACTATTATGCGTGGTGAATTGTTGTTAGCCAGGACCATAAAACAGCTGTAATTTTCGAATGTATGAGCACCTTCACGGCGTCCGCTTCTGGCACAAAGCGGACCGTTGCTGAGTTCAGATTTAGTCCCGATGCGTATCGTCTGCCTTATCCTGAGTCGTCAATTATCTCTTTAACTTTATATCCCCTCCTGTTGGTATCTGAACATCGGGTAAATAAGGGCACATAATAAAAAGCGCTAATTAATCGCCTTAAGTCAAATTAACGCCGGTTAACAGATTCGCAGGCGTGAGGTTATTTAAGTTGTTGTTAAGATTAATCTTATAATTAACGGGAATAAGTCCTATTCATTAGAGATGCTGAATGTTTTGGCGTAAATTCATTCGCAAAAATTATGTTACAAATCGTGCGAATTTATTCACAACCAAGGACGTTTAGCGTATGGGGATCTTAAAACCTGGTTTATTACTGACCGCTTTTGTACTGACTGCATGTGGCGGCGGCGGCGGCGGGGGCGGTGGTAGCGACAGCGCGCCCCCGGTAACCACTGCGCCTGAGCAAACGGATAACGGCAATACGGGCACCACGCCGGAAACCCCGGCCACGGCACCGGTCAGCCTGACCACCGGCGGTACCCTTTCCGGTTGGACCTACACCACTCCTGAGGGCCGTGAATATGTTATGCGCGGCACCGGGATCTCTGCGGGCCTGGTGCAAACCCAGCGACTCACCCGTGACGACCGTTCCCCGGTCTCCTCAACGTCATGGTGCTGTGGCCGTATGAGTTACACCACGTTCGGTACCTGGACACAGTTTGAAAAAGGTCAGCATGACGTCTTCTACACCGGGGATGCCACGCTCGCGGCTAACGTGCCAACCCAGGGAACGGCGACCTATGTGGGTCACGGTATGCGTGAAGATATCCTGAGCGATGCCAGCTTTAACATTGATTTTGCTGCGAAAACCATCAACGGCACCATTGCCGGAAATGATACCTTTGGTAGCGAAATTGCGATGCAGGGCAACATTGCCAACGGGGGTTTCACCGGTAATGCGCAATCCGGCGGGCAGGCGGGAACGTTCACCGGCCATTTCAATGGTCCCACGGCTGAAGAGTTAGGCGGTGTGACGCAGTTTGCAGACACCACTAAAAACGCTTCCTTTGGCGCGACACGTCAATAAATCGTTTACCGGTCAGCCTGGCTGACCGGACCTTCAGATGGTAAGCCTTTCTATGACTATTTTGCGTACTGGCGCACTGAGTTTGCTGTGCCCGCTCAGCGTTGCCTTTGCTGCGCCGCCGGAAACCGACTCGATTCCTGCTGCTCCCCACTTTGAACGACTGACCACGCCGGACAAGCGCGCCGGGTCTGGCGATAACACGCTGCATGTGACCAATGCTCAACTGGCGGAACAGCCAGAGCTGGCGATGGCGCTGCTCGATCAGGCCATTCGCGAAGAAAAGTGGCCGATGGTACGTGCCATTTTACCTGTCTACGAGGCGTCACCCAATCCGGATTCAACCCTGATTCTTTTTGCAAAAGCTGGTCTGGCGCGCAGTCAGGGGCATTATGCAGAGGCGATTGAACACTATCGCGCTATTCTGAGTCAGCATCCTGACTATGCGGCGGTGCGTCTGGATTTAGCGCGTGCCATGTTTGAAAATCGGCAGTTTGACGCGGCTGATTATCAATTTCGCCGCGTATTACAAAGCAATCCGCCTGAGAATATTCAGCAGGTCATTGCCCAATATCTTGAGCGCATTCAGAAAGGCAGCGCATTAACGGGTTCATTCAGCCTGAGCTATCTGAATGACAGCAATGTGAATAATGCGTCCTCGGGTAAAACCATTCGGGTTGGCGATCGTCTTTTTATTCGTAATAAGGATAGTTTCCCTCAGCGTGGGGAAGGTTTCTGGTTCAATGGCGCATTACAAAAAGATGTACAACTCTACGATCAGCATGGCTTGCGATTTCTGGGTACGGTAAACGGAAAGAGTTACTGGAATAATCATGATTTTGATGATATTACCACCCGTGCTTATGCCGGATATCAATGGCGTAATTTCCGCCAGCAATTTGCCCTGTTGCCTTTTTATGAAAAAAGATGGTATGGCACCGAGGCGTATTCTTCTGGCCCTGGCGTGCGCGCCGAATACAGTTATTTACTGACGCCCACCTGGCAGGTGAGTCAGGCGCTGGAATATCAGAAGCTGGATTATGATGATCAAGATTATCGATTCCTGCGTGGGCAAAACCGTTACTCTTCCACAACCCTGTCCCATGCCTTCAGTAACCGGGTGTCAGGATTTGCTGGCTTCGATCTGCTCGATCAGCAGACCTTCACCCGCAGTGAATCTAACCATCGGGTAGGTTTGCGCAGCGGGGTGCAGGTTGATATGCCCTGGCAACTCTCTTTTGCCGCCACCACGGCCGTTGCCAGACGCGATTACCAGGCCGACAGCGATATATTCTCGACGCGCCGGAAAGATAATGAACAGATCTATAATCTCTCGCTCTGGCATCGCGACCTTTATTTTTTTGGGGTTATGCCGAAACTGAATTTCACCTGGAAGCGGGTCGATAGTAATATCGATTTCTATGATTATCGACAGAGGAATATCACGCTTTCGCTGGATAAGAATTTTTAACAGGCGTTGCCAGCACTTTTTACTGAGTAGGCAGGAAAGGCCTGATACGAAAGAATGAGATTAACATGAAAAGCACGCTCCGGCGTGTTTTTTTTATTTTATGGGTTGGTAAAAGATAATGGTGGCTGCTAACTTTTTGAGTGGCGCGCAGGGGTTGCTTGAAAAAACGGTAGCGCCTGGCTGAAAAATAATAAATAAGGAAAAAGCATGAGATTATAAATTCATATAGACTTTTTTGTTGCTTGTTTATTTATTGAGTTTCAGTCATCTTTTCGTCATGAATAAATGAAAGGCTCACGTTATAACAGAGATAAAGGGTTAACTATGTTCAGAGTTTCCTGCTCCTCGTGCGTTATTAAACTGCGTTCAGGACGATACTTATTAATGGTGAGCATGTTATTCCCGACATGGGCATACGCCCAAACGTCTGCCTACGATGAACTTATTATTCAGGCACGGGATGGCGACCGCCAGCCTTTATTGCAATACCTTGCCGTTCGGGAACAGCAGACACAGTTAACGGCGGGAGAGATTGCTGACTGGCTTCAGGTTTCCTCATGGGCCAATAATGACGTTGAAACGCTGGCGGTATGGGATCGTTATCGCCAGCGCATGGACATCCCTGCCCGGGGGCAGGTCGCTGCCGCCCGCGCGCTGCGTAACCAAAAGCAGTGGAATGCGTCGCTGGCCGTCTGGGAAACTGTTCTGCAAGACGAGCCCGGTAATAGCGACGCCCGCACCGGCTGGATAATGACGCTCGCAGATGCCCATCGCAACGAGCAGGCCATCACCGAAGCCCGGCGCTGGGCAGACGAGGAGCCGGGGCCAGAGAGAGAGGCACTGCTGGCGTACGTTTATCATGCTCAGGGGAAAAACTGGGATTCCGTCCTGGCGGCCAGCCAACTCGATACCGATTCAGACCAAAACAAAAACGTGGTGCCCACGCTGTTGGCTGCCATGTCGGCCAACCGTATTGCCGGCCCCGCGCTGACCCTTTCAGAGCGCTACCCGCAGCCGGATGCCATTAAACGTCAGCTTGAACTGGATGCGGCGGCGCAAACCGTCCGCGCGGCGTTCACGCCCACCCGCAATGAAGATGAGCGATTTCTGGTGGCAGATAAAGCACTGGCTCGCTATAACGCGCTGATTGACGAGTGGAAAGACAACCCCGAGGCGCAGGCTGATGTGCGACGTGCCAGAATTGACCGGCTGGGGGCGCTGGTTATCCGTAAACATATGGATGACGCGATCGCCGAATTTGAATCGCTCGAGGCGAACGGAAAGCCCGTTCCTGACTACGCCAGAAGATGGGTCGCTTCTGCATATCTTGCGCAGAAGCAGCCGGACAAAGCCGAGTCGCTGCTTGAAAGCATCTATTTTCCGCGTGGCTCAACCCTGGCATCACAGCCGCTGACCATGGACGATCAACAGGAACTGCTGTATGCCCGTCTCGATAACAACCATTTCGACGAAGCGAAGCAGCAGCTGGATACCTACAGTAAAGAGACCCCGTACCTGCAACGGATCTATGGTTCTCCCACACCGCAGCCCAATGACAACTGGCTGCTGGCCAGAACCTTACAAACCGAATATCTGGTCGCAACCAATGATTTGCCTGCAGCCGAGACGCATGCGGAGCGGCTGGCGCGTACAGGATCGGGTAACCAGGCGCTGCGTATTGCCTATGCCTCAGTGCTGCTGGCGAGAGGGTTACCGCGTGCCGCAGAGCGCGAACTTAAGCTTGCCGAAGTCATTGAACCCAGCAACCTGGCGCTGGAACGGCAACAGGCATGGACGGCTATGGAGCTGCAGGAGTGGCGGCAGGCCGACGAGCTGACTAAGGATGTGGTGAAGCGCAGCCCGGATGACGCCGCCACGTTGCAGCTTGAACGACTGATGGCGGTGCATAACAAAGCCGAACTGCGCATAGCCGGATCTCAGGGCATCTCCTCCGACAGTCCGGTCAGCGGCAAAAACGATTTCACCCTCAACACGGCGCTTTATAGCCCACCGATTAACCAAAACTGGCGACTGTTTACCGGCTACAACTTTGCCCGTGGCGATTTTGAGGAGGGGAAGGGAATAAGCCGGGATCTGCTGGCGGGCGCGGAGTGGACCTCAAGGGATATCTGGGCCGAAATGGAGATCTCCGGGCGCAATGATGGCAGCGATCAGAAAATCGGCGGACGCCTCTCCGGCTGGTACGATTTCAGCGACAACTGGCGGGCCGGGGCCTCGGCGGAGCGGTTATCCCGTAACACGCCGCTGCGTGCCCTGCGCAATGGGGTGAACTCCAACGGCGGCGATCTGTGGGTGCGCTGGTATCAGAACGAACGACGCGAATATCAGGTTTCGCTTTCCGGCGCGCACTTCACCGACGGCAACGATCGGCTGGAGTACGGCATCAGCGGTAAAGAACGCCTCTGGACGTCGCCACGTTTTACTCTGGATTTCATCCCTGGCATCGGCGGCAGTAATAACAGCAAAGAAGATGTGCCTTATTACAACCCCAAACGTGATTTTTCGGCGGTGGCAGGGCTGCGCGCCGAACAGGTGCTGTATCGCCATTACGACACGGTCTGGAAGCAGCAGTTTGAGGCGGGAGCGGGCGGTTACTGGCAAAAAGGGCACAGCCCTGGAGCCATCAACCAGTTAGGTTACGGGCAACGAATTCAATGGAATAACGTAGTGGATGCCGGGGTGAAACTGACCTGGGATAAGCGTCCTTACGACGGGAAGCGGGAGCGCAATATTGCCCTCGCATTTGATCTGAATGTCAGGTTTTAAGGGCGCTTCATGATGAAACGATGGCTTCTTGCCGCAGGGGTAATCGTCGGGTGGATGATGATGAGCATGTATGCACTGGCCGCGGCACCGCGTTATCTTCCTCCCGCCGAGCGCCCGGCGCTGTATGCGGACCAGCGCTGGCCCACAAACAGCTTTCTGGTGCTGGCCTGGCATGACGTGGAGGACGGTGCCGCCGATCAGCGCTATCTGTCCGTGCGCACCAGCGCCCTGAACGACCAGTTTGCCTGGCTGAATGATAACGGCTACCACCCGATTAGCGTGCAGCAGGTGCTGGATGCCCATGCCGGGAAAACGACATTGCCTGAAAAGGCGGTGATGCTGACCTTTGATGATGGATACAGTAGCTTCTCGACGCGCGTTCTGCCGCTGCTTCGGTTGTTCAAATGGCCTGCTCTTTGGGCGCCTGTCGGCAGTTGGGTGGATGCCCCGGAACATTCGCTGGTGGATTTTGGCGGACTAAAAACGCCGCGGGAAAAATTTGCCACCTGGAAGATGGTGCGGGAGGCCAGCGAGTCGGGGCTGGTGGAAGTGGGTGCGCACACCTGGGCATCCCATTACGGCCACCAGGCCAATCCGCAGGGCAGTCAGGAGCCCGCGGCCGCTAACCGTTTCTACGATAAAACCCGCGGGCAGTACGAAACGGATGCGCAGTTTGAACAGCGTATGGGGGCCGACCTGGCTCGCATTTCGAACAAAATCAGAGAGGTCACCGGGAAAGCACCGCGCGCCTGGGTCTGGCCCTACGGTGCGGCGAGCGGGACCACGCTGAAGCTCGCGCATCAGCAGGGCTACCAGATGGCGTTCAGCCTGAATCAGGGGCTGGCGAATGCCGCCAGTCTGGAAGACATTCCCCGGGTGCTGATTTCCAACAACCCTTCGCTGCGCAGTTTCGCCAGCCAGATAGCCCAGGTCAGGGAACCTGACACCATGCGGGTTATGCATATCGATCTCGACTATGTGTACGACAAAAACCCGGCTCAACAGCGTAGAAATATCGATGTGCTCATCCAGCGTGTTTTCGACATGAAGATAACCCACGTCTTTTTACAGGCCTATGCCGATCCGAAAGGGGATGGCAACGTCAATGCGCTCTATTTCCGCAATCGCTGGCTACCTATGCGGGCGGATCTGTTTAACTTCGTGTCCTGGCAGCTGCAGACCCGTGCCGGGGTGAAGGTTTACGCCTGGATGCCGGTGCTGGCGTTTGGGTTAGATCCCTCGGTGCCTCGCGTGGCGGCCTGGTCGCCAGATACCGGACGAAGTGCGCCAGATAACCGCCATTATTTGCGCTTATCTCCCTGGAGTGCGGTTGCCCGGCAGAGGATCAACGACATCTACGAGGACCTGGCGCGCCATGCTAACTTCAGCGGCATCCTGTTCCATGATGACGCTTTTTTGACCGACTTTGAGGATGCCTCTCCGGATGCGCTCAAAGCCTATCGTGCAGCAGGCTTCCCGGACAGCATTGCGCAGATCCGCGCCGACCCGCAGCTGCTGGCGCGCTGGACGCGCTTTAAAAGTCGCGCCCTGATTGATTTTACCCGACAGCTCACGCAAACCGTGCGTGCCGTGCGCGGGCCACAGGTCAAAACCGCCCGCAACATTTACGCCATGCCGGTACTGGATCCGCAGAGCGAAACCTGGTTTGCGCAGAATCTGAATGATTTTCTCGGCACCTACGACTGGACAGCCCCGATGGCGATGCCGCTGATGGAAAATGTCCCGGTCAAGGATGCCAATGCCTGGCTGGACAGACTCGTCAGGCAGGTCGCCCGTTACCCTGGCGCACTGGATAAAACGGTTTTTGAACTTCAGGCACGCGACTGGCGTAAGGGGGCAGGGCAGGACGATATTAGCGGTGAAATGCTTAAAGGGTGGATGCGGCAGCTCAAGATGAGCGGCGCCGGAAACTATGGCTACTACCCGGACGATTTCATTAACGATCAACCCCGGATGGCAGAGATCCGTTCTGCTTTTTCCTCTTACTGGTATCCGCAAAAATGACCGATCGCCTCATCGCCTTCATGATCCTTTGCCTGATGTTCAGTTTTCCGCTCGGCGTGGCGGTGATTTTTACCGGTGAAGTGATCCTTAATTTCGTCTTTTTCTGGCCGCTGTTTATGTCGGCCCTCTGGATGAGCGGTGGGCTTTACTTCTGGTTTTACCGCGAGCGCCACTGGCCATGGGGGCCGGGCACGCCGCCACCTGAACTCGCAGGCAATCCGCTGATTTCCATTCTTGTGCCGTGCTTTAACGAAGGGGTGAATGCCCGGGAGACTATCGAAGCGGCGCTGGCGCAACGTTATGAAAATATAGAAGTGATTGCTATTAATGACGGCTCTATAGACAACACCGCGGCCGTGCTGGACAAGCTGGCGAGTGAATATCCGCGGCTGCGGGTGATTCATCTGGCGGAAAATCAGGGCAAAGCGGTAGCCCTGCAGGCGGGTGCGGCGGCGGCGCGCAGTGATTTTCTGGTGTGCATTGATGGCGATGCGCTGCTGGATAAGGATGCGGCGGTATATATGGTCGCACCGCTGCTCAATTATCCTCGCGTGGGGGCCGTGACCGGCAATCCGCGTATCCGCACGCGTTCAACGCTGATTGGGCGAGTCCAGGTGGGGGAGTTTTCATCTATTATCGGCCTCATCAAGCGTACCCAGCGCGTCTATGGTCAGGTCTTTACCGTTTCCGGCGTCATTGCCGCGTTTCGCCGTCGCGCCCTGGCAGAAGTAGGGTACTGGAGCCCGGATATGATCACGGAAGATATTGATATCAGCTGGAAGTTACAGCTGCGCCACTGGTCCATTTTCTTTGAACCTCGTGCGTTGTGCTGGATTTTGATGCCCGAGACGCTGAAAGGGCTCTGGAAGCAGCGTCTGCGCTGGGCGCAGGGGGGCGCGGAGGTGTTTATTATCAATATGCGTCGCTTGTGGGGCTGGGAGTACCGGCGCATGTGGCCTCTGTTTATTGAGTTTTGTATGTCAACCGCATGGGCCTTTGCTTATGCCATCACCATCCTGTTGTTTCTCATCGGGCTGCTTATTCCGATGCCCGATTCTTTATATGTTCAGCACCTTTTCCCTCCGGCTTTTACCGGCCTGATGCTGGGCGTGGTCTGTCTGTTGCAGTTCGCGGTCAGTCTGTTTATTGAACGACGCTACGAGAAGGGTATTGCGGCGTCGCTGTTCTGGGTTATCTGGTTTCCGGTGGTGTACTGGATGTTGAGCCTGTTCACTACGCTTGTGGCTTTCCCGAAAGTCATGCTGCGCCGCAAACGCAGCAGAGCTCGTTGGGTGAGTCCCGATCGCGGTATTGGGAGATTAAAACCATGATGCAACCGTTAATTTTTACTGAACAACAGCGGCTTCCTCGCGTGCTGGATGCCCTGTTAACGATCATTGCCTGGCTGGGGTTTAGCTGGCTGATTTACAGTGGTCTGATAAACGCGATTGAACATGATCCTTTTATAGGGACGAGGCCGTTCTACACCACGCTCAATACGTTGAGTATCTACCTGCTGGTGGCCTGTCTTATTGGTATGGCGCTGATCGGCTGGGCAAAATACAACCAGATTCGCTTTCGTATTGAACGTCGTAAGCGACGGCCGGAACTTGAACGCGATGAAGTGGCGGCAAGTTTCAATATCACCCCCGAACTGGCGCTGGTGATGAGTCAGGCCCAGGTCTTTACCCTCGCCCATTATGATACGGGCGCCATTGACCGCGTGTGGATGGTGAAAACCTTCGCAGGCGTGCAGAGCGAGTAACAAAAAACCTGCCGGTAAGTCTGGATGTTTGCTGGCAGGTTTTTTGGGTTGCCTGCGGTGCGCGTAACGAACCGGCTGCAATGCCCAGGAAAATACCAACACTGGGCAAAACAAGTGCCTGGTATTGGAAATTTTCGGCAGCTATGAGCGAAAAGCGGACCCTGGCGTTCTTTATAAAAATCCGGTTTGTGTTGTTTTGCATTAGTTTAGAGACGAAAAATATCGCGTCGGTGATTTACCCAGTGCTTTTCTGAACATCGTAATAAACGCGCTGACCGAATCATATCCCAGCATTCCGGCGACGCGCTGCACGGACTGACCTTCTGCCAGATGGCTCAGGGCTATCATCAAATGCAGTTGCTGACGCCAGCGACCAAAGCTCATTCCTGTTGCCTCTTTTATCCGTCTGGCCAGAGATCGCTCGCTGATGGCCAGATGAGCAGCCCACTGCTTTAACGTTCGCCGGTCATCAGGCTCATTAAAAAGTGCCTCAGCCATTTTCCGGATTTTAGGATGATCCGATACGGGAAGATGGAGCGCTTTAACCGGCACATCCGGAATATGTTCCAGCAGCACTGCTGCGAGCCTGGCGGTTTTACTGTCAGGAGAATAAACCTGTCCCTGCTCTGCAAGATACAGAACAAGCTCGCGGACCAGAGGCGTAATCGCCAGGGTACAGCAGATTTCCGGCATCACCACCGCGCCGGGTTCGATAAACAGAAAGCAGGTATCTGCATTCTTCGTAATCCGGCAACTATGAGGGATTTCACCCGGAACCCAGACTGCATGTCCCGGTGGAACAAGCCACAGCGCATCCTCAACCTCACAGCTCACTGCACCGCGCAAAGAGAGAATAAGTTGTCCCTTGCGATGAGTGTGCGGACTCTGCCCGGCATACTCGCCTGACGATGAGACATGCAGGGCAATAGCAGCCTGACTGAAAGCATCGGCGTTAAACTCCTCCGGCGAGGTCACAGTTTTTTTATTGACTGGCATGATTTAGCTATATGTTGTCAGGTTATCTATATTCTGTAACTCATGCTTTCTTTAAAGTCTTTCTTTTTTCCAGAGAAAGCAAAATTTATGTCCCACACGACGAACAAGTGGTCTTCAGTCATACTTGTGACCGGCATCCTTTTTATCGCCATTAACCTGCGTGTTCCTTTTACCGCTATCGCACCCGTTTTAGAGTCTATTCGCCATGATTTTGGGCTAAGTATCACAGCCGTTGGGTTGCTTAACTCGCTACCTTTGCTGGCCTTTGCCGCCTTTTCTCCCCTGAGCGCATCCATCTCCCGCAGGTACGGCCTGGAACGCACCCTTTTTGCTGCCCTGGCCGTGATTTCTGCAGGCACCCTGCTTCGCTCCACAGGCAGCGTCTGGGCGCTTTATGGCGGAACCATATTAATAGGTATCGGGATTGCCCTGGGCAATGTCCTTCTGCCAGGTCTTATCAAACGTGACTTTTCCGGTAACGTGGCTTCCGTGACGGGGGCGTATTCTATCACTATGGGTGCCGCGGGTGCCATTGGTTCAGCCATTGTCATTCCTCTGACGCAGAACTGGGGATGGAACATCGCGTTAGCCATGCTGGTTATAGCACCGTTCCTTGCGCTGCTTTTATGGTTGCCGCAGTTAACGAACAAGCATCAGCTGCCAGCCGCGGGTGAGAAACAAGCGGCGTCCGTCGCGGTCTGGCGCTCGCCTCTGGCATGGCAGGTCACCCTGTTTATGGGCCTGAATGCGATGCCGTTTTATGTTGCGGTGGGCTGGCTTCCAGCCATTCTTACGCACAGTGGACTCTCCTCAGCTCAGGCTGGCGAGGTACACGGCATCCTTCAGCTGACCACCGCCATTCCCGGCCTGATTCTGGCGGCCACGCTGCGTCGTCTCAACGATCAGAAATTAGCTGCTGCTGGCGTCAGCCTGTTAACCGCAGTGTCCTTTATCGGCATCCTGTATCTGCCGGGTATGGCGATGCTGTGGGCCGCGCTTCTCGGCTTCGGCTCAGGTGCCAGCATGATGCTGGGTCTGACATTCATCGGGCTGCGTACTAAAAACGCGGGTGATGCTGCCGCCTTGTCAGGCATGGCGCAGAGTGTCGGTTATCTGATGGCGGCGATGGGTCCGCTGTTGCTGGGCAAAGTACAGGAGTTGTCCGGAGGCTGGACGGTGCCATTACTGATGACCGCAGCAATCGCAGTCGCAGGCGCCTGCACCGGAATGGCTGCCGGACGAAACGCTCACCTGGAACCTGCACTGCAGCCGGGCTGAATTCACAGACACAGCAGGGGAACGTTCGGTTCCTCTGCTGAGGGGGTTATTAATTGTCGTACTGAAGAGCCGTCCTCTTACCGGAGCCGTCTTTTACCGGAAAGACCTTTCTCACCTGCGCCTTCGTTGAAAAGTGCGGAGATCCAGTCAGCAAAAGCACGCACGGCGGGAGAGAGAAAACGCTGATGCGGATAGAGCATCGTTACCGGCACGGAGGGGGGCTGCCAGTCTGCCAGAACCTCGATCAGTTTGCCTTGCTGCAGATTCTCCGAAATCACATTCTCAGCGAGCTGCGCCAGCCCAAAACCTTCAAGACACAGTCTGATGTAGAGTCCCGTTTCGTTAACGGCTGCATCCCCCTCAACCGGAACAGAGAAGGCCTCAGTGCCTCGTGTAAAACGCAGTTCACTCGTGCGTCTTCCCGAACCGGAAAAGTAATGAATCGCCCGATGTTGTGACAACGCTTCAGGCGTCTCAGGGACACCGAACTTCCTGAGATAGTCCGGCGAGGCGCAGGTCACCCAGCGAAACCGGCCAAGCGGACGGGCAACCAGTGTGGAGTCCGTTAATTCACCGGTTCGTATGACGCAATCCACCCCTTCCTGCACAAGATCGACCTGTCGATCGCTCACACCAATCATCAGGTAAATATCCGGATAAAGCCGGTAAAAGTCTTTCAGGTGGGGCATGACGATGAAATGGGCGATCCCACCAGGCATATCAACCCGCAGCCGTCCCTGAGGGCGTCTGAGGGAATCAGTCAGGCTGGATTCACTATGCTCAATCAGCGACAGGATCTCCCGGCACTGCGCCAGATACTGCAGGCCTTCAGGAGTAAGGCTGACCCGTCTTGTCGTGCGGTTCAGCAGGCGCACCTGCAGGTATTTCTCCAGGTTTTTAATCGTGCTGGTAACGGTGGAAGAAGGCAGTGAAAGTGTTTCTGCCGCGCGAACAAAACTCCCGGCTTCAGCAACCCGCGTGAAAACTTGCATAGCCTGAATCCGATCCATCGTTCTGCTCCGGGTAAAAGTGAGTCTGATTATTCGCAAATTATGAATTATTAAAACACTTTACGCATCTTTTTCAGGCTAATGGTGTGGCGTATCGTTTCCCCATTGATCAGGAAAGAGGTAAGTTTATGGCCAGTTACATCAGAAATATTGTTAACAATCAAAATGTCATTTCACAGGCTACGTTGATTCGTGGCGCGACGATACTGAGCATGGACGAGAACATCGGTAACATTGAGCGTGGTGATATTCTCATCAACGGCTCAACGATTACCGCCGTGGGCCAGAACCTTGATGTGCCGGGGGCGCAAGTCATTAATGCCACCAATATGATTGCCATGCCGGGAATGGTCGATTCTCATCGTCATGCATGGGAAGGACAGCTGCGCCGCATTAATCCAAACGCCACCTGCCTGGACGACTACAGCAACGCCACACACTTCTCGTTCGCTAAATATTACCGTCCTGCCGATATCTATGTCGGCAACCTGCTGACGGCGCTGGGCGCTATTGATGCGGGCATCACCACGATGATTGATAACTCGCACAACAGCCGAACTGCAGCGCATGCCGATGCCGCCGTCGAGGCCCTGCTTGATACCGGTATTCGCGCCATTCATGCTTCCGGTGCACCGGTAGCCGGCGAATGGGATAAAGCGCACTGGCCCGGAAACTGGCAGCGTCTGCAGGAGAAGTATTTCACCGACAACCCTGAAAGCCTGGTCACTCTCGCCGTCATGGCCCAGCTGGAGCCAGAGTTGTGGGCCGAGGCCCGCAGGCTGGGGCTGTCGATTGTCACGGAGTTCTTTGGCGCTGAGATGGGGGCTGAACTTGAGTCGCTGCATCAGCAGGGGCTTCTGGGGCCGGACAATATTTTCAATCACTGCACGGCGCTGCCTGACCGGGGATGGGAAATTCTGCGGGAAGCGGGTGTGCGGGTAAACGTCTGCCCACGCTCAGATTCGCACTATGGCATCGAAAGCGGGATGTTCGCCATTGAGGCCGCACAGCGTCATGGCATCAAGCCTGGCCTGAGCGTGGACAATGAAACGTCGTACAGCACCGACATGTTTATGGAGATGCGCGTCGCCTTTTACCTGCAGCGGGTAATGGGCATGCATCAGCAGCAGTGCTGCGATGCTGAACAAACGCTGAAAACGCTTCCGGCGGCGCAACTCCTTAAAGCCGCGACTATTGATGGTGCGGCCTGTGCAGGGCTGCAGGAGAAAGTGGGAAGCCTGACGCCAGGCAAGCAGGCTGACCTGGTGCTGATTAACGCCAGTGATCTCAACCTGTACCCGTCCGGAAATGCCTTTGGCACGGTGGTACATGCCGCCGAGCGCAGCAATATCGATACCGTCATGATCGGCGGGCGCATCGTTAAACAGAACGGTAAGGTACTGGGCGTAGACAGCGCGCGACTGCGTGCGGCTATTGATGAGTCGCGTGAGCACCTGTTTGCCGCCTCTGGCTACCAGCCTGACATTTTTGCTGACGCCTTCCTGCCGCTGGAGCAGGCAGACTGACCGGGATGAAAAGCATGATTTATTACGTAATCGCGTTAGCCGCAGGTCTGGGGATCACCCTGCAGACAACCCTGAACAGCCAGCTGGCAAGGGGACTGGAAGGTGATCCGGTCACTGCGGCGCTGTTTTCCTTCACGGCGGGCGCGTTCAGTCTGGGGATTTACGCACTGCTCAGGGGCGGGCTAATGACATCGCTGGCGGCGATCCCGTCACAACCCCTCTGGAGTCTTGCGGGCGGCCTGATAGGCGCATGTGCCCTGTTCAGCTATGTCGTGCTGGCGCCGAAAATCGGATTTTCAGCTCTGCTCGGGCTGGCAATTGTCGGACAGTTACTTTCCTCGCAGATGATTGACCATTTTGGCTTGCTGGGCGCTGTGCAGCGCCCGGTTTCGTTAGTCAGGCTAGGGGGAATGGTTGTCATGCTACTCGGACTTGCTGTCATGCTTTTCGGCGATCGGCTCTCTGCACGTTTTCTGCAGTAACTGCGTTATCCACTTTTGCCATCGTGCAGTACGATCTTTTATATCCGGAGGATTAACATGTTTTCAATTGCAGCTGAGGTCAGGAATACGCTGGGAGAATGCCCGCTGTGGTGTGAAAGAACCCGCAGGCTCTACTGGACTGACATTGAAGCCAGTGAACTTCTCGCCATAGAAGAAGGTATTGATGCTGTGATGCGCTGGTCGCTGCCTGAACGTCTTGGCTCCTTTGCCCTGACTGAACAGGATCACATTCTGCTGATGGGATTCGCGACAAGGCTGGCTTTCTATGATCTCAACAGTGGATTAATTACCCCAGTGGCTGCTTCACCGGGAGACACCGGCACCCGTATAGGTGATGGACGGTGCGACCGTACCGGTAATTTTGTCTTCGGGACGATGGATGACGATTATCCCGTTAAAGTCATCGGTAAGTTTCATCGACTCAATGCGGCAACGCTGACTGTTGAGACGCTTGCATTGCCCGATGTCGCTATACCGAACAGCATCTGTTTCAGCCCCGATGGTGGCACGCTCTATTACTGTGACTCGATGCAGGATCGGATTATGTGCTGCGATTACCCCTCGCTGCAAAACCAGCGCGTGTTCACCAAAATCGAAGGCGGCGGCGCGCCTGATGGTTCCTGCATTGATGCGCAGGGCTATCTGTGGAACGCAGAATGGGGCGGCAGTCGGGTTGTCCGATACAGTCCGGGGGGAGAAATACACAGCATTCTTTCTGCGCCAGCCCTCCAGACAACCTGCCCGGTGCTTGGTGGTTCGTCACTCCACACACTTTCTTGTACCAGTGCCCGGGTAGGACTCGCAGAGCCAACCGCTTATGACGGTGCGCTTTTCAGCATTCGGTCACTTTTTTTGCCGGATTACCAGAAAGCCGTTTTGCAGCGCACAAAATATAACCTCTGGCATTTGATCAGATTCAGGCTTAGAGAAAGCATCCGTTCCTGGCACAAAGCCGACATTCCGCTCTTTAAGACTCTTTCTACCGTCAGTCACTCCAGTCTTCCCGAACCAGGCTCAAACTCACGCACATAGTTCGTCGCCAGCACGGCGCTGGCGACGATGGCATGCCCGGCAAATCCTGCTAAATACCGCCCCCGAGGGACTGCCACAGGGTAATGCGGTTTTCCAGGTCGGTCTGTTGTAGCGCGATCAGCGACGACTGGGCCGACCACAGCGAGCGCCGTGCGGTCAGTACCGTCAGGTAATCTCCCGCTCCCGCCTGATAGCTGCGGGTCGCCACATCCAGCGTTTTTTGTTCTGCCGCCACGTACTCACGCTGGGCATCAAGCTGCTCGCTCAGGGTTTCCCGGCGCGCCAGCGCGTCGGCCACGTCCTTAAACGCGCTCTGAATCGTTTTCTCATAGGTGGCGATCAGCCCCTTCTTCTCCGCTTCGGCGTAGCGCAGCTGCGCCATGTTGTTGCCGCCGCTGAACAGCGGCAGGGTGATGGACGGCGCGAACGACCAGACCTGCATCCCGTGGCTGAACAGGGAGGAGAGTGAATCGCTGCCGACCCCCGCGCTGGCGGTCAGCGAGATGGTCGGGAAGAAGTTAGCCCGGGCGGCACCGATGCTGGCGTTGGCGCTCAGCAGGTTATGCTCCGCCTCCTGAATATCCGGGCGACGCAGCAGCGTGCCGGAGCTGACCCCCGCCGGGATCAGCGTGATGGCGTTGTCGCTCAGGCTCTCCAGGGTGCCGGGCAGCAGGTTGTCCGGCACGGTGTCGCCCGCCAGCAGGTTGAGGGCGTTTTTGTCCTGCATCACCTGCGTTTGGTAGCTCGCCACGCTGGCGCGCGCCTGCTGGTACACCGCCATGGCGGAGCTGACGTCCGTGGCCGCCGCCACGCCCACCTCCTGCTGACGTTTGACGATTTTGAGCGAGTTCGCGGCGCTCTGCTGGGTGGATTTCGCCAGCGCCAGGTTGCTGTTATCCGCTGCCAGCGTCACCCAGGCAGTGGTCAGTTCGCTGACCATCGTCAGGCGGGTGTTCTGCGCGGTGAACTCGCTGGCAAGCCAGGTCTCCCGCGCGGCGCGGGACAGGCTCTGGTTACGGCCAAACAGGTCCAGCTCAAAGCTGGAGACCGTACCGTTGGCTTCATCGCTGGTGGTCACGCCGCCCGCCAGCGTGCGGCTGCGGGTATGGCTCAGCCCGGCATCCAGCGTCGGGAAGAGGGATGAACGCGTTTCGCCATACTGGGCGCGGGCGGCATCGATGTCGGCAATCGCTTTTTGCAGGTCGCGGTTGCTGTTGAGCGCCATCGTCACCACGCTTTTCAGGCGGGCATCGTTCATCACCTGCTGCCACTGGCTGACCACCACGGTGGCCTCGCCGTGGGTGCCGGGCAGGGTGGCCGGGACGGGGGCGGCCGGGCGCTGATAAGTGGGAGCTAACGACACACAGCCTGCGCTCAGCAGGGCCAGGGCTAAAACAGATACACGAAACATTATGACCTCCGGTTTGCGTGTTTACCGGAGAACAGACGTTTCACCAGTACAAAGAATAAAGGAACGAAGAAGATCGCCAGCAGCGTGGCGGCCAGCGTCCCGCCGATGATGCCGGTCCCGATCGCCACGCGGCTGTTGGCCCCGGCCCCGGTGGCAATCGCCAGCGGCGTCACGCCCGCGATAAACGCCAGCGAGGTCATGATGATGGGACGCAGACGTGTCTGGGCGGCACGCAGGGCGGCGCGGGTGAGGGAGTAGCCTTCGGCGACTTTGGCTTCGGCGAACTCCACAATCAGGATGGCGTTTTTCGACGACAGGCCGATGGTGGTCAGCAGCGCCACCTGAAAGTAGACGTCGTTGTTCAGGCCGCGCAGCGAGGCGGCAAGCGCCGCGCCCAGCACCCCAAGCGGGATCACCAGGATGACCGAAATCGGCACCGACCAGCTCTCATACAGCGCCGCCAGGCAGAGGAACACCACCAGGATGGAGAGGGCATACAGGCTCATCGCCTGGCCGCTGGCCAGTTTTTCCTGCAACGACAGGCCGCTCCACGCCCAGGTGGTGCCGGACGGCAGGTTGTTCGCCAGCTGCTCCATCTGGCTCATGGCGGTGCCGGAACTGGCGCCGCTGGCGTTTTCGCCCTGGATCTCATACGCCGCCGATCCGTTGTAACGCACCAGGCTCTCCGGGCCATACTCCCAGCGGGTGGTAGCGAAGGCGGAGAACGGGGTCATGCTGCTGTCGCTGCCGCGCACATACCATTTGTTGAGATCTGTCGGTACGGCACGGGCATCGCTGTCGCCCTGGATGTAGACCTTTTTCACGCGCCCGCGATCGATAAAGTCATTCACGTAGGTGCCGCCCCAGGCGCTGGAGAGGGTGCTGCTGACGTCGCTCAGGGAGAGCCCCAGCGACACGGCTTTGTTGTTGTCGATATCCACCTGCAGCTGTGGCATCTGCGGCAGATCGTTGGCGCGCACCGCCTGCAGGGTGCTCTGCTGGTTGGCCTGGCCAATCAGCTGGTTACGCATCTTCAGCAGGGTGTCGCGGTCGGTATTGCCGGTCGCCATCAGCTCAAAGGTAAAGCCGTTGCTCTGGCCCAGACCGTCAACCGCCGGGGGCGTCATGGCAAAGATGCTGGCATCCCGGATGGTGCTCAGCTCCCGGGTGGCACGCAGGGCAATCGCCTGGGCGGTGTTCTCGTCGCCCTGACGCTCGGACCAGTTTTTCAGGGAGACAAAGGCCATCCCGGCGTTCTGGCCGCTGCCGCTAAAGCTGAAACCCTCGACGGTGAAGATAACGTCGGTGTTGGCTTTCTCTTTGGTGAGGAACCACTCGCGCACCTGGCGGCTGACCTCGGCGGTCCGGACTGCCGTGGCACCCGCGGGCAGGGTGTACTGCACCATGATTTCACCCTGGTCTTCCGTGGGCAGGAAGCTGCCCGGCAGTTTCAGCATCGCCACGCCCATCGCGCCGCAGAGCAGGGCGTAGACCACCAGCATGCCGCCGGAACGACGCAGGCCGCGCAGGACCTTGTTCTGATAGCCGTGTTCGGTCCTGCCGTAGAAGCGGTTAAACGCGCCGAAGAAGCCTTTTCTGTGCGGTGTGGTGTGGCTCAGGATCGCGCCGCAAAGCGCGGGGGTCAGGGTCAGCGCTACCACCACGGAGAGGATCATCGCCGAGATAATGGTGACCGAAAACTGACGGTAGATCACGCCGGTCGAACCGCCGAAGAAGGCCATCGGCAGGAAGACCGCCGAGAGCACCAGCGCAATGGCGACCAGCGCGCCGGAGATTTCGCCCATCGATTTTTCGGTCGCTTCCCGGGCGGGCAGCCCTTCGTCACGCATGATTCGCTCGACGTTTTCCACCACCACGATGGCGTCATCCACCAGCAGGCCTATCGCCAGCACCATCGCAAACAGCGTCAGGGTGTTGATGGAGTAGCCAAACAGCGCCAGCACGCCAAAGGTGCCCAGCAGAACGACCGGGACGGCCAGGGCCGGGATCAGCGTCGCGCGGATGTTCTGCAGGAACAGGTACATCACCACCACCACCAGGATAATGGCTTCGAACAGGGTCTGGATCACGTCCTCAACTGAGATCTTGATGAACTCGGTGCTGTCTTTCGGGTAGGCCACGTCGTAGCCTTCCGGCATCGACTTTTTGAATTCGGCGATTTTGTCTTTCACCGCCGTGGCGGTATTAAGCGCGTTCGCGCCCGGAGAAAGCATTACGGCCATCCCCGCTGCCGGGTGGCCGTTCAGCTTCGCGGTGGCGGTGTAGTCTTCGCTGCCCATCTCCACGCGCGCCACGTCGCCGATGCGCACGACCGCGCCGCTGGCCTGGCTTTTGACGATGATGTTTTTAAACTGTTCCACCGTCTGCAGGCGCGACTGGGCGCGCACCGTGGCGGTCAGCTGCTGCGCGTTCGACGAAGGCAGTGCGCCGATCTTCCCGGCAGAGACCTGCACGTTTTGCGCTTCAATTGCGCTCTGCACGTCGGAGGGCATCAGGGCGTAAGAGGCCAGCTTCGCCGGGTCGAGCCAGATGCGCATGGCGTATTCCGCGCCGAACACCTGCAGGCTGCCGACGCCTTCCACGCGTGCCAGCGGATCCTGCATGTTGCTCACCAGCCAGTCGGCGATATCCGAGCTGCTGGCGGTATCGGTTTTGTCGTACACCCCCATGATCAGCAGGAAGTTGCTCTGGGATTTTTCAACGGTAATGCCGGACTGCTGCACCTCGGTCGGCAGGCGCGATTCCGCCTGCTGAACCTTGTTCTGCACCTGCTCCTGGGCGGTGTCCGGGTCGGTTCCCTGTTCGAAGGTGACGTTAATGCTCACCGAGCCGTCCGAGCTGCTGGTGGAGCTGAAGTAGAGCAGGTTATCCAGCCCGGTCAGCTGCTGCTCAATCACCTGGGTGACGCTGTTCTCCAGGGTTTGCGCAGAGGCACCGGTATAGGTGGCGGAGATTTTGATCGACGGCGGGGCAACGTCCGGGTACTGCGCCACCGGCAGGGTGCGGATCGCCAGCATCCCGGCGAGCATGATCAGAATGGCGATCACCCAGGCAAAGACCGGACGACGCACGAAGAAACGGGAAAACATCAGGCGTCTCCTCCGGTGGTTTTCATCTCTTCGGCTTTCACTTCCTGCCCGGCGGTCACTTTGTCGGTACCTTCCACAATCAGCCTGTCACCCGCCTTCAGGCCGTTCAGCACCAGCCATTTGTCGCCGTAGGTGTCGCCCGTTTGCAGCTGGCGCTGCTCCACTTTGTTGCTGGCATTGACCACCAGCGCGGTGGCGGTGCCTTTGGCGTCGCGGGTAACGCCCTGCTGCGGGGCGAGGATCGCATCATTCATAATGCCTTCGTCCACGCGGGCGCGGACAAACATTCCCGGCAGAAGTTGATGCTGCGGGTTCGGGAAGACGGCACGCAGGGTGACCGAGCCGGTGGATTCATCCACCGCCACTTCGGTCAGCGCCAGGCGGCCTTTTTCGCTGTAGGTGCTGCCGTCCTCCAGGGTTAACGTCACGCTCAGCGTATTGCTGTTGCTGGCAAGGGTTAGCCTGCGCAGGCGCAGCAGATCGGCGCTGGATCGCGTGAGATCGACGTACATGCTGTCCAGGCCGCGTACGGTCGCGAGGGCGGTATCCTGCTGGGCGGTGACCAGCGCGCCGGGCGTCACGGAGGAGATGCCGATGCGCCCGGCAATGGGTGCGGTGACGGTGGTCCAGTTGAGGTTAATGCGCGCGCTCTCCTGGGCCGCTCGCTTCGACGCCACGCTGGCCTTGTCCTGCGCGCAGGTGGATTTTGCGTCTTCCGCGTCCTGGCGCGACACGCCGTCGTCTTTCACCAGTTGGGCATAGCGTTGGGCTTTCTGGCAGTCGGCCTGCACCAGCGCCTGCGCCTGTTTCAGCGCGGCCGCGGCTTCATCAAATGCGGCGCGGTAGCTGGAGGGATCAATCTGATACAGCGCCTGTCCGGCTTTGACGGTATCGCCTTCGGTGAAGAGCCGTTTCTGAATAATCCCGCCCACCTGGGGGCGCACTTCGGCGCTCATGGCGGCGGTGGTCCGGCCGGTCAGTTCACTGACGACGGGAACCGGCTGGCTCATCAGGGTGACAATCCCCACTTCCGGCAGGGGAGGTGGGGGAGCAGATGTTTGTGCATCATCGCACCCGGTCAGGAGGAGTAATGCCGCGATGGGGGTTATTATGGTTTTCATAATCTTTTTCCAGGGTGAACGAAGCCAGCCCTGTTAATGGCTTAACAGGGTGGAGGACTGATTAAAGGCACAGCGATGCCGCATCTCCGGCAGTGCCGGAAATGAAAATAAGGAAATAATCGGGTACGGCTGATTATTTACATGCGATTACTTAGCAGAGAAAAGCATATTTAAAATATCCTGATAAATGGGCTCTAATTGTTCTGACGGCACTTTTAACGGAGTTAATCGACGGTAAATTGTCCCCTCGATCATCACCGCGGTAATTTCCACGCAGCAGCGAATATGGTCATCGCTCAGGTGGGGGAACTGCTTTTTCAGGTGCTCGCAGGCGTTGGCAAACATCCGCGCTTCGGCTTCTTTCAGCATGGCGGCAACCTGCGGGTTGCGCGTGGCCTCGGCGGACATCTCGAGCATGAGCGCATCGTCATCTTCATTGAGGGTTTGTCGCCAGGCCAGCATCTGCGGCATGCCTTCAACCAGCGTTTTGCCCTGCATCTCTTCGATGCGCGAGTCGATGATACGCCGGATCATCTCTTCGATAATGGCGTCTTTGTTGCTGAAGTAACGGTAGATTTGCCCGACGCTCAGCTGCGCTTCACCGGCGATCTGCGACATGCTGGCGGCGTGAAACCCGCTGGAGCGAAAGCAGCGGCGGGCAGCCGTAATAATCTCGTCCTGCCGCTGTTTCTGGCGTTGTTCCAGTTTCGTGCTCATCAGGGCAACCCTGTAAAAGTGAGAATGATCGTTCTCATTATGCATTTCAGGAGCGAATTGGAAAGGCTTTTTTTATTTACATAACGAATTAATATTTCCGGATTTTAATAATGGAGGGAATATGGAGTTTTTATGGAAAAGAGGCGGGGCGGTATTAAGAATATGATGAAAAAAAGGAGGCAAAAAAAGGCAGAGAGTTATCCGCCCTTTTTTTGCCGTGTTATAGTGGAGTAATCCCGGGTACCAGCGCGGCGAGAAGGGCGCAAACGCTCATGACCCAGACTTTGCGACCTACATGGATGTAGGATCGCCCCCGACCCGAAAGCCTGCGGGAATAAGCTGAGTGTACCGCGAAGCGGCGATTTTCCTGGCCGGGAGCCGGGATTGCTAAGGGGGCGGCGGCGAGCCCACTTAGCACGTTCACGGGTGACGCGGCTGACAGAGAAGCACAAATCATACAGTGAACGGAACCACCTCCAGAGTCGCATGTTCCCCCTCACCCCAGCCCTCTCCCCAAAGAGGAGAGGGAGCCGACCGTGCCGCTATTTATTGTGGGGATCCCCTGCGCGAGGAATAACGCAGGGAAATTTTATTATTTCATATTAAAAGTGGCGTTAAGCTCGTCGACGTTTTCCTGAGTCAGGGTATTCATACCAAAGGGTTTCAGCATGAAATAGAGTTTCGCCGTCTCCTCCAGCTCTTCGGCGTTGAATACCGCCTCGCGAAGTGTCTTGCCGGAAATAATTGGGCCGTGACTGGCGAGCAGAATGGCGTTATGTTCCGCCGCCAGTTTTTCGACATGCTCGGCGATCAGCGGTGAACCCGGGCGAATGTAGGGTACGATGGGCAGTTTGCCGACACGCATCACGTAATAGGGGGTGATCGGCGGCAGGGCGTTTTCAGGATCAATGCCCGGCAGGCACGACAGGGCGGTGAGCCACGGCGAATGCAGATGAACAATGCCGCCGCACTGCGGGCGCTGACGATACATCGCCAGGTGCATCAGTACCTCTTTCGAGGCCTTCTGACCCGAAATCTGTTCCCCCTCCATGGTGACTTTACTCAGCTCGTCCGCAACAAGATCGCCAAAGCTGGAGTTGGTGGGGGTCGCCAGAATCGTGCCGTCCGGGAGTTTCAGGCTGATATTGCCCGCGCCGCCGCTGCTGTAGCCGCGCTCAAACATGGAACGGGCATAGCGCACTATCTCTTCTCTTAACTGTTGTTCACTCATCATAATGTTCCTGTGCTTTCTGAAAGAAATCCTGGCTGCCAAAGTTGCCGGATTTGAGGATCACCCACTGCGGTTTGTTGAGGACCTGAGTCCAGGGCACCCCGGGTGCCACAGCCTCGCCAATGATCATCCCCTCAATGTTCAGACCCTGAGTCACCGCGCCGGAGGTCTCGCCCCCCGCGACGATAAACTTGTTAAAGCCAGCCCGGGCAAGCGTCCGGGCCAGCGATGCGAAGAAGGTTTCGATCCTGTCGCTGACGAACGCCGCGCCGTAGTGTTTCTGGATAAGCTCGATGATTTGCGGCGGCTGGGTGGCGTAGACCATCGGGGCCAGCGGTTCACCGCCACGGGCGATGACCCATTGCGAGACGCTTTCCAGATACGCCGGGTCGTGAATGATCTTTTCCACATCCAGCGCCAGGGACGAGGCGCGTTGCTGGTAGAAATCCACCTGCTGATTGGTCATCGCTGAACAGCTGCCGGAGAGCACCACCCCCGCGCCACTGGCCTTGACCTGCATCGTCTGTTTTGCGGTTCCGGCACGCTGTTTATCGAGGGTGGCGATGGCGTAACCCAGCCCGGCCGCGCCCGTCACCAGCGGGAAGTGCGACGTGGCGCTGGCGACGGTCAGCAGATCCTGGTTATCGAGCACGTCGAAAATGAAGTAGCGGGCCCGGTTCGCCCGCTGTTTTTCCATCTCCGCTGCCAGTGCGGCGGGATGGTTTTTAACCGTATCGAGATTGATCAGCCCGCACAGCCCGACAGACTGCGATTCCATCAGCTTCTTCAGGGAGGCGTGCTTCATCGGCGTGACGGGATGGTGCTCCATGCCGCTCTCATTCAGCAGCTCACCCTTCACGAACAGGTGGCCGTGCACGATGGTGCGACCGTTATCCGGTACCGCAGGGCAGATCAGGGTAGCTGGAGTATCCAGAAACTTCATCAGCGCATCGGTCACCGGGCCGATATTGCCCTGGGCGGTGGAGTCAAAGGTCGAGCAATATTTGAAGAGCTGGCGCTGGCACCCCTGCGCCTTCAGCCACGCCGAGGCCGCTAAGGACAACTCCACCGCGTCGTTGACCGGAATCGAACGGCTCTTCAGGGCAATGACAATGGCGTCGGTGTCCTGCGCGTCGAAGCCATCGGTGGGCACGCCATTAAAGAGCACCACTTTCCAGCCTGCGTTGACCATAAAACTGGCAATGTCGGTTGCCCCGGTAAAGTCGTCGGCGATGACGCCTAACTTAGTCATGTTCATTCCTCACAAACCCGTTGATGTCGTTATATTGCTTTTATGTATATATAAATGCAAATGTGGTGATTGTTAAAACGTGGTTAAGATCACATTTTCGGGTCAATTTGCGACACTGTGTCTCAAAGTGCTACCTCCCAGTTGCATCCAGAAGTTGCAGGCATTTAAGACGCAAAAAATTGCTGCCTGCAAGTGTATGAAAGGTAAAGAAAATGCTAAATCTGAAAAGACTTATCGGATAAATGTGATCTGCATCACCTTGCCATAGATGCATTTATTGTTATAAAAATGCAATCGAAAGCAAACAACCTACCTGGAGTTTTTTATGCGCATTCTGGTTCTGCCTTGTGACGGTATCGGCCCTGAAATCACCTCAGCTGCGGTAACCGTGCTGAATTCACTGGATAAAGCCTTCGGCCTGGATTTTGAATTTGATTACGAAGAGGTGGGTTTCACCAGCCTGGAGAAATACGGCACCACGCTGCGTCAGGAGTCGTTAGACAGAGCGAAAACCTACGATGGCATTATCCTGGGCACCCAGTCACACGCAGATTATCCGGCACCGGAAAAGGGCGGTCGCAACGTCTCGGCGGGCTTCCGTATCGGTCTGGATCTGTATGCCAACGTTCGCCCGGCACGGACGCGTCCTTTCCTGACGTCGAACATGAAAGAGGGCAAAACCATGGATCTGGTGATTATGCGCGAGGCCACGGAAGGGTTTTATCCGGACCGTAACATGACCCGCGGTTGGGGGGAGGTCATGCCAAGCCCGGATATGGCCCTGTCCACGCGCAAAATCACCCGTCACTGCTCTGAGCGTATTGCCCGTAAAGCCTTTGAGCTGGCAATGCAGCGTAAGAAAAAAGTGACCGCTATTCACAAAGCCAACAGCTTCCATATGACCGACGGCCTGTTCCTCGAAGCCGTGCGCACGGTGGCAAAAGAGTTCCCGGAAGTGCAGCTCGACGATCTGCTGGTGGACGCCTCCACCGCGCACCTGGTGCGTAACCCGGAACGCTTCGATGTGTTAGTGGCTACTAACTTCTATGGCGACATCATCAGCGATCTGGCAAGCGAACTCTCCGGCAGCCTCGGCCTGGCGGGCTCTATCATGGCCAGCGATACCCACTGCTGCGCTCAGGCGCAGCACGGTTCCGCGCCGGATATTCAGAACCAGGATAAAGCCAACCCAGTGTCAATGATCCTCTCTGCGGCGATGATGCTGGCCTGGTATGCCGAGAAGCACAACCAGCCGAAATTCCTCAAAGCGGCGGACGAGATCGGCCGTGCGGTGGACGAAGTGCTGGAGAACCCGGCAACCCGCACGCCGGATCTGGGCGGCACCTGCGGCACCAAAGCTTTTGCAGAAAAAGTGGCAGCGGCTATTCGCTCCTGAGCATGATTTGCGGCTGCCCTCGTTGCGGGCAGCCCGTTTTCCGGAGAGCACCATGAGCCAACGTATTGTCCTGATCCACGCCACGCCCCTGGCCGTCGCGCCGATTAATGACACCTTCAGGAACCTGTGGCCTGAAGCAGAAATCAGCAATCTGCTCGACGATGCCTTAAGCGTCGATCGGGCCAAAGAGCCAACCCTGACCCCGCGCCTGCATCAGCGTATTCACGCCCTGGTGGAGTATGCCGTCAGCATTGATGCCGCCGCGGTGCTGTTTACCTGCTCGGCGTTCGGGGCCGCCATTGAGTCCAGCGCGCAAGTCGTTCCTCTGCCGGTGCTCAAGCCTAACGAGGCGATGTTCGAGGATGCCCTGGCGAAGGGGCACAATATCGTGATGCTGGCGACCTTCGCGCCCGCCGTAAAAGGGATGGAGGAGGAGTTCAGCGCTCTGGCTTCTGCCCGCCAGGTGGACGCCAGGCTGCAAAGCTACGTGGTGCCCGGCGCGCGTGATGCCCTGAACGCAGGAAATGCCAGCCTGCATAACCAGCTCATCGTCGAGGCGGCGCGGCAACATCAGGGGGCTGATGCGATCCTGCTGGCCCATTTCTCGATGGAGATCGCCTGGCAGGAGGTGAGTTCCGCCGTCTCCTGCGCGGTATTCAGTAGCCCGCAGTCCGCCGTGCATAAATTAAAGCGGATGATGAAGTAAGGCACCGCCGTGAATAATCATAAAGAGACGCAGATTAAATACAGCCGCATATCCTCTGCGCCGGATCTCCTGTTACCTGCCAACAGCTGCGACTGCCATCATCATATTTTTGACCGGCGTTACCCCTGGGCGCCGGATGATGAACGCAACCTCCCTGATGCCAGGGTGAATGATTATCGGGCTTTCCAGTCATGGCTCGGTTTTACGCGCCACGTGCTGGTGCAGCCGTCTTCCTACGGGGCGGATAACCGCTGCTTACTCGATGCCCTGAAGGCCTTTGGGGAGAACGCGCGCGGCGAGGCGGTGGTGACGCCATCCATCAGCGACGCGGATCTGGACACCCTTGCCGACGCCGGGGTGACCGGCATTCGCTTCAATTTTGCTGCCGGGAGTATCACCACGCCGGAGATGCTGCTGCCGTTGGCCGCCCGGGTGGCGGAGCGCGGCTGGCATGTGCAGGTTCATGCCAGCGCCGATCGGCTCTGGGCCCTGCGGTCCGTGCTGAAGCAGGTTCCGGGCAGGCTGGTCATCGACCACTTCTTCCGCCTGCCGCAGCCGGAACCGCTCTCCCATCCGGCATGGAAACTGGCCTGGGAGCTTATCGATTCGGGACGTTGCTGGGTCAAACTCTCTGCCCTTTACCATCAGTCGCAGCGGGATGATGTGTCTGATATGGCGGGAATAATTAAAGGTTTTCTCTTTGATGCCACCGAGCGGGTGGTGTGGGGCAGCGACTGGCCGCACCCGAATCTCATCAGCGCCAATAAAAACATGCCCGACGACGCGCTGATCCTCTCGCGCATTGCGCACTGGGCAAATAACGCCCGGGTCCGGCACCGTCTGTTTGTGCACAACCCGGCAGACCTTTACGGATTTAACTCTTCGTCTTCGTGATAAGGCCGAAAAGAATGACAACACCTGACTCTGCTTCATCTAAAAAGAAACCCACGCACTATCGCTATATGATTTTGCTGATGGTGTTCCTGAGTATCGCGTTAAATCATGGCGATCGCGCCACGTTCTCCATTGCCGGTACCGATATGGTTAACGCCGCTGGCCTTGATATTGTGGCGCTGGGCTACCTGATATCGACGTTCACCTGGGCTTACGTGCTGGGCCAGTATCCCGGCGGATGGCTGCTCGATCGCTTCGGCTCCAAACGGGTGCTGGTGACCGGCGTCTTTACCTGGTCGCTGTTTGTTTTCCTGGTGGGGTTCAGCACCTCGTTTGATAACGTCTGGGTCACCCGGATCATGATCTTCGGCTTTATCTTTATGATGGGGTTGATTGAAGCACCGACCCTGCCTGCCAACTCCCGCTTTCTTGCCGCCTGGTTCCCGGCACGTGAACGCGGTAAAGCGTCCGGGTTTACCACGGCGGCACAGTACTTTGCGCTGGTGGTCTTTTTACCCTTAATGGGCTGGTTTTCTTATAGTTACGGCTGGGAGTCGGTGTTCTGGTTTATGGGCGGGCTGGGCATTCTGGTCTCTCTGCTGATGCACCGGGTGCTTGCCGACACGCCGAAGGTTCACCCGCTGGTGAACAGCGCGGAGCTGGATTACATCCAGTCGGGCGGGGGGCTGACCAACCTTAAGGCCGCGAAAAAAGGTGACAGCGCGGGCAAAGGATATACCCGCAAGCTGCTGACTAACCGCCTGGCGCTCGGCGTCTATATGGGGCAGTTCTTCTTTACCGTGCTCTCGTACTTCTTCCTGACCTGGTTTCCCGTTTACCTGGTACACGATCGCGGCATGACCATTCTCAAAGCTGGGTTTGTGGCCTCGTTACCCGCCCTGTGCGGCTGTGCGGGGGCGCTGCTGGGCGGCGTGTTGTCCGATTACATGCTCTCGCGCGGCTTTAGCCTCTCTGCGGCGCGTAAAACGCCGATTGTGATCGGCATGCTGCTGGCGGTGAGCATGGTGATTTGTAACTACGTCGACTCGGCGTGGATTGTGGTGGCAATCATGTCGCTGGCCTTTTTCGGCAAAGGGTTCGGGGCGATGGGGTGGTGCGTGGTCTCCGACTTCTCGCCAAAAGAGGCGATTGGCCTGAGCGGCGGACTGTTCAATATGATCGGTAATATTTCCGGGATCTTCACGCCGATTATTATCGCCTACATTATTAAAGACACCGGCTCATTTAACGGGGCGCTTATCTTCGTTGGCGTCTGTGCGTTCCTGAATCTGTGCTGTTATTTATTCGTCGCAGGGAAAATCCAGCGTCTGAGTTTTGACACTGATAATCATGAACCTGAGCGACTTGCGGAGGAGCCTCATGTCAGTCACTAAAAACCTGCGTTTTGCTATTAATCTGGGCAATGCTGTTCTGGCAAGGGAGCTACCGGACGGCAGTCCCGGCGGAATAACGGTCCAGCTGGCGCGTAAGATAGCCGCGGAGCTGGGCTGCAGCGCGCAGCTAAAAACCTACCCGGCCGCCGGAAAGGTGGTGGAGGATGCGCAGAAGGATTACTGGGACATCGCCTTTCTGGCGGTGGACCCGCAGCGGGAGACGATCCTGCAGTTTACTCAGCCCTATATCACCATTCAGGGCACGGTGCTGGTTCACGAAGGGAGTTCGTGGCAGAGCGTTGAACAGATGGATAAGCCAGGGGTTGTGATCAACGTCGGTAAGGGGGCGGCATACGATCTGCATCTGACCCGATACCTGCAGCATGCCACCCTCAACCGGCTCGCCTCATCCCAGGCCGCCATTGATGCGTTTCTGCAGGGGGAGGGGGACATGGCGGCGGGAATTCGCCAGCCGCTGGAGCGCACATCTGCCGCGCACTCTGGTTATCGGGTTCTGCCCGATAATTTCGGTCAGATACATCAGGCGATCTGCGTACCCCGGGGTAATGAACAGCGCTACCACCAGCTTGTTGAGATGCTGACCCGCTGGCAGGCGGACGGTGCGGTGCAGGGGATTATTGATCGTGAACTGGCTATGGCGTAATGGTAAAGCCTGGTGGAAATGTGCTTCGACAATCTCCTTCCTGAAGAAGCCAGTCATGGAAGACGTTGACTTCAGCACGCATGACTTTTTGCTGCGCGGTGACCAGATAATAAGACCAATTGAGCTGCCACCGATGGTCGGGATGCAGCTGAGCCAGCTGGCCGGTTTCGGTTTCTCCAGCCGTTGTTCACACGCCGATTTACGAAGGCTTTATTGCGAAAGACGAGGTGAAGGAGGTGATGAACAGCTTTGACAGCTTCCACCCGATCGGTCGCGTAGGTACACCGGTTGATATCGCCGAAACCGTGGCTTTCCTGCTTTCTGACAAGACTGGCTGGGTCACCGGCGCTATCTGGGATATTGATGGCGGCGTGATGGCGGGCCGTAACGCCTGATGACCATGCCTTATTTATTTAAAAATGACTGAACCGCGCTGGAGAACCGTTTTGGCTGATCGAGCATGATAAAGTGAAAACTGTCATCGATGCGTGTGAAATGGATATCTCGCGCATTGGTATAGGCTCGACGGTACATTTCATCCACACCGGAGGCAGGCACCCCGAATAAGGCGTCATACGCATAAACGACCTCAATCGGTGCGCTAATGCGGCCAAGCTCGGGGCGCAAGTCGGTAACCATCAATTCATACACAGCGTCTGCAATGGTTCTGCGATCGGAACTGAGCCCTGCCGCCACCAGAGCGGGCCTCACCGCTTCGGTCTTAGCTAAACGGGCTATGGATGCTTTCTGAAACGCTTCAAATTCTTGCGGCGATTGCGCCAGTATCCACTCCCTTGTAGCAATTGCACGCTGGGAAGCTGTTTCGCTGGTCGCTTCAGGGTCAATCATTAACGAATAGAACGGTAAAGCATCGACAATCATTAAGCGACCAACCCGATCGGGATACCGGGCCCCCAACATCAATGCAATCTCGCCGCCAAGAGAATGGCCAACGATCGCCGGAGCGTTGATGTGCTGGGTGCGGATGTATTCAGCGATGGCGTCAACGACTGGGGCTATGACCTTACCGTCCCGGCTGGAAATAGCAGGTGTACTCGCAAAGCCCGCCAGCTCTAAAATGTGAACGCGGTGGCCAGACTGTAAACCTGATGCTAAATCGGTCCAGATTTCGTGAGACGACGCCAGGCCTGGAATCAATATGACATCCGTTCCTGAGCCTTGCGTCTGAACGGACATCAGCTGCAAATTCGGCTGTTCTGATGCCAGGGGCAGAGATTGAGCTTTGGACGTGGTAATGAACGCAGACATCAGTAAAAAAGTCCCGCCGAGCATCGCACAAATATTTTTGGTATACATCAAATCTTCCTGTTTAAGCCAGCCGGTTTAAAAAAGCGGGAGCCTGGGCTGATTAATTGACCCACTGAGTGCTCAGGCAGAGGAACGGGTCTGGAGTAAGCTGTAAATACCCGCGTTCCAGTAACCACTCCCCTGACGACGGCACTCTCTCCAGCCTGACGATATGAGTTCCTTTGCGATCAACCGATTCATCACCCCATGACCTATGAGCAGCACAGGACCGTTTGATTCTTTTGCAAACGCAATCAGGATATCCGCAGCCCGAGCGGCGCGTTGTTTCGCTATTCCCAGGGACTCTGCGTTACGGGATATGCCACACAGCCACATCACGCGGAAAAAAGCCGCCCAGAAGAGGGGGGACAATCTGAGAGCGGGCATCCGGATTATGGGCAGGTCTGCTTCCCTGAAGACTTTATCAATGAGGTCCGGTTCACGCCCTAATGCCCTCAGGGATGAGAGCGCTCTGGGAAGAGGACTGCTTATGATGTGCAATGCGCTGGATGCTAATGCTTTACTGGATTGCGGGGGCATATCGCTGCCCGTATCAGAGAGATCGTATTCTGAAATCCATTCAGCCATCTCAAGGCTTGTTACCCTCGCAGAGCCAGCATAAGCCGGCTTTCCATGACGCATCAGAATAATTTCCATAAAGAGCTTCGTTTTTCTGGTTCTTTTGACGCAGACAGACTAACGCGATGAAGGCAGGTGGCACCACCACCATATTTAGGGTTGACCGCGGCGATCAGGGTGCGTGAAAGATTAAGAACGTTTGATAAAACCTGATTTTCATAGCTGTTAAATCATCAGTTTCAGCCTGATTTATGAAATGGCATAATCAGGCTGGCGAAACCAGGGGTGAAAATGGAAAAAACATCTAAAAATCAGATACTCGATAGCGACATCGCACGTTTGTTGCTTAAACACAGAAAGGCTCGCAACCTGACTGTCACTGAGCTTGCTCAACGATCGGGCGTCAGTCAGGCCATGATTAGCAAGGTGGAACGAGGCACCTCCAGCCCCAGTGCAACGATACTGAGTCGTTTAGCTAACGCGATGAATCTTACGCTATCAAAGCTTTTCGCAGAGCTTGAGCAACATCAGAACTCACTTGTTCTTTTTGCTCATGAGCAGCAGCACTGGACGGATGAACACTCAGGCATTACCCGCTGGTCGCTTTCCCCTGCAGGGGCCTGCCCGGAACTTATAAGAGTTGAGATTCCGGCTAAGGGTGAGCTGACGATACCCGCCTCCGCGAATGAGCATCTTTCCGGGCAAACACTCTGGATGTTGAGTGGCAGCCTTGATTTTCGCGTCAATCATCAGACCCATCATCTACGCGCCGGTGACTCTCTTGCTCTGACCTTTGCAAGCGAGTGCCAGTTAAGTAATCCTGATAGTGAGCAGGGCTGTTCTTACATCGTTGCTTTTAGCCAAAAAAATCCATGACACTGTGCTGCTATACCGGCTAGTTCCCATTTGCTTTGCTCAGGTGCAACAGGGGATATGGCCTCCCCTGATTATCCCGCTCTGAACGTCCTGAAACCTCAAAACCCATGTGCTGATAAAACCCTACAGCTTGCTGATTTTGTTCATTTACATCGACGCTGAGATCGGGATGCAGGGCGAGGGCATGTGAGATCAAGCGTTTACCCACGCCAAGTCCGCGAGCAGCAGCATCGACAAAAAGCGCTTCCAGATGCCCATCATGCAAAAACATAAATCCCAGGGGTTGGTCATCCTGATTTGTTGCAACCCATACCGGAGTTTCGGAAAAGAAGCCGACAACTTCTTTTCCGATCTCCTGGCGATCCTCTGCTGTCAGAAAATGGTGTGTAGCATCCACTGAACGCTTCCAGATCTGGATAATATCTGGCGCTTCAGCCGGTTGTGACATTCTGATGTTCAACATTTTTATTCCTTAACGTGTTCTTTGCTTTGTGTATTCACATAAAAAATGAGTTCATTAAAATTTACTATAGTGAAAATAAATTCACAATAGTGATTTTATTAGCCGGACGCCGCCTGATAACAGGCTTCCATTTCATCAAGTGCATCCTGATGTTCTAACCCCCACTGGTACATTTGCTCAATGGGCTCGGCAAAGGTTCTGCCGAGTGGGGTCAGCCGGTAGTCGACTTTGGGGGGGATCACGTCGTACACATGGCGGGCAATCAAACCCCGCTGTTCCAGCTCTTTCAGCGTCTGGAACAGCATTTTCTTAGAAATTCCCTCCAGGCTACGCTGTAACTCACCGGTGCGTGCACGCTCATCCGGCCAGTGATACAGCGCGTGCAGCACCATCGTGGTCCATTTAACGGAAAAGAGTTCCATCAGGCGGCGCGGCGGCGAGTCCGCATAAAAATAAAGTTTACCTTCAACCCAGGCTGGCACTGTTCTCTCCTCTGCTTATGGTCACCAAATGGTAACTACTATCAATATGGGATCCTGTTGACTATAGTCTGCCCCCTTGAGTTAGCCTGAACCAGCACATTCCTGAGGTGAGATGAAAATCAATGCATTAGTCGCACATGACGCGACACAACCCCTGACATCGGGCCAGGTTTCGCTGCGCCCGCTACAAAAACAGGACGTCAAAATTGAGATCCTCTACTGCGGCGTGTGCCACTCCGATCTCCATATGGCGCGTAACGAATGGGCGGTAAGTGAATATCCCCTGGTGCCGGGGCACGAGATAGTCGGGCGCGTCCTTGAGACTGGCGACGAGGCCACCCATTTTAAACCGGGTGATATCGTCGGTGTGGGCGTGATGGTCGACTCCTGCCGCGAGTGCCATTTCTGCCAGAGCCATGAAGAGCAGTACTGCGAAGCAGGCTTCACGGCGACCTACAATGGCCTGGATAAATTTACCGGCGAAAGAACCCGGGGCGGCTATGCGCAGAGCGTGATCGTCGATCAACATTTTGTTGTGTCTGTGCCGCGCAACCTGCCGCTTACCGGGGTTGCACCGCTGTTGTGTGCGGGTGTGACTGTCTGGTCGCCGCTGCGCCATTTCAATGTGGCTGCCGGCGATCGCGTGGGTGTCGTGGGTCTGGGTGGGCTAGGCCATATGGCAGTGAAGCTCGCCAGTGCGATGGGGGCGGAAGTGACGCTGTTTACAACCTCCCCGGAGAAGGGCGAAGATGCCCGTCGTCTGGGGGCAAAACGGGTGGTGGTATCGCGCGATGCCGCGCAAATGGCGGCCTGCCAAACCTCACTGGATTTTATCATTGACTGCGTGGCGGCACCGCACGACCTGAACCCTTATCTGGCGACGTTGAAAACCAACGGTCGCCTGGTATTGGTCGGTATTCCGGACCAGCCACACCTCTCGCCGGATATTACGCCCATGGTGTTTCGGCGTTTAAGCATCAGCGGATCGTCAATTGGCAGCATTCAGGAAACCCAGGAGATGCTGAACTTCTGCGGCGAGCATAATATTACCGCCGATATCGAAACGATCGGTGGCGAGGATATTGAGACTGCCTTTGCCCGTATGCTTAAGGGTGACGTAAAGTATCGCTTTGTCATCGATATGCAGGCCACGCGCTGGTAGTGGAGCGACAGGCTATTCCGGGCGGCCATTGCTGGTCGCCTGGCATAATTTTGCGTTAATGAGCGGGGAGACATACATGGAGAGTTCGGTCCTGGAAATCACCATCAGCAATGCGCAGTGTGAACATTTTGATGCACTGCGCGCCATCGAACTGGCTGCCTTTGAGACACTGCGTGGCGCAGGGGCGGTGACAGGTCAGGCTGTCGCAAATAGCCTGAAGGATTTTTGTGACTTCAGCCGCGACGGTGTGCTGCTTGCCGCGTTAGCTGCAGATTCTACCCCCGTCGGGTTTATAGCTGGCACGTTCGAAAGCAGATGGCTGCACATTGCCGAAATTGATGTGCACCCGGACTGGCAAGGGAAGGGGATCGGCAGATTGTTAATGCAGGCGATGCTCGCGTCCACGCGGCAGCGCGGCCTGGCTGGCGCCACATTAACAACAGATAAGGTGGCTGCCTTTAATGCAAAATTTTACGCCTCGCTGGGTTTTGAAATAGTGGAAGGGGAATCGTGCCCGCTTCATCTGATAAGCCAGATAGAAGAGGAAATTGGAAAGGGTTTCGATCCGGCGCGGCGCGTCGGGATGCGGTTAGACTTTTAAGGCTGCCAGGGTTTCTGTAACGTATTGACCATAAAAAATCATGAAAAATATCGAAGAGTTACGCGCCGAACTCCTCAAAATCGGCGTGAAAATGGGCGGTGGGGTCAGACCCAATCATTACTTCACCATCCCTGACAGTCCTGATGGCCTGGCAACGCCATATCTGGAAATTCATGGTGAAGAATATCATTTCGTCGTCGCTGAACGAGGGATCGAAATAGCGCGTAAAGTGACGCTGAGTGATGATGAGATCCTGTACTGGTTTGTTGACTGTGGTGTGGTCGCTCTGGCTGCAGAGTATGCAGCCCTGAACAGCGCCCCTGATAAGGAATTCAGGCATGTTTATTTCCGAAAGCAGTATAGTTTACTGCTGTCCATTAACCCTGAATGGGCAACAAGGAAACGCAAAGAACTGACAGAAATTCTTAGGGGTTAGGGTCAGAAATATTGTTGGTTTGGCAGGGGAGGCGTGGTGTAGAGGGCCTGTTTTAAGGGGTTGTTTTCCCTTCGTTAGATCCCACTATGTCTGTCGCCGAAGCTAGATAAGGGAATATGACTCACCCAACCCGGGATATAAATTGTCTTCGGAAGAAGCTATACTTTTCCAGTTTTTTCTCCCCGTATTATCGCGGCTGCTGACCCGATTAATCTGAGAGAGTAAAATAATGGAAATAAAACGTACCCGAGATTGGCGCAATGCACAGAAGCGACGCAACAAGTCTCGTGATGTCCACAAGGCCTTATTAACCTTCCGTGGCGAAAAAAACTGGAAGATGCTTTACACGCGGTCAGATAAATTGTTACGTGCCGCACAACTGGGGCATGAGTATCCACGTATGACTAACCAACAACGTGCCCTGAGAGGTCTTGAAGAGTATCACTATTCTGATGAACGTACTTTTTATATGCAGTCGTAATCAATGGCGAAGCCCGACGGCGGAACAGGTGTTCCGCCGTTATCCATCCCTTTCCGTACTTTCCGCTGGGACTAGCCGGAATGCTAAAAAAAGAGTCTCTGCTGAATTGCTTCAATGGGCTGATGTTGTCTGCGTGATGGAAGAGAAGCACAAAAACCGTTTATTGGCTCAATATGGCCGGCTCATCGCATTTAAGCCTCTTCATGTGCTCGATATCGCCGATGATTACCTCTTTATGGATCCTGAGTTGATAGCAATATTCAACCATGTCGTACCGGAAAAGCTGGGGCTAACCACTCACGAAACAGCGAGGCGATAAGAGAACTGATAAAAACTACCGAACAAGCAGCTCCAGCCAATCTGGATCCTCAATTTTACGGGAATAGGGCAACATCGCACGATTAATCAGCTCAAAGAATTCTTGCTCCCCCATCTTTACTGCTTCGCTTGCCCTTGGTCCCTCCCATTCATCAAAAAGATGCCAGTAAAGCGATTTCAGCGTATCGACCACCGCCTCGAAAATCTTTACGTCAGGTTCAAACCAATAACACACCAGAAAATACATTTTCTGTTCTGCGTCATGGATGGACGCGCACCGGGAAACTCGAAGCAAGAAGCGGAAGCTGTTAACGATTTAGTTATTGTGGTTTACGAAATCATTCAAACCTGAACGCTGGAGCAATCTGTCGGGCTATTACCCTGAGGGTGAGCCCTTCTTCAAATCAGGATACCCGTTTTGAGATCGAGCTTAAAAGATTCCCAGCCCCCCGGCGGGTCCCACTCTCCCTCACCAAGCACCGTATCATTCTCTATGGATGTAACGATCACGCCATCGATGGCGCACTGCCCGGATTTCCAGAGAATGCCCGCAGCAATATCCATCAGAAAAACGTGGCAGTAAGTGGCGACCAGAACCCGATCCTGTAGTCTGTCAGAATGGATGTCAGGAACTGAATAAATATGGCCAACGTAATCACCCAGTGGATGGCTTTTGAACGCGCGTGTGGCCATCTCAAAAACATGAAAGTGGTCGCCACAAATGATAGCCACGTGGTATTCATTCAGGAGAAAACCAGAAAAGGCGCTGGAAATAAGCCAGCTATCCTCATCTGCATGTATATATAGCTGTAAAATCAGAAGGGGCTCATCATCGTTACTGATTAGCAGTCGCCGATCCTTTTCTCCATTAGGGCCAATAGGATTGACGTCGATGATCGAAACACCTTCTGTTTCATCACCGGGCGCAGACTGTTCAAGCCAGCTCGCTTGTAGTGTCATTGAGTATCCATGTATGAACAGCGATCGTAATAAAAAGGATAGATAATGTTTACCCCGGAATTTATATCTGAAGATGGCGGAGAGTTTGTCCTCGTAGCCAACCACTGCCTGGCCTCACCGGAATCGATAAAACTCAGTATTGCTTATAATACTGCCAGAATATCATATGGGCGATCGCAGCTTCCTCCTCACATTCAAACTTGCAGGGTCGTTTACGACACCAGAGGACAATCCATCTCTGAGCAGGTTTTAGCCCAGATCAGGCAAGCGCTTGAGCAGGTAGCTATTGTGGAGTTTAAAAGCTGATGGGACTTCAGTTAATCATTAAAGCCGATCTTAAGAAGATAGAAAAATCGTTAGGGTCGCTGGCGTCAGAATGCGAGATTTTCCCGGTCGCTGAAGGCCTTTTTGGTATTTCAGTACCAGAAAGAATTCTCTCCTCCCTGGGAGACAATGTCGTTCTACGCAAGCTTCAGAAACTAAAACGTTTTGACCTCTGGCAGGGATCATGGCAAGAATCTGAGCGAAGTTGGCTCCATAAAATAATGAGGGCGAGTGAATAATACAGATGTCATTATTTCTTACCGCTGCGCAGATGAAAAAACCATTTTGGAGCTGTTATGTTTAAATCGTTCGCCTGGATAAATGAGCCTGCAACGTGGCAGTGCCAGAACGGCACTCTACAGGTCACCACCGATGACAAAACTGATTTCTGGCGCGAAACCTGGTACGGGTTTGAACGCTTTTCCGATCATGTCTTTGCCACTGAGGCTGAGGGCGATTTTACTTTCCAGCTCAAAATCTGCGCAGACTTTACCACGCTGTACGATCAGGCCGGATTGATGATGATAGGTGATGAACAGCACTGGTTAAAAGCGGGGATAGAATATAACGACGGCGCGCCCGCCATTGGCAGCGTGCTGACGCTAGGGCATTCCGACTGGGCTACAGGAATTTTTCCCGGCGATGCGCGAGCGTTCTGGCTCAGGCTCACGCGTAAAGGAGACAGCCTGAGACTGCAGTATTCAACGGAGGGACAGACGTGGCCTTTAATACGCCTGAGCTATTTTCCGCCGGGGCCGGTCAGGATCGGTGCAATGTGTTGTACTCCGGAGCGGGCGGGCCTGGATGTCGTGTTTGAGGACATCCTTTTAACGCCGCCGCTGGATAAGGCACTGCATGATTTGAGCTAATGTCACAAGGCCATTCCCAAAATACTTTCCCACCGTACACAGACATTTCCCTTAGCGTTCTCCTTTCGAGAACGCTATCTTATCAAGAGTTCAATTTTCACCCGCTCCCCGGCATGGCAACGTTATCCGCACATGAACATAACAATACTGCTGTGACGGAAGGTTTTATGACATCGACCCTGGCCCTCAACCAATCAGAGCTGATCATTGATAATCAGCCTTACCATTTTCTGGATCTCACCCGGCTGCTGCCGCTGGAGAGATTGCAGACCATCCCTTTCTGCCTGCGCGTGCTGCTGGAAAACGTGGCCCTTCGTTCGCCGGGAGCGCTGCCCGCGTTTTTGCAGATGCTTGCCGGGTCGGCGGAGAAGGGCGAAGTGGCCTTTTATCCCGATCGTCTGATGTTTCACGACACCACCTGCCTGCCGGCGCTGGCCGATTTTGCCGCCATGCGCGATCTCACGACCGAACTGGGCGGCGATGCCACGGCGATTAACCCGCGCATTCCGGCGGTGCTGACTATCGATCACTCGGTGATTGTCGAAAGCTATGCGTCACCCGCCGCGCTGGAAGAGAACCTGCGCTTCGATTTTCGTCGTAATGCCGAACGCTACCGCTTTATTCGCTGGGCAGAAAAGAGCCTGGATAATTTCCGGGTGATCCCGCCCGGCACCGGGATCATCCATCTGATGAACCTTGAGGCCGTCGCAGAGGTGGTGACGGTGGATAACACCGCTGCCGTTCCGCTGCTGCATGCGGACTGCATGATCGCCACCGACAGCCATACCCCAATGATCAACGCCCTGGGCATTTTGGGGTGGGGCGTGGGCGGCCTTGAAGGGCAGGCCGCGCTGGTGGGGGAACCGGTCACGCTGCGTTTCCCTGAGGTGGTGGGTATCTCGCTCTCCGGCGCACTCTCCTCTGAGGTGAGCGACAGCGATCTGGCCCTGCACATCACCCGTCTGCTGCGGGAGACGGGGGTGGTGGGTAAATTTGTCGAGTTCACCGGGCCGGCGTTAGACGCTATGTCGGTTGAATCCCGGGCCACCATCGCCAACATGGCCCCGGAATACGGCGCGACGGTGGTGTTCTTTCCGTTTGACGAACGCAGCGCCGAATACGTTGCCTTAACGGGGCGGAGCGAAGAAAAGCAGGCGTTAATCCGGGCCTATATGCAGGCGCAACACCTGTGGCGCACAGAAGCGTCGCCGCAGCCTGCGTTCAGCCAGCGCATAGAACTCGATCTTTCGACTATCGAGCCCTGCATGGCCGGGCCGGTGAACCCGCACCAGCAGATCCCGCTGGGACAGGCGGCCAGCAGCTTTGAAGAGACGCTGAGCGTCGAAGCGAAAGGGCGGCAGTGGACGCGGGCGGACTACCCGGAGCCGATCCGCCAGGGGGCGGTGGCCATCGCGGCGATTACCAGTTGCACCACCACCGCGAACCCGTGGCTGATTGTTCAGGCGGCACTCTTTGCCCGCAACGCCGCGAAGCACGGCCTTAAGCCAAAGCCCTGGGTGAAAACCTCGTTCTCGCCGGGCTCACGGGCGGTGACCGACTATCTCAGCGAGTCGGGTTTGCTGTCCGAACTGGAAAAGGTCGGTTTTGACGTGACGGGCTACGGCTGCATGACCTGCATCGGCAGCTCCGGGGCGCTGCAACCGGCCATGGAGGCGCTGGTCAACGACGGCCTGCAGGCGGTCTGCGTCCTCTCCGGCAACCGTAATTTCCCCCGTCGGGTGAATCCCTCCCTAGGACACGGCTATCTGACCTCTCCGGCGCTGGTGATCGCCTGGGCCCTCGCAGGCCATATCTCTCATGACATGCTGAACGAACCGCTCGGAGTTGACGACGCGCTGCGCCCGATCATGATGCGCGATCTTATGCCGTCGCGCGAAGAGGTAGAAACCTGGCTCGGGCGGGTAATGAAACGCGAGCACTACGTTAAGCGCCGGGAGATTATCTGGCAGGGTACGGGCCACTGGCAGGAGATCGTTGCCCCGGGAAGTGTGCACTATCCCTGGGAGGCGGGCTCCACCTATCTGCGCCGTCCGGGTTATCTTGAGCGTTTACCCCGGGATCCCGCCGCGCCGCTGACGCTCTCCGGCGCGCATCCGTTCCTGTGGTTAGGGGATGATGTCACCACCGACCATATCTCTCCGGCCGGAGCGATCCCGCTGGCGAGTCTCGCCGGGCAGTGGCTGATTGAGCATCACGAAGATCCGCAGGACCTGAATTTATACTCCACGCGTCGCAGCAATCACGAGGTGATGGTGCGCGGAGCTTTCAGTAATACCGCGCTCTCTAACCGCCTGCTTCCGGCGGCGCTACGTGGCGGCGGCGGAAAGGCCTGGGATGCCGCGCATCAGCAGATCCTGCCCGCGTATGACGCCGCGCAAAGCTGGCTGCAACGTGAAACGCCGCTGGTGATCTTCGCCGGAGAGCGCTACGGCGCGGGCTCCAGCCGGGACTGGGCCGCCAAAGCCCAGGCGCTGCTGGGGGTGAAGGCGGTGATAGCGCAGAGTTTCGAGCGGATCCACCGCACCAACCTGATCGGCATGGGGATTTTGCCTTTGCATCTCGACCCGGCTGACGCCGCGCGCCTGCCGGAGATGGACGGGCGCGAAGCGATCGACGTGGAAGGGCTGGAAAACCTCCAGGCGGGCAGGACGCAGCTGACGATGCGTATCCGGCGGGACAACAGCCTGCTGGGCGAATTCGGGCTGACGCTGACCCTCGATTCGCAGCAGGAGCTGCGTTATCTCCGCCACGGCGGTATTTTGCCGTATGTTATTCAGCAAACGCTGAAGCATTAACCATGGATAAAACAATGCGCTTTGATCTGGTCTCTTTATCACTGTTCGTGGCGGTCGCCGAGGAGCAAAACCTCACCCACGCGGCCCGCAGGAAGCATACCGCGGTATCGGCGGTCAGCAAGCGTATCGCGGAGCTGGAGCAGCAGGTGGGCACCCCGCTGATGCTGCGCATGCCCCGGGGCATCACCCTTACCCCGGCGGGCCACTCCTTGCTCTATCATGCCCGTCAGGTGTTCCGCAATCTTGAGAAGATGGAAGAAGAACTCAGTGACTATGCCGCGGGGATCCGCGGCCATATCCGCATCTACACCATCTCGGCGGCGCTGATGAATAACCTGCCGCGGGTGGTGAGCAACTATCTGGCCCATTATCCGCAGACTGATATTGAGATTGAGGAGCACACCGGGATAAGCGTGGTGCAGGGGCTGCTGTCGGGCGAGGCGGACGTCGGGTTCTTCTCCAACTGGACGTCTGCGGCGGGGATCGTCTCCTGGCCCTGGCAGCACGATCTGCTGTCGGTGCTGGTGTGGCCCACTCACCCCCTGGCGGGGCGCAGCGAGCTGAAATTTGAAGACATTATTGATGAGAAGCTGATTGGCGCGCATCGCAACAGCGCCGTGAGCCACATCCTTGAGCGCCAGGCCCGCGCCTGCGGTAAGACCCTCAGCGTCGGGCTGCGGGTGAGCAGCTTTATCTCCATGGCCGAGCTGGTGGCTCAGCAGCTGGGGATCGCCATTGTGCCGGTGAACGAGGTAGCCTCTTCAACGCTGCACAGCGGCGTGCGGTTAATTCCCCTCGCCGAGCCCTGGGCGCAGCGGGAGCTGCTGGTGGGCGTAAAAGATTACGCCCAGGCCTCGCCGTCGGTTAAATCCCTTATCGGCAGCCTGATCCCCTGTGAACCTGGCCAGGAGTAGTCAGGCAAAACAGATGCAGGTGGGGCTGGCAGTGGCAACCACCACATCCGTTGCCGACAACATGCCGGTTTTGCTGTCGACGTCGAACACCTGAAGAGTGTCGGAATCTTCGTTGGCGCTGATGAACTGCCTGCCGTCGGGCGACAGAGCGGTAAAGCGGGGCGTTTTTCCGCCGCACGGCACCCAGCCAACAGCGGTGAGTGAGCCATCCTGCGGGCTGACGCTGAACACGGCGATGGAGTCATGCCCGCGGTTGGCGGCATAGACAAAACGCCCGGAAGGATGCACCTCGATCTCGCTGGCGTCGCTGCGCAGGTCGTAACCCTCCGGCAGCGCGCTGAGGGTTTGCCGCAGCGAGAGCGTGCCTTTTTCCCGGTCAACGTGAAAAAAGGTGACGGTGCTGCTCAGCTCGCTGATGCCGTACAGCCACTGGCCGTTGGGATGAAAATCGGCGTGGCGGGGCCAGCTGCCTGCCGGGAGCATCACCTCATCGGCAAGGCATGAGCGGGTCTGCTCCCAGTGATAAAGGCGCATCATATCGATGCCGTTGCCCGCCTTGCGGCCCTGAACCGGGACGGCAAAGAGATTGCACCCCGGCGCAAAAACGATCTCGTGCGGACGGGACAGGGAGTCAGAACCGGTATGACCGGCGATGCGGGCGAAATCGATGGGCGGCTCCAGCCCTTTATCGCTGATCGGCAGGGCGGCAATGTTGCCCCCTTCATGGTTGGCGATCAGCAGCGTGTTGCCGTCGGGCGTCAGCGCGGCCCCAACCGGATTATTTCTGCGGGCGGGCTCCAGATCCGGGTGAGGGTGGCGTGGCCCGGTGGTCTGCTCGCTACTTAACGTCAGCAGGCCGGTGTCAGGATCGCGATCGAACACCGCCACGCGGTCGCCATCGCCGTGCAACGCATACAGCCGGTTGCGCCGCATATCAAGCGTCAGCCACGAGGGATTTTCCTGCACGGAAGCCAGGCACTGTAGCGGCTCCCATTTACCCGACTCGGTAATGCGGAACAGGGTGATCCCCTTACCGCGCGCACCGCGCCATGCCGAAGTCCGGCAGCCAACGTAAGCATAGGTTGTCATGATGGCTCCTGTTTTCTTTGCATTTTTTATAATATAAATGCATTTATCGTGCCGTGATGGTTGTCTCGTTTCTCAGTGCCAACCCTCGTTATGCCTGTGTTTGTGCGGCTTTAATGGCAGGTTCCCTGCCATGAAGATAATGAATGCAGATTCTTTTCCGTCCTGATAATTGCATTTAATTATTTGCAAATGCAGAAATTGAACGATCTTGCTCACATTTCCAACAAGGTCAGGTTGCGGAATGACTATGCCCGCCGCTTAATGTTAATGAGAAGTGAGCAATGTTAATAATCTGCAACGGGAGAGGGGTATGACCCAACGTATCGCGTATGTAACATCGGGAATGGGGAGTCTCGGCACGGCTATTTGTCGTCGGCTGGCGCAGGACGGATTTATTGTCATCGCGGGTTGCGGGCCGAATTCCAAAAGAAAAGACGCCTGGCTGGAAGATAACAGGAAATTAGGTTTTGATTTTATTGCCTCTGAGGGAAACGTTGCAGACTGGAATTCCACGGTTAAAGCCTTTGAAAAGATCCGCGCGGAAGTGGGCGAGGTCGACGTGCTGATTAATAATTCCGGCACGGCGCGCAACGTATTATTTCGCGATATGCAGCCCCAGGAGTGGCAGGCGGTTATTGATACCAACATGAACTCCTTATTTAACGTCACGCGTCAGGTGGTGGACAGCATGATGGCGCGCGGTTGGGGGCGCATTATTAATATTTCCTCGTTAAACGCGCAGATTGGCACCGTCGGCCAGGTGAACTACTCCACCGCAAAATATGCCGTCCGGGGCTTTACCCGCGCCCTGGCGCGCGAGGTGTCGGCGCGCGGCGTCACGGTGAATACCGTCTCCCCTGGCTACCTTGCCACCAGCAAACTGAAGACGGTCACTCCCGTTCAGGTTATCGACAAGATTGTGCAGGAAATACCGGTCAGGCGGCTGGGATCGCCAAAAGAAATTGCCTCTATTTGCGCCTGGCTTGCCTCCGATGAAGCCGGATATGCCACCGGGGCGAACTTCTCCGTCAACGGCGGTATGCACATGAGTTAATCGCTTTTCCACAACAATTAAATTACGTACATAACTTCATTACGCATTTAGCAATATCTGCGTCGGAGACTCTTATGCTCTCGTTCCTGGGTTACGGCATGATTGTGGTCTTTATGATCCTTATCATGACCAAAAAATTATCCGCGCTGACGGCCCTGACTATTATTCCCATTCTGTTTGCGCTTATTGCCGGTTTTGGCGGTGAGATGGGCGATATGATGATTGAGGGGTTAAAGAAGGTCGCGCCTACCGCGATTATGGTGATTTTTGCCATTCTTTATTTTTGTACCATGTTCGATACCGGATTATTCGATCCGATAATCCGCTTCTTCCTGCGCATTATTAACGGCGACCCGGTTAAAGCGGTGATGTGTACGGCGCTGCTGGCGGCGATGGTCTCCCTGGACGGCGACGGATCAACCACCTACATGATCTGCGTGACGGCGATGCTGCCGCTGTTTAAGCGTATTCGTCTCGACCCGCTGGCCCTGACCTGCGTGGTATTCCTCTCCGGGAGCGTCACCAACCTGCTGCCGTGGGGCGGGCCGCTGGCGCGCGTGTCGGCGTCGTTAAAGGTGGAGTCGAGCGAGCTGTTTATCCCGCTGATCCCCTCGATGATCTGCGGCCTGGTGGGGGTGCTGGTGCTCTCCTGGTATATCGGCATTCGTGAACGCCGCCGCCTGGGCAAGCTGAGCATTCAGACCAACGGCAACGGCGCGGTTACGGAAGAGGATGCCGAGAGCTATCTGCCTGCCATCAATGAGGTGAATGACGAGCTGCGTCGGCCAAAAATGTTCTGGCTCAATGCCGCCCTGACGCTGGCGCTGATGGCCTCGCTGGTGATGGAACTGCTCCCGCTGTCGGTGCTGTTTATGGTGGCCTTTGCGATTGCGCTGCTGATTAACTATCCGCATCTGGATGCCCAGCGCCAGCGTATCGCGGCCCATGCGCCTGCCGCGCTGAACCAGACCTCTATCTTCCTGGCGGCGGGGATCTTCGCCGGTATTCTCTCCGGCACCGGGATGGTGACCGCCATGTCCAACACGCTGTTAGACGTGCTGCCCCAGTCCTGGGGGCCGTATCTGGCGCCGATCACCGCCCTTATCAGCCTGCCGGGCACGTTCTTTATGTCCAACGACGCCTTCTATTATGGCGTGCTGCCGGTCCTGGCCGAGGCGGCCAAAGCCTACGGTATCGATCCGGTGGAGATTGGCCGCGCGTCGCTGGTGGGCCAGCCGGTGCACCTGTTAAGCCCGCTGGTCGCCTCAACCTATCTGCTGGTGGGGCTTGCCGGGGTAGAGTTCAGCGACCATCAGAAATACACCTTCAAGTGGGCGTTCCTGCTGTGCATAATCTTCCTCGGGTCGGGGCTCTTACTGGGGCTTTATCCGGTCTATTCGGTCGCCAGCTGACAGCAAAACGGCTCACACTGTGAGCCGTTTTTTTGGGGACAAGGGTTAATTTTCCGCGCTGATCCGGCGCATTTTTTTATTATTGAGGGCGACGGAGAGGTGCTGCTTCATGGTGTACGACGCCTCAATCCGCTGTCCGGATTCAATGAGGGCGAGGATGCGCATATGATCTTTCACTTCCGCGTAGTAGCGGTTGCGGTCATCCATGATGCGATAGTCCATCAGCCGACGCATGCGGTTGACGTTACGTAGAGAGATTTCAAAGAAGGGATTGTTGGAAAAACTGATGATCGTTTCGTGAAAACGGTAGCCCGCCAGCTGCAGCTGAGTAGGGGAGAGGCGCTCAATGCCGCTCTCCAGCAGCATTTCCAGCTCGCGGCGGATCTCGTTAATCTTCTCCTGCGGTGCGTTGAACGTAGGCTCCAGGATAGCCATCGGTTCAATGACCATACGGAAGCTGAAAATCTGCTCCAGCGCGGTCTTGGTTTTGGCGACCGGTAAAAAACGCCAGCCGTAGCCCTGCTTACGCTCAACCCATCCTTCGCTGATGCCCCGGGCCAGCACCGTCGACAGCTGGCTTTTGGTGAGGTTATAGCGCTTCATCAGGAACAGCTCGGTCACTTCCGACTCGATCTCATCCCGCAGCCAGTCTTCGGCAAGCTGGTAATACTCCGGCAGATCCAGCTCTTCAGAAGGTGCCGGTTGGGTATCCGCCTGCGGGGCATAGTCCTCTTTAACAAAAAAGCCGCGGTTTTGCTTTTGCAGCAGCACCCCTTTCTGTTCCAGATACACCAGCGCTTCACGAACGGGGGAGCGCGAAACATCAAAGGTTTCCGCCAGCTTAGGTACACTGAGATGCGATCCCGGAGCAATATCGCCGCTGCCGATTAAACCAAGTAATTTCTGTGAGATACGTTCAGTGAGTGCACTAATTTTCATGCAGGCGCCCTGATTCAGGAGAGAAAAATGCAAATTTATAAAATATTATTGCATTTATTTTTCTTTAAAAGCAATGTCCGCTGCACCAGGTTGAGGGAGCACCACAATAAATATTGGCACGGCCTGCCCCCTCTCCATTCAGGGAGAGGGCTGGGGTGAGGGGGAGCATGCGGCTGTGGTGGTGGTTCCGTTCACTGTATGTTTTGTGTTTCTCTGTCAGTCGCGTCAGCTGTGAACGTGCTAAGTGGGCTCGCCGCCGCCCCCTTAGCAATCCCGGCTCCCGGCCAGGAAAATCGCCGCTTCGCGGTGCACTCAGCCGGAGGAGGGAGTCGCTGTATGTCGTTTACTCTCCTGAAATTATTTTATCGCGGAAAGCATACGAAAATTACCGGGTGCTGCGCTTAGCCCTTAAATTAGGCACGCGCATTGAGACGTCGGTTGATTAAGCGGCATTATGCTTTCCTGTGGCTGATTGCGCGGTAAGCTGAGTTCCCCGCACCTTGTCATTACTTTACAAATTGCCCCTTGCCCGAAGACGCGTCGCTCACTATTCTCATTGCCCATGAATATCCTGACGGGTCCGACTCAACATAAAAACAGGCAACTAAGAGCCGTCGCGCTTCTTTTCGTTGCCTGTATTGTCATGCTGATCTGTCTGACCCAGCGGGCCAGCATCCTGCACCACATGCAGGTCAAGGCCGCCACGCTCTCGTTGACCGCTGAAAACAGCCCGCAGGAGCTGACGTCGCCAGGGTTGTCGCCCTGTGAGCTCAGCGCCCACTCCCTGCTGGCCGCCCAACCTCTTCATTTTGATAACCTTCTGCTGTTACCCACACTGCTGGTTCTCGTTTTAGCGGTGCTGATCAAAATCAGCGTCCTGCCGAGGCCGGTCATCCTGTTTCGTCCTCCGCTCCTCCGAATACATCTCAAAAACTGCGTTTTCCGTGAATGACTGAACGGGCTGTCCCTGTTTAGTTAATTTTTCACGGAGAAAATGTATGAATACGCTTTTCAGGAGCCTGTGGTTCCTGTTATTCAGCCTGTCCACCGCTTATGCGGCGGTCCCGGGCTGGCCGATGCAGCCTGATAATTCCCATGCTCAGGTGCATGTCTTACACGATGCGCCCGCGAACGGGAAAGTGCGCCTGCTGCTGGATGTCACCCCCGATGACGGGTGGAAAACCTACTGGCGAAGCCCCGGTGACGGCGGCTTTCGGCCGGTGATCGACTGGACGCCGCAGGCCAGTACGCAGTGGCACTGGCCGCGGCCCGTGCGCTTTACGTCTGCCGGATTCAGCTCGGTGGGCTACGAGAGCCGGGTGGTGTTTCCACTGGAAATCACCACCGATGAGGTGCAGCGACTGCGTGGGAAGCTGACGCTTTCCCTGTGCAGCAATCTCTGTGTCGTCAAAACCTTCCCGCTGGATCTCAACCTGGCATCCGGTCCGTCGACGGGCTTTGCCAGCGCGTGGGATAACGCGATGCGCGCGGTTCCTGCAACCAGCGGGGCGATGGCGGTGAACTCTGTCGCCACTGACGCAGATCAGCTGACGGTGAAACTGACCTCACCGGAAGGCTGGTCCCGGCCTGAACTGTTCACGGATAACCCGCCGGGGGCGACTCTTTCCCCGCCGCAGACGACGATCGACGGCGACATCCTGACGGCACGGTTTAGGGTCAGCGATGAGCAGGGCCAACCGCTGGAGGCCTCTCATCTACAGCAGATCGCGCTGCTGGTCAGCGACGGCAACCGGAGTCAGCAGCTCAGCGTTGATATCAATGCTTCCACCTCGCTGTGGCAGATTCTGGCCGTGGCGCTGGTGGGTGGCCTGATCCTCAACCTGATGCCCTGCGTGCTGCCCGTTCTGGGCATCAAGCTCGCGTCGCTGATGACCCTGGCAGAGAGCACCCGCCGTCAGACGCGGCTGCGTTTTCTGGCAACCGCGTCCGGGATCCTGTTCTCGTTTCTGGTGCTGGCGGCGGTCGTGACCGGGCTGCGGTTGTCCGGAGCCTGGATCGGCTGGGGCTTTCAGTTCCAGAATCCCTGGTTCATCGGCGCGATGGTGCTGGTGACGTGGATTTTCTGTTTCAGCCTGGCGGGCCTGATAGAGATCCGTCTGCCTTCCACGCTCACCACCCGGCTGGCGACCGCTGGCGGCAACGGTACCGGCGGGAGTTTTCTCGAAGGCGCGTTTGCGACCCTGCTTGCCACGCCCTGTACGGCACCCTTCCTCGGTACGGCTGTGACCTTCGCCCTGGCGGCTCCCGTCCATCAGTTGTGGCTCATCTTTTTTGTTCTGGGTATCGGCATGAGTCTGCCCTGGCTGGCCATCAGCATGGTGCCGGGGGTGGCGCGCTGGCTGCCGAAGCCTGGCCCCTGGATGGGGAAGCTGCGTCTGGTGCTGGTGATCCTGATGCTCGGCTCCTGCATCTGGCTGATGTCGCTGCTGATGAAGGAGTGGGGCGCACGCTATGTGCTGATCGGCGGCGGCCTGATGGTGGCGTTTTTCCTTTACCGCTGCGCGAAGGCCATGCCGAACCACCGGGAAAATCTGCGCAGCCTGGCCTTTGGCGTGTTGTTTGGTGCCGGGCTGTATGCTTTTCTGGCTCCGCAACCCCAGGGCAAGGCCGGCTCACCCCTGAACTGGCAGCCGCTGAGTGAGGCCGCGCTCAGTGACGCGCTGAACGCCAGAAAACGCGTGCTGGTGGATATCACCGCCGACTGGTGCCTGAACTGCCGGGTGAATGAAGTCCTGGTGCTTCACCGGCCTGAGGTGATCGCCGCGTTAAACCGCGACGACGTGGTACTGTTGCAGGGCAACTGGAGCCAGCCTTCCGCTGAAATCGAGCAGTTCCTGAGGCGCTACGGCGCCAGCGGCATTCCGTTTAACGCCATTTTTGGCCCTTCAGTTCCGCAGGGGCATGTATTGCCCTCCCTGCTGAGCAAAGACGCCTTGCTGACCGCCCTGGCAAAGGCTAACGCGGCCGCGCCATCTGATTTTACTGAGGAAAAAAAATGAACAAGATCCTGTCCCTGTTGATGTTGACCTTAAGCTTCAGCGCCCTGGCGCAGACCGCTGATTTGCCCGAACCCATTAAACACGTCCAGAAACAGGGCATTGAAATTATTAAACCGTTCAGCGCCCCCGGCGGGGTGGAAGGGTGGCTGGGGAAATATCAGGACATGGGCGTCACGCTCTATCTCACCCCGGATAAAAAGCACGTTATTTCAGGCTATATGTACGATGCCGAGGGCAATAACCTGAGCGAGAAGGTCATCAACGATGAGATCTATATTCCTGCCGGGCGCGAAATGTGGAAACAGCTCACCGCCGCGCCGGGGATCGCAGAAGGTAGCGCGGGCGCGAAGTGTCAGGTGGTGGTCTTCTCCGATCCCTTCTGCCCGTACTGCAACAAGTTCTGGCATCAGGCCCAGCCTTATCTCAAGGATAAAAGTATCAGCACCAAAACCCTGCTGGTGGGCGTGATCCGCCCGGACAGCGCCCAGTATGCGGCGGCGATCCTCTCCGCCAGCGATCCGGCTAAAGTGTGGCATGACCTCGAAAGCAGTGACGGGAAAACGAAACCGGCGCTGAAAAGTAACACGCCGCCAGCGGTGTTTAAGCAGATCCAGCAGAATCAGCAATTGATGGAGCAACTCGGAGCCAGCGGTACGCCTGCCATTTATTACCTGAATAAAGATCGCGCCCTGCAGCAGATCGTCGGTTTGCCTGACGCTAAGCAGATGGCCGATCTGGTGGCCTGCAAATAAGCCTCTTCGGTTATTAACCTGAACCATAGTCTCAGCCGTTGTGCCGGTAAGCATCTTGATTTGTTCGCAAAATCATTGATACTGTATATATATACAGTTAAACGGATTTGAGACTATGCCACCCATCTACCCACGCGTTACCGCGCCCGTAAAAGGGCGCAAATAACCATGTTTGCGCTTGTCGACGTGAACAGCTTTTATGCCTCGTGCGAGACGGTGTTTCGCCCGGACCTGAAGGGAAGGCCGGTGGTGGTGCTGTCGAATAACGATGGCTGCGTGATTGCCCGCAGCGCCGAGGCGAAAGGGCTGGTGACGATGGGGGCGCCGTATTTCAAACAGAAAGAGATTTTCCGCCGCCACGGCATTGTCGCCTTCAGCAGTAATTACGAGCTGTACGCCGATATGAGCAATCGGGTGATGACCACCCTGGAGGAGATGGCTCCGCGGGTTGAGATCTACTCGATTGATGAGGCTTTTTGCGATCTCACCGGGGTCAGCAACTGCTGCAATCTGGAGGCCTTTGGCCGCGAAATTCGCCAGACGGTGCTGCAACATACGCACCTGACCGTCGGGGTGGGTATTGCGCCCACCAAAACCCTCGCCAAGCTGGCCAACTTCGCGGCAAAAAAATGGCAGCGGCAGACCGGCGGCGTGGTGGATTTATCCCGCGTTGAGCGTCAGCGCAAGCTGATGGCGGCGCTGCCCGTCGGCGAGGTGTGGGGTATCGGGCGGCGGATGAGCAAAAAGCTGGAGGCGATGGGCATTCATACCGTGCTGGCGCTGGCGGACACCCCCACGGCCCTGATCCGCAAACATTTCAGCGTGGTGCTGGAGCGCACCGTACGCGAGCTGCGCGGTGAATCCTGTCTGGGGTTTGAAGAGTATGCCCCGCACAAGCAGGAGATTATCTGCTCCCGCTCGTTCGGCGAAAAAGTGACGGATTACGAGGCAATGCGCCAGGCCATCTGCAGCTATGCCGCCCGCGCCGCCGAGAAACTGCGGGCTGAACACCAGTACTGCCGGTTTATTTCAGCCTTCGTGAAAACGTCGCCGTTTGCGCTGAACGAGCCTTATTACGGTAATAGCGCCTCAACCAAACTGCTGACGCCAACGGAAGACAGCCGGGATATTATTGAAGCGGCGACACACTGTCTGGATATTATCTGGAGAGAAGGGCTGCGCTATCAGAAAGCCGGCGTCATGCTGGGGGATTTTTTCAGTTCTGGCGTCGCGCAGCTGAATCTGTTTGATGAAAATCCGCCCCGGCGCAACAGCGCAGAGTTAATGGCGCTTATCGATAAACTTAATGAACAAGGGCGCGGAACCATCTGGTTTGCCGGGCAGGGAATAGAGCAGAAATGGCAAATGAAAAGGGAAATGTTATCCCCGCGATATACCACGCGTTTTTCTGACTTTCTTCGGGTCAGATAAATCTCTTTCACTAAAATAGTGCAAAGGATAAAAGTAATTATTTGTCAGATAAGGAAGATATATCCCTGGGCGATTAAGAATTGCGCTATAGTGGTGACTCTATTCACCTGCCCGGAGGGGCTATTCCCAACATAAAATTTGAGTGCCCGGTTTGCACAAGCAAGAGGTTTCGTTTTACCTCTTTTTGCCCCACGCAAACCCAACCTCATGGTGCTGTTTGTTCCGTCTGCGGAACCCGACTCACCGCACACTCATGCGTGCCGCTTCCCAAAAGGAGACGCTGGCCAAAACAGGTGGTTTAGGTGTTAAAGGGGAGGGTTAATTCTGGCCCTCCTGAATTATTATTTTACCGCTACGCTGGTGATGAATGTATATTTGCTGGCGCTTCGTTATTTCTGCAAATAATCATTATTAATAAAATCGGGTTTTATTTTACGGCTCACTTATTTTATTGATCAATTCTGGCCCCTGATTTTTTACATTCCCCACCGCCCGCGTGACGGCATGCCAGTGGAATTCATCTGCGGGTACCGCGCCCGTCCGGGCGATCTCTTCAGCCTCTTTGCCGCTCACCGTTTCGCGCAGCCATTCGCGTGCTGACTTCGGCGTCAGCACCAGCGGTCGCCGGTCGTGGATATCCACCAGCCCTTTATCTGCCGCGGCGGTCACGATCAGGAACCCTTCCGCAGTATCCCCGCGCTCAAACGGGGTGCTGCCGATCGCCGCCATAAAAATGGGCTGTCCGTCGGCGCGCGCGATAAAGTAAGGCTGCTTTTTGTCTCCCTCTTTTTTCCACTCGAACCAGCCGTCGGCAAAGACAATCGCCCGACCGTGGTTCCACAGCGGCTTAAACATCCGGCTGCTGGCGGCAGTTTCCAGACGGGCGTTGATCAGCGGCGGCTTATCCCACCAGCCAGGGGCGTAGCCCCAGAACACCGGGTCGAGATGCAACAGATCGTCGCGCTCGCTGAGCAGCAATACTTTGGTGCCAGGCGCGACGTTATAGCGCCCGATGGGTTCCGGGTCGTAGAGGATGTCGCACTCCGCTTCATCCGCAAGAAAGGCAAGATACTCTTCCCGGGTCTGCGCCTGGGCGAAACGTCCGCACATAATTACCTCCGAGGGTTTTCTTAAGTATAGGTTGTGTATTTCCCGGATTTTAAATAGCTCAAAACACTATTCATTTTGCAAAACCAACTATCCTTTCTAAGAACATTCTGTCTCGTTTGTTTTATGCCAAAAGTCATCACCGATCGTATGTAAGTCGTTCATTTCGCTTTTACTACTCTTATATCGGGATACACCTATGAAACGCCGAATAGTTACTTCTGCCGTTTTGCTGTCACTCGCTTTAGCCCAACCCGCAATGGCCGCCGACGCGCCGCTTTCCCCCCTGATGAAGCAACTGAATAACGGTAACTGGTTACCGGAGCAGGAAGCGCAGTCATTAAGCGACGAACTCTATTATCAGGATGCGGTTCAGGCCTACATCCAGACCCTGCCGCTGCTGAATACCATTGGCCTGCGCGATGGCTCTGAAGCTGCGTTTGGTAAAGGCTATAACGTCCTGCCGATCTGGAAAGAGCGGATGGACAGCCGGGCGGTGGTGCCTACGCCTAACGGGGATGTGATCTATTCCATGAGTTATCTGGATCTGAAGGAGACGGGGCCGCTGGTGATCAAAGCGCCACCGAACGTCATCGGGATGTTTACCGACTTCTTCCAGAAAACCATTACCGACGTGGGGGCCATCGGGCCAGACCGCGCCCGGGGTGGCCTCTATTTACTTCTGCCGCCGGATTACGACGGTCCTGTGCCGCAGGGGTATTACGCCTTTAAATCCTCAACCTATAACGTCTTCCTCTTCTTCAGAACCATCATGGGGAAAGGTGAAGGCAAACCCGATCCGCTCCCGGCGGTGAAAAATGCCGAAACCACCCGCGTCTATCCCCTCTGGGATGTGGAAAAGGACGTGAAGCCGATGCAGTTCCCGGATGCCAGCGGGAAGCGGGTGAACATGGTTTATCCCACCGACGCCAGCTACTGGCAAAAGCTGAAAACCTTTGTGGATTATGAACCGCTGACCGCGATCCCGGATGCCACCCGCAGCGCGCTGCTCAGCATCGGCATTGTGAAGGGCAAGCCGTTCACCCCGACGGCCAAACAGCAGGAGCTACTGAACAAAGCCGTGGAAACCGCGCCGCGCATGATCCTCGCGCGTCGTCAGGTGGGGCGTGATGACCAGCGTCAGCTCTATTACAAAGACCGTCAGTGGGAGACCTCCTGGGCGGGTGCTACCGCAGAGTGGATGCAGTACGGCACCCTTGATGCCAACCAGCGCGCGGCCTTCTTCCAGATTGCGTACTCCAGCGCGGCGGCAATGGTGATGCATACCACCGGTGCGGGTTCCAAATATCCGTTTGCCACCAAAGACGGGTCCGGCAAGTTCCTGAACGGCAGCAATACCTATAAGTTGCACCTGCCGCCAAACCTACCTGCGGCGCTGTTCTGGGCCGTGACTGCCTACAATATTACCGACGGCACCATGCCGGAAACCGATCAGCTGTTACCGTCCACCAACGGCTATTACAACATCCCGAAAAACAACGATGGCTCTATCGACCTCTGGTTCGGCCCGAATAAACCGGACGGTGTGGAAGATAGCGCCTTTATCAAAACCGTTCCTGACCGTAATTTCCTCGTGGCGCTGCGTCTGTATGGCACCGAAGACGGATTCTACGATCAAACATGGATCCCGGATGACCTGGTCCAGACAAACCAATAAAGGTGAATGACGTGATGAAAATAAAGTATCTGGCACTGTTTACAACTCTGGCGCTTAGCGCGGGCGCGTTCGCCCAGACCGAACCGCTCACCATTCCTCATGCCACCCAGTTCGATCAGCTCACGCAGCCGTCGGCGGATGTCACCATGCCGGAGAGCTATGTCAAAGCCATCGCGCAGCAGGCCTATATCTGGGGCTGGCCGATGGTGAATCAGTTTAACCGTCGGGAAACCATCACCAAAGCGCCTTACCCGGCGCTGAACGGCGGCATGGTGCCGGTAGCGCCGATGGGCCAGCTCAGCATGCTGACGGACTACATCAAGCCGGAGGAGACCTTCGTTACCTGTCCAAACCAGGACGTGGCCTACGGGCTGGGCTTCTTCGAACTGGATAAAGAGCCGATTGTGATCCAGGTTCCCGATTTCGGCGAACGCTTCTGGGTGTACGCCATTTACGATGCCCGCACCAATCAGATTGGTAACGTCGGTAAACCTTACGCCACCAAACCCGGTTTTTATCTGCTTGTCGGGCCCAACTGGAAAGGGGAAACCCCGCAGGGCATTAACGGTGTGATTCAGTCCTCCACCGAAATGGCCAACGTTATTCCTCGCGTCCAGATGGATGACACCCCGGAAGACCGGGCGGCGATCCAGGCCCCGATCAAAGAGATTATGACCTACCCGCTTAGTCAGTTTGACGGCAAAATGAAATCCTTCGAATACTCGAAAATCCCGGCCATCGGCGATAAACCGGATGCCAGCGCGGGCGAGACGCGCTGGGTTATTCCGGAGAAATTCTTCGACCAGTTCGCCAATGTGCTGGAAAAAGTGCCGCCGCTGCCTGGCGAAGAGGCCATGTACGCCCAGTACCGTCACCTTGTCGAGGCTGGCAAGAAAAACCCGGAAATCCGCAAATGGATGGATGCTGCCGCCGTAGAGACGGATAAAACCGTCATTGCTGATTTCTTTAAGTGGAAGAACAACGGCGTACCGGCGGGCAACGGCTGGAACCGTTCAAAAAACAACGCCGAGTTTGGGGTGGACTACTACAACCGTACCGGCACCTCAAAATCAAACATGTTCGATAACAAACCGAACGAAACCCAGTATTTCTACACCGATAACGATGCTGCGGGCACCCAGCTCTCTGGAGACCATGACTACACGGTGACCTTCGCGAAAGGCGAACTGCCGCCGGTGAAAGGGTTCTGGTCATTAACGCTCTATAACAGTAAGCATCTGTTCAGCCCTAACGAGCTGAACCGCTTCTCGCTGGGGACCAAAAACAAAAACCTGAAGTACAACGATGACGGCTCCCTGACGCTGTATGTCAGCAAAACCCGCCCATCAGATGATAAAGTGAATAACTGGCTTCCGGCGCCTGACGGCAATCTGTCCCTCTACATTCGCGCGTACTGGGGTGAACAGCCGATTCTGGATGGCACCTGGCAGCCGCCTAAAATTGAAACGGTGAAGTAAGTTTTTCTGTGGGCACCTTGTCAGTGGCAGGGTGCCATCATGATTTTGAGGTTTTTTGGATGACGAATTTTCATCAACTTTCTGCCACCCGTCTGAGTGGCGAGCCCATCTCCATGGCCGACTATGCGGGTAAAGTCGTTCTGGTGGTCAACACGGCCAGCCAGTGCGGCTTCACCCCACAATATGCAGGTCTTGAAACGCTCTATAAAAAGTACGCCTCTCAGGGGCTGGTGGTGCTGGGTTTTCCCTGCAACCAGTTCGGCAAACAGGAACCCGGCGGGGCTGATGACATCGCCCGGACCTGCCACATCAACTACGGCGTGAGCTTCCCGATGTTCGAGAAAGTCGAGGTCAACGGCGCGGCTGCGCACCCGCTGTTTCGTTACCTGAAGGACGCATTGCCCGGCGTGCTGGGCGGGCGGATCAAGTGGAACTTCACGAAATTCCTGATCGGACGCGACGGCAAGCCGATCAAGCGTTTTGCGCCGATAACCACCCCGGAGAAGATGGAAGCCGCTATCGTGGCTGCCCTGGAAAAGTAAGGTTTTGATTCGCAGTACTCCGCACTTAATAAGCGTTCTCATTATCATTTTCGTTTGTTACCATCGGCACATCACAAATTCACGACGCGCGTTAAGGTGAAGGTATGTCGGCTGTGCAGAGTTATCGCTTATTCAACGTAAAACTGGCGCGAAAAGAGGTGCTTTCGCCCTCTATGCTGCGCTGCGTGTTCCGGGGTGACGACGTGCGCCATATGAAATCAGACGCACCGGATCAGCGCATTAAACTGCTTTTCCCGTCGCTGAACGGCACGCCATTGGCATTGACGCCCGAAGGCTCCTGGTGGGAGCAAATCAAGTCTCTGCCGGAAGCGATACGGCCGATCCTGCGCACCTACACGCTACGTCGGGTGAACGTCGAGGCCTGCGAGATGGAGGTGGAGTTTGTCATGCACGGCACCGAAGGTCCGGCGTCTGCCTGGGCAACAGGGGCACAACCGGGCGATGACCTTCAGATCGTCGCGCCCAACCGTGACTATCCCGAAGACAGCGGGGGCTACGAGTGGGATCCCCATCCTCAGGCAGAACAGGGTCTGATTATTGCCGATGAAACGGCCTGGCCTGCGGTAAAAGGGATCCTGGAGCAACTTGCTCAGCGTGATACGCCCCCGCAGGTACAGGTGTTTATCGAAGTGCCGAAGCAGGGCGACTGTATCGATCTCAGCGCCTATGACTTTGCGGAAGTGCACTGGCGGGCGCGCGAGGTGACCGGGGCCTGCCACGGTGAAGCCCTGCTACAGGCCGTCAAACAGCACGTGAAGCTGCCGGAGTATGCCCTGACCCGGAGTCAGGAGGTGCGGGAAGAGGCCGAAGGAGAACTGCTGTGGGATCGCGCGCAAAGCGATAATCGGTTCCACGGCTGGGTGGCGGCGGAATCCAGCGCGGTGAAGCATCTGCGACGCTATCTGAGCGGGGAACGAAACCTGTCGAAGGAGACAATCAGCTTTATGGCCTACTGGGCTCGCGGCCGCCGTTTGTAATCAGCCGGGCGCGCCTCGCGAGCCCGGCCTGAACGCTTATTTCCCCGCCAGTTCCCTGCGGATAATCTCCGCTCCGGCGCTTAATGCGTTGAGCTTACCGTTCGCCACCTCACGGGATAACGGCGCCATCCCACAGTTGGTGGAAGGGTAGAGTTTGTCGGCATCGACGAACTGCAGCGCCTTGCGCAGCGTAGCGGCCACCTCTTCTGGCGTCTCGACGGTGCTGGTTGCCACGTCGATGGCCCCGACCATCACCTTTTTGCCGCGGATCAGCTCCAGCAGATCCATCGGCACGCGGGAGTTGTGGCACTCCAGCGAGATAATATCGATATTCGAGGTCTGCAGTTTTGGGAACGCCTCTTCGTACTGGCGCCACTCTGAGCCCAGCGTCTTCTTCCAGTCGGTATTGGCTTTAATGCCGTATCCGTAGCAGATGTGCACCGCCGTTTCGCATTTCAGCCCTTCGATGGCGCGCTCCAGGGCGGCGATCCCCCAGTCATTCACCTCATCAAAGAAGACGTTAAAGGCAGGTTCGTCGAACTGAATAATATCGACCCCGGCCGCTTCCAGTTCTCTGGCTTCCTGGTTGAGAATTTTTGCGAACTCCCAGGCCAGTTTTTCGCGGCTTTTGTAGTGGTTGTCGTAAAGGGTGTCGATCATGGTCATCGGGCCCGGCAGCGCCCATTTGATCGGCTGAGTGGTGAGCTGACGTAAGTACTTCGCATCGTCAACAAACACCGGCTTCTGGCGGGAGACGGCACCCACGACGGTCGGCACGCTCGCGTCATAGCGGTTACGGATTTTCACCACTTCGCGTTTCTCAAAATCGACGCCGCAGAGGTGCTCGATAAAGGTGGTGACGAAGTGCTGGCGGGTCTGTTCACCGTCGCTGACGATATCAATCCCGGCCCGCAGCTGATCGTCCAGAGAGAGACGCAGCGCATCCTGTTTCCCGGCAAGTAATTCCTCGTTCTGCAATTTCCACGGCGACCAGAGGGTCTCCGGTTGTGCCAGCCAGGACGGTTTCGGCAGGCTGCCGGCCGTGGAGGTGGGGAGCAATGTTTTCATAACAGGTGACCTTATCGTTTTAATTAATCAAAGCGCGCAGTGAGCAGACCATTGCTCAAGAATATTTTTGTACGGCTTGATGAAATGTTTCTCGGTAAATTTTCCCTGCTCAATCGCCAGTTGGCTACGCTCTTCGCGATCGTAAACAATCTTGGTCAGGGAGTGATCCAGGTTCGTCAGGCTGGGCTGGTAATAGTGCCCGGCGACCGAGTTGGCGTTGTAAATCTCAGGACGATAGATTTTCTGGAAAGTCTCCATGGTGCTGATAGTGCCGATCAGTTCCAGGAAGGTGTAGTCGCTCAGCAAATCGCCGGAGAAGAAAAATGCCAGCGGCGCGGCGCTGTCTGGCGGCATAAAATAGCGAACCTGGAGGCCCATCTTTTTGAAATAGGCCTCCGTCAGTGAGGTGCCTTCCTGCTGGTACTCAATGCCTAAAACCGGATGCACATTGCCAATACGCTGGTAGCTGTTTTTGTTGGAGACGCTCAGGCAGATCACGGGCGGTTTGCTGAAGTTAGCTTTATATTCCGCAGAATTAACGAAGTGCTTAAAGATGTTGCCGTGCAGTTCGCCAAAGTTATCCGGAATGCTGAATTCAGGCTGGTTTTTATTGTGATCGGGCAGCAGTACGCTGAAATCATAATCCCGGACATAGGACGAGAAGTTATTCCCGACGATCCCTTCGATACGCTCATTGGTTTTTTTATCAATGATATTGGTTTTTAAAATTTCAATCGCCGGGAAGGTGGTGGCATTGTCTTCACCTGCGATATTCATCTCAACGGAGATAATGTCCAGTTCGACGGAATAACGATCGCCTTTCGGGTTGTCCCAGTGCGCTAAGGTGTTGAAGCGATTATCCATCATCACCAGGGTGTTGCGCAGGTTCTGCTGACGGTTATCGCCGCGGGCCAGATTGGCAAAATTAGTGGTGATGCGCGTGTTTTCCGAAGGATTGTAATTCTCATCGAAACGGCTGCGCTTAATGGTAAAGGTGAAATCGTTATTCATGGTGACGTTTCCAGGCTCTGGCATAAAGCGTGACGCTGTTGCGAAATCACCCTTTATGTTGCTCATACGTTAATATGAGTAACGTTATGCCAGAGCCAGGAGGGGAGTGAAAGCGACTAAATTTCACTGCAACATGAGCCATCTTCATGATCGTGAAAAAAATTCACTCTGCACTCTCCGCGTGCCGTTCCAGATCCAGCGAACTGGCGCTGGCAGGATCGAAAAGTGAAAGACTTTCAATTTGGTCCAGCATGATCACCTTGCGGAAAGCCATCGCGCTTTTGGGCTGTGAATCGAGCGTAATATCGTGGTCGGCGTACCATTTGCTGTAGTTATGCTCAATGCACAGGCTCAGCGTTTTGCCGTCGCGATAGCCGCTCAGCATCGGGATCAGCACGATATTGGCGGTTTTTTCATATTCCAGGGTCGCGGTATGGATCATGCCGATATAGATCCGCCGCGATTTCAGCGTCACCAGCGCCAGCTCGCCTTCTTCCATACACTGATAGAGCAGCTGTTCAATACCGCTGGCCTGTGACAGGCGCTTGTAAAGCTGCTTGCGGCCTTCGCCGTCCAGCCTGGCGCTGCCCGCCCAGTTCGAACGGTAGAGGCAAAACAGAATGGCGAAGGCCAGCATCACCACTACCGGTGCCTGAATCCCCAGAAAGCTCCAGTTCATAAAGTCCATTTGCCAGTTGGCGTAGTCCTGCGAGGCAAAGTGGAAAGTATTGGCGGCCCAGGAGGCGGCGAGGAGCACCAGCCACACCAGGCCGGTGGCAAGCACGCCCTGCAATACGAAGATGCAGCCGTAGAGCGCCACGAGAAAATAGACGTCCCAGCCAAAGGATCGCTTGATTTTAAAGCGGGTGGAGAGATCGCGGCTGGTGTACCAGTACCCGGAAACCATCAGCACCATAAAGATCGCCGTTCCCATCTCAGGCCCTCTTCAACGCGTTAACATGGCGCAGAAAGTCCTCACGTACCTCCCGGCTTTTGAAGTTGACCGAGGCGTTACCATCCTGATCGATAATAATGCGATCCCCGTCCTCCACGGCTTCAATAATTTCCTGTTGGCTCATTACCTGTAGCAGCGACTCGGGGCTGGAGAAAATCGACGTAAACAGACGCCTCATGGCGTGGGCTCCTTAAAAGTAAAAAGCCTAAGTCTGGTAGGGAAATAGAGATGTTGCCTTAAGGTTATGCTGAAAAGCACCGGGGGAGGCCCGGCTTGCTACCCCATTTTTAACGCCCGACGCTCTCAAACCTACCATAATTAGTAGGGTTAAACAGAGCAGGGGGAACAATCATGAAGGCGTTATCAAAGGCTGAAATCGATGAGTTCAGAGCGCATTTTCAGGGGAAGATACTCTTTCCTGAAGATGACGATTACCACGAGGTGCGTCAGATCTGGAATGCCATGATCGACCGCAAGCCCGCGCTCATCGTTCGCTGCACATCCACCGAGGACGTAGTGCAAGCCATCCAGTTTGGACGCGAGCAACATCTTCTCATCTCAATCCGGGGAGGAGGGCACAACATCGCGGGCAATGCCGTCTGTGACGACGGTCTGATGATCGACCTTTCGCTGATGAAGCGGGTAGAGGTGGATCTGAACACCCGCCGGGCCACCGTCGAGCCCGGCTGCACGCTGGGTGATTTTGATGCGGCGGCACAGGCGCATGGGCTTGCCACGCCGCTGGGCATTAATTCCACCACCGGGGTGGCCGGCCTGACTCTGGGGGGCGGGTTTGGCTGGCTGAGCCGCAAGTACGGCATGACCATCGACAATCTGCTCTCGGCGGAAGTTGTTACGGCAGATGGCCGTCTGCTGCATGCCAGCGGATCCGAAAACGCGGATCTCTTCTGGGGACTGCGGGGCGGCGGGGGCAATTTTGGCGTGGTAACGCGCTTTGAATTCCAGCTGCACCCCGTCGGGCCGGACGTGCTGAGCGGGCTGATCGTTTTTCCGTTCGATCAAGCGAGGTCCGTGATATCACAGTTTGCCCGCTTCACCCAGACGATGCCGGAAGAGCTGAACGTCTGGATGGTCACCCGCAAGGCGCCGCCGCTGCCTTTCCTGCCTGAAGAGGCGCACGGGAAGGAGATGGTGGCGCTCGCTCTGTGCTATGTGGGGCATCCCGAAATGGGCGAGCAACTCATTGCGCCGCTGCGCGGGTTCGGCACGGCAATCGGCGAGCACATCGGCGTAATGCCCTACGTCGCCTGGCAGCAGGCCTTCGATCCGCTGCTGGCAAAAGGGGCGCGTAACTACTGGAAATCGCACAACTTCGTGCAAATCAGCGAGGGCGTCATTGATGCCATCGTCGACTACGCCGCCAGACTGCCGTCACCTCATTGCGAGATCTTCATTGGCACCATTGGCGGCCATACGACCCAGGTTGCGCCCGAGGCGATGGCCTACTCAAGCCGGGATGCAAACTACGTCATGAACGTGCACGGGCGCTGGGAAACCGCCGAAGAGGATGAACGCTGCGTCGCCTGGGCCCGGGAGTTCTTCGCCAAAACCCAGCCTTTCGCCAGCAGCGGAGCCTATATCAACTTCCTCACCCAGGAGGAGACCGACCGTATCGCCTTTGCCTACGGCGCAACCTGGGATCGGCTGGTGGAACTGAAAAGTAAGTACGATCCGATGAATCTGTTCCGGATGAATCAGAATATCAAGCCGGTGTAAGGCCGGGATTGCGCCTGATGACCGTATGCAGTGAAAAACTGGGGTAGCTAAACGTCAGGCGCAGCCCTGGAAAATTTTCTCCTTTCCCAGGGCGTATCTGAACATGCCAGAAGTTGTACAGCCTTTGTGTCGAAATGAGCGGTCCGCAGAGCGGCTTACGATCTGCTGAAAGCTCTGATTACAGGCAGGGAGAGATGCTTGATGGGTAATACTTAAGTTTTATTAATGAAAGACTTACGCAAGAAAGTTTTGTAAATTTTTGAACGCCTGACAATTTTAAGTGCTTGTTAACACGCTGTTATTTGTAAAGATAACTTAGCTGGCTAATTAAAATCGCAAAAACTTGTACAGTCGCCATGTACAACTACTGAGGTTTAGTATATTTTTAACATCAGTTTAACCCCTAACCTAAATGTCAATCCGGAGCACCTATGCGAGGCAACAGTTCGCGCCAAAGTTCAGCTGAGGCAATCACCGCCTATTTTAATAAAGCCAGTATGCGTAGCCAGCAGGAGACCCTGGGCTTGATTGTCGGTGAGATCCTGAATGAGGGACGTAATCTAAGCCGTCTTGCTATCTGTACCAGGTTATTACGCCGGGTAGAACAGACGGAAGATGAAGAAGAAATTGCCCATTACAATCAGCTGATCGCTCTGTTTTTTGAACGATAAAGAATGTTAGCACATCTGTGGCTTAAAGCAGGCACGTGAGAACAGTTATGCACAGAACGAAATCTGAAAGACTGAGAGACGATCTTATTGGCGAAGCTGTGTTGTTAATTTTAAAAGACAACGGTCCAATAAATTTTAAGACGCTGGCAGTCAAACTGAAAATTATGGCCAGCATGGAGCGTGACGCTGAAAGAAGAAGCGCGCTCTCTGCGGCCGCAGTCGAGGTTGAGCAAAAGGTTAAATCCAGTAGTCGCGTACACCCAGAAGCCAGAAAAAATTGTCTTATCAACAGCATGCACCATCTCATGGTGAATACTGCACAGCATAAATACGATAAAAAACATTAACCTTAGAGTGAAAAATATGAATACTGCGACTTCTCTGCATACACAGCATTTCAATGCACTTCAGGATCAGGCGCTGGCAACTTACTTCCGTTCAGCTGGAAGTTCCTTGTCCGTTGAGGCTGCCGTTTTAGGTTCAGCGATAAGATGTATTATTCTCAGCGGAGATAACCTTACCAATAAGCAAATTATTCTGCAGTTGATTTACGCCCTTGAACAAACATCCGATCAAGAGGCTGCCGAAGTCATCCGCAATACGCTCGAAATAGTTGTTGGTTTCACGCGGGATGATATTTAAGCATCGCTTATGCCTGACGGGTTTCACTCATAAGTTGCTTAATAGCGATCACGCATAATACTGCCTACGCCGACTGCCCTTAACCAGGGCAGCAATTTCTCCTGTATTCTCATCAAACCTTTCCCATCCAGACTTTCGCGTTCCCCCAAAACATCTTTGGACATTCCCGTTTGCAGGTCTGTATAAAATAAAATAGTATACCCCCCTACAGTATCCAGGAGCCCTCCGATGCCACATTCACCTGAAGACAAAAAACGTGTCCTGACGCGCGTGCGCCGCATTCGCGGGCAGGTCGATGCCCTGGAGCGGGCGCTTGAATCCGGCGAGCCTTGCCTCTCTATCCTGCAGCAGATCGCCGCAGTGCGCGGCGCCGCAAACGGCCTGATGGGCGAGATGGTTGAAATTCACCTCAAAGATGAGCTGGTGGCGGGCGAGACCACTGCCGATCAGCGGGCCGTCAGAATGGCGGAAGTCGGCCATTTGCTGCGCTCTTATCTAAAATAAAAACCTGACATCACTAAAAGGAAAGCAAGATGAAATCACGTGCTGCTGTTGCATTTGGCCCTGGCCAGCCGTTGAAAATCGTTGAAATTGACGTGGCACCGCCGAAAAAAGGCGAAGTGCTGGTCAAAATCACCCATACCGGCGTGTGCCACACCGATGCGTTTACCCTGTCGGGTGAAGATCCGGAAGGCGTTTTCCCGGCGGTGCTCGGCCATGAGGGCGGTGGCGTGGTGGTGGAAGTCGGCGAGGGCGTCACCAGCCTGCAGCCGGGCGACCACGTCATCCCGCTGTACACCGCAGAGTGTCGCGAGTGTAAGTTCTGCAAATCCGGCAAAACCAACCTCTGCCAGGCGGTTCGCGCTACCCAGGGTAAAGGCCTGATGCCGGACGGCACCACCCGTTTTTCATACAACGGCGAGCCGATCTATCACTACATGGGCACCAGCACCTTCAGCGAATACACCGTCTGCGCCGAAATCTCGCTGGCAAAAGTAAACCCGCAGGCACCGCTGGATAAAGTCTGCCTGCTGGGCTGCGGCGTCACCACCGGCATCGGTGCCGTCCACAACACCGCAAAAGTGAAAGAGGGCGATACCGTTGCGGTATTCGGTCTGGGCGGTATCGGTCTGGCCGTGATTCAGGGCGCAGTGCAGGCGAAAGCCGGACGCATCCTGGCCGTAGACACCAACCCGGAGAAATTCAAGCTGGCTGGCGAAATGGGCGCGACCGATTTCATCAACCCGAACGACTACGACAAGCCGGTGCAGGACGTCATTGTTGAACTCACCGACGGCGGCGTCGACTTCAGCTTCGAATGCATTGGCAACGTCAACGTGATGCGTGCCGCGCTGGAGTGTTGCCACAAGGGGTGGGGCGAAAGCGTCATCATCGGCGTGGCCGGTGCGGGTCAGGAGATCAAAACCCGTCCATTCCAGCTGGTTACCGGCCGCGTATGGCGTGGTTCTGCGTTTGGTGGCGTTAAGGGCCGTACCCAGCTGCCGGGCATGGTAGAAGATGCGATGGCGGGCAAAATTCAGCTCGATCCGTTCATTACCCACCGCCTGCCGCTGGATCAGATCAACGAAGCCTTCGATCTGATGCATGAAGGTAAGTCCATCCGTACCGTTATCCATTTCGGCGATAACTGATAAACCTTTCTCCCGCTGGCCTTGATGGGCAGCGGGACGACATCTCTTTAAAAATCATTGCGAAAGTGTGACCAGTGTTGCGATTTTAGCCGTAATCAAAATCGTTGTAGTGCCGATGACTACTTTACAGGCGTGTTTCCACGCATCTTACCTATGAGAGAGTCAACGGCTATGGACAAAACAACAACAGTTCGGGCGCAACATAAGCTGGGCTTCCTGCACCACATCAGGCTGCTCCCGCTTATCTCCTCGATTTTGGGTGGTATTATTTTGCTGTTTGCCCTGAGCGCCGGGCTGGCAGGCTATTTTTTACTGCAGGCGGACAAAGACCAGCAGGATGTGACGTCTGAAATTCAGGTGCGTACCGGGTTATCAAACAGTTCAAACCATCTGCGCACAGCGCGTATCAATATGATCCACGCGGGTGCGGCCAGCCGTATCGCCGAAATGGACGCGATGAAAAAGAACATCGCCGAAGCCGAACAGCGCATCAAACAGTCGCAGGACAGCTTCGCCATTTACATGAACCGTGGCGTTCGCACCCCGGCGGACGAAGCGCTGGACGGCGAACTGAAAACGAATTACCAGGCTTATATCGACGGCATGCAGCCGATGCTGAAATATGCCAAAAACGGCATGTTCGAAGCCATCATCAACCATGAAAATGAATCGGCGCGTCCGCTGGATGATGCCTATAACGAGGTGTTGCTGAAGGCGATTAAGATCCGTACCGATCGCGCCAATATGCTCACCGAGCAGGCACATACCCGCACCCAGCTGGGGCTGATGTTTATGGTTGGCGCCTTTGGTCTGGCGCTGGTGCTGACGGTGATCACCTTTATCGTGCTGCGTCGCACGGTGATTAACCCGCTGCAACGCGCCGCGAACCGTATTGCGCACATCGCGAAGGGCGACCTGACCCTGGCCGAAGACCTGACCGGGCGCAGCGAGATTGGCCGTCTGACCCACGATCTGCAAACCATGCAGCGTTCGCTGGTGAATACCGTGGGCACCGTGCGCCAGGGCGCGGAAGAGATCTATCGTGGCACCAGCGAAATCTCCGCCGGTAACACCGACCTCTCATCACGTACCGAGCAGCAGGCTGCGGCCATTGAACAGACCGCCGCCAGCATGGAACAGCTGACCGCCACCGTGAAGCAGAACGCCGATAACGCGCACCACGCCAGCAAACTGGCGGAAGATGCCTCCGGCAAAGCCAGCCGCGGCGGCCAGATGGTCTCCGGGGTGGTGAAAACCATGGGCAACATCTCCAGCAGCTCGAAGAAAATCTCTGAGATCACCGCGGTCATCAACAGTATCGCCTTCCAGACCAATATCCTGGCGCTCAACGCCGCGGTGGAAGCTGCCCGAGCCGGTGAGCAGGGGCGCGGGTTTGCCGTGGTCGCCAGCGAAGTCCGCACTCTGGCCAGCCGCAGCGCCAACGCCGCGAAAGAGATTGAGGGGCTGATCAGCGAATCGGTCTCCCTTATCGACCAGGGCTCCGGCGAAGTGGTTGCCGCAGGCAACACTATGAACGAGATCGTCGAAGCGGTTAAACGCGTCACCGATATCATGCTGGAGATCGCTGCCGCCTCCGACGAGCAGAGCCGCGGTATTGTGCAGGTCAGCCAGGCCATCTCGGAGATGGATAAAGTGACCCAGCAGAACGCCTCGCTGGTGGAAGAAGCCTCAGCTGCGGCGGCTTCGCTGGAAGATCAGGCTGCGCGTCTGACCGAAGCGGTAGGGACTTTCCGCCTGCAGGGTATGAACCCGGCCCGCAGCAGCGTTCAGGCCGCGCCAGCAGCGCCAGCCGCACCGCTGCGCCCGGCCGTCGCCGATGGCGATAACTGGGAAACCTTCTGATCCCCACGCGTATCCTGCCCGGTGGCGGCTGCGCCTTACCGGGCCTACGGGTTCGGCACAGCATGTAGGCCCGTGCAAGCGAAGCGCCGCCGGGCAAAAAAAGGGTTCATGTTTCGACATGAACCCTTTTTTATTCCCCGCTATGCTGGTTGTAAGGGCTGAAGAGGAAAAGGCAATGAAACAGTTTACGCAGGTGATTTGCGTCGCATGGTTGCTGGCCGGATGTGCATCGGGCGGCAGCGTGGGCATTGGCGGAATAGGGATTGGCGGCGGCGGGGGCAACAGCGGGGTGGGCGTCGGGCTCTCCTTCCCGGTGGGCGGCAGTTCGTCGACCGTGGATAACGGGCAGGTGGACTGCGACGGCGACGTCTACCGGGTGCAGCCGCGCTATCCTGAGCAGGCCGCGGCGCAGAAATATTCCGGCCGGGTGACGGTGTCGTTTAACGTCAAGCTGAACGGCCGCGCAGCGGACTACGAAGCGGCAGGGGATAAACCTTTCTTCGATGAAACCAAACGCGCGGTAATGCGCAGCTGCTGGCCAGCCGGGGTCCATCAGAACCTGGTGGTCAGTTATCAGAACGGCACAACGGCGACCTGGATCGAAAACTCCCTCACCGCGAAGCCGTAAGCAAAAAAAAGCCGGCCACCTGAGGGCCGGCTTGACGCTAACGCGCTTACTTCTTATCAGGCAACGCGTAGGCGATGATGTAATCCCCGCGATCCGGAGACTGACGCGCACCACCGGCGTTGATGATGATGTACTGCTTGCCGGTTTTCGGCGACACGTAGGTCATCGGGCCGGACTGGCTGCCCACCGGCAGACGGTCTTTCCAGATCTCTTTCCCGTTCGCGGTATCAAACGCGCGCAGGTAGAAATCCTGAGTCCCGGCGAAGAACAGCAGGCCGGACTGGGTGGAGAGAGACGCGCCCAGGGTCGGCATACCGATCGGGATTGGCATATGCATGCGGATCCCCAGCGGGCCGGTATCTTCCACGGTACCGACCGGTACCTGCCACACCAGCTTGCCGGACTTCAGATCCACCGCAGACATAGTACCGAACGGCGGTTTCTGGCACGGAATGCCCAGTGGAGACAGGAAGCGTTCGCGCATCGCGCCAAACGGCGTACCGTCCATCGGCACGATCCCCATCTCAATCCCGCTGGCGTTTTTAGCAACATTCGCGCGCGGCACCATGTAGTTCGCCAGCCCCAGACGCATGTCGTTCACAAACATCAGGCTGTTGTTCGGGTCAACCGACACGCTGCCCCAGTTCATCCCGCCAAGCGAGCCCGGGAACTGCAGGGAGCGATCCAGACCCGGCGGGGTAAAGACGCCCTGATGACGCATCTCTTTAAACTGGATGCGGCACAGCAGCAGGTCAACCGGGGTGGCACCCCACATGTCGGATTCGGTCAGGGTCTGGTTGCCGATCATCGGCATGCCGACAGAGTACGGCTGGGTAGGGGAATAACGCTCGCCTTCGACGTTACCGGCAGGCACCGGACGCTCTTCCACCTTCGCCACCGGCTGGCCGGTTTCGCGGTTGAGCATGAAGATCATGCCCTGCTTGCTGGTCTGCACCAGCACCGGCGTGGAGCCGCCTTTACCGTCCGGCAGATCGTACAGCAGCGGCTGCGACGGCAGGTCAAAGTCCCACAGGTCGTGGTGGGTGGTCTGGAAATGCCAGCGCACCTGTCCGGTCGTGGCATCCACCGCCACAATCGAAGAGCTGTATTTATCATCCAGTTCAGTACGCTCGCCGGCCCAGAAGTCCGGGGTGGCGTTACCGGTCGGGAGGTAAATCAGGTTCAGCTTCGCGTCATAGGACATGGCTGACCAGACGTTCGGCGTCCCGCGGGTGTAGGTCTGGCCTTCCGGCGGCAGCCCGGTGATGTTCGGATTGCCCGGATCCCAGGCCCAGGCCAGTTTCCCGGTATGCACGTCAAAGGCACGCACCACGCCCGGAGGCTCGCCGGTAGAGAAGTTATCCGCTACGCGTCCGCCCACAACCACCACGTTGCCCGCCACCAGCGGGGTGGAGGTTTGCTGATAGTATCCAGGCTTCACTTCACCCATGCCGACGCTAAGATCAACTACGCCATGATCGCCAAAGTCTTCGCAGACCTTACCGTTGTCGGTGTTAAGGGCGATCAGACGGGCATCGGTCGTCGGCAGGAACAGACGGCGCGCACAGGCGGCGGGCTGCGTCTCTGTCGGTGACGTTGTCACGCTTGAGGTGTCTTCAAAATAGCCCAGACCACGGCAGCGCTGCCAGTTTGGCGCAGTGGCTTTGGAATCATAGCGCCACTTCTCTTTACCGGAGTCGACGTCCAGCGCCAGAACCTTGCTGTATGGGGTACAGACGAAGAGCGTATCGCCAATCTGCAGCGGGGTGTTCTGATCTTCCGCGCCGGAGCCGTTGCTCTGCGGGATGTCGCCGGTGTGGGCAACCCAGGCCACCTTCAGATCGTTAACGTTTTGCTTGTTAATCTGGTCCAGCGCCGCAAAGCGGTCGCCGTGGGTGGTGTTACCCCAGTGCTCCCAGTTTTTCTGCTGCTGGCCTTCCGCCACCGGCTTAACCGGCACCGGCTCGCTGGCGCTGACCAGGGTCTGCGGCTTGAACATCCAGCCGAAGCTCACCAGCATCGCAACCGCCAGCACGGCGGCAATACCAAACGCCGGGGCTTTGTTGACCGGACGATCCGCACCGCGCAGGAAAGGCCAGACGAGGGCGGACAGGAACGCCAGCACCGCGAAGGTGAACAGGCGCGAGAAGAGCGGCCAGAAATCCCAGCCCGCATCGTTCACGGCCCAGATCAGCGAGGCGATAAACGCCACCGCATACAGAATAATGCCGCTTGTGCGACCGCGCGCAATAAGAAACGCGGCGACAAGCATCACCACGCCCATGATCAGGAAGTACCAGCTTCCCCCGACGGTGGCGAGCTTAAAGCCCAGTCCACCTACGGCCAGTCCGATGAGCGCCATCAGACCGACCAGCAGCCACTGCAGGATCCGGGGGAACCCACGTAGCGATTTACCTATAGCCATTTCTGTCTCCTGAATAATCTTGTCTTCACTGGACAGGGCAGACTCAACCCTGAACCAAATGGGTAACAGAAGAGAAGATCCTTGATGAAAAAGTCGAACATGACGTCAATGTAGCGCCAAAGAATTCACCGCTGTGTTGTTTGAATGAACCATTTGGTGAATTCGGCGGGTATGATAAATCTGTTAAATTGTTTAGTGCAATTGTTAATGAATGATTTCGCATTATTTGAGTAATGGAAACAAAAAGCCCGTCATCAAGACGGGCTGGAGGGAAGTGTGATCACACCGGCATGGATTTACGTATCGCGCTGAGCAGCGTCTGGGTGGCGGCGGAGAGCGGGGCGTCAACGCGGGTTAAAACCCCAATAGGTTCGCCGGGGCCGGGAGTGGTGACCGGCAATGCCACCAGCGTGCCCTGGCGCAGATCTTCTTTCACCGCCCCGGACGGGACGAACCAGACATAGTCAAAATCCACCGTCAGCTGGCGCGACAGCGAGGCCGAAAGGGTCTCAATACAGCCCGACGGCAGTTTGCAGCCCTGGGTCTGGAGAAGGGTTTCCGCCGTCTGGCGCGGTACGGTGCCTTTCGGCGACACCACCACCGGCCACTCCATCACCCGGCTTAGGGTCACGGTATCATTGAGGATAGGATGACGCGGACGCACCACCAGCTTGAGAGATTCCAGAAAAAGCAGCTCATAGTTCAGGCCGCTCATCAGCTCCGGATCGGACATTCTGCCCATGCCCAGGTCCAGCTCGCCGGACTTCAGCCCCGCCAGCAGCATGGTGTTATTCATGGTGGCGACCTGCAGCGTTATGTTGCGCTGCTGTTTATGGAACTGGCCGATGACCGCCGGAAGAATGCCCAGCGCCGCGGTCGGCAGCGCGCCGATGCGCACCACGTCGCCCGGCGCATCGTTGCGCCGGGTCAGGGACTGGCCCGCGGTATTCAGGGCATCGAGGACTTTGACCGCGTGGGTCAGGAACTGCTCGCCCACCAGGGTGAGCTGCGCGCCCAGGCGTCCACGTTCGAACAGGCGCGTGCCGGTGAGCTGCTCCAGCTCGTTCAGCGTTTTTGAAAGCGCAGGCTGGCTCAGGTTAAGGGTTTCAGCCGCGCGTCCCAGTGTTCCCTGTTGAGCAACGGCCACAAAAGTATGCAGATGGCGCAAACGAATGCGCTGACTAAACAAACCATTTTTTTCCATAGGCGATGTTAAAAACAGAGCGTTACGCGTGACAAGTGAAGTTGTTTAATTTTGATAACCTGCTAGCAAAATATTATTAACATTCAATCTAATTGAGTAACAAGCATTTTTTGGAAAGGGGTTGAAATAGTTGCCCGGGGCCTGAACCGCATAAATTCGTGGTCGTTCAGGAAACGCGCGCCTCTCCATCCAGATCACAATTCGTAAATTCTTCCAAACAGGCGCAATGGCCTTCTCTACACTCCAGGTAATATTCACTGGAGGCATGACATCATGGCGAACACCATCACGGCTGATGATATTCGGGAAAACTTTTCGCAGGCTATGTCGGCGATGTACCAGCAGGAAGTTCCGCAGTACGGAACCTTGCTGGAGCTGGTAGCGGATGTGAATCTGGCAGTCCTGGAAAACAACCCGAAGCTGCACGAACAACTGGCCAACGCGGATGAACTCGCTCGCCTCAACCTCGAACGCCACGGGGCGATCCGTGTCGGTACGGCCCTGGAACTGGCAACCCTGCGACGCATGTTCGCCATTATGGGGATGTTCCCGGTCAGCTATTACGATCTCTCCCAGGCCGGGGTGCCGGTCCACTCAACCGCGTTTCGTCCGGTTGATGACGCCGCGCTGTGCCGCAACCCGTTTCGTATTTTTACCTCGCTGCTGCGCCTCGATCTGATCGACAACCTGCCCCTGCGCGAGAAAGCGGCGGAGATCCTCGCCCGACGCAACATCTTCACCCCCCGCTGCCTGGAACTGATCGACCTGTACGAGGCGGAAGGGGCGTTTACCCCGGCGCAGGCCGAAGAATTTGTTAAGGAAGCGCTGGAGACCTTCCGCTGGCATCGCCACGCCACGGTGGATCACGACACCTACCAGGCGCTGCACAATGAACACCGGTTGATTGCCGACGTGGTCTGCTTCCCGGGCTGCCACATCAACCACCTGACGCCGCGCACGCTGGATATCGACCGGGTGCAGGCGTTAATGCCCGAATACGGTATTGAACCGAAGATGCTGATCGAAGGGCCGCCGCGCCGGGAGACGCCTCTGCTGCTGCGCCAGACCAGCTTCAAGGCGCTGGAGGAGCCGGTGCTGTTTGCGGGAGAGCAGCGGGGCACCCATACCGCGCGCTTCGGCGAGATTGAGCAGCGCGGGGTGGCGTTAACCCCGAAAGGGCGCGACCTCTACGATCGTCTGCTGGCGGAGGCCGGTACCGGAAAGGATAACCTGACCCATCAGCTGCACCTGCAGGAGGTCTTCCAGGCATTTCCCGACAGCGATATCTTCCTGCGCCGTCAGGGGCTGGCGTGGTTCCGCTATCGCCTGACGCCCGCCGGAGAGGCGCACCGCCAGGCCTTTGGCCCCGGCGACGATCCGCAGCCGCTGATCGAGCGTGGCTGGGTGGTCGCTCAGCCCATCACCTATGAGGATTTCCTCCCGGTGAGCGCCGCGGGGATCTTCCAGTCGAATCTTGGCAACGAAACCCAGGCCCGCAGCCACGGCAACGCCAGCCGCGATGCCTTTGAAGAAGCGCTGGGTTGCCCGGTGCTGGACGAGTTCACTCTCTACCAGGAGGCGGAAGAGCGCAGCAAGCGACGTTGCGGTTTGCTCTGAAAACGGTACTCTGCGGGGATGTGACATTAACTGAAGATCGATATGGACAACGTCTCTTCCCCGATAGTGACCACGCGCCACGGCGATATTAGCGGCATAACCGATGGCGATGTGCAGGTTTGGCGCGCCATTCCCTATGCTGCCCCGCCGGTGGGCGCCTTACGCTGGCGTTCGCCGCAGCCGCTAGCGAGCTGGCAGGGCGTGCGTCAGGCCACCGCCTTTTCGCCGTCGAGCTGGCAGAGCAGTGAGTACTGTCAGCAGCTGGGCGGGGGCGATCCGGGCCGCTTCTCGGAGGATTGCCTTTACCTGAACGTCTGGTCGCCGGTGGAGCGCGCCGCGCCGCTGCCGGTGATGGTCTGGCTGCACGGCGGGGGCTTTACCATTGGCGCTGGCGGGCTGCCGCCCTACGACGGCAAAGCGTTGGCGCAGCGCGGGGCGGTGATCGTCACCCTCAACTACCGGCTTGGCCATCTGGGCTTTTTTGCCCATCCGGCGCTGGCGGGAGAAGAGGAGCGGGTGGTGCATAACTTTGCTCTGCTCGATCAGATGGCCGCCCTGGAGTGGGTGCGGGACAACATCGCCCGCTTTGGCGGCGACCCGGACAACGTCACCCTGTTTGGCGAGTCTGCCGGGGCGCGCAGCGTGCTGTCGTTACTGGCTTCGCCGCTGGCTAAGGGGCTGTTCCATAAAGCGATAATCCAGAGCGGCTACACCCTGCCGGATACGCCCCGGACGCAGGCCCTCAGCAAGGGCGAGGCGCTGGCGGCCCATTTTGGTCTTGAGGATGCCACCGCTGAGCAGCTGCGGGCGATCCCGGCCGAGGCGCTCTGGCCGCTGACGGCACCCCTCAACGTGGGCCCGGCCCCGATAGTCGGAGATTGCGTACTGCCCGAGCCGATGCTGGAGGTCTTTTTTGCCGCGCGCCAGCATCCTGTGCCGATCATGGTTGGCTCGAACAGCGATGAGGCGAGCGTAATGGGGGTGTTTGGCGTCGATCTCGCCGGGCAGATCCAGAAGCTGCGCCGGGAGCGGCGGCTGGGGTTAGGATTAATAAAGCTGCTCTATCCCGGCATCAAAGACGACACCGAGCTGGGGCGTCAGGTGTGCCGGGATATGGCCTTTACCACCCTGGGGTTTGTGGTGATGCAGGCCCAGCGGCGGGTAGGGGAGCCGTGCTGGCGCTACTGGTTTGACTACGTGGCTGAAGCCGAGCACGCCACTTACGCCAACGGGGCGTGGCATGGCAACGAGGTGCCTTACGTGTTTGATACGCTCACCCTCGCCGAGCCCGCCCGACAGTATGTGAATGCCAACGACCTGGCGTTTTCCGCTCAGGTCGCCGATTACTGGGTCAACTTCGCCCGCCATGCCAGCCGGCAGTGCGACACGCTGAATGGCCCGACGCGCTGGCCTGCCTGTCACCACGGGCGGGACGTGCTGCTACGCATTGGAGTGAATAAACATGCGGGTTTTAAGCTTGAAAATCGATTTATGCGCGCCCGTATGGCGCTGTTCAAACGGGTAATGAAGCACCACGTCAGCCTGGATTAAGCAGGCATTCGCGAAAGGCGGCCAGCCCCGCCGCTTTGCCGCGCGACTCCCGCAGCACCAGCCGGTAGCTGGCGCCGGTTTTGATACTGCTGGCGTAAGGCCGCACCAGCCGCCCGGCGCGGATATCTTCCGCTACCAGCGTCTCGTCGGCAATCGCCACGCCAAGCCCCTGGATAGCGGCTGTGATCGCCAGATCCATGGTGTCGAAGTGTTGATTTTTGTGCATGGCAGAGGGCTGCATCGCCTGCCGTTCCAGCCACAGCGACCAGTCGGTCTTATCCCGCGTCGGATGCAAAAAGGTCAATGACTCCACCGCTGAGCCCTGGCGTAACGGGCTGATCACCGGGGTTAAGGCCTCCTCGAACAGCAGATCTCCCGCGCTCAGGTGGGTGCCAAAAACAATGGCTGCGTCGTAGGATTCGGTTTTGAAATTCACGCTGTGATCGTTGGTGGTGGTGAGCGCAATCTGCAACTCGGGCTGCTCGCGCTCCACCTGCAGCAGTCGCGGCACCAGCCAGCGCATGGCGCAGGTGGGCACTTTCAGGCGCACCACGGTTTGCTGCGCCCGGGCCTGGTCCGCCACCGTCAGAACCTGTTCATACGAGGCGCGCAAATCCGGCAGCAGGGCGCTGCCCTGGGAGGAGAGGCGCAGCCCGCGGGCGTGGCGCTCAAACAGCGGAAAACCGAACCAGCCTTCAAGGGCGGCGATCTTGCGGCTCACGGCTCCCTGGGTCAGGCACAGCTCTTTTGCCGCATGGGTCAGATTCAGGTGCCGGGCGGTAACAATAAACGCCTCAACGGCAGTAAGCGGGAACGCGCGATGCGACACAGAACCTCCAGTTATGATTTTTTGTCATGGCTATTATGACAACAATTCGATTGTCGCCACAATAGCCTTCAGGTTGAATAGTTATGCAATATCCACCAGAGGGATCCATGATGACGCTGCGCACTCCGATACAAACCCGTTCCAAACTGCCGGACGTTGGCACCACCATTTTTACCGTTATCGGTCAGCTTTCCGCTGAGCACAATGCCATCAACCTTTCTCAGGGCGCGCCGAACTTCGACTGCGACCCCGCGCTGGTAGCCGGCGTCCACCGCGCCATGCAGGCGGGCCACAACCAGTACGCGTCGATGACCGGGCTGACGCCGCTGAAGGAACGCATCGCCGATAAGATCGCCTCGCTGTATGGCACGCAGTACGATCCTGCCAGCGAGGTACTTGTCACCGCCAGCGCCAGCGAAGGGCTCTACTCGGCCATCAGCGGCCTGGTGCATCCCGGCGACGAAGTGATCTACTTTGAACCGTCGTTCGACAGCTACGCGCCGATTGTGCGTTTGCAAGGCGCAACGCCGATCGCCATCAAGCTGACGGTGCCGGATTTCGCGGTGAACTGGGATGAAGTGCGCGCCGCCATTACCTCGCGCACCCGGATGATCATCGTCAACACGCCGCATAACCCGAGCGGACAGGTCTTCTCGGCCGACGATCTGGAACAGCTCGCGGCGATCACCCGCAACACCGACATTATTATTCTCTCTGACGAAGTGTACGAGCACGTGGTGTTCGACGATGTACCGCATCACGGCATGGCGACCCATCCGGGGCTGGCTGAGCGCAGCGTCATCGTCTCGTCGTTTGGTAAAACCTACCACGTCACCGGCTGGCGCGTCGGCTACTGTGTCGCCCCGGCGCAGCTGATGGATGAGATCTGCAAAATCCATCAGTTTTTGATGTTCTCTGCCGATACTCCTATGCAGTACGCGTTTGCCGAACATATGGCCGATCCGCAAACCTGGCTGTCGCTGGCGTCGTTCTACCAGCGCAAACGCGATCTGCTGGTCAACCTACTGGCCGATTCCCCGTTCCGCCTGCTGCCGAGCGCAGGTTCGTTCTTCCTGCTGGCGGATTACAGCCATTTCAGCGATGAACGCGACAGCGAACTGGTGAAGCGGCTGATTGTTGACTACGGTGTTGCCACAATCCCGCTTTCGGCGTTCTATACCGACGGGACAGATAACAAATTAATCCGTCTCTCTTTTGCGAAAGATGAGGCGACATTACGGGCAGGTGCGCAGGCCCTGTGTCGGGTAAAACCACGCTAAGGAGTTCAGTCATGAAATTAAAAGCCTTCGTTGTCGGCCTGGGGTTGCTGTGTTCGTTTTCCTCTTTTGCCGCAACCGAATTACGTTATGGCGTTGAAGCCGAGTATCCGCCCTTTGAGAGCCGCAACTCTTCCGGTGAGCTGGAAGGGTTTGATATTGAGCTGGGCAACGCGATTTGCGCGGCGGCGTCGCTGAAATGCAGTTGGGTCGAGACCTCATTCGACGCGCTGATCCCGGGGCTGGTAGCGAAGAAATTCGACGCCATCAACTCGGCGATGAACATTACTGAGCAGCGTCGCCAGAGCATCGACTTTACCCAGCCGATCTACCGGATCCCGTCCCAGCTGGTGGGCAAAACCGGCAGCGTGGTCGACGCCACGCCGGAAGGGCTGAAAGGCAAAACCATTGGCGTGCTGCAGGGCTCCATTCAGGAAACCTACGCCAAAGAGCACTGGGAGAAGCAGGGTGTCACCGTGGTGTCGTATAAAGATCAGAATATGGCCTGGGGCGATCTGCTGAATGGCCGTATCGACGCCTCGCTGGTGATGTCCGCCGCCGGGCAGGCTGGCTTCCTGAGCAAGCCGCAGGGCAAGGGCTTCGGCTTTATCGGCAAACCGGTGTCGGATGACACCATTCTCGGCAGCGGGATCGGCTATGGCCTGCGTAAAGGCGATGAGGCCACGAAAAAACAGCTTGATGCTGCGATTGATAAAGTCCGCGCTGACGGCACCATCGACAAGCTGGCGAAGAAGTACTTCCCGGGCATCGATGTCAGCGTAAAATAACAATAATCTGATCGTTTAGCCCCTGGCGTTGATGTCCGGCAGGGGCTTTTTTATACCCGTCATACTTCAAGTTGCCTGTGCGTTGGCTTTCCTCGCTCACCCCAGTCACTTACTTTAGCAAGCTCCTGGGGATTCGCTGCGTCGCCGCCTTCATGCAACTCGAATTATTTAGGGTATATACTTTTCTTTACCCGCGTTTCAGGCAATTCCCCTCGACAGAAAAATCTTTCACGCTTTGTTCATATTCTCGCCTGTCAATAATTGGATTCTTAACCGTTTTTGTTTAGGCTGTGCCCCTTTAATGATGTTCTTTCTTGCCGTTGTTTCGCCGTAAGCGAAACCCACTACCCACGACCATAAGGACGTTTTTCCAGGCATGAATCGCAGACGTTTTTTAAAAGGCTCCCTGGCCGTAGCTGCAGTGAGCGGGACCTCCGGACTTTCCGCACTCTTTTCCCAGGCGGCCCATGCGGCTGAATCGGATATCGCGGACGGGTCGAGCCGCCGTTTCGACTTTTCTGTGCTGCAATCCATGGCGCACGACCTGGCGCAAACACCGTGGGGCGGTGCGCCGCGTCCTCTGCCTGAAACCCTGGCAACGCTGACGCCGCAGGCTTACAACAGCATCCAGTACGACGCAAAGCAGTCGCTGTGGAACAACATCGAAAACCGCCAGCTTGACGTGCAGTTCTTCCACGTCGGGATGGGCTTCCGCCGTCGGGTGCGCATGTTCTCGCTGGACAACCAGACCTCTCAGGCGCGCGAGATCCACTTCCGCCCTGAGCTGTTCAACTACCACGACGCGGGGGTTGATACAAAGCAACTGGAAGGCCAGAGCGATTTAGGTTTTGCCGGGTTCCGCGCCTTCAAATCCCCGGAGCTGGCGCGTCGCGATATTGTCTCGTTCCTCGGCGCCAGCTACTTCCGCGCGGTAGACGACACCTACCAGTACGGGCTCTCCGCCCGTGGCCTGGCGCTGAACACCTACGCCGACAGCACTGAAGAGTTCCCGGACTTCACCTCATTCTGGTTTGAAACCGTGAAACCGGGCGCGACCACCTTCACGGTCTACACCCTGCTCGACAGCCCGAGCATCACCGGTGCCTATAAGTTCGTGATCCACTGCGAGAAGACCCAGGTGATCATGGACGTCGAAAACCACCTGTATGCCCGCAAGGACATCCAGCAGCTGGGGATCTCGCCGATGACCAGCATGTTCGCCTGCGGCAACAACGAACGCCGCATGTGCGACACCATTCACCCGCAGATCCACGACTCCGACCGTCTGGCGATGTGGCGCGGCAACGGGGAGTGGATTTGCCGTCCGCTGAATAACCCGCAAAAGCTGCAGTTCAACGCCTATACCGACAAAAACCCGAAAGGTTTTGGTCTGTTACAGCTCGATCGCGACTTCTCGCACTATCAGGACATTATGGGCTGGTACAACAAGCGCCCAAGCCTGTGGGTTGAGCCGCGTAACCAGTGGGGTAAAGGCACCGTGAGCCTGATGGAGATCCCAACCACCGGTGAAACGCTGGATAACGTGGTCTGCTTCTGGCAGCCGGAAAAACCGGTGAAGGCGGGCGACAAGCTGGACTTCCAGTACCGTCTCTACTGGAGCGCGAAACCGCCGGTGCGTTCCCCGCTGGCAAACGTGATGGCTACCCGTACCGGCATGGGCGGCTTCCCGGAAGGCTGGGCCCCGGGCGAGAACTACCCGAAAGTCTGGGCGCGCCGTTTTGCGATTGATTTTGTTGGCGGCGATCTGAAAGCGGCGGCCCCGAAAGGGATCGAGCCGGTGATCACCCTCTCCAGCGGCGAAGCGAAGCAGATTGAAATTTTGTACGTTGAGCCGTTCGACGGATACCGCATTCTGTTTGACTGGTATCCGACCAGCGATTCGACCGATACGGTGGATATGCGTATGTTCCTGCGCTGCCAGGGCGAGGCCATCAGCGAGACCTGGCTGTATCACTACTTCCCGCCTGCGCCGGATAAACGCCAGTATGTTGATGACCGCGTAATGCGATAAACCGTAGGCCGGGCAAGCGCACGCGCCGCCCGGCATTGCAGACCGCAGGGTCCGTGTTCACGCCGGGTGGCGGCTGCGCCTTACCCGGCCTACTAAGGTTGACTGATGAACACCACTAACGAAGAAGAAATTATCCTCGTCACCGCGCATATCGAACTGCGCGCCGCCGACGAACGTTACACTACCGAACTGCACAATCTGGTGGTCAAAAACCGGGCATATCTGCAGGACTTCCTCAACTGGCCGCAGTTTGTCGGCACTGAAGCGGATACCCGCCAGAACATCCTGAGCAACCAGATGCTGCACCAGCGCGGTTACGCCAAAATGTTCCTGATCTTTAACGATAACACGCTGGTGGGGGTGCTGTCGTTTAACGCCATCGAACCGCTTAACAAGACAGGCTATATCGGCTACTGGCTGGATGAAGCTCATCAGGGGCAGGGGATTTTGTCCCGCGCGCTGGAGGCGTTTATTGACTACTACGCCTCGCGTGGGGAGATCCGCCGCTTCGTCATCAAGTGCCGCGTCGACAACGCCGCCAGCAATCAGGTGGCGCAGCGCAACGGCTTCGTGCTGGAAGGGTGCCTGAAAGAGGCTGAGTTCCTCAACGGGAATTATGACGACCAGAACATCTACGCCCGTATCAGCGCTTCATAATGCCCCGAGCAGCGGCGTGCGCGTGATGCGCTGCGCGCCGTTAATCACCTTCGCACCGCGCAGGTGAATCATCTCCCCGTCAGAGGCTTCGATCACCGCATCATCGGTAATTTCAATATGATGTTCGATCAGCACTTCACCCTGAATACGTGCCCGACCCTGGATCACCACTTTGTCATCAATCAGGATTGGCCCGCCGCGTAGCCAGGCCTCACCGCCAATCAGGACATGGTGTTTGATGACGCAGTTGCCCTCAACCAGCGCATTTTCCGCCACCTGGGAGCTGTAGCGCAGGGTGGGTATAGCATCGTCCTCCAGCCCGGCGAGCAGGCGCGCGTTGCCGTACACTTTGGCGCAGTCGCACACCCAGACGTTATTCACCTCGTTGCCTTCGATTAGCGCGTTCTCGAACACTTCGGCGCGATGCTCGACAAAGGCGTAACTGACGATGGCGTTACCGTAGATCTGCGCCTGATGCACCACCCGCGACTGGCTGACCGTGGCCTCGCCGAAGATCCTTAGGATCTGCTCATGGTCCAGGGTGAGCCCTTTGGCGGCAATCACCATGCTGTTGTGCAGCACCCGGGCATTGTCGAAAAGGTGGCACTCACCGCGCACCACTGATGACTGAATGGTGACGTTGTCACTTATTCGTGCGCCGTGGCTGATCTGCGCGCCATCCACCCAGACGTTATCGCCCACTGATGCCTGATGGCTGATGACGCAGGGCTGGGTGATACGCGCATTGCCGCTCACCTGCGCTCCGGCAAAGACCACGCTGTTCTCGTCGTAGATCCAGCAGTCGTGCTCGTGTGACAAGGCCGATTCGTCATCAACCCAGCCGCCCCGCGTGCCGCTTTTTACATCGCTAAAATCCCGCGCGGCGATAATCTGACGCACTTTTACCGCTGTTCTGGTCTCGCCGTCCTGCCAGTGGTGCAGACGGCTCTCATCGCTGAGTCGATATTTATTCATCACTGTGCCCGCCGTTGTCCTCTTCACTAAACGTAGCAAAGTTTACGTTGATCGAAAGAGTGGCATCCGCAAATGAAACGCTTTAAACTAGCATTTCAAATATATTTTATACCTTAAAATAAATGTATAAGACTCAATCCACTGAACGCGTTCTGAATTTGCCCGCTGGCTACTACGGCATGGTGCTGGGGACCATCGGTATGGGCTTTGCCTGGCGTTACGCCAGCACGATCTGGCCGGTATCGCACTGGCCGGGCGAGATCCTGGTCTCGCTGGCGATGGTTATCTGGCTGCTGTTAACCGTGGCGTTTATCACCCGCCTGATGCGTTTCCCGGGCAGCGTGCTGGCGGAGATGCGCCATCCGGTGATGAGCAGTTTTGTCAGCCTGTTTCCGGCCACCACGATGCTGGTGGCGATTGGCTTTGTGCCCTGGTATCGCCCGCTGGCGCTGTGCCTGTTTACCGTGGGCGTGGTGGTTCAGCTGAGCTATGCGGCGTGGCAATCCGCCGGGCTGTGGCGCGGCAAACATCCGGAGGAGGCCACTACTCCGGGTCTTTACCTGCCGACGGTGGCGAATAACTTTATCAGCGCCATGGCCTGCGGCGCGTTGGGGTTTCACGATGCCGGGCTGGTGTTTCTCGGCGCGGGAGTCTTCTCCTGGCTGAGCCTTGAACCGGTGATTTTGCAGCGCCTGCGCAGCGCGGGGGAACTGCCTGCGCCGATGCGTTCATCCCTCGGTATTCAGCTGGCACCGGCGCTGGTGGCCTGTAGCGCCTGGTTCAGCGTGAACGGTGGAGAAGCGGATACCTTCGCCAAAATGCTGTTCGGCTACGGCCTGCTGCAGCTGCTGTTTACTCTGCGGCTGATGCCCTGGTATCTGGTGCAGCCGTTTAATGCGTCGTTCTGGAGCTTTTCGTTCGGCGTGTCGGCGCTGGCCACAACCGGTCTACATCTGGGGCAGAGCAGCCCGTCCGGATTCTTCCACGCCATCGCCATCCCGCTGTTTATTTTTACCAATGCCATCATTGCGCTATTACTGGTGCGAACCTTTATCCTGTTGATGCAGGGAAAACTACTGGTTCGTGCAGACAAAGCAACGCTTATGCAAGCTGAGGAAAAAGAATGACTGTGTTTGATGAGAACTACTTCACCGAAAAATATGGCCTGACCCGCACCCACTCAGAAGTGCTGTACAGCGCCGGGATTGTTAAGCCGGGCAAAACGCTGGATCTCGGCTGTGGCAACGGACGTAACAGCCTCTACCTGGCGGCCAACGGCTACGACGTGACCGCGTGGGATAAGAACCCGATGAGCATCGAGAATATCGAGAGCATCAAGGCGAAAGAGGGCATCACTAACCTGCAGACGGCGATTCAGGATCTCAACAGCCTGCGCTTCGACGGTGAATACGATTTTATTCTCTCCACCGTGGTGCTGATGTTCCTGCAGTCAGAAACTATTCCGGGCCTGATCGACAATATGCAGCGCTGCACCAAACCCGGCGGCTATAACCTGATTGTGGCGGCAATGGATACCGAAGATTATCCGTGCAACGTTGGCTTCCCGTTTGCGTTTAAAACCGGCGAACTGAGCGAATACTATGCGGGCTGGGAGCAGCTGAAATATAACGAGGACGTCGGCGAACTGCACCGAACCGACGCCCAGGGAAACCGCATCAAGCTGCGTTTTGCCACGCTTCTGGCGCGTAAACCGGCTTAACGGGCATTGCCCGGCGGCGCTAGGCTTGCACGGGCCTACGGGTGAGTGCCGTTGTAGGCCGGGTAAGGCGCAGCCGCCACCCGGCTTAACGCGCCGCCAGCAGGCAAATCTGCAGCGCGGTGTTATACGACGCCTCAAACGACTTCAACGGTAAAAACTCAAACTTCGAGTGGAAGTTGTGGGCTCCGGTGAAGAAGTTCGGGGTTAACAGCCCTTTCGCCGACAGCGCTGCGCCGTCGGTGCCGCCGCGCATCGGGGTCGGTTTTGGCGTGATGCCTAAACTTTCCATCGCCTCAAACATCAGGTCGATTGCCCGGCGATCTTCGCCCACCGCGTTGCTGATGTTGCTGTAAGTATCTTCGATGTGCCAGCTCACCTTAGCTGTCGGGTGCTGGGCGGCGATCTTCTCTGCCACGTCGCCAATCTGCGCCTTGCGCGCGGCGAAACTGTCGCGATCAAAATCACGAATGCTCGCCTTCAGCAGCGCCTCGTTTTGCCCGGCCTGAATGCCGTTAAACCAGATATAGCCTTCGCGGCCCTCGGTGTGCTCCGGCGTTTGCAGGCGATCGAAGTGGTTGATGTAATCCGTCGCCATCAGAAGCGGGTTCACTAAGACGCCTTTGGCCGACATTGGATGCGCCGTCACGCCGGTAAAGCGAATTTCCGCCGCCGCCGCGTTGAAGTTTTCATAGACGATCTCCCCGAGCTCGCAGCAGTCGATGGTCCAGGCGAAATCGACGTCAAAACGCTTCAGATCCAGCGCCTTCGCCCCGCACAGGCCAATCTCTTCATCCGGCACAAAAGCCACCACGATATCGCCATGTTTGTGCTCAGCGGTGAGGTTTTCCAGCACCGTCATCACCACGGTCACCGCCGATTTATTGTCGGCTCCCAGCACGCTGGTGCCGTCGCTAAAGATGATCTCTTCATTGAGGTAGGCCAGGATTTCCGGATGTTCGCTGACCTTCAGCCAGATCTCTTTTTCGGCGTTGAGACAGAGATCATCGCCTGTAAATGTCAGGATCTGCGGATTAATGTCCGGTGACAATCCCACGTCGACGGTATCGATATGGGTGATAAAACCGATCCGCGGCGCGCCCGGCACATTCCCCTTTTTCACCGCGGTAACGGTGGCAAATTCGTCAATGACGATATCCGACAAGCCCAGCGTTTGCAGCTCTGCCGCCAGCATCCGCGCCATCTCGTGCTGGCCGGGTGTGGAGGGCAGAGTTTTGACCTTCGGATCGCTCTGGCTGGTGACGGCCAGGTAGCGAAAGAAGCGTTGGGTTAATTGTCTGGCGAGCGCAGAAGCCATGGTGGATCCTTCTTTATTTGAGTTATCAGGTGTTTGCAAAATCACTTTAATGATATTTATGGTTCGGCACGACAAAAATTCATTAGCCGTCAAATTAAAAGACAGGAAAACGCGATGAAAAGCAACCTCACAAAACTGGCGCTGACCGTAGCTGCACTGACGGTCAGTTCCACCGTTGCCGCTAAAACGCTGGTCTATTGTTCTGAAGGATCGCCGGAGAACTTTAACCCGCAGCTCTATACTTCTGGCACCAGCGTGGATGCCAGCGCGGTGCCGGTGTACAACCGGCTGGTGGATTTTACCCCGGGCACCACCGATCTGGTGCCGAGCCTGGCCGAAAGCTGGGACGTGAGCGAGGACGGCAAGGTCTATACCTTCCATCTGCGCAAAGGGGTGAAGTTCCAGAGCAACAAGCTCTTCACCCCGACGCGCGACTTTAATGCCGATGATGTGATTTTCTCCTTCATGCGGCAGAAAGACCCTAAGCATCCGTATCACAACGTCTCTAACGGTAACTACTCGAATTTCGAAAGCCTGGAATTCGGCAAGCTGATCACCGCCATCGATAAAGTGGACGAACACACGGTGCGCTTCACCCTGGCGCACCCGGAAGCGCCGTTTGTCCCGGACCTGGCCTGGTACTTTGCGTCGATCCTCTCCGCCGAGTATGCGGACGCGATGCTGAAAGCCGGCACGCCAGAGAAGGTGGATATGGAGCCGATTGGCACCGGGCCGTTTAAGCTTGCGAAATACCAGAAAGATTCCCGCATTCTGTTCACGGCGTTCCCGGAGTACTGGCAGGGCAAGGCGAAGCTGGATCGTCTGGTGTTTACCATCGTGCCGGATGCGTCGGTGCGCTTCGCCAAACTCGAGAAAAATGAGTGCCAGGTGATGCCGTTCCCGAACCCTGCCGATCTGCCGCGGATGAAGGCGAACAAAGATCTTAATCTGATGAGCAAGGCGGGGCTGAATACCGGCTTCCTGTCATTTAACACCCAGAAACCGCCGCTGGATAACGTCAAAGTGCGCCAGGCGCTGGCGATGGCCATTAATAAACCGGCCATCATTGAGGCGGTATTCCAGGGCACCGGTACGGCGGCGAAAAATCTGCTGCCGCCGGGCGTGTGGAGTGCCGACAGCGAGCTGAAAGACTACGATTACGATCCTGAAAAAGCCAAAGCCCTGCTGAAAGAGGCCGGTTTTGCCAACGGGATGACCATTGACCTGTGGGCAATGCCGGTGCAGCGTCCGTACAACCCGAATGCCAAACGCATGGCCGAGATGATTCAGGCCGACTGGGCGAAAATTGGCGTGCAGACCAAAGTCGTCACCTACGAGTGGGGAGAATACCTCAAGCGCGTGAAGGGGGGCGAACACCAGGCGGCGCTGATGGGCTGGACCACGGCAACGGGCGATCCGGATAACTTCTTTGGTCCGCTCTTTACCTGCACCTCAGCTAACGGCGGTTCTAATTCCGCAAAATGGTGTTATCAACCTTTTGATAAAATTATTGCCGAGGCTAAATCTATTACCGATCGCGATAAACGCGTCGCGCTATATAAACAGGCGCAGCAAATGATGCACGATCAAATGCCGGCGGTAATGATTGCGCACTCAACTATTTTTGAGCCTGTACGCAAAGAAGTCACAGGCTACGAAATTGACCCGTTCGGTAAGCATTTATTCTGGCAAGTGGATATAAAATAATCATTTAACGCTGCCCGTAATGGTTACGGGCAGTCTTTTTCTTATTTATGCTGCTTCCCTCATTTTTTGTCACTTTTTTTTCAGCAAACTTTTGCTATAACTTCAATTGCATATTTGCACTTCACAGGGATACACCCATGCGTACTAATACTTTATTTAAAGTTGCCGCGCTTTCCGGCCTGTTGCTGCTGGCGGGTTGTGCGTCAAAAGTGGCAGAGCCCGATAAATATTCAGGCTTTTTAAAAGATTACTCCGGTTTGAAATCAACCACGTCAGCAACGGGTAAACCGACGCTTCGCTGGGTTGATCCGTCATATAACGAAGCGAATTACGACAGCATTGTCTGGAACCACATCACCTATTATCCGGCGCCGAAGCCAACCACCCAGATCGGTCAGCGTACGCTGGATGAACTGTTGAACTACACCAACGATAAAATGAAAAACGCGATTGGCCAGCGTAAGCCAATCGTGGCGACGCCGGGCCCACGTAGCCTGATCTTCCGTGGTGCTATTACCGGTGTTAGCTCGCAGAAAGAAGGCCTGCAGTTCTATGAAGTTGTCCCTGTTGCGCTGGTCGTTGCCGGTACGCAGATGGCAACGGGTCACCGTACCATGGATACCCACCTCTACTTTGAAGGCGAGCTGATTGACGCTAAGACCAACAAACCGGTCATGAAAGTAGTGCGTAAGGGTGAAGGTAAAGAGCTGAATAACGAAAGCACGCCGATGACCTTCGCGACCCTGAAACAGGTTGTGGATGACATGGCGACCGATGCCACCATGTTTGATGTGCATAAAACCCAATAACACAAAAACGGCCTGCATTGCGCAGGCCGTTTTTTTATGCCGTTCTCAGACGTCTGAACCAGTTCTCCGGCCGGGCAAACATCACCAGATTCCCCGTTAAAATCAGCAGTAACCCCGCAATCCCGTTACTGTGCCAGACATATCCCTCGTACATCGTCGAAAATGAGAGCGCCACCAGCGGAAAGAGCAACGTGCTGTATGCAGCCTTGCCCGCGCCAATTCTTCCGACCAGCGTGAAGTACGCGCCAAAGGCGATCACCGAGCCAAACAGCGCCAGATAGAGCAGCGCGCCCATATAGCTCACCGACCAGACCGGCGTAAAGTCATCCCCGCGGATCAGCGCAATCGCCCCCATCACCAGGGTGCCGTACAGCATCGCCCAGGCGTTGGTGGTCATAGTTTCCAGACCCTTGCGCTGGTGGCGCAGGCTGATCATATTCCCGAGCGAGAAACCGTAAGTACCCAGTGCCGAGAGGGCAATCCCGAACAGCAGACCGGCGCTCCAGCCGCTGGCCAGCAGGTCGTTCCAGAACAGGGTAATAATGCCGAGCAGCCCCAGCGCCGCGGCCAGATAAAAGCGGGCAGGCGGGCGCTGACCAAAAAAGAGGAAGCTGTTCAGGGCGTTATACAGCACTGCCATTGAGAAAATCACCGACTCCAGTCCGGTATTGATATAGGCCGCGGCGGTGTAAAAACACCAGAAGTTAAAGCAGAAGACGCAGCAGCCCTGCAGGCCGCAAAACAGGTGGTCACGTAAGGCAAGCGGGCGCAGGCGTCGCAGGATCAGCAGCACCGTCATAATGGTGGCGGTGGCGACGGCAAAGCGCCAGAAAATAGAGACCGGCGCGGGGACCGGCCCCTGTTGCAGGAAAATGGCAATCCAGGTGGTTCCCCAGATAACAACAACCAGCGCGTACAAAAATGCGTTCATCTTATTTCTCTTCTCAGCAAAGTCTGCGCTCAGTATGGCGAGAGACACGCGAGCCTTCTTTCACGGACTTGCGGCGGACTTGCATATTCTTGCGCTTTTTTCCTGACGCACGCAGAAGAGGACTGGCACTGAAGGGCAGATCTTTTTAGACTTGTTAATTCTTATTAACAGGTGTGTGAGTGGTTATGGCTGAGACCTACGGTGCCTTTGAGAATCTGCGCAAGCATAAAGCGGTATTACATAATGCCGTGGCGCTGAATTCAGGGATCCAGCTGGCGGCCTGGTCAAATAAACGTGACACCATTACGCAATATTGCGATCACCACACGCTGAGCCTTTATATCGCCGACGGTTACGAGAGCTATCACAAAACCACCGCAGGCTGGAAAAACGGCGGCGGGCCGGATCGTTTTTGTCTGATGCCGAAAGAGAGCGAGTCCACTTGGGATATTCGCGACGATCTGTCATTTGTGCATCTCTACTGTACCGACGATCACCTGCGCAACGTGGGGGAGCAGGTATGGGACAAAAGCCCGTACAGTTTTACCCTCGACGAAAATCTGTTTGGCGATGACGCCAGCATTACCGCCCTGTACCGTCATTTTATCCTTGGCTGCGACTGGCAGCAGTCTGCCAATCAGCTGACGCTGAGCACCGCCTCGACGCTGCTCCTGACCCATCTGGTGCAGCACTACAGCAACGTTCAGTGGACGTTGCCGACCGTTACCGGCGGGCTGTCGCCGTTCGTGCTGCGCAACGTGCTGACGTTTATCGAAGAGAATCTGGCCCAGCCGCTGACCCTGGCGGATCTGGCGGCGCAGGCGAGCCTGAGTGAGTTTCACTTTGCCCGCATGTTCCGTCAGTCGATGCAGATGGCCCCGCACCAGTATGTGATGCAGCGGCGGATGGAGAAGGCCAAAACCCTGGTCCGCAGCACCCGTCAGCCGCTTACCGATATTGCGCTGGCCTGCGGGTTCAGCTCCGCCAGCCATTTCAGCAACCGCTTTCGCGCCGCGACAGGGCTTACGCCGTCCCAGCTACGCGCGGCGAGTGCGTAACAGCAGGGCGTAGCAGACGCCGCCCGCCACTAATCCCCAGAACGCCGAACCAATTCCTGCAAGCGTTGCCCCGCTGGCGGTGAGCAGAAAGGTCACGATAGCCGCATCGCGCTCGGCTTCATTGTGCAGCGCCTGGTGCAGACTGCCGCCGATAGTGCCCAGCAGCGCCAGGCCCGCCAGAGTCTGGATCCAGCTTAACGGCAGGGCCGCCATCAGCCCGCTAATCGAGCCGCCAAAAATCCCCGCCAGCAGATAAAACACGCCTGCCGCGGCTGCGGCCAGCCAGCGCTTGCTGGCATCCGGGTGCGCGTCCGGGCTCTGACAGATGGCGGCGGTGATGGCCGCGATGCAGATGGAGTACACGCCGAACGGCGACAGCAGCAGCGCCAGCCCGCCGGTGACGATAATCAGCGGCGAGACGGCTACCGGATAGCCGGAGGCTTTCATGGTGGCGAACCCGGGCGCATTCTGCGAAGCCATGGTCACCAGGAAGAAGGGCAGACCGATGCTGATAAGCGTGGTCAGATTAAAGGTTGGGGCAATAAATTCCGGCATCACCACGGCGAAGGTGAGCCTGTCGGTGACAACGTCACCGTTCAGGGCCGCCACCGCACCGCCCACCAGCAGGGTGGCGACAATGGCATAGCGCGGGGCGAAGGCTTTGGTCAGCAGCCAGGCCAGCAGCATGCTGCCGCACAGCAGTAGATGTCCTTCCAGATTACTGAAGGCCTGCAGACCAAAACGCAGCAGCACCCCGGCGAGCATCGCCGCCGCCAGCGAGTGGGGGATGATCTTCATCAGCCGGGCGAACAGACCGCTGACGCCGCAAATCAGGATTAACGCATTGGCGAAGATAAAGATGCCGATAGTTTCCGACAGGCTCACCCCCTGCAGGCTGGTCGCCAGCAGGGCGGCACCCGGCGTCGACCAGGCGGTCAGCACCGGGGCTTTATACCACCACGACAGCCCCAGGGTGCTGATGCCCATACCAAGCCCTAATGCGGTCATCCAGCCTGCTATCTGCGGTGCCGTTGCACCTGCGGCAGCGGCGGCCTGCCAGATAATGGCGGCGGAACTGGCGTAGCCCACCAGCACGGCGACAAAGCCGGACAGGACGGTGGGAAAGGTGAGCGAGGATGCGCGCATGGGAACTCCGTTGTGCGTTATAACAGCCGTGAATGTAGCACTGTGCGTTATAGCATACAAGTGCTACACTCGCGGCAACGGGAGGGACCATGGACATCACACAACATCTTGCCATCACACTGAAAACGCTGCGTCAGGCGCGCGGCTGGAGCCTGTCGAAGCTGGCAGAAGAGACCGGGGTGTCGAAAGCGATGCTCGGCCAGGTGGAACGCAACGAATCCAGCCCGACGGTTTCGACGCTGTGGAAAATTGCCACCGGGCTTAACGTGCCGTTCTCGACCTTTATCACCCCCGAAGCGGAGAACCCGGCTGTGTTTGATCCCCAGCAGCAGGCGATGGTGGTGAAACCCCTGTTCCCCTGGGATGACGCGCTGAAGTACGATCATTTTTCCATAACCCTGGCACCCGGCGCGCTCAGCGAATCCACGCCGCACGAGGCGGGGGTGATTGAACATGTGGTGGTGATCAGCGGCGAACTGGAAATGCAGATCGACGGCGTCTGGCAGACCCTTATGCCCGATACCGGCCTGCGATTTGCCGGGGATAAACCGCACGCCTACCGCAACAGCAGCGGCCAGACGGTGCACTTTCACTCACTCATCCATTATCCCCGCTAAAGGCACGCAAAACTGTTTCACTGGCCCATACTTCTGACTACAATAGCCGCCATTTTGACCATAACGGATAACGACGAAGTATGCGCCTGCCATCCCATCATCTTGAACTTTTAAGCCCGGCTCGTGACGCCGCCATTGCCCGTGAAGCGATCCTTCACGGTGCCGATGCGGTCTATATCGGCGGCCCTGGATTTGGCGCCCGCCATAATGCCAGCAACAGCCTGCGCGATATCGCCGACCTGGTGCCGTTCGCCCACCGTTTTGGCGCGAAAGTGTTCGTGACCCTGAACACCATTCTTCATGATGATGAACTGGAACCGGCGCAGCGTCTGATCACCGATCTGTACCAGACCGGCGTCGACGCGCTGATCGTCCAGGATATGGGCGTCCTCGAAATGGATATCCCGCCGATTGAGCTGCACGCCAGTACCCAGTGCGATATCCGCAGCGTAGAGAAAGCGAAATTCCTGTCTGATGCGGGCTTTACCCAGATCGTGCTGGCCCGCGAGCTGAACCTCAATCAGATCCGCGACATCCGCCAGGCGACCGACGCCACTATCGAGTTCTTTATTCACGGTGCCCTGTGCGTGGCTTACTCCGGCCAGTGCAACATCTCCCACGCCCAGACCGGGCGCAGCGCCAACCGCGGCGACTGCTCCCAGGCCTGTCGTCTGCCGTACACCCTGAAAGACGATCAGGGCCGCGTGGTCGCTTTTGAAAAACACCTCCTGTCGATGAAAGACAACGACCAGACCGCCAACCTCGGCGCGCTGATCGACGCGGGCGTGCAGTCCTTCAAGATTGAAGGGCGCTACAAAGATATGAGCTACGTGAAGAACATCACCGCCCATTACCGTCAGATGCTCGATGCCATCATCGAAGATCGCGGCGGTCTGGCGCGCAGCTCTGCCGGGCGCACCGAGCACTTCTTTATCCCGTCCACCGACAAGACCTTCCATCGCGGCAGCACCGATTACTTCGTGAACGCGCGTAAAGACGATATCGGCGCATTCGATTCACCGAAGTTTATCGGCCTGCCGGTGGGTGAAGTGCTGAAGGTGACGAAAGAGTATCTGGACGTAGAAGTGACCGAACCGCTGGCCAACGGCGACGGTCTGAACGTGATGATCAAGCGTGAAGTGGTCGGCTTCCGCGCCAATACGGTAGAAAAAACCGCAGAAAACCGCTACCGCGTCTGGCCGAACGAGATGCCTGCCGACCTGTATAAAGCGCGTCCGCATGCGGCGCTTAATCGTAACCTCGACCACAACTGGCAGCAGGCGCTGCTGAAAACCTCCAGCGAGCGTCGCATTGCGGTGGATATCGAGCTGGGCGGCTGGGAAGAGCAGCTGATCCTCACCATGACCAGCGAAGATGGCACCAGCGTGACTCACACGCTGGACGGGCAGTTTGAGGTGGCGAACAACGCCGAAAAAGCGCTGAACAACCTGAAAGACGGTGTCGCTAAACTGGGCCAGACCATCTATTACGCGCGTGATATTCAGGTCAATCTGCCGGGTGCGCTGTTTGTGCCTAACAGCCTGCTGAACCAGTTCCGTCGTGAAACGGCAGAGATGCTGGACGCGGCGCGTCTGGAAAACTACCCTCGCGGCAGCCGCAAACCGGTCTCCGTGCCGCCGCCGGTCTACCCGGATACGCATCTCTCGTTCCTGGCGAACGTCTACAACCATAAAGCGCGGGCGTTCTATCAGCGCTATGGCGTGGAGTTGATTGACGCCGCCTATGAAGCGCACGAAGAGAAGGGCGACGTGCCGGTAATGATCACCAAGCACTGCCTGCGCTTCGCCTTCAACCTGTGCCCGAAACAGGCGAAGGGCAATATCAAAAGCTGGAAAGCGACGCCGATGCAGCTGGTGAATGGCGATGAGGTGTTAACCCTGAAATTTGACTGCCGTCCGTGCGAAATGCACGTCATCGGCAAGATGAAAAACCACATCTTCAAAATGCCTCAGCCGGGCAGCGTGGTGGCCTCCGTCAGCCCTGACGATCTGCTGAAAACGCTGCCGAAGCGCAAAGGCAGTTAATTAGCGAAAATGTGTATCCGGTTTGCGCGACTTCTGCCAGTGGTGATGTTCGCGCAAGCCGTCTGCCGACTCCTCTGCTGCTACCCGCAGCTCATCGCTGTCCGCCTCGTGGCGTAACTGCTGCTCGACGTTCTTCACCCAAAAAAACTCGTGCCCTTTGTGGCCTGCCATCAGCTGACCCGAAAATAACGCACAGGCCAGCAACATTATCGATAACGCTCTTGTAAACATCTTGCCACCATCCGGTTACGTTTGCCCGGTATGATGCCAATAGTTACGTCTGGTTATTATTCAGCTCTTCAAAGGCAGGAAAGGTTTTGTCAGGATTCGTGGGTAAGAAGGGCGCCAGACTATCCCCTCTCCCTTCCAGGGAGAGGGTTAGGGTGAGGGTGAGGGTGAAAATCAGTGAGACTTAAACCCCGCCGCCGTCATCAGCACCCGGAAAAACATTCCCACCAGCGCCAGCGCTAACACGCTGCCGCCCCAGATAATCACCATCCACATCAGGCGTTTCCAGACAGGTTGATTCATCAGTGATAGCCCTCCCCAGGCTGGACTTTTCCGCGAAATACGTAGTAGCTCCAGAAAGTGTAGACAAGGATGATCGGGATAATAAACAGCGCCCCCACCAGCATAAAGCCCTGACTCTGGGCAGGCGCAGCGGCTTGCCATAAGGTAATGGACGGTGGAATGATGTGCGGCCAGATGCTGATCCCAAGCCCGCTAAAGCCCAGGAAGATTAACCCGAGGGTCAATACAAACGGCAGATGATGGCTGTGCGGGTTATTCAGGCTACGCCACTGACACAGCCCCAGAATGACGACCAGAACCGGCACCGGCAGCAGGAAGAACAGGTTTGGCAGGCTAAACCAGCGCTCGGCGATGGCCGGATGCGCCAGCGGTGTCCAGAGGCTGATAACCGCGATGATCGCTAGCAGCGCAAGCAGCAGGCGTTTAGAGACCTGTCGCATCCGGCTCTGCAGCGGGTTTTCGCTTTTCATCACCAGCCAGGTGGCGCCTAAAAAGGCATAGGCTACTGCCAGTCCCAGGCCGCAGAACAGGTTGAACGGCGTGAACCAGTCGAACGGCCCGCCTGCATAAGCGCGGCCTGAAACCGGAAAACCGTTGATCACCGCACCCACGACCACGCCCTGGGTGAAGGTGGCGAGCAGGGAGCCGCCAATAAACGCCTTGTCCCAGAAGGGGCGGTGCGCGGGCGTCGCCTTGAAGCGGAACTCAAACGCCACGCCGCGGAAAATCAGCCCAATCAGCATCAAGGTCAGCGGGATGGTCAGGGCATCGATGATCACCGCGTAGGCCAGCGGAAAGGCGCCAAACAGCGCGGCCCCGCCCAGCACCAGCCAGGTTTCGTTCCCGTCCCACACCGGGGCGACGCTGTTGACCATCACATCCCGATCGTCCGCGTCCTGAATCGCGGGAAACAGAATGCCAATGCCGAGGTCAAAGCCGTCCATCACGATGTACATCAGGGTGGCGAAGACGATGATCACAAACCAGATCAGGGAGAGATCGATGCCCATTATGGTGTCTCCTTGGTAGTAAATTCAGTGCTCGCAGCCGAGAGCGGGCGTGCCGGGCGTCCATCGTTTTCGGTCGGGAAGGTCTCTTCTTCCTGCGGCCCCTTTTTAATCAGGCGCACCATGTAGCTGTATCCCACGCCAAACACCGAGGTGTAGACCACGATGAAGGCCAGCAGGCTAACGCTCATATGCAGATCGCCGTGAGCGGAGACCGCATCTTTGGTGCGCTGTAGCCCGTACACCACCCATGGCTGGCGGCCTACCTCGGTAGTCACCCACCCGGCGAGAATGGCAATGAGTCCCGACGGCCCCATCAACAGGGCAAACCACAGGAACGGCCGGGAGTGGTAGAGCCGCTGCTTATAGCGCAGCCACAGGGCGACGGCACCCAGCAGCAGCATCAGCATGCCCAGCCCGGCCATAATGCGGAACGACCAGAAGACGATGGTAGAGTTGGGGCGATCCTCTTTCGGGAACTCCTTCAGCGCCGGAACCTGCTTATCCAGACTGTGGGTGAGGATCAGGCTGCCGAGCGCCGGGATCTCCAGCCCGTAGTGGGTGCGCTCCTGCTCCATATCCGGCCAGCCAAACAGCAGCAGCGGGGTGGGCTCGCCGGGCGGGTTTTCCCAGTGGCCTTCGATAGCGGCAATTTTGGCCGGCTGATGCTTGAGGGTGTTTAGGCCATGCATATCCCCGACCATCGCCTGAATGGGGGCGACGATCAGCGTCATCCACAGCGCCATCGAGAACATGCGGCGAATGGCGGGGGTGTTGTTTCCGCGCAGCAGGTGCCAGGCCGCAGAAGCCGCGACAAACAGCGCGCTGCTGAGGAACGCGGCAATGGACATATGCAGCAGGCGATACGGGAAGGAGGGGTTAAACACCACCGCGAACCAGTCCACCGGCACCACCTGGCCGTTGACGATCTCAAAGCCCTGCGGGGTCTGCATCCAGCTGTTCGAGGCAAGGATCCAGAAGGTGGAGATGATAGTGCCCAGCGCCACCATGCAGGTGGCAAAGAAGTGCAGCCCCGGCCCGACTTTGTTCCAGCCGAAGAGCATCACGCCCAGAAAACCGGCTTCGAGGAAGAACGCGGTCAGCACTTCATAGGTCAGCAGCGGGCCGGTAATGCTGCCCGCAAACTGGGAAAAACCGCTCCAGTTGGTGCCAAACTGGTAGGCCATCACCAGCCCGGAGACCACGCCCATACCAAAGTTGACGGCGAAAATCTTCGACCAGAAATGGTACAGCGAGCGCCAGACGGGGTTTTTGCTTTTCAGCCATAACCCCTCCAGCACCGCCAGATAGCTGGCGAGACCAATGGTGATCGCCGGGAAAATAATGTGGAAGGAGACAGTAAACGCAAACTGGATCCTCGCCAGGTGAAACGCATCTAAACCAAACATGCACAGCCTCAAGGTCAATCGGTGTGTCTGTTATGGTAAATCAGCGCAAAAGTGAGTATCAGAGACAGAAACGGGGAATTTATCTATAACAGTTTGAATGAAATGGTGAGTTAACCGGGACTGTTATAGTCGATGGGCTTATTGCCCGGCGGCGCTTCGCTTGCACGGGCCTACGGATTGGCATTATGTTTGGGCGTTATTCTCTACGGGTATGACGCTTAAACCTGTAGCGGGCGAACAGCCAGATTAAAAGCGTGGTAAACAACAGAGATAAAATGGACAAAGCAAATATGTAACGATCGTACCACTGAGCCTCGGTCAGAAAACCAAACGTATCTGTGTAGATGTCATACAACCAGACGTCGGGCATAACGATACAAATAAAAGAATAAACGAGACACAGAAGAGCTAACTCTGTTAACCATATAACTACGCTGGTGCTGGGTTTCATTAATAGACCTGTATAGTGCCAAATGCTTTAAGCTCGGCTTTAATAGGAAAAGAACCTGTGCTTAACAATGCATGGTGGAGAATTCGATAGTGGGAATGATTTGGCAATGTAATACATCCTTCACTAATTCCTGAACTGCCTGCTGGATGAAGACGAAAAGCACCGCGCTCTACGTTTTCTATAAATGTTGAGTCATCGAAAACCCTATCGTCCCGGTAAAGTGCAAACCAAAAGTCACGGTTTGAACCACTTTCAAGTTCTTTGAACATATCGTGCCAACGGGAACCGAGACCTCCACGGTAACGAGTAACAATGAAATATTTCCCAGGAGGCAATGGCCCTTTCTTTTTCAAGGCAACAGAATCTGGATTATTTCTGTTGGCTCCGGCGTGTCCAGAATATGCAGGAAAGAACCCGACCCCCGGACAACTCAGGGTAGACAACTGCCCACCATTCAAATGAAATGTGCAACGAATCATCTTTCATTCCACGCATCGGAAAAAATGATATTCCCGTCACAGTGTTTCCACGTGATTTTTTCATAGCGCAGGGCGATTGATTCAAGATGGTTGTGTTTAACTGTTGAAGGATTTTGTACATCATGCATGAGCGGGCAAACAGATACGACTTTTACCCCTTCGAGGAGCATATTAAAGTACTCTTCTTCCAGCCCCGCGTAATTAATGCGATACCATTTAAATTCAGCTGACTTCAGGGTTTGCCCATGGGCAACAGCTTTATAAAGATAAGGACTAGAAGAATCGAACTCTTTTTCAAAACTAACGCGCTGTGGATACGCGTACCCGTTATCTTTCCAGTGTTGCTGTCTGTAGGTAAATGAAGACCGTGGCCAAATCCAAATATTTCAATACTGCCTTCGCGATGACGAACATCAACAGAACCGCGGATATCTGCCCCGCCATTATCTTTTAACCACAAGTACGCCGGAATTGCCATGCCAAACTCCTTTTGTCAGTAAGCTAAAAAAACAGCCATTACTTAACAACGGTTTTAGGACAATGGCCAGGCATAATGTGCCATAGTTATTGCAAATATATCAGTCAGTTATATAAGTAACTGACATAAACAATCAACTATTAATGTCTCGCGTAATACCATTACGCGAGACATCCCGGTATTTACGCGTCACGCCAGCCCATAGCCGGTGCCACATGCTTCAGAATCGACTCAATCACGTGCACGTTATATTCCACGCCCAGCTGGTTCGGTATGGTCAGTAACAGCGTGTCCGCTTCGGCGATGGCTTCGTCCTGTTTCAGTTGGGCAATCAGCTTGTCAGGTTCGGCGGCGTAGCTACGCCCGAAGATGGCACGGGTTTTCTCATCCAGATAGCCCACGCTGTCACTTTCGTTACGGCTGGAGCCGAAGTACATGCGATCGCGATCGTCCATCAGGGCGAAAATGCTGCGGCTGACCGAGACGCGCGGCGTGCGGGTGTGTCCCGCTTCGGCCCAGGCTTCGCGGTAGGCGCGGATCTGTTTTGCCTGCTGGATATGGAATGGCTCGCCGGTTTCGTCGTCTTTCAGGGTGGAGCTTTGCAGGTTCATCCCGAGCTTAGCGGCCCATACGGCGGTGGCATTGGAGCCTGCGCCCCACCAGATGCGATCCCGCAGCCCTTCGGAATGCGGCTCAACGCGCAGCAGTCCCGGCGGGTTAGGGAACATTGGCTGCGGGTTAGGTTTGGCAAAGCCTTCGCCGCGCAGGACGTCCAGCAGCACTTCGGTGTGGCGGCGCGCCATATCCGACTCGTTTTCACCTTCGCCCGGCACGTAGCCAAAGTAGCGCCAGCCGTCGATCACCTGTTCCGGGGAGCCGCGGCTGATGCCCAACTGCAAGCGTCCGCCGGCGATCAAATCGGCTGAGCCCGCATCTTCCGCCATATAGAGCGGGTTCTCATAGCGCATGTCGATAACGCCGGTGCCAATCTCAATCCGGCTGGTTTTCGCGCCAATCGCCGCCAGCAGCGGGAAGGGGGAGGCGAGCTGACGGGCAAAATGGTGCACCCGGAAATAAGCGCCATCGGCCCCCAGCTCTTCTGCGGCGACCGCCAGATCGATGGACTGCAGCAGGGCGTCAGCGGCGCTGCGGGTGCCGGACTGCGGCGACGGGGTCCAGTGACCAAATGATAAAAAACCGATCTTTTTCATTCCGGGTTTTCCTGATGTCAGAGAAATAGCGTGATCGTTACTGTACGGATTACGTAAAGAGATGAAATGCCGTTTATTTCACAGAACCCATCAAAAAATTTGAATGAATACAGCGAGTCGCGTAACCGACAGAATTTTAGCGTAAATAACGCTTGCCTCCTTCCTGGATTCATGCGTTAATGCTCTTTCGGTTTGAAATCCAAAAGATATCTAAGCAGTATTTAAAGCATCTCTCATCACGTTGTGCCTCTCCACAGTCGCTCCTGGGTTTTATCTTTACGCTCTGATTAGTTTTGTCTCAGACCCTTTTGCCTTTAAGGCCCATTAGTTTTACGTGTATACGTACAGGAGATTTACATGAGTTCTACTATCCATTTTCGTTGCCCATGCTGTCATGGCTCGCAGTTCCGCACTTCCATTTTTGACGTGTCTGAAAAAAATCCACACGGCGCAAAGTGCATTTTCTGCAAATCGTCCATGATCACCCTCGACCACTTAGCGGCTTCCCGTCATGCCCGCCAGGTGCCGTTTGAGCTGCGTAAGTAATCCAGCCAGGCGCCGTCACGCCTGCTGACATCCCCCTCACACCTATAACAGTTTATTAATTCTGCCTTTTTTCTCCTGCTGATATACTATGGAACGCAGCAAGGAGAACCCGATGAAAAAATACCAGCGCCTGGCGCAGCAAATCATTTCGCAGATCGAACTCGGCGTCTGGCAGCCCGGCGATAAGCTTCCCTCGCTGCGCGAGCAGGTGACCAGCAGCGGAATGAGCTTTATGACCGTCGGTCATGCGTACCAGATGCTGGAGAGCCAGGGCCACATTGTGGCGCGTCCGCAGTCGGGGTATTACGTCGCGGCCCGTCCGAGCGGGCAACAGCCGGTGCCGCCCGCGCAGGTGATGCGCGACGAGGCGGTCGATATCAATACCTATATCTTCGACGTCCTGCAGGCCAGCCGCGATCCCTCGGTGGTGCCTTTTGCCTCGGCCTTTCCCGATCCGCGACTCTTCCCTTTACAGCAGCTGAACCGCTCCCTGGCCAACGTCAGCAAAACCGCTACCGCCATGAGCGTGATCGAGAACCTGCCGCCGGGGAATGTCGATCTGCGCCACGCCATCGCCCGCCGCTATGCCCAGCAGGGGATGAATATCTCCCCGGATGAAATCGTTATTACCGCCGGGGCGCTCGAAGCCCTCAACCTCAGTCTGCAGGCGGTGACCGAACCGGGCGACTGGGTGATCGTCGAAAACCCCTGTTTCTACGGCGCGCTGCAGGCGCTGGAGCGACTGAAGCTCAAGGCGCTGTCGGTCGCCACCGACGTGCGCGACGGGATCGACCTCAATGCGCTGGCACAGGCGCTGAACGACTATCCGGTGAAAGCCTGCTGGCTGATGACCAACGGGCAGAACCCGCTGGGCTTTACCCTCAGTGCCGAAAAGAAAGCGCAGCTTATTGCTTTGCTCGCGCAACATAACGTCACGCTGATTGAAGATGATGTGTACAGCGAGCTCTATTACGGCCGCGAAAAGCCGCTCCCGGCGAAAGCCTGGGATCGACATGACATGACGCTGCACTGCTCGTCGTTCTCCAAATGCCTGGTGGCCGGGTTTCGTATTGGCTGGGTCGCCGCCGGGAAACATGCACGCCGCATCCAGCAGCTTCAGCTGATGAGCACCTTATCCACCAGTTCGCCGATGCAGCTGGCGCTGGTGGATTATCTCGCCACCAAACGCTACGACGCCCATCTCAGGCGTCTGCGCCGTACCCTGGCCGACCGCAAACAGCAGGCGTGGCAGGCGCTGCTGCGCCATCTGCCCGCCGAGGTGAAAATTCACCATAGCGACAGCGGCTACTTCTTATGGCTGGAACTGCCCGCGCCGCTGGATGCCGGGGAGCTTAGCGCCCGGGCGCTGGGGCATCACATCAGCATCGCCCCGGGTAAAATGTTTTCCACCTCCGATACCTGGACGCCGTTTTTCCGCTTTAATACCTCCTGGGCCTGGGGGGAGCGGGAAGAGCAGGCGGTGATCCAGTTAGCGCGGATAATTAGCGAGATGTTAAAAAATCAAAAATAGGTTTTTTGCGCTATTGATCTGCCGGTCTGAATAATTATTTCTTATCCCGTTAATAACGCCGCAATTAAATTGCGGCGTTTTTTATTATCGCTCATAGGAAATATGCATAACCCCTTCGTCTGCTAACCCCTTGTCTATAATCCAGTTACCGGGGAATGCGCCCCCGGTCACAACCTGGTGAAATTTCTCAGGCCTGCCGGGTGCGCCGCAATGGCGCGGTCTACGTTTAATTAAGGAGATATTCTACCGGCACGGCTGCCGTCTGATTTCATTACGACAGGAGTATTACGTATGAGCAAAAAATTTGCCCGTAGCAGCCTGTGCGCGCTCGGCATGACTATTTTGACTGCGCAGGCGGCAGAGCCTCCAAAAGAGATCGGCAAGGGTGAAGGGCGGCTGGATATCATTGCCTGGCCGGGCTATATCGAACGGGGTGAGACCGATAAAAATTATGACTGGGTCACCCAGTTTGAAAAAGAGACCGGCTGCAAAGTTAACGTTAAAACTGCCGCCACCTCGGATGAGATGGTCAGCCTGATGGCGAAGGGCGGTTATGACCTGGTCACCGCTTCCGGCGACGCCTCCCTGCGCCTGATCATGGGCAAACGCGTGCAGCCGATCAATCCCGATTTAATCCCCAACTGGAAAACCATCGACCCGCGCATCGTCAAAGGCGAGTGGTTTAACGTCGAGGGCAAAGCGTATGGCACACCCTACCAGTGGGGGCCAAACCTGCTGATGTACAACACCAAAACCTTCCCGACGCCGCCTGACAGCTGGGCCGTGGTGTTTAAAGAGCAAAACCTGCCGGATGGCAAAACCAACAAAGGGCGCGTCCAGGCCTACGATGGCCCGATCTACGTTGCCGATGCGGCGCTGTACGTCAAAGCCACCCAGCCGGATCTGGGCATCACCGATCCCTACCAGCTGACGGAAAAACAGTACGCGGCGGTGGTGAAGGTGCTCAAAGATCAGCATGCGCTTATCCACCGCTACTGGCACGACACCACCGTCCAGATGAGTGATTTCAAAAACGAAGGGGTGGTGGCCTCCAGCGCCTGGCCGTATCAGGCCAACGCCCTGAAAGGTGAGAATCAGCCGATTGGCACCGTCTTCCCGAAAGAGGGCGTTACGGGCTGGGCGGATACCACCATGCTGCACGCCGACGCCAAACACCCGATGTGCGCCTATAAGTGGATGAACTGGTCCCTGACGCCGAAAGTGCAGGGCGATCTGGCGGGATGGTTCGGCTCGCTGCCGGTGGTGGCGGAAGGCTGTAAAGCCAGCACCCTGCTCGGCGACAAAGGCTGCGAAACCAACGGTTATAACTATTTCGACAAAATCATGTTCTGGAAAACGCCGACCGCCAACGGCGGGAAATTCGTTCCGTACAGCCGCTGGGTTCAGGACTACATCGCCATTATGGGCGGTCGTTAAACGCCAGGGAGCGGATTATGACGTACGCAGTCGAGTTTAACGAAGTCTCACGCCTGTATGGCGACGTGCGTGCGGTGGATGGGGTGACGATCCGGATACGTGACGGCGAGTTTTTCTCCATGCTGGGGCCTTCGGGCTCCGGCAAAACCACCTGCCTGCGCCTGATTGCCGGTTTCGAACAGCTGAGCGGCGGCACGATTTCCATCTTCGGCAAAGACGCCAGCCTGCTTCCGCCCTGGGAGCGCGACGTCAACACCGTATTTCAGGACTACGCGCTCTTTCCCCACATGTCGATCCTTGAGAACGTGGCCTACGGGCTGATGGTTAAAGGGATCAACAAATCCACCCGCCAGGCACAGGCGCGGGAAGCGCTGGAGAAGGTCGGACTCAGCTTTGCCGAAGCGCGCAAGCCCTCGCAGCTCTCCGGTGGCCAGCGCCAGCGGGTGGCGATTGCCCGGGCGCTGGTCAATCAGCCCCGGGTTTTGCTGCTGGATGAACCTCTCGGCGCGCTGGATCTTAAGCTGCGCGAGCAGATGCAGTTTGAGCTGAAAAAGCTGCAGCAGGAGCTGGGGATCACCTTTATTTTCGTCACCCACGATCAGGGCGAAGCGCTGTCGATGTCTGACCGGGTGGCGGTGTTTAACAACGGGCGTATTGAACAGGTGGATACCCCGCGCGAGCTCTATCTGCGCCCGCGCACGCCCTTTGTCGCCAGCTTCGTCGGCACCTCGAACGTCTTTACCGACGCGACGGTACGGCGCGTCTGCGGCATGTCCGGCAGCTACTCCCTGCGCCCGGAGCATATCCGTCTGGACGGGCAGGGTGAAATTCAGGTACAGGGACAGGTGCAGGCGGTTCAGTTCCAGGGGGCAGCCACCCGCTACGAATTGCGTCTTGCCGAAGGGGAGAAACTGCTGGTGAGCCAGGCCAACCTGAGCGGTTTGACCCAGGCTTCGGGGGTTGAGCCCGGCCAGCAGGTCACCGCCTCGTGGGCGCGCGACGCCATGGTGCCGCTGCATGAGGAGGGGTGAGATGGACATGAGCGTGTCACCTTCACCGGCCTCCCACGGCCTGCCGGGGCGTCTGTCGGCGCTGTTCTGGCGCAGGCCGTCGCTGGGGCTGTTTTTACTCCTGCTCGGGCCGCTGATGTGGTTCGGTATTGTCTATCTCGGGTCGCTGTTTGCCCTGCTGTGGCAGGGGTTCTACACCTTCGATGACTTCACCATGGTGGTGACGCCAGATCTGACCTTCGCCAACATCCGCGCGCTGTTCAATCCCGCCAACTATGACATCATCCTGCGCACCCTGACGATGGCGATTGCCGTCACCATCGGCAGCGCCATTCTGGCCTTTCCGATGGCCTGGTATATGGCGCGCTACACCAGCGGGAAGTGGAAAGCGTTCTTCTATATCGCGGTGATGCTGCCGATGTGGGCCAGCTATATCGTCAAGGCCTACGCCTGGACGCTGCTGCTGGCGAAAGACGGCGTAGCGCAGTGGTTCCTCAGCCATATGGGGCTGGAGCCGCTGCTGACCTCGCTGCTGACGGTGCCGGGCGTGGGTGGCAGTACGCTTTCCACCTCCGGGCTGGGGCGCTTCCTGGTGTTCGTCTATATCTGGCTGCCGTTTATGATCCTGCCGGTGCAGGCGGCGCTGGAGCGTCTGCCGCCGTCGCTGCTGCAGGCCTCGGCTGACCTGGGTGCCCGCCCACGGCAGACCTTCCGCTACGTCGTCCTGCCGCTGGCGATCCCGGGCATCGCCGCCGGGTCGATTTTTACCTTCTCCCTGACGCTTGGCGACTTTATCGTGCCACAGCTGGTGGGCCCGCCGGGCTACTTTATCGGCCAGATGGTCTACTCCCAGCAAGGGGCGATTGGCAATATGCCAATGGCGGCGGCCTTTACATTAGTGCCGATTGTGCTCATTACTGTTTATCTGGCGTTCGTGAAGCGCCTGGGAGCCTTTGATGCACTCTGAACGCGCGCCGCTGTTTCTGAAAATAGCCACCTGGGGCGGGGTGATCTTCCTGCACTTCCCGCTGCTGATTATTGCCATCTATGCTTTTAATACCGAGGATGCGGCGTTCAGTTTCCCGCCCCAGGGGCTGACCCTGAAGTGGTTCAGCGCCGCAGCAGGGCGCAGTGACATCATCGAATCGGTGACGTTGTCACTGAAGATCGCCGCGCTCTCTACCGCCATTGCGCTGGTGCTGGGCACCCTGGCGGCCGCGGCGTTATGGCGTCGGGATTTCTTCGGCAAAAACGCCGTGTCGCTGATGCTGATCCTGCCCATCGCTCTGCCGGGGATCATCACCGGTCTGGCGCTGCTGACGGCCTTCAAAGCCATCAACCTGGAGCCCGGTTTCTTTACCATCATTCTCGGTCACGCCACGTTTTGCGTGGTGGTGGTGTTCAATAATGTGATTGCCCGTTTCCGGCGCACATCCTGGAGCCTGGTTGAAGCCTCCATGGATCTGGGCGCGAACGGCTGGCAAACCTTCCGCTACGTGGTTCTGCCCAATCTCGGGTCTGCGCTGCTGGCGGGGGGAATGCTGGCGTTTGCCCTGTCGTTCGATGAGATCATCGTGACGACCTTTACCGCCGGACACGAGCGGACGTTACCGCTGTGGCTGCTAAATCAGCTCGGACGCCCGCGTGATGTCCCGATAACTAACGTGGTGGCACTGCTGGTGATGCTGGTGACCGCCATTCCAATTCTGGGGGCCTGGTGGCTAACCCGCGACGGCGAAAACCTAGCCGGAAGCGGCAAATAACATTGATTTCAACAGGAAAATGCTATGCAAACTCAACTGCTGATTAATGGTGAACTGGTCAACGGCGAAGGGGAAAAGCAGCCGGTCTATAACCCTGCCACCGGCGAGGTGCTGCTGGAGATCGCCGAAGCCTCGGCGGCTCAGGTGGATGCTGCGGTACAGGCTGCCGACCGGGCCTTCGCCAGCTGGGGTCGCACCACGCCGAAAAGCCGCGCCGAATGCCTGCTGAAACTGGCGGACACCATTGAAGACAATGCCGACGCCTTAGCGGGGCTGGAGTCGCAAAACTGCGGCAAGCCGCTGCACTGCGTTAAAGGCGATGAGATCCCGGCCATTGCCGATGTGTTCCGCTTCTTTGCCGGGGCGGCGCGCACCCTCCACGGCTCGGCGGCGGGAGAATATCTTGAGGGCCATACCTCGATGATCCGCCGCGACCCGGTTGGAGTGGTGGCGTCAATCGCACCCTGGAACTATCCCCTGATGATGGCGGCGTGGAAGCTGGCCCCCGCGCTGGCCGCCGGTAACTGCGTAGTGCTCAAACCGTCCGAGATTACGCCGCTCACGGCGCTCAAACTGGCGGAGCTGGCAAAAGATATCTTCCCGGCCGGGGTCATCAACGTCCTGTTCGGCCGGGGTAAAACCGTTGGCGACCCGCTCACCGGGCACGACAAGGTGCGGATGGTGTCGCTCACCGGTTCAATCGCTACCGGGGAGCACATCATCGGCCATACCGCCTCGACGATTAAGCGCACCCATATGGAGCTGGGCGGCAAAGCGCCGGTGATTGTCTTTGACGATGCCGATCTCGACGCCGTAGTGGAGGGCGTTCGCACCTTCGGATTCTACAACGCCGGGCAGGACTGCACCGCCGCCTGCCGCATTTATGCCCAGAAAGGGATCTACAACGCGCTGGTTGAAAAGCTGGGGGCTGCGGTCTCGAGCCTGAAGATTGGCGCGCCGGATGATGAAAGCACCGAGCTGGGCCCGCTGAGCTCCCAGGCGCACCTGGATCGGGTGTGCAAGGCGGTGGATGAGGCAAAGGCGCTGGGGCATGTGCAGGTGATCACCGGTGGCAGCAAGCACGACGGCAAAGGCTACTGGTTCCAGCCCACCGTGCTGGCGGGGGCGAAGCAGGAGGATGCCATCGTCCAGCGGGAGGTCTTTGGCCCGGTGGTGAGCGTAACGGCGTTCGACGATGAAGAGCAGGTCCTCAACTGGGCCAACGATTCACAGTACGGGCTGGCCTCTTCGGTATGGACCCAGGACGTTGGCCGCGCGCACCGCGTCAGCGCCCATCTGCAGTATGGCTGCACCTGGGTCAACACCCACTTTATGCTGGTGAGTGAAATGCCTCACGGCGGGATGAAAATGTCTGGCTATGGCAAGGATATGTCGGTGTATGGCCTCGAAGATTACACCGTGGTTCGCCATATCATGATCAAACACTGATCCTGCGTTTCCGCCGCTTGCAGCCCTTGCAATCGGCGGGAACGGAATATATTTTTTTAAATACATTAGCTTGGTGAATATATTAAAATGACCACATCGCCACATGGAAAATATATCGTCTGGTTTTATTAAATATTTCCTAAATAAAATTTTGAGCGGGCCGATAGAGTAGTCAGACCAGACAAACGGCCCTGTTCATCATGCTTGCAATTAATCATAACGAGATTGCCGGGCTCTCGCTTAAGTCCCGGAAAGCTAACACCACGTTGCTTTCTCAATCCATTGAGCGGCTCTCCTCAGGACTTCGTATTAACAGCGCAAAGGATGACGCGGCCGGGCAGGCAATTGCCAACCGGATGTTTTCAAATATCAATGCGGATAGCGTTATCACCCGGGGGCTCGACGACGCCATAAGCCTGGCGCAGACGGCGGAAGGGAGCCTCAGCGATATCGGAAATATGCTGATCAAAGCCAAAGGTCTCGCTATCCAGGCGGCGAACGGCACCTTATCGCAGTCGGATCGGGACAGTATTAACCAGGAGTATCAGCAGATCCTGGCAACCATTACCCAGGTCTCTGAACAAACTGAGATTTTTGGCCAATATCCGCTGGCGACTGACAAGCCGGTATTACCGCCGCAATTAATTGGCGATGTTGCGCCGCTGAATACCAAATTCCCGGTGGCGGGTACCGATTATTCCTTCAGCTCGGGAATTATTCCACTGGCCTATATTCCCGCCGGATCGACAAATATCACCATCACTATTGATTCACTGGGCCTGGATGACGATCTGCAGATATTTACCCGCGACGGGAAACATCTCGCCGGCACGCCGTTAAACGGCCCGGATGCGGATTACACCTGGGTCAGCCGGGGAATCACCGACGGGGCAAAAGCCACCGCATCGGTGCTGACCGCCAAAAACGGTTTCAGCAGCGGGGCGGTCTACGATGACTCTCAGCTGATCGACGGCGGCCCCAGCTGGAGCCTGAGCGGCGAAGCGCTGAGCTATAACGGCATGACCATTACCTACAGCGGGGATGGCGACCGTTATGAGGACGTCGCGAGCGGAGCCTGGAACGATGGTGCCAACGGTTCTAACCGCATCGAACGCGTCACGCTGGATACGGTGACGGAAGATCTGCTGGTGATGGTGGTGGGAAGCGGCTCTTTCACCAGCAACATTACCTGGGGAACGCTGCCAGCGCCCACTATTACGCCTGCGGTTCCGCCGAAGCAGAGTCGGCCGATAGAGGTCGTCACCAGCGCCAACTTCGGGGAGGAGATGCAGACCACCACCATTGAGCCGACCCCGACGGATCTGAAGACGCTGCAGCTGGAAGGTACCGACATGACCACCGAGGCGGGTGCCAGGAAAACCATGGGATTACTGGATGCCGCGCTGGATAAGGTGAGCAGCTATCGCGGGCAGTATGGCGCGATGATGAACCGGTTTGAATCGAGCAAAGCGGTGCTGTCCCAGCAGAACGTGGCGATGCAAACCGCCCGCAGCCGCATTCAGGACGCTGATTATGCCGCCGAGGCCAGCCAGCTTGCCCGGGCGCAGATCCTGGAGCAGAGCCAGAATGCGGCCCTTAAAATAGCGAATCAGGTGCCGCAAACGGTGCTGGAACTGCTTAAGATGTAACAGGTTGCGGCGGTAAACTACCAGCCGCACACCTCATGCTCATTTTCCGTGTCGTAAGCGCGCACGGTATTCACCAGGTTTTTCACCACCTCAGCGGCGACGTCCGGGATCAACAGCTCCATCGGCGTCTCCGTCTCATGATCCACCGATACGCCGTTGCTGTTATTGGTAACGGTGACGGTATAGGTTGCTTTACCCATGATGTAACTCCTTCTCTATTTACGACTTCTCAACACGTCGGGTTCGACGAAAAAGTCGATATTGAAATACGTGTCTTCGGTCATCACCTCGATGTGATGCCAGCGTTCAGGCGGAAAGACGCCAAAATGGCCAGCTTCAATAATCAGGATGCTGTCCGGTTCAGGTGAGGTTTCGTCGGCGTAGCCGAGATAACGCACCGCGCCCTGCATGACGCTAAGACGTGGATAGACGCCCGGCCGGGTGCCGGTATCGAGATGGCGCTTAAAGATGCCCGGTGGGGCAGAGGCTTTGGTCCAGAACGGTGTGGAACGGGTATGAATACAACTTTGCGGAATACGCAGCATAACATCCTCCCTGTAAGAATTAGGGTTATTACAGCACGGATGGATGCGCAGTAGTTGCTAAAATGTGCATTTAAAATGCGCTTTTAAGTGGTACTCCTGAGGTAGGCTATACTTACTTATTCCGAGGGCCACAAAGGAGAGTCTGATGCTACAAGTCGATAAAGACAAATCCCGTAAAGTACCCGATTCGGGTAACAAAAAGCCTCAACCGGTTAAGAAATAGAGCCGGAAACCAGGGCCGCCTAGTGCGGCTCTGGTTATTGATAGCCCCGAAAAACCCCGTCAAAAAGTTGTAGCGAATGCTACCCAACTGTTATTACCACGCAAAAAACGTGGATAATGTGTAACAAAAAAACTTGATCCTTATCAACATATGTCGCATATTGCGCGCGGTTATTGAACAGCAAATTGGGTCATTGAAATGACGTTGTACCAAAAGATGTTAATGTTTTACGCCGTCATGGCGACGATTAGCGCCCTGATCACCTGGTTTCTCTCCAAAGATCGTAAACGTATCCGCTTTCTGAGCGCCTTTCTGGTGGGCTCCACCTGGCCGATGAGCTTCCCGGTCGCACTGCTGATCTCGCTGTTTTGATGTTCCCGCTCAGACCCGCGCGTTCGCCTGCAATGCGCTGGCGAAAGGGCAACTGAGCGGCAGTTCCTGTTTACTGAATCCCCGTTGTAACAACCACCACCAGCGGCCCTCGCTGGCAGGTTTAAGCCCCATATCCCGAAATCCCGCATGATGTAAAACCGGCAGGTGGGTCATCAGCCCTTCATCAACCGGTATCCGAACATAGACCAGGCGATTTTCGGGGAAGCGGGCGAGGTCGTCGCAAATGGCTCCCTGCAAGGCATGAACCGTGATATCCACCCGCTCACCGGCGAGCGTCGTTTCCACGGGGACGATTGCGGGGCTGGCCTGGGGCAGCGGGGCTGAGCCAAACCCGTTTGCCAGCAACGATAACCAGCCGTTATGCGGCGCACAAAGCAGGGGAACGGGACGCGGTTTCAGCGCCCGCACGCCAAAAATCACGCTCTCGCGCTGCCCGGCGGCAAAGGGGGATGCGACGTAATCCCGCAGCAGTGCCGTGGCGTGAAATTCCAGCGTTTTTGCCAGCTGCTGGGAGTGGGGATGGCTGCATACCATTTTGATGGTCAGCGTACTGAGCCGCATCTTTTGCGCCGTGGCACACAGATGCTGCCCCAGGGCGGTGGCAATACCTCGATGGCGTATCGACGGATGGGTGACGAACATCGCCAGTTCCGCGTGCCGATCCTCTGGCTGCTGCCGCCAGAGCGTGGCATGCCCGACAATCACGCCGTTTTGTTCCGCCACGGCGCTGCGCCAGTGGCCCTGGCTGTTATGCCAGCCGATCATGCCCGGCAAATAGATATCCGGATAGACATAACGTTCGCCATACACCAGGCGAAACAGCGCGCTGACGCCCGCGGAATCATCTGGCTGAAAGCAGCGGATAGCGATCACGATGTTTCTCCGACGGTTTGATAGGCGCGAAGATCGATAACCCGCAGCAGTTTTCCGGTGCGAGGATTGCAAATGAGTTCCACCTGCTGGCACCACTGAATGCGCAGATGCAGCTGGCGGGCGGCGATCATCTCCGCCAGGGCATGATCGCCATCGACCAGCCCCTGAATCACACGTTCGGCGTGATGCTCACTGCCGGAACAGGCGATGCGCAGGGTGACATAATCACAGTTATCGTTGTGCTCCAGCAGCAGTTGCCACTGCGTCTTGCCGAGCTGCTCTGTTATCAGGGCGTCGATCTCATCCGGGAATATCGACGCATAGCCCACCCGCAGCCGATGGCCCAGGCTGCTGCGCCCCTGAAGTACAAATTTGCGCGTCGGGCTGCCGACAGGTTCACGCCACGCGGCGCGATCTCCCGTTGGATAGCGAATTAACGGCATCAGCCTGCGGGTCAGGTTGGTCACGACCAGCATCCCGCTGCGGTCCATCTCGTCGATAGGTTCGCCTGTCACTTCGTCAATAATTTCTACCCGCGTTTCGGGCTCAAACACCCGGTGCTCGCCGGAGCGGCAGTCCAGGGTGCTTGCGCCTATCAGTCCGGCATCCACGCTGGCGCAGCCGATGGAGGCGACGCGGGCGTGGGGGAAGACCTGTTTCAGCAGCTGCATCTGCTTCGCGAACAGGCTTTCGCTGCCAAACAGCAGGGTGGTGATGGCCGGAAACTGGCGCTGCTGTTCCGCCATGATGGCGGCAAAATTCAGCAGCATCGCGGGTACGCCCACCAGCACGTTGATGTCGTGCTGGACGAGTTGCCCCGCCAGGGCGTGAGGCTCCATCATCCCGCTGAACGGATATTCACACACCGGCGTTTCCATGTGCGACAGCGCGCCGTGGATGAACAGAAAGCTGGAATAGAGATCCCCGGCGAAGAACAGGTTCGCCACGCGATCCCCGGCCTTAAGCTGGGCCGACAGGCTACGGCCAAAGCTGGTGACGAACACCTGCCACTCTTCGCGGCTGTAAACGGAGAGTTTCCCTCCGCCGGTGGTGCCGCCCGTTTTAAAGACAATGCCGTTTTCAACGGTGCCCGTCAGCACCGGCCAGTTCTTTAAGCCCGCGCTCTCTTTCCAGTAGCGCTCGGGGTCGACCAGCGGCAGGTCCGTCAGCGTCCAGCCGCGATCCGGCAGATGCTGAAAATGGTGCGCGTAAAACGGCGAGTGTTGCCGGGCGAAATCGACCAGCTGTCGCAGACTATCTGAGTTTGTCATCTGTCATATTCCTTTAAATTTCATACCATCCTGGTACAGAGCTTATCGACGTCTATCAATCACTAACGGCGTCTTACCGCTTTGTGAATGGCGCTCAAATTCCCTGTAATCGCGCCGCTCCACTTTCACTTCGAGTAACGACGACGCCAGCGCCATCGCCAGCTCCGGGTCGCTGCTGATGCGGTGGAGGGTTTCCCGCCGATCGCCCTCGGTCAGCACCCTGATACGCTCCAGCCCGCTCACGGCGTTATGCTCAAGGATCAGCTGCACCTGCACGCCCGCCAGTGCCGCCAGCGCCTGAGGCTGGATAAACATCGTGCCGATACGCACCATGCTGCCGTGACGGCCCAGCAGTTCGAAACGCGGCGTGACCGCACCGCAGGCGCACTCGCCCTCAACCCAGCGTCCCAGATCACCAATCTCATAGCGCACCACCTTTTGCCCCTCGCGCGCCCGGGAGGTGAACAGCAGGCGGCCCACCTCCCCGACGCCGACCGGTTTGTCGCACTCCCGATCGACGATCTCCAGCCACTGGATATCCGCCATCAAATGGAATACACCGTCAGGGCTGGCCGTACAGGCATGCCCCAGCGGCCCGGCATCCACCGAGCCGTACAGCGCGGAGCGGATCGTCCCGACGCCAAAACTCTCGATAAACTTGCGCTGGACGGCTCCCATATGTTCGCCCCCGAGCAGCAGCTTGCGGACGCCGCCGTAGGCGCGCAGCTGTTTTTCTTCCCGGCAGAAAAGCTGATAAAGAGTGCTTGGCATGCCGATCAGCGTATCAACCTGCTGGTCCACAATGGTCCGGGCAATCCCGGCGTAATCCTCATCGTGCGGCCCGCCCATTGGCAGATGCGTCACCCCAAGATTGTCTAGCACGGTAAAGAAACTGAGCAGGCCGCCATACAGATTTCCGGCATACATCAGGTTGAGTACCTTGTCGTGGGCGGGATCGAGCCCGGCGGCAAACATACCGTGGGCGGCAGCCTGCATCTGGCGGTGATAATCGCGATAGGTAAAGCCCGAGAGCTTCGGCACGCCGCTGCTGCCGCCGCTGCGGAACCAGAGCTGGGCGCTGGCCTGCATGGCGCTTTCATTGAAGGCCAATTTATCCATAATCGGCTGATTCGCGGGCAGCTGCGGCGCACCAGGATTCAGATCCAGCGTTGCCTGGCGAGGCAGGGTCGCCTCATCCAGCGTGACGCTGACTCTGCGCGTCAGTTGGGTAAGGGCAAACACGCCGTCGTGCGGCTCGCCGTCATAACTTTGATGCATTCCGCCCACCGGGGTTACGCGGTTTACGCCCGCCGCCAGTAAAAGCTGGCTCAGCGTCACAATATCCCTGTCGCGAGCCAGCAGGCCGCAGGTTTGCAGGTAGTGCCGCCAGGGGAGAAGGGTCTGAACCAGCTCGTGGCGGGGAAGCGGGCGCAGCAGTACGGTGCGATAGAGCGGTGAGGGCTCGAGTGCAACGCTGTTTTGCAGCAGAATTCGCCAGCCGTCACCGGTCCACTGCTGGCTTTGGGTGCCGGTAAAAACGCTATCCAGTTCAAGAAACGCCGCCATGCTGGTGATATCGGCCGCCGATTTCTCGTCCGGCGTCAGCGTGCCCCAGTGGGCGTGGCGACGCTGCATCGCCGTTGCCAGCCGCTCGCCGGTCTCTTTCATCGTGCGCATATTGCAGGTATCCACAAAGACCACCTGCGGACTGGAACAGGCCTGCTGGTTAAACCGGCAGATCTCGTCGGCCAGCGCACCCAGCGCAGTGTCGGTGATGGCATCCGGCACCAGCCAGGCGAAGCTAATTTTGTGTCCCCAGGGGATCCAGCGGCAGCCGCCAGGCAGCTGCTGACGGATGGCATCCAGCGCCGCATCACCGCCCCATGCGGAAACGCCGTCGGCGTGCTTCAGCAGCAGCGGCAGCGCTTTCGTGGCAACGGGAAGAATGGCCACCCTGTTGGTCAGCATCCCGGTCTCATCGCAGCGTATAAACGCCTGCAGCAGGATGCGGGTTATTCCGTTATCTCTGGCGCTGGTACGCAGCCAGTTGATATTGCCTGCCAGCAGGCTCTCCAGGGTCGCCATAAACGGCAGCAGCTCGGCATTCGCCGGGGTGATATGCACTACCACGCCCAGCGGACGCCAGCTCTCAAAGTGAGGTTTGCGGAAATCCCGGCGACGCAGCGAGAAAGGGCTCTCTCCAAGCTCATGCTCCATTTTGTTGCGCAGTGTCTCAGGCTGGCAGAACTGGCGCACGTCCTCCCGGACAGTGCCTGCGATCTCCGGCAGAAACGCGGGGTCGGCTAAGCGCGCCACAAAGCGTTCGGCGCAGGCCAGCAGGATCTCCGGCGGCAGCGGCTTGCTGAGGGTGGTTGGCACGCTTTTATTTAGCAGAGCCAGGGCCTGCTCTGGGGTCATCTGTGAATGACACTCTCCATGGATCAGATACATATTATTTCTCCCGAATCAGTTCAGATGCCGCCAGCGCACAGCTGCGGGCCTTGCTGTTGCTGGCGCGTCCCAGCAGTTCAAACCAGTCTGTCTGCAGGCCGCAGCCGCAGGTTTCTGCCCGGTGCAGCACCGCCAGGTCGCTCATCACCACGCTGTGCGCCGGACTGGAGGTGATATAAGGCGAGACGAACTGCAAAAAGCCGCTCTGGCCGTAATCGTTAACGGCAAAGGTCGCGGTATCACGGGTCCATGCCCGGGCGTAAACCGGCAGATGGAAATGGTGATGGGCGCACTCCACGTAAGGCACGCAGTGCTCAACTGAGCCGTAGCCATCCCGGCAACGACGATCGTCGATCCCCAACTGCTCCCCCAGGCGGGAATAGAAGTGCTGTTTCGGGATCTCCTGGTCGGCGTGGGTCTTCCAGCCGCCGCCAAAAAAGGTCAGCGAGTCGGCAGGCAGTTTCAGGTCAGGCAGCCCCATCTCCCGCATCCGTTCAAGCACGAACCACATAAAGGCCGGGAAGCCGAGGATCCGCACCGGGGCATCATCTTCGGCAAAGGCCTGCAGCGCGCGGATCACGCCAAAAGGATCAAACTCATGGCCGCGACCGGTGTGGCGCAGGGCGTAGACGGCGGATTTGACCGGGGCATATTTGCAGAGAAACTGATCCGTATAGGCGGTGCCGAGGGTGATGGTCTCTGCCGGTTCATAGCTCAGCAGCAGATAGTTGCAGGGGGTATCCGGCGTGTTCCAGCCGTAATGGTCAAAGATCCTGTCCACCATAAACTGCGCGGCTCCGATGCTGCGGGAATCAAACCGCATCCGGCTTTTCTGACCGCTGGTGCCCGACGACGTCAGCTCCAGCGCCTCTTGTCCGCTGGCGCTGAGGAGAAGGTTGCGCTTGAAGTAGTTAGCGAAAACGGGCGGAAGATGCGCCCAGGAATCCAGCGTCAGGGATGCGGGATCGATGCCATGGTGGCTCAGCCAGCGGGCATAGTCGGGCGTGTTTTGCGCATGATAGGCGACAATTTCGCGCATGGCCGAATCGAACAACTCATCCGTTTCGGCACTGCGTTGGTAGGGGTGTGCAAGCGCGCATAGCGCCTCAACACTGGGGATAGTCATCATAATTAACGTCCATATTCTGTTAGTGACTTAAGCGGCAACCGGTTCATCCGTCCGAGTGAGAAGTGTTTTTATCAGCAGCAGCGCAACCAGCGCCGGGAGCGCGGTAAGAACAATAAAGTCGACCAGGCTCTCTCCGGCTCCCAGCAGGGCCAGCAGGGTGCCGCCGAGGCTGAAGATGCCGACCGAGATCATCCCCAGCATGGCAGAGACCGAACCCATACCGTGCGACGAGGAGAAGAGGGTGAGGCGGTACAGCGTGGCGTTGCAAATTCCCAGCCCGAAGGCGTAAATCCCCAGCCCCGCCGCCAGCACATAAATTGAGTCAAACAGCAGAGTGCTAATTAACGCAATAACCAGACCGGCAAACAGCGGAATGGAAGATAAAAACAGCAGTCGGGAAAGAACGTATTTATCGGCGATGAAATTGAGCGTGATATTTCCGGCGATTAACGCGCCAAATATCGGCAGCTGCCACAGGGCATATTCCAGATTGCTCATATCCAGATTTTTCACCAGCAGCAGCGGAGAAAGGGCGATCCAGGCCATCAGGGGGAGTCCGGTCAGGCCGAGCGCGGCGCACCCCGCCAGAAAACGGCGGTTACGCAGCAGTTCGCCATAGGTCCGGGCAAGGCTTTTCAGATTAAAGGGCTTACGGGCAAGGGGGCTGGCGTCCCGCCGTGCGACGCCGAGGGTTTCCGGCATCCAGCGCAGCAGCCCAAGCGTGCACAGCGCGGCGAAGGCGGCAAGCAGAATAAACAGGCTTTGCCAGGAGATCCAGGTGAGCAGTACGCTTCCCAGCAGCGGCCCCAGCAGAGGGGAAAGCAGGGCGATGTTGGCGATGATTGCGATCAGGCGTATTGCGTCCGCCTCGTTAAAACTCTCCTGCAATGCCGGGTAGCTGACCACCACCACAAACCCCAGCCCCATACCCTGAATAAAGCGCAGCGCCGTGAACTGCTCGATGGTGACGGTAAAGGGCGTTATCACGCAGGCGATGGCAAACAGGGCGGAACCTGCCAGCAATAGCGGGCGTCGGCCATGGCAGTCTGACAGCGGCCCCAGCAGCCACTGGAACGCCACGCCGCCAAGCAGATAGGCATTCAGCGACCAGGGCACGTAGTGCGGCTCAGCCTGGAAATCGGCGACCACCGCCAGCATGCCGGGCATAATGGCATCGCTGGCGATATAGGTCAGAAGTTCAAAGAAGGCGAGTAATAAGCAAAACAGCAACGCCTGACGGCGTGAAATATAGAGCAGGGAATTAAACATAATGGCCTGAGAGGTATTTAATTAGCCTGTGTTTTTAACACCGTATGAAGAAAAATGTCTCTCAAGTTTTATTGAAATTACGCGTTGGTTTATTTCATATTATTTTGCTGAATTAATATATTTTCGAACATCAGTGATATTTATATTCGCCGGTAGCGGTGCAAGCACCTTATCAGGCCTACAATCTGCATTGACTGTAGGCCTGATAAGCGTAGCGCCATCAGGCGTCGGTTTCAGGCGAGCAAGCCCTGCAACTGGCGACGGTCTTCCTGCGTCAGGTCATGGGGGTGCAGATACCCGATGTTATCAATCGCCTGGGTGTACAGCGCCACCAGCCAGTCATAAACATAGGCCGTGGCGGCATGCACCGGCTGCTCCCCGAGGCGGGTTAAGCGTGGCGCGCTGCTGATGACCGCTGGCGTCACAAACACCGGCTGATCCTTGCGGATGCGGCTGGCCGGGCGTTCAGAGGCTGGGGTCTGCGCGTAGCCGACCCAGCCGACAAAGTTACCCAGGGCGGCATGCAGTTGCGCGGCGCTGCTTTTATCGGTATCGACAATTTTCTTCAGCTGCGTGAGCAGGTTCAGGCGGTAGCTGGCGATCACCAGTACATCACCGATCTGCTGGAGGATCGCGGTCTCAAGACCCAGACGGCTGGCGACCGCCTCGTCGCGGCTCCACTGGCGCAGGTGATTGATCCACACCTGATGCGCCAGACGGGCCTTGTCGGTGGGCTGTAACATCTCATCGCTCTCATGGGCGCTGTCGGCAAACAGGTCGATGGCGTCGGTAAACAGACCGTTGACCTGCTCCTCGCGCGGCTGCTGCACGGCGAGCAGCGTCTCAAAGGCGCGCAGCGGCGGGAGTAGCCCTTCCAGAAGCTCGCCGTGACGGGCGGCGCTCCCTTGCAGGGCACGCACCATCGCTTCGGCGGCAAGGCGCTGAGCGGCAGGATCCTGAGTCAGCGGGGCGAGATACCCCTGCATCAGCTGCTGGAGCTGGCGCTGATGCTGCTGGCGTAACGCCTGCAAACGGGTCTGGCGCTGGGAGGGCAGCGTCGCCTGGGACAGCCACTCGATCACCCGCTGCATGCTGCTGGTGTCGAGCGCCTGCAAGGTTCCCCAGTGCTGGCCGGGTTTACCCAGCAGCTGCTGCACGGCTTCGTCGAGATTGGTACGGCGGGTGAAACGCGCATCCTGCGGGGTAATGGCCCACACCAGGCCCGGCAGAGCGGCATCGTCACCCGGCTGGGTGGCTTTCACCCAGTTGAGCAGCATTTTCGCGGTTCGGGCGGTCTGGCCGTGATGGGCGGTGGCATTGCAGATCACCAGCACGTCCGGCTGCAGCTGCTGGCGATAGTGCTCCAGCAGCCACTGCTGTTTGGCCTGGGCGAGAGGCAGATCCGGCTGGGTCGACGGGGCAGGAATATCAATGATATCCACCCCGGCCAGGGCGCACTGTTCAACCGGCAGGATCAGCTCCCGGGTCAGCAGGGCCAGCACGTCCAGCGGAATGCTGATGGCGTTGAGCAGTTCGCCGTTGTGTAGCGGATGCAGCACCGCCTGCTGAACGTCCGGCAAGGAGATGTCGCCGCGGGTGAGGAACCCTTCGGTCGGCAGACCAAAGTTGTCCACCAGCAGGCTCAGCGGCGCGGCCAGCTCCTGGGCATGGCTGGTCTGGTGCAGAATATGCGCCAGCTTGAGCCACTCCTGGGTCAGCTCCTGCTGCTCGCCCCAGAGTAAAGACCAGACGCTGGCCCGGGTGCTCAGATCCAGCGACGGCAGCAGCAGGGCGAACTGGTGCCACAGGGCATCGTCCATCTGCTGAGCCGCAGCGGGAACCGTGTCGCGCCAGTAGTGGGCGATAGTCCCAACGTCAGCGGGGGTGATCCCCGGTACGCTCTGGGGCTGGCGCAGGGCGCGCCACTTCTCCAGACGCGCTTCGATAACCGATTTATCCACCGCCGGGAGCGTGGCGCGGGCCAGAAACACCTGCACCAGTTCGGCTTCGCTGAGCAGGCTCAGGCGCAGTGGAAAGGCGTCGTCTGCCACTTCTGCCGCGTTCGAGGTGAAGCGCAGCGCCATATTGGTCAGGGCGTGGCCGGGATTAATGTGCGAAAAATAGTCAAAGGTTCGCTGGCCGACGGTCACGTTCATTCGCTGACTGTCGCTGCCGCACAGGGTGGCGAGCAGGTGCGCTTTTGCCGCCTGGGAGTGGCCGTACAGGCCGATGGTGCTGCCTGCGGTCAGCGCACGTGCAATCGCGTTTTCCCGCGCGTCGGCCATCGCCAGTCGCGCCAGCAGGGCGTCGGCGTCATTATCGAGGATCGGAGCGTGCTGACGCGTTGCGTTGATCCACCCGATTAACGCCTGAGTAGTGGTCGTCGTGGCTGTCATTTCAGGTATACGCTCCCGCTGTCGATCCAGTAATGGCTACCGCTGTGTCGGCGATCGGCCAGAGTATTCAGTTTAAAGGTCAGGGCATCCGCCGCCACCGGCGTGCCGTCCTGCAGCCAGGCGTCGCTCAGCTCAAAGGCTTCCGGGCCTTCCTGTTTAGTGCCGCCGCAGAGCTTCAGGCGCACGTTCAGCACCCCGTCCCCGGCGATGGACTTTGCCAGCTCGGCCGAGTTAATGCTCAGGGTATAAAGCGGGGTGGCAGGCCAGCGGGCGTTCGCCAGCTGACGGAAGCCGAGGGTAACGTTGCCGCGCAGCGGGAAGTGCAAGCGCGTATCCAGCTTCGCCCCCGGCTTGTCGAGGTCGATGTCCTGATACCAGACGTTCTCGTCGCGCAGGGTATTCACCGTGTTATCCAGCACGCCCAGGTAGCGCACCGTGGAGTAGGCGCCGATATCCGCCGCCTTAAAGTTGAAGCGCGGCAGGCGCAGATCCAGGGCCAGGCTACAGAGCATCGCCCCGACCGCCGCGGTAGATTTCGGGTTGCCGATGCGCCCCTGCTGGCTGAACGGATACCACTCATGCACCCGGTACTTGTCCAGCCACACCATACGGCTGACCGGAACCGGCTGCAGATGGCGGATCAGCGCCTGAACGCCCGGCAGACAGCCCGGACGCCCGGTGATCAGCAGAATATCGCAGGCGTAGTGAGAGATCGCCTCGGCCACCGCGTGCAGCGGCGCGGCCAGGGTGAAGTGCCCGGCCAGCATCGCATCCTGCATCTCGCGGAAGTTGACGTGCAGCGGCACGGCAAACAGGTCGAACGGCGCGGAGCCCGCAGGCAGGGCGTGTTCGATAGCCTGTTGCAGGTAGTTCATCACGTTGCGCGTTGGCTTGCGGGTCAGCAGATCGCCAAAGGTGGCGTGCAGCCCGTCCAGCGGATCGTCGACGTCGCTGGCTTCCCAGGCGGCGAGGATCGCATGGCCAATGGGCATAAACAACTGCAACGCCGTCTGCTGGCGCAGCACCGCCTGGGTGTCGATGCGCCCGGAGTCGCCAAACAGCGAGGCCATCAGCAGGGAGGCATCGGCAATGCCGGATTTCTGCAACTGCGTCTGCAGGGCTGGCAGGATGTAGCGCTGAATGACGTCCAGCAGCGTGTCGTCGCCCGCCACCTTAAAGCCTTCGCGGAACAGCAGCTGCGGGGTGATCTTGACGTTGCTGCCGGAACCATCGTCGAGCTGGTAATGGGTGATCGCCATATCAGTGGTACCGCCGCCGATATCAATCGAGGCCACGCGCAGGGCGCGACCCGGCTGACAACCTGGCTCCGGCTCTCGATCCGGGCGGGCAAGGGCGGCGAAAAACGCTTCCGTCTGGCCGTTGTAGTGGGAGATGGCCTCGTTGTAGAGCCACACCAGCTGGCCGCAGCTGGCCTCGTCCCACTCCATCTGGATCTCCGGCACCGGCACCACGCTTTTTTCCTGCTGCTTACGGCTGGAGAAGTCGTCATCCTGCGGGTGCCAGCCCATCGCTTTCCAGACGATGGCGATAGCTTCGAACATGCGGCGGCGGAAGATCTCCCGCTCCTGCTTCGGCATCGCCGACGGCAGGGTGAGGATCAGGGTGCGCAGCTGACGCGGTGAGGCCGGGAAGCCCAGACGCAGACGGGTGGCAACGCTGTTGATCTGCCCCAGCGCCTGCGCCAGCAGCTCGCAGAGCATGTGGGTCATCAGGGTGCTGCGGCTGTACTGCGGGGAAAACACCGGCAGACGCTCATCCTGCGGCAGGGTGAACAGCGGCTGGCCGTCGTCGTTCATCAGGTTCATCAGCGGGAAGGCGGTCGCCAGCGGTTCGCGCTGGGTTTTGGCATTCATCTGGCTGAAGCGCCAGTCCTGCACCACCGGGGTTTCATCCCACAGATAACGGCGCGGGCTGGAGATGCCGCTGTTGCCTTCGGTGCCCAGACGCTGGGTGGCGAGCTTGCGCGCCTCGTCGCCCACGCGCACGATGGAGGGCCAGACAAAGGCGTCTTCGCGCCCGCTCTCCACCGAGAAGTGCTGCTTGCCGAAACGGGCTTCGGAGAACTCCAGGCGGCTGGTAAACAGCGGCTCATTCAGGAACTGCGGCTCGCTTAACGAGCGCACCTGCAGCTCGGCGGTCTGGCGCAGGCCGTCGTTAGCGTCACCGTGGTCTTCGATGATTACCCCGCAGGTGTGGGTGTTGCCGACATCCAGAATCAGATCCACCGGGATCGCCGGGGTGCTCAGCGTGTGGGTGACAAATTTCACTTCCGGGACAGTGAGCTGCTCGCCCAGCATCGCCAGAACGTTCAGCCAGTGCGCCTGGTACTCAAAGTTGCGCATCGCCAGCTGAAGATCGCGTTCAGCGCGGTTCTCCACGCCGGTCGCGTACTGGGTGAAGGCCTCGCGCAGCCAGCCGTCAATCCAGGTCTGGTCGAGGAAGTTCGCCACTTCATCGTCGCGCCAGGCCAGCGCGAAGCGGGTGCCGTTGAGAATGTCGTTCTCCACCGGCGACAGGGGGCTGGTGGCGTGGGCGGCAATCTGGCTGTCCAGCGCCAGGGTGACGCGGTGGCTGTTTCCGGCGTTATCCGGGGTCTCCAGCTTGCGGACCTGCACGCGCGCCCAGTTATCCGGGCCTTCGACGAAGGTGCGCGGCGGGTTGAAGCGCAGGAACGGCACCGGCAGCCAGACGCCATCCAGTACCGCCAGCGACTGCTGCAGCGGAATGGTACTTTCCGGTTTTACCACTTCCGGCTGTCCGCCGTGGGTGGCGGGCAGAGTGTAGCGGCCGTTGACCAGATCGTAATCCAGGCGCAGCAGGGGGCCGTTGGCGGTTTTACGCACAAAACGCCCGCTCTGGGCGGAGTCCTGCGGGGTCAGGCCGAAATCAAGAAACTGTACGCCGCTGTTGGCAATCAGCGTCACGCTCTGTTTGTAGTCGCAAAGGTTTACCAGCATAGGATCACGCACCTGTCTTCCTGAATGTCAATGGAACCACGGTCTTCGCGTCGTAGCGCGCGCTGCATTCCGCCACGTCACTGGTGCCGGCCTTACAGGTAATTTCCGGCATCGGGTAGCGCGAGCCGTCAGCGCAGCGGGCGTTGCCCCGGGTTTTAATCAGCAGCTCGCCGTTGCTGTGCAGCCCGGAGAAGACCTCCACGCGGCAGACCACGTTATCGCCATGAACGACGCGGGCCGATCCTTTGTTGTTCTGAATCTGATAGCGCATTGACGGCGGCTTGCCGGTGATCGGATCGGTAACGTCCAGCATCACCCGCCAGCTTCCGTTGAGAAAACGCGTCGAGCCGGATTTCACCTGACCGGCTTCCATCACCAGGGCGTCTTTCGGGATCGCGGCAATCACGACCGGCTCCGCAGGGGCAGGTTCAGGGGCTTTTACTTCCGCCACTTCAGCCTGATGTAACGGCAGCTTCAGCGGCAAAGGTTCAACCGCGGCAACCGCTTTGGGCTCAATCGCCACCGGAGCGGCGGCGACGGCGGCTTTTACCGGCTCGGCGATCGGGGACTGTTTCGGCCACAGCAGCGGGGCGGCAACGGCGGCAACCACCACGGCGGCAACCGGCAGGGACCACAGCGGAACGCGGCGCTTTTTCGTCGCCACGACCGTCGGAGCTGGCTCTGGCTCCGGCTCGCTGGCGGTCATCACCGGCGCAGGCTGCGCTTCGTACAGATCGTTCGCGGTGATGTTTACCGTTGCAGGGGCGGCAACCAGCGGTTCATCGGCCTTTTCAAAGACGATGGCCGGGGCGGCTTCCGGCTCTGGCTCAGGCTCAGGCTCGGCGGCAGGCATCGGGACCGGCAGCAGGGAGGCGCGCAGGCAGTCGAGAATATCCTCGCGCGCGTTTTCATTGAGGTTTACAAACCCCCAGAAGGTGATCACCGGCTTACCGTCGACCAGGAACAGGAAGTTTTCGCCCGGGAACTGAAAGGCTTTTGACAGCAGGGAACCAAACAGCTGCTGGGCGGTTTTCGGCGACTGAAGCGACTTTTTGCTCAGGGACTCCACGCTCGACAGGGTGCTTTCCAGCAGGCGCAGCGCACGGAAGCGCGCATCTTCGTCGGCGGCTTTCCAGCTGATAACCGCGCCGTCCACCGGGGAATACCAGTCCACCCGGTCGCCTTCATCGTTGACCTGCGGGATAGCCAGACAATCGACGATCGCCTGCTGTTTGCGCAGACGCAGCGCCTCACGGATTTGCAATGCTGATTCAAAAACGGCCTGTCCGCCGCCGCCAACGGCCTGAAAATCATCCAGATTGCCGCTGCGTAAAAGGGTTTTTGCCACGATTTGGTCCCATAGACTTTTTCACGTGTCTACTTTACGAAATCTGCCGGCAAGCAAACGGCAGAAGAGACGGCAAAAGGGGCGATTTCTTGCAGCATTGAGAGGACGGAAAGTGCTTGACGTTGAATGTACCTTAAGGCAAATCACCGTCCGGCCATTGGCGGGAAAATCAGCGGAAATAACTGCTTGAGAATAACCTGATAGTGTTTCGTTATTTGCCACAGGAATAGGGCTGTGCTGTTATTACAGTTCTTTATAATAAAACCAAACAGGTAATAACCATGTCTACAGGGAAAACTCTCCTCGCGCTGGCGTTAAGCGCGCTGCTGCCAGCGGGCGCCGCATGGGCGGCCAATACCGACACCATTATCTACTGCTCTGAAGCCTCGCCGGAGTCGTTTAACCCGCAGATCGCCAGCTCCGGCCCGACCTTTGTCGCCAGCTCGCAGGTGCTGTATAACCGCCTGATTAACTTCGATCCGGTGAAAAACACCCCGGTGCCATCGCTGGCGGAGTCCTGGACCATCTCCCCGGATGGCAAAACCTATACCTTTACCCTGCGCAAAGGGGTGAAGTTCAACAGCAATAAATTCTTCAAACCAACCCGCGACTTTAATGCCGACGACGTTATTTTCTCGGTTATGCGTCAGAAAGACCCTAAGCACCCTTACCATAACGTCTCCCAGGGCAACTACGAATACTTTAACGACGTCGGCCTGGATAAGCTGATTCAGGAAGTGAAGAAGATTGACGATACCCACGTCCAGTTTGTCCTGAGCGAACCGAATGCGGCCTTCCTCGCCGACTGGGGGATGGACTTCGCCTCGATCCTCTCTGCGGAATACGCCGACGCGATGCTGAAAAAAGGCACCCCGGAGAACGTGGACACCTGGCCGATTGGCACCGGGCCATACGTGCTCCAGCAGTACAAGGTCGACTCGCAGATCCGCTATCTGGCTAACCCGAACTACTGGGATGGCGCGGTTCCGACAAAACACCTGATCTTCTCTATCACCCCGAACGTGGAAACCCGTCTGGCGAAGCTGCAAACCAACGAGTGCCAGATCATTCCTGCGCCATCACCGGTGCAGTTTGACGTGATCAAGAAGAACAAAGACCTGACCCTGCATACCGTTGATGCGTTAAACGTCGGCTATCTGGCGTTCAATACCGAGAAAAAGCCGTTTGATAATGTGCTGGTGCGTCAGGCCCTGAACTACGCCACCGATAAAAAAGCGATCGTCAACGCGGTATTCCTCGGCTCCGGCACGGTGGCAAAATCGCCGATCCCGCCGAACATGATGGGCTTTAACAAAGATCTGCAGGATTACGGTTACGATCCGGAAAAAGCGAAAGCGCTGCTGAAGCAGGCCGGGCTGGAGCAGGGGGCGGAAGTGACGCTCTGGTCGATGCCGGTGCAGCGTCCGTATAACCCGAATTCACGCCGTATTGCCGAGATGATCCAGAGCGACTGGGCGAAGGTGGGTATCAAGGCGAAGATTGTCTCCTATGAGTGGGGCGAATATCTCTCCGGCATGCGCAAAGGTGAGCACGACAGCGCGCTGTTTGGCTGGATGTCGGATAACGGCGACCCGGATAACTTTGCCGACGTGCTGCTGGGCTGCGACAGCATCAAAACCGGCTCCAATGCTGCACGCTGGTGCGACAAGGGCTATGATGACCTGGTGCAGAAAGCGAAGCTGACCAGCGATCCGGCAGCCCGCGCGAAGCTCTACGGCCAGGCGCAGGAGATTTTCTACCAGCAGGCACCCTGGATTGCGCTGGCCAACGGCAAAACATTCTACGCCACCCGCAGCAATATTACCGGGTACAGCGTGAGCCTGATGGGAAGTGATTTCTCGAAGGCAAAAGTGAACTGATAAAAACGCCGGGTGGCGCTACGCTTACCCGGCCTACAGGGCACCGTAGGCCCGCGCAAGCGCAGCGCCGCCGGGCAAGGTTTCAAATGCGGCCCCGTAGGCCCGTGCAAGCGCAGCGCCGCCGGGCAAGGTTTCAAATGCAGCCCCGTAGGCCCGTGCAAGCGCAGCGCCGCCGGGCAAGGTTTCGAATGCAACCCCGTAGGCCCGTGCAAGCGCAGCGCCGCCGGGCAAGGTTTCGAATGCAACCCCGTAGGCCCGCGCAAGCGCAGCGCCGTCGGGCAAACTAACAAGGAGTGACAATGTCACATTTAGAGGATGTGGTCGCCCGCGTTGACGCAGCGATCGCCGAAAGCGTGATTACGCATATGAACGAACTGCTGATCGCCTTAAGCGAAGACACTGAACTGACCCGTGAAGATCGCTATGCCCAGCAGCAGCGCCTGCGCAACGCCATTGCCCATCACGGGAAGCAGTATAAAGAAGATCAGGATGCCCGCCATGACAGCCTGACCAAAGGCGGGGTGATCCTGTAATTCAGAACTGGCGTCTTGCGACGAGCCAGGCGCCAATCACCAGCAGTACCGCGCCGCACGCCGGGCCGATCAGCGCCTTCAGCGGCACCCCCTGACTGCGCACCACGTCCATCACCAGACCGCCAATCAGCTGGCTGGCGACCAGCACCGCGATGGTTGTCGCGGCGCCGACGTACTGATACCCGCTGATGCTGGCGAAGACAAAAAACGACCCCAGCAGGCCAGGAATCAATGTCCACCAGCGCACATGGTGCACCAGTTCGCTGAACCCGGCGACGCCGTTTTTAATCAGCAGGATCGAAACAAACAGCACAATCCCCACCAGCGAGTTAAGCAGCATGGCGATAAGAATGGTGCTGGAGGTCTGGGTGATGCGCACCATTAAGGTGTTCTGCACCACCAGGCCAATGCCCGCCGCAACCAGAAATACCAGCGTCAGGGACTGGTTCATCCGATGTTATCCGGCTCGCTGCGCTCGTCGAGCTGCAGCTGCATAAAGGTCAGATCCAGCCAGCGGCCAAACTTGGTGCCCACCTGCGGCATCTGGCCGGTGGTGATAAAGCCCAGCGTCTCGTGCAGATGAATGGAGGCGCTGTTCTGCGCTTCAATTCCTGCCACCATCACGTGTTTACCGATGCGCTTCGCCTCGATAATCAGCTGTTGCATCAACGCCCGACCGATGCCCTTGCCCTGATGATCAGGATGGACGTAAACCGAATGCTCAACCGTATGGCGGAAGCCGTCAAAAGCGCGCCAGTCGCCAAAGGAGGCATATCCCGTGACCACGCCGTCGTGCTCGCTGACCAGTACCGGATAGCCCATCAGCTGACGCGCCTCGAACCAGGCGATGCGGTTATCGGTATCGACGGTTGTATCATTCCAGATGGCGGCGGTGTGCAGCACGGCATGGTTATAGATCTCGCCAATAGCGGCGCAATCCTCTTTAAGGGCATGGCGAATAAGCATGGTGAAACCTCAGTCTGTGTTGTTCACTATAGTAGTACGATTTGTCACGATATTACACAAACAGACACTGGAATGGCTACGGCATAACTCATATCTTTTAGTTATGAAAAAAGCCCGTTGTAATCCATTACTTTCACTATAGTATGACGGGATGAACAATATGTCAGACAATATGAATCAACGGATCAGCGCGCGCATTCGCCTTGAACGCGAATCGCGGGGATGGTCCCTGAGCGAACTTGCCGAGCGGGCGGGTGTGTCGAGGGCGATGATCCACAAGATCGAACGCGCCGACAGCAGCCCCACCGCGACCCTGCTGGCCCGTCTTTCCGGCGCCTTTGGTATCAGCATGTCCACGCTGATCGCCCGCGCCGAGATGCAGGAAGGCAAGCTGCTGCGCTTTGAAAGCCAGCCCGTCTGGCGCGACCCGCAAACGCACTATCTGCGTCGGCACGTCTCCCCGCGTACCGATCTGCCAATCGACCTGGTGCAGGTGGAACTGCCCGCCGCCAGCGATGTGCCGATGCCCGCGTCCTCTTACGCCCTGGCGCGCCAGCTTATCTGGCTCCAGTCAGGGGAACTGGTTTTTCAGGAGGGGGATACCCGCCATGAAATGCGGGCCGGGGATTGTCTGGAACTGGGCCCGCCGAACGACTGCCGGTTTATCAACGAAAGCAATGCGCCCTGTGTCTATCTGGTCGTCAGGCTTAACCAGTCTGGCTCATAATGCCAAAGCAGACAGAAGCAGATGAAGCTAGGCTCTAAGGACGTTTGTATAAAAAGGAGTGAGGTATGAGTCAATCTTCAACGCAGAATCGTCAATGGGTTCTGGCTTCTCGTCCCCAGGGCGCACCCACCGCAGACAACTTTCGCTTAGAAACCACCGATGTTCCCCAGCCCGCCGATGGCCAGCTTCTGCTGCGCACGATGTGGCTCTCTCTCGACCCTTATATGCGTGGCCGCATGAGCGACGCGCCGTCCTATTCACCGCCGGTGGAGATCGATGCCGTGATGGTAGGCGGCACCGTCAGCCGCGTTGAGGCGTCGAACCATCCTGATTATAAGTCCGGTGAATGGGTGCTCGGCTACAGCGGCTGGCAGGAGTATGAACTCTCTGACGGCAGCGGCCTGGTTAAACTGGGCGAAAACCCGGATCACCCCTCCTGGGCGTTAGGCATTCTGGGGATGCCGGGCTTCACCGCCTATATGGGTCTGCTGGATATCGGGCAACCGAAAACGGGCGAGACGCTGGTGGTGGCCGCGGCGACCGGTCCGGTGGGCTCCACCGTCGGCCAGGTGGGCAAGCTGAAAGGCTGCCGGGTGGTAGGCGTTGCCGGTGGGGCGGAGAAGTGCCGCCACGCCACCGAGGTGCTGGGCTTTGACCAGTGTCTCGATCACCATGCCGACGATTTTGCCGAACAGCTTAAGCAGGCCTGCCCGGACGGCATCGATATCTATTACGAGAACGTGGGCGGTAAAGTGTTTGACGCGGTGCTGCCGCTGCTGAACACCCAGGCGCGGGTGCCGGTCTGTGGGCTGGTAAGTGGATATAACGCCACCGACCTGCCGCCAGGGCCGGATCGTCTTGGGTTGCTGATGGGCACCATCCTGAAAAAACGCATCCGCATGCAGGGCTTTATCATCAACCAGGATTATGGCCACCGCATCGAAGAGTTTCAGCAGGAGATGGGGCGTTGGGTCAAAGAGGGCAAGATCCACTACCGCGAGCAGGTGACCGACGGCCTCGAAAATGCGCCAGAGGCACTTATAGGTTTGCTGAATGGTAAAAACTTTGGCAAAGTCGTGATACGCGTCGCGAACAATAACGAATAGTAACGTATATGGCGGATTATTCCGCCATACTAAACTGTGCAAAATTTCAAATAACGTCTTTAATTATACAGGCATAGAATAGTCAAAACGCAGTATACGAAACGGTTTTTATTATTTAATCAATCAATTTTTGTTTTGATTGATGGTTTTCTTTTGACGTAAATCAGGCATGCAGATACAGGATATATCAAATACTCAGCGGTCCGTATTTAACCGCCTGTGGAATATAAGTTAAGTGTTGGTTACAGGAATAGAACATGCTGGATTTGGATAATTTTGAAAAAGCTCAACGAATGAGCCTGACGATGCAGGTAGAAATGAGTCTCAAAAGTGCGCTGATTGCCGGGGCACTAAAACCAGGGGCACGGCTCGTCACTAAAGAGATTGCGGATAAACTCGGTACCAGTATTACTCCTGTTCGTGAAGCGCTGCTGCGGTTGGTCTCCGCAGGCGCGCTGCACGCTACCCCGGCGCAGGCCTTTCTGGTGCCGGAGGTGACGCTCGAGCGTTACAACGAAGTCAACGCTATCCGCAAGGAGCTGGAGTGCATGGCGGTGGCGGCGGCCTGCAACCAGATGTCTGACGAAAAGTTAGATACGCTGCGCGAACTCTCAGAGAAATTTCATGATGCGATGAGCAACGGGGAAGTGGAGCGCGCGCTGCATACCAACCGGGCGTTTCGCTTCACGCTGTACCACTATGCCGACATGCCCACCCTGATGTCGCTTATCGAGCAGCTCTGGGTGCGCATCGGGCCCTGTTTTAACTGTCTTTACGATCCAGACCTTGTGCTTCCCTGCAAATCCTACCGCTACGAGGAACTGCTTGACGCGCTGGAGAAGGGCGATCAGAACGCCAGCCGGACGGCTATTGATAAAGTAATCGACGAAGCGAATGAAATATTAATCCGACAGTTTGATAACTAACTGCTAAATAAGCGAAGCGGTAATAGCGCTAATTTCGCTCGGTAATTATTTTCCGGCAGACAAGTCGCTGCCGGAAGAGGCTATTTTTTATCCTACTGATAAGACCAGCTTAACTATGAAATAACCCTGAAGCCTGCCGATAACCTTAAAAGGCACAGTCGCCTTTTAAGGAGCCAGGAATGAGTGTCAGTCAACGATTACGTAATATAAAAATGAGCAGAAAGCTCGCGGCAGGTTTTGGTCTGGTATTGCTGCTGGTGGCAGTTTCGACCCTGCTCAGCGTGCAGCGCTTTAAAGAGATTCGCGACGTTTACCAGCAAACCAACCTGATCTACAACATCAATATCGAGGTCTTCCAGGCCAAGATTAACCGCCTGAAATTCCTCTATAACGGTGACGAAAAGTCCGGCCAGCTGATGGCGAACTACGTCAAACACGCCGCGGAACTGACCGAAGAGGCACAGCAGCTGGAGTGGACGGCAAAAGAGAAGGCTATCGTTGACGCGATTGCCGGGCATCTGGCCCAGTTTGGCAGCAGCGTGAGCGAAATGCAGACCGCAATGACGGCCTTAAACGCCGACAAAAACGACCCGGCGGCCACCGCAGCCCTGAAAGCGGCGGAAGACAAGGTCAAAACCGCCGGGGATAACAGCAGTGCCTCTATCCGCGACATTATCGCCCTGGTCAAAACCCATAACGACTCGCTGGCCTACAGCTCCAGCACCATCACCGCCATCATCGGAGTGGCGGCGATCCTCTTCGGCATCCTCGTCTCCTGGTGGGTGACCCGCCAGATCACCCGTCCGGTCAAACACAACCTTCAGCTGGCGGAACGCATTGCCAGCGGCGATCTCAGCTCTGAAATCCGCCCGCAGGGCGAAGACGAGCTGGGCAAACTGACCGGGGCGATGGGGCGGATGAACGACAAACTGCGCCTGATGATTGGCGAGGTGCGCAGCAGCGTGGCCCAGGTGTCGCTGGCGGCCAGTGAAATTGCCGAAGGCAATACCGACCTCTCTTCGCGCACCGAGCAGCAGGCCGCGGCGGTAGTGCAAACCGCCGCCAGCATGGAAGAGCTGACCGCCACGGTGAAAAACAACGCCGATAACGCCCGTCACGCCAGCCAGCTGGCGGCTGAAGCTTCGCAAACCGCCACCCACGGCGGACGCGTCATGCGCGATGTGGTCAGCACCATGAGCGACATTAACACCAGCTCGCAAAAAATCGCCGATATCACCGCGGTCATCAACAGCATCGCGTTCCAGACCAATATCCTGGCGCTGAACGCCGCGGTTGAAGCGGCGCGGGCGGGCGAGCAGGGGCGAGGCTTTGCGGTGGTGGCGAGCGAAGTGCGCAGCCTCTCCCAGCGCAGCTCCCAGGCGGCTAAAGATATTGAACAGCTGATCAGCGAGTCCGTCTCCCGCATCTCAACCGGTAGCGACCTGGTGGCGAAAGCCGGGCAGACCATGGAGCAGGTGGTGGACTCGGTGACCCGGGTGAATGACATCATGGGTGAGATCTCCTCGGCCTCCGAGGAGCAGAGCCGCGGCATCGAGCAGATTTCCCGTGCGGTGATGGAGCTGGACACCACCACCCAGCAAAACGCCTCGCTGGTAGGAGCCTCTTCGACGGCGGCAGGGGCGCTTGAAGATCAGGCCCGTCTGCTGGAGTCGCTGGTGGCGGCGTTCCGCCTCGATCAGCAGGCGCAGATGGCGTAAAACAGAACCGGCAGCCTGGGCTGCCGGTTTTATTATCACTCGAAGCGATACGAGACGGAGAGACCCACCCCGTAGTTACGCCCCGGCGCAGGCTCGTAGTAACGCCCGTTCGATTCGTTGACAATAACCGAGCCGACATACTCTTTGTCGAACAGGTTATCCACCCGACCAAACACGTCCATTCCCCAGTTGCCGTAGTTGAACTTATACCCGGTGTTCAGGCCCATTACCGTGTAGGACGGCGCTTTGGCGCTGTTTTCGTCGTCGGCCATGATGTCGCTCATGTAGCGCACGTCAGAGCCCGCGTACCAGCCCTCGACAGGCTGCCAGCCAAAGGAGGCATAGCCCATATTGCGCGCAATGCCCGGCATCCGGTTGCCGCTACAGTCGCCATCGCCACAGACGTTGGTGCGGTAGGTGGCATCCAGGTACGTCCAGGCCATTTTCAGCTTCCAGTTCTCAGCAAACTGCTGATCGAGGGAGAGCTCCACACCCTGACGGCGAGTTTTACCGGCGTTTTTGTAGCTGGTGCGCCCGCCCGCGCTGGCATCGACCACGATCTCATCGTCGGTATCGGTGCGGAACAGCGCCGCGGTGAACAGGCCGTTGCCGATGCGCGTTTTGCTCCCCACCTCATAGGTGTTGTTGGTCGACGGCTTCAGGCCGAAATTCAGGCCGCTCTGGTTGTCGGTACGGTAAGAGAGCTCGTTGATGGTCGGAGTCTCAAACCCGCGACCCGCGGCGGCATACAGGTTCCAGGCGTCGGTCACGCGGTACTTCAGCGCGCCTGCCGGGAGCCATTTGTGATAGCTGGCGTCGCCGCTGTCATCGCCGTTGGCCCCCTGCACGTAGTGGTCGTTCGAGTCGAACCACACCGAGCTGTAGCGCACGCCCGCGTCGAGAGAGAGCTTCTGCGTCAGCTGCCAGTTGGTTTGCAGGTAAGGGTCGACGTTCCACATCAGGTTGCGTTCGTCGCGGCGTTTCGCCCCTTTAACGCCGTAGTCCGGCACCCCGTTGTTCATCACGTAGTTTTCATACCCGCGACGATCTTCGCTCATGTTTTCGTAGTTCAGGCCGGTGGTGAAGGTCATCGGCACCAGCAGCTCCCCACGGTGGGTCCAGCGGGTGTCGATCCCCTGATAGTGGCGCTGCATATCAATCACGCCGCCGGAGTGGGTGGCTCTGAGCTGCGGCTGATACGGAATCGACTGGTACTGGGTCATCTCGCGTTCACCGGCGTAGGCCATCACGCTGAGGTCGTCCTGGGCGCTGAGCTGGCGCTCATAGCGCAGGCCAGCCTGGGTCTGCTTGATGGTTTTACGGGTGTTGTACTGATCCCCGCGCGGTGACTGGCGCGGGTTGTCCCGCCACTCCTGATAGTCCAGTCCGCCCGGATCGTTGGCTTTCATATCCACGCTGTTGAAAATCAGGCTTAGCTTGCTGGCGTCGTCGATGCGTACGCCCAGTTTGGCGTTGGCGAGATTTTTGCGCGCGCCGCTGTGATCGCGATAGCCGTGGGTGGTGAAGCGGGTGGTCGAGACGGTGTAATCCACGTCGCCCGGGTGGGTGCCGTCGCCCATCGCACCGGTGGCCTTCATGCCGTAGCGCCAGGTGCCGTAGCTGCCGTAGTAGCTGCTGGCCTCGACGGTGTTCGGCTCACGTCCGGTTTCGGTGGTCATATTAAGCACGCCGCCGGAAGCATTGCCGTACAGGGCGGAGAAGGGGCCGCGCAGCACTTCCACGCTCTCGATGCTATTGAGATCGATGTTCGAAGTTTGCCCCTGGCCGTCCGGCATGGTCGCCGGGATACCGTCCACATAGAGGCGAATCCCGCGCACCCCAAAGGTGGAGCGGGCACCAAAACCGCGGGTAGAGAGCTGGAGATCCTGGGCGTAGTTCTGCCGGTTCTGGATCTGTAGCCCCGGCACGCTGCCGAGAGATTCAGAGAGGTTAATGCGCGGCGCGGCCTGACGCATATCTTCGCCGTTTACCACGCTGACGGCGGCAGGGGTATCTAACTCGGAGAGCGTTTGCGGCGATGCGCTGACGATCATGGTCTGTTCGTCGGCGGCCATCGCCGCGACAGGGGCTAACACAACAGGAACCAACAGCAGGGGAAGCGTTGCCCTGCGGGCAGAAAAGATTTTCATGGATTAAGAAACCGGTTAAGGAAAGGACGAACCAAATGGAACATGTGCGTGTATGGTAAATCTTTTGTAAATATTTTGAAAACCAAAACAGCACATAGCGTTAACCCAAGTGTAGGTTAAATCAGCGAACGGGCCCGTTGCGAGCAAGAATTACTCCACATTGAGATAAATAATGATTACTATTCTCATCAATAATCAGGCGAAGCGATGACTTTGCCAGCCGGAAGCGATGTCAGCGATACCATTTACTCAAAAGGGAGTTGTTATGAATTTACGTCACCTGTGCTCGCCGCGTCTGCGTGGCTCACTGCTGTTGGGTTCTCTGCTGGTCGCCGGTACTTTTAATGTTCATGCCGCAGAAGAGATGCTGCGTAAAGCGGTTGGTAAAGGCGCATATGAGATGGCCGTCAGCCAGCAGGAGAATGCGCTGTGGGTTGCCACCACCCAGAGCCGCAAAACGGATAAAGGTGGGGTGGTGTACCGTCTCGATCCGCTGACGCTGGAAGTGACGCAGGCCATTCATAGCGACCTGAAACCGTTTGGTGCCACCATCAACAACGCCACCCAGACGCTGTGGTTTGGTAACACCACCAACAGTGCGGTAACCGCCATTGACGCTAAAACCGGTGACGTGAAGGGCCGTCTGGTGCTTGATGACCGCAAGCGTAGCGAAACGGTAAAACCGCTGCAGCCTCGCGAGCTGGTCGCGGATGACACTACCAACAGCGTGTACATTACCGGCATCGGTAAAGAGAGCGTGATTTGGGTGGTGGATGGCGAAACGCTGAAGCTGAAAGAGACCATCTCCGGTACCGGCAAGTTCAGCACCGGCCTGGCGCTGGATGCGCAGGCGAAGCGTCTGTACACCACTAACGGCGACGGCGAACTGGTGACTATCGACACCGCCACCAACAAAATCATCGAGCGTAAGAAGCTGCAGGACGACGGGAAAGAGCACTTCTACCTGAACCTGAGCCTCGACGTGAAGGGCCAGCGTGCGTTTATTACCGACTCCAAACAGCCGGAAGTGCTGGTGGTTTCCCTGAAAGACGGCAGCGTCATCAGCAAAGTGGCCGCGCCTGAATCCCTGGCGGTGCTGTTCAACCCGGCACGTGATGAAGCCTACGTGACCCACCGTGAAGCGGGTAAGGTGAGCGTGATTGACGCGAAAACCTATAAAGTGACCAAAACCCACGACACCCCGACCTTCCCGAACAGCCTGGCGCTCTCCGCCGACGGTAAAACCCTGTACGTGACGGTGAAGCAGAAGTCGACCCGTCAGCAGGAAGCCACCCAGCCGGATGACGTGATCCGTATCGCGCTGTAAGTTCGCGCGTGATTGTGCCGGGTGGCGGCTGCGCCTTACCCGGCCTACGAATTTTGCCCCGTAGGCCCGTGCAAGCGCAGCGCCGCCGGGCAAAAGGCGGTACATTTATTGCGGACGTTGGCACAGACCGCTTGCCAGCAGTGTAAACACCTCCGTAATGGCAGGCAGCGCCCTCTGTGGATCCTGGCTGGCGGCTATCCACAGCGCAGCATTCATGGCTGCGCTGTTTAACATATAGGCCGCGGCGTCAGCATCCACCGCTTTTATCACACCGCGATCGAGCATTTTCTGGATGCTCTGGCGGGTGGATTCAAGGCAGCTCAGCTGGCCAGGCCACTGCGCGGGATCGCCCAGAAAAGCGGGCCCATCAAGCAGAACGATACGTCTCACCTCGGGGTCGAGCGCCATTTTGATATAGGCGACGCCTTCCGCTAACAGTTTTTCCCAGTCATCCCCCGCATCTGTGGCCTCAGCCTTAGCGCGTTGCGCCATTTCACCGTCCATCTGAGCGACAACGGCGGCGAGGAGACCTTTTTTATCGCCAAAATTGTGGTACAGCGCCCCGCGGGTCAGCCCCACGCTGGCCGTGAGTTCATCCATTGATGCCTCAGCAAAGCCCTTCTCAGCAAAGGCTTTTCGCGCTGCCGCGATCCGTTCCGGTGATTTGCTGTTTGTTTCTGGTCAGGTAGGAAGTTGCGCCGACGGTACGCCGGAGCCGGATTTTGCCGCTCAGGTGCAGCTTGCGTTTGATAATCTGAAAGCGACACTGGCTGCGGCGGGGTGTACTTTTGAGGATCTAATTGATGTCACCACCTTTCATACCGATCCGCAAAATCAGTTTTCAACGATCATGCAGGTTAAACAGTCTCTCTTTCCGCAGCCTCCTTATCCGAACTGGACCGCCATCGGGGTGACCTGGCTAGCAGGGTTTGATTTCGAAATTAAGGTGATTGCGCGGATCCCTCCGAAACCGTAGGCCCGCGCAAGCGCAGCGCCGCCGGGCAAAAAAAAGGGAAGGCTAAGCCTTCCCTTTTTAATTCACGCTTTTACCGTGATGTTTCTTCCACCAGCGGACCATCCCGCTTTTCATCATTCGGGTGTACCGGTGCGGTGCTGTGGATCTCATGCACGCGCTTACGCACGCCAAACCAGCCTGCTACCAGCAGAACCGCCAGCAGTGGAATAGTGGCGATGGTGTAAGTTCCGTTCGGATAATCGAACGCCATCAGCACCAGCACGCTGAACAGGAACAGCAGGGTCAGCCAGGAGGTGACCGGTGCGCCCGGCATTTTAAAGCTGACGTCAGCCGCAGTGCCTTCTTTGATCGCTTTGCGTAGACGCATCTGGCACACCACGATAAAGGCCCAGGAGGCGATAATACCCAGCGCCGCGACGTTGAGGACGATCTCAAACACCTGCGACGGCACCAGATAGTTCAGGAACACGCCAAAGACGTAGACCACCAGCGTCGCCAGAATGCCCGCGTAAGGCACCTGCTGCTTGCTCATCTTCGACATAAACTTCGGCGCAGAGCCGCCCATAGACATGGAGCGCAGAATACGGCCCGTTGAATACAGACCGGAGTTCAGGCTGGAGAGCGCCGCCGTCAGGACCACGATGTTCATGATACTGCCCACGTACGGCACGCCGAGCTTCGAGAAGAAGGTCACGAACGGGCTCTGGCCCGCCTGATAGGCGTTCCACGGCAGAAGCAGCACCAGCAGCACCACGGAGCCGACATAGAACAGGCCGATACGCCAGATCACGCTGTTGATCGCTTTCGGCACCATGTTCTCGGGATCTTTACATTCGCCCGCTGCCGTACCCACCAGTTCAATGGAGGCAAAGGCAAACACCACACCCTGGATCAGCACCAGCGCGGGCAGCAGGCCGTGCGGGAAGAAACCGCCGTTATCGGTGATCAGGTGGAAGCCGGTCATGTTGCCGTCCAGCGGTTTGCCGGTGCCGAGGAACACGGTACCCACCACCAGGAAGATGACGATCGCCAGTACTTTTACCAGCGCAAACCAGAACTCCATCTCGGCGAACCACTTCACGCCGATCATGTTCATGGTACCGACAATGGCCAGCGCGCCAAGGGCAAACACCCACTGCGGCACATCGCCAAACGCGCCCCAGTAGTGCATGTACAGCGCTACGGCGGTGATGTCGACGATCCCGGTCATCGCCCAGTTCACAAAGTACATCCAACCCGCCACGTAGGCAGCCTTTTCACCGAGGAACTCACGGGCGTATGAGACGAAGCTGCCGCTGGACGGACGGTGTAACACCAGTTCGCCAAGGGCGCGGAGAATAAAGAAGGAGAAGATCCCGCACACCAGATAGACCAGCGCGAGGGCCGGGCCAGCCATCTGCAGACGTGCGCCTGCGCCTAAAAACAGCCCGGTACCGATAGCGCCGCCGATGGCGATCATCTGCACCTGACGGTTGCCCATCGCTTTGTGATAGCCCTCTTCGTGGGCATTCAACCAGCGACGTTTCGCAGCATGATGATCGGCTGCGCTTTTATTGCTTGTTTTCATTGAGTTACCTGTTTACCTGTCAAAATCACTTTCATGATGTCCGTAACCCGCAGCGGCAATACAAACGATTGCTTCCGCGCGGAAATATTCTGCCTTTCCAGTCATTCTGCGTATGGATAAGGCAAAACATGGCGAAGCATCCTACCTGCAATTAATATTCGACGCAAAAAATAACGGAGTGAAAGTGATGCATATCGAAGTAAATAGTTCGTGCCGCTAATTGATGAGTTCAGTTCATAACCATAAGCAGTTTGTGGCTGTAGTAGACATAAATGAATCTGCCTATAGTGAATGCGTTCAGAGAAAAACGTATTGCAGCATCTGATGTCCCGCGTCGGAGAATAGATCAGCTACGCCGTAGCGCTTCTACCAGCAGGGCAAAGGCGGTGGTGTGCTGACGGCGGCTGGGGTAGTAAAGGTGATAGCCGTCAAACGCCGGACAGTACGCCTCCAGTACCCGTAACAGCCGCCCCTGGCTGATGGCCTCCTGCACCGTGTCCTCCGGGACATACGTCAGCCCCAGACCGGCCTCAGCGGCATCCAGTCGCTGGGGCAGGTTGTTCAGGGTGAGCTGCCCGTCCACACGGACGCGGATCTCCCGCCCCTCCTGAGTAAACTCCCACGCGTACAGACCGCCGCGCGTCGGCAGACGCATGTTGATGCAGCGGTGATCCGCCAGCTGTTCCGGGCTTTGCGGCTCACCAAAGCGGGCAAAATAGTCCGGGGAGCCGACCACCGCCATCCGCATATCCGGCGCGATGCGCACCGCAATCATATCCTTCGCCACCTGCTCGCCTAAGCGCACCCCGGCATCAAAACGCCCGTCGACGATATCCGTCAGGCCGTTATCCACCGTCACCTCCACATGAATGTCCGGGTACTGGGCCATAAAGGGCTTCAGCACCGGCCACAGCACCGCGCTCATGGCGTGCTCTCCGGCGGTAATGCGGATATTGCCCGCCGGTTTGTCACGCATATCGCGCAGGGCGGTCAGCACCTGCTCGATCTCCAGCAGGTGCGGGCTGAGGCGCATAAACAGCTGTTCTCCCGCCTCGGTAGGGGCCACGCTGCGGGTGGTACGGGTAAGCAGCCGCATATCCAGCCTGGCTTCGAGATTGCGCATGGCGTGGCTGAGGGCCGACTGAGACACGCCAAGCTGGGCCGCCGCGCGGGTGAAGCTGCGCTCCCGGGCAACCACCATAAACGACAGCAGATCGTTGAAGTTGTCTTTCAGCATCGCGTCTCTCCGGATATATGAATTTTGCTCATGGTTCCTTTCTGATTATGCAGTCTAATCCTCGCCGTTCGCATGCGCTACTGTTAACGCAACAGCAAACGAGGAGTCAGCATGAAAATTATCCGTAGTGGTTCATTACCGTCTGCCCGTGGCCCGGAAGCCTGGTTTACCGGCACCGTGCGCATCGACGCGCCGTTTCAGGCCACCGAACCGGCGAAAGTGGGTGGGGCGACCGTCACCTTCGAGCCGGGTGCGCGCACCGCATGGCACACCCATCCGCTGGGCCAGACCCTGATCGTCACCCAGGGGCGCGGCTGGTTACAGGAGTGGGGCAAAGAGGCAGAAGTACTCAATCAGGGCGATATCGCGTGGATCCCACCGGGCGTTAAGCACTGGCACGGCGCCTGCGCCCAGACGGCGATGACCCACATCGCCATTGCCGAAGCGGTGAACGGCAGCCCGGTGGAGTGGCTGGAAAAGGTTAGCGACGAGCAGTATCCGCAGGCGTAAATAGCCGCTTTTTGATCAGCGCAACAAGCGAGACGTCGCCGGGATGAACGATGGCGTGCAGCGCCCGGGTGTAGTCCAGCACCAGCCCGGGCGTCCAGGCCATATTGGTGGCGCGTTTGCGCAACTGCGCGGCGATCCACAGTTCCGGTATAAACAGCAGGCGCACAAAGCCGCCCCGGGCGCAGCGCTCTTTTAGCGCGCCGTCCAGCGCCGCCTCCAGGGCATAGGCCACGCTGCTGGAGCAGTTGCGCCAGGTCAGGTTGTACGTTTCGGTTTGCCGGTACTGGGTCCAGAATCCGGTTAACGAGGCGGCATTAAAGGTCGAGAAGTGGATTTTGCGGTCCGACTCGCACCAGATCCCCGCCTCGTAGCGGTAGCTGGGCTGGTATTTTCCCGCCACGGTGTTCGCCTCCACGGCCTTCAGCAGGTTAAAGAACTCGGAAGGGGAACGGTCGATCTCCGCCGCCGGATAGAGGCTGATATAGAGTTCCGGCGGGCACTCAAGCGCCGCATGGCCGGTTGAGATCACGCCGTTGGCATCCACCGCGGCGATATAGCGGTTAATCACCGGACGCGGCAGGGTCTGCTGTTTTGCCGATCCTTCCGGGGTCCAGACGTGGACGATCAGCTGATTGCCCGAGGTGTTTGTAACGACAGGCGGCAGCGCCTCGCGCGGGCCGGGGATTAGCGCCTGCGGGGCGAGAATATCAAACACCGAGCGGCCGTGGCGGATCTGGCGCATGCGCAGGGAGAGGATGACCGACTGCACCCCGCCGGTGAGCATCACCATGCCGATAAACTGCGAGACGGTGCCGTCGTGCTCCGTAGGAAACGGCAGGAACAAGAAAATCGCAAACAGGATCTGCGCTACGCCTGCCATCAGGGCGCGTCGCCAGTGGCTGAACCGCACCACCACGGCAGAGGCGATGGTGAACAGGCCGGTAATGAAGTACGCAATGCCAAAGACGATGGCCAGCGCCAGGGTGCCGTCATGCCGCCCGGATAAAATCAAAATGGCGATCAGCAGAAACAGACCGCCCTTGAAGTAGAAGATCCCGCGCTGGGTTCCCTTCGCCGCCGAGCCCAGCGTCAGAGAAACCAGGCTGTCGAGGAGCAGAAACAGGCCAAAGACATGCAGCGGAAAATGCAGCCCGCCCTGTAAGCCATCGATAAAAATCGCCAGTCCCAGTCCGCCCCACAAAATGCCCGCCAGCATAAAGAATGGGGCCGCTTTGCGGACAAACGCCGCCCCGGCGAGTAAAAAGGCGATTTGCAGCATCGTTAACCCTCCTCCTGCGTCGTGGGCTGAAACAGGCTTCCTTTATCCTCAGACCAGAATGCCACAATCACCGGGCGATCCCTGTCCGCCATCAGCAGCATATTTCGCTCTGTTATCGCCACGGGCGGGTGGCCTGCAAGGGTCAGCATAAAGCGAAATCGTTCGGCGACCGGCTGGCCTTTTGCCGTTGCCTGCCAGCGGGCGGCCATTTGCGCCTGCTTTTCCGGGTCGGGAATGCGGGAGAGCAGCGCCTCCCGGCTGTTAACCGGGGCTAATGCCGCGGCAAGTGTCGGGTCAGCATGGGGATCCCACGCCAGCCTGCCGGTCTCAGGATCGAGGGAGTAGGCAATACTCCGGGCCTGAATATCCCTTTGCCGGTGCGTTTTCTGGGTGCGGATAAAGACCAGAAGCAGGGCGGCGGCGGAGAGATAACACTGCGCCAGCAAAATCGACTCTTCAGCCGTCAGGCGGGCGAGCCAGAAGGGACCGGTTTCCCGCCAGGAGGCGTAGATCACCACCGCGCTGAACAGGATAAACGCCAGCGACGCCAGGCGATTACCGCACACCACGGTGGCGGCGGTAAGCAGAATCAACGGCAGGCAGGCCAGAGAGTAGATCAGGGCGATATTATCGCTGCGGTCGGGCACCTCGCTGAAGATAAATAGCGTGGCCAGCAGGATCGCGAACACCAGACAAACGCCCCCCAGCGACTCGCGCCGCGCGTCTTTATCCGGTGCCAGCAGACCCATCAGCGGCGGCGTGACAAACAGCGTGCCGGTAACGTTGGCGCTCCAGGCGAGCCAGAACCACGCCATTTGCAGGGTGCCCGCAAGGTAAGAGAGCCAGACCACGCCCGCCAGCGCGCTCAGGGTGCTAAAGACAACCGTGGCAATGATCCAGTTGACGATTTTGTGCAGCCGATCGTAACCCCGGGAGAAGTGGCGCACCGACCAGGCGATACCCAGATGGCTGAGGAGTGAAAACGTCCCCAGCACCAGCGATACGTGAAACGTATGGTGGAAGGTTATGCCCAGTGCAAGACGGGCGATAAACAGCACCAGCCCCAGCGCGAGCCACTGTTTTTTAGCGGTGAGCAGAAAAGCGGCGACGGCGACGCCAGATGGCAACCAGATAAAGGCGGTCCGGATGTCGGGCCCGTCGAGGAAGAGCGAGAGCCAGCCCAGCAGATAATAGAGCGCCCCCCAGGCGAGCAGTGAGCACGCTAACGTCAGTTTCTCTGCATTCATTCAGGGCCCCCGGCGGCGATCGTCGCTATAAAAAGATATGACCTTTTCGCCGGGTTAGCCATTTTTGCGGCGGTGGTGAGTCGTCAGGAACAGGGCGTAAGATATCAGGCCACGCAGCGACCATTCACTGAATCGCGGTAGATAAGGTGAATCTAAAACGCTACGATCGTTCGATTACCATCCAGATCATGCAGGATGCAACGTTGTGAATTTATTGGAGGGGAGGTTATTGCTTGCCAAAATATGAACTTAATTCCGCTGAAGAGCGTTACCAGCCTGGCTCAGATGACTCGGTTCTGGTGAACAGGTTAGGGATCATTGATGCCAGTGAAATGGATGCACTGGAGTCCGGCTTATTGCTGTTGCTGTATGAACAGTTGTTTATCGAAGACCGACCAACTGCACCGCTGACTTTTGAACATATCCGGGAGTGGCATCGCCAGTGGCTGGGGAATGTTTACGATTGGGCCGGGAGATTGCGCAATGCCAACCTTAGCAAAGACGGTTTTCAATTTGCCGCAGCCGACAGGATCCCTTTACTGATTGCTGGCTTTGAGAAGCAGTTTCTTACCCGTTCCGATGGACTAAAATCCCTGACTCGTATTGAGCTGGTGAAGTATCTGGCTGAATGTCATGTTGAGTTTATTTTAATCCATCCATTCAGAGAGGGTAATGGGCGTCTGTCGCGCCTACTTTGCGATGTACATTCGGTTCTGGCGGGAAAAGGCGTACTGGATTACAGCCTGTGGGACGAGCATAAAGATTTCTATTTCAGAGCTATCCAGGCCGGTGTAGCGGGGAACTACAGCCCAATGATGCAACTGGTTAACGATATTTTGCCCGATTAACGGGCGAGACCAACGGCTTTAGCCTGAGCCAGATTCTGTTTAAGTTGCTGCTCAATTTTTTGCACAGACACGCCTGTTTCGATCGCTGTTGAACTGGCAACGGAACGATAAATTTGGGCTTTTGTGACGGTTTTTTTTCTCATGCCAGTTACCTTCTGAACGATTCTGGAAATTCCAGGGATGAACATAACCTTTAGCAAGGTGGTTCGTCAATTTACCCAGGTCCAGATACCACTTCTCTTAATATTAGGGCGAAAATACATTTTCGCCCCAACGATCTTAGCCCCCGAACACCGCAATCGCCTGCTGCAGGCGGGTGGTGCGCTGGGTCAGGTGGTTAGCCGCCTGGGTGACGTGCTCCACCATCCCGCTGTTGTTGTGGGTCATCACCCCAATACGGGAAATGGATTCATTAATCAGGCTCAGGGCCTGGGTCTGCTCCTGGGTGGCGTGTCCAATCTCTTTTATCAGAGCCGACATGTTCAGCACGTTGCCAATCATAGTGGTCAGCTGGGTTTCGGTCTGCTCCACCATATCCACCCCGGCATTGACGCTGGCGACGTTTTTCTCGATCAGCGCCGCGATCTCTTTCGCCGCAGAGGCTGAGTGCTGGGCCAGGTTACGCACTTCTGCGGCCACCACCGCAAATCCGCGTCCGGCTTCACCGGCGCGGGCGGCTTCCACCGCGGCATTGAGCGCCAGGATGTTGGTCTGGAAAGCGATACGGTCGATTACCGCGATGATATCCACAATCTGGCCGTTATCGCGCGAGACAGACTGCATCACGCCGATGGTCTGCTTCATCACCGCCTCGCCGCGGTAGGCGCTGGCGCTGGTCTGGTCGGCCATCTGGATCGCCTCTTCTGCGGTTTCGGCAGTCTGCTTAACCGCGCTGGCAATCTCTTCTACCGCGGCGGCGGTCTGCTGCAGATCGTCCGCCGTCTCCTCCGAGCGGGCCTGCAGCGCATCGCCTTCTTGCGCCACCTGCTGGCTGATATCGCGGATGCCGCCGATCTGCGCCCCGACATCATCCACCAGCGAGTTGAGGTTTAAGCCGGATTGATTAACCAGCCGCATCATTAAGCCTAATTCATCGACGCGATCGAAATGGCTGTGATCCGTTTTGCGACCCGAAACCACACGCTGCATCTGTTTTACGATGGTTTTTAACGGCTGACAAATCTGGTTGTTAAGAAACAACCCAAGCATAATAAACAGCAGCGTCAGCGCCGCTGTCTGTATTATCCCGGCAGGAAGAAATAAAGGAACGGCGAAAGTGAGCAGGGCGGTAATCCCAAGGGCGTAATTAACGCGTTTCGTGATGCTGAGCCGTTTAAATAGTGAAAGAAAAGAGAGAATGCCCTGACGTACCAGCACGCCTTTATAAAAACGGTGGCCTTTTAACTCATTATTTCGCACCCGCTCGTAAAGCGCTTCACTGGCGTCAATCTCCTGGCGCGAGGGTATATTTCGCACAGAGATATAACCGGTCAGGGCGTCATTTTGATAAACCGGCGTCACGTTGGCCCGCACCCAGTAATGATCCCCGTTGTGACGACGGTTCTTCACCATGCCGGTCCAACTCTCGCCCTGCTGCAGGGTAAACCACATATCGCCGAACGCCTCCGGGGGCATATCCGGGTGGCGGATCACATTGTGGGGCTCACCAATAAGATGTTCTTCTTTATAACCACTGGCATCAATAAAGGCTGAGTTCGCGTATGTAATATGACTTTGTGTATCGGTGGTCGACATTAAGGTCGAGCCTTCGTTAAGCAAATACTCGTTTTGTGTAACGTGAATGTTACGCCTCATGAATAACTCCGGGTGATGTCTGAGTAAAGTAAAGCCGCCCAAAAAGAGTTCAGGCAAGAGAAAATTGTTATTTTTAAAAAGAACGGACGGCGTATTCTCCACAAAATCTAATCAGTTGGATAGCGTCACAATTAACTATTTTTTATCTGTTAACGGCGGCTGATGTAATAAAAATGCAATCAACAAAGCGCAGATATAAAGGCCAGCGGGGAATAACCCGACTTAAGCCAAATATAAAGGAATTAATGGATCCATGACAAAAACCGAACTACCAGAAATAGCGTTTCATTAACACTGATTAAACATTATGATATTGACCCCGTTATCCGATCCGCGATGAAACGATGAAAATTAATATTATTGGCACCAGCGGCAGCGGAAAAAGCACCCTGGCCCGCAGAATTGCCGCCGAACTGGCGCTTCCCTGTATCGAAATGGACACCCTGTACTGGCGCCCTGACTGGCAGGGCACCCCGGATGACGTCCTCTTGGCGAAGCTGGAGACTGCCCTCACCGCCAGCCCCGGCTGGGTGCTGGACGGCAACTACAACCGCACCCGGCCCGTGAAGTGGCGTGAGGTCGATCTGGTGGTGTGGGTGGATTACGGCTTCGCCCGCACCCTGCGCCAGGCGGTGACCCGCGCCGCGAAACGCGCCTGGACGCAGCAGGAATTGTGGCCCGGTACCGGCAACCGGGAGAGCTTTCGCCGCTCCTTCTTTAGCCGTGATTCGATCCTGCTATGGACCATCAAAACCTGGCGCAGCAACCGGGCCCGCTATGAATCAGACATGCACAACCCGAACTATGCCCACATTCGCTTCGTGCGCATCACCACCCGTCAGCAGGCCGACGCCCTGATCGCCGGGCTACGTTCTTCGCTGTAATCCAGTGCTGTATATCTGAAATCCGGCAAACCAAATGTAAATTAATTGTTTCTCAGAGGTGAAATCGCCCTTTAATAATGGCGACATGTTTAGTCAAACGAGATTGCAACATGTCCTGGCGAATCAGCATTCTGGATAAAAGTCCTGTCGCAGAACACGAAACGGCCGCCGATGCGCTGGCGCGCACCTTGAGCCTGGCGCAGCAGGCCGAAACCCTGGGTTATCACCGCTTCTGGATTGCCGAACACCACAACACCCCTCAGCTGGCGAGCCCGTCGCCGGAGCTGCTGATTGCCTGGATCCTGGGGCAGACGCGTCGCATTCGCGTCGGCTCCGGCGGGGTAATGCTGCAACACTACAGCCCGTACAAAGTGGCGGAAAACTTCAACCTGCTGGCGGCCATCGCTCCCGGTCGCGTGGATCTGGGCGTCGGCAAAGCGCCCGGTGGTCTGCCGCTCTCGACCCGGGCGTTACAGCTCGGCCTCAGCCAGCAGGAGAAGGGCGATTTCGCGTCCCAGCTGGCACAGCTGAACGGCTGGATCAACCCGACGTCACAGGAGGAGGCGGTTCGCGCCACCCCGCAGCCGCAGGTGCCTGCGGCGGGCTTCCTGCTGGGAGCCAGCACGGAGAGCGCGCGCCTCGCCGCCAGCCTCGACTGGGACTTCGTTTTTGCCGCCCATCTGAATGGCGATCCCGATTTGCTTCGCGAGGTGATCGGCACCTGGCGCGCCCACAGCGCCCGGGAGGTGATTGTCGCGGTGCAGGCCATCGTGGCCCCAACCCAGGAGCAGGCCGAAGCGCTGGCAAGCGCAGTAGAAGTGTGGGGCGTTGAGCTTGCCAACGGCCAGCGCGTAACCGTCGCCAGCGAAGAGCAGGCTTACGCCTTTGCCCGTCAGGCGGGCAGCGAGCCGCTGCGTATCGCCCGTCGCGCCCAGTCTTTACTGGCTGGCACCGCCGAATCCGTACTCGAACAGCTGGAGGCGCTGCATAAGCAGTGGGGCATTGATGAGTTCATCGTCGATACCCCGGTCGCCGACGGCACGGCCCGCGTACAGTCCCTGCGTCTGCTGGCCCAGGCCCGACAGCTGCGGGAGGTGGCGGTATGAGCCTCGAACAACAGCTGATCGCCTGGCGCCGCGAGCTGCACCAGAACCCGGAGCTCTCCGGCGAAGAAGTGGAAACCACCGCCCGCCTGCGTCAGTGGCTGGGGGAGGCCGGGATTAAGGTTCTGCCTTACGACCTGGCGACCGGCGTGGTGGCGGAAGTGGGCAAGGGCGAAAAACAGATCGCCCTGCGTGCGGATATCGATGCCCTGCCCATTGAAGAGCGCAGCGGCGTGGCCTTCACCTCGCAGCGCGCCGGCGTCATGCACGCCTGCGGCCACGACGTTCACACCAGCGTGATCCTCGGCGCGGCCCTGAAGCTAAAAGCGCGTGAAAGCGAGCTTAACGGCAGGGTGCGGATCCTGTTCCAGCCTGCGGAGGAGAACTTCGGCGGCGCGAAAAACCTGGTCCGCGCCGGAGCCCTGCGCGACGTCAGCGCCATTTTCGGCATGCATAACGAACCGGGCTTGCCGGTGGGGCACTTTGCCACCCGTGGCGGGCCGTTCTACGCCAACGTCGACCGCTTTGTATTTCGCATTACCGGCAAAGGGGCGCATGCCGCACGCCCGCATGAAGGTAACGACGCCATCGTGATCGCCAGCCAGCTGGTGACTGCGCTGCAAAGCGTCGCCAGCCGCAACGTAAACACGCTTGATTCGGTGGTGCTGAGCGTGACGCGCATTACCGGGGGCAACACCTGGAACGTCCTGCCGGAAAGCGTCGAGCTGGAAGGCACCCTCAGAACCCATCGCACCGAAGTGCAGCAGAACGTGAAGGCCCGGGTGGCGGAGATCGCCGCCGGGTTCGCCAGCGCCTTTAACGCGCAGATCGATATCACCTGGTACGCCGGGCCCACCGCGCTGGTCAACGATGCGACCTGGGCCGAGTTCGCCACCTCGGTGGCGCGGGAAACCGGCTACGAAACGCAGCAGGCCGAGCTGCACATGGGCGGGGAGGATTTCGCCGTCTACCTGCAGCAGATCCCCGGCGCCTTCGTCAGCATCGGCAGCGCCAGCCAGTATGGTTTGCATCATCCGGCCTTTAACCCGGACGAAGCCTTAATCGAACCCGCCGCGCGATACTTCGCCCGGCTTGCGGAAAAAGCACTGAATCAACTTTAAGGGTAAGGAGTGAATATGTCCGCAACACGACAGCTGCGTCTTGGCACCATATTGCACGGCGCATCGGGGAACATGTCGGCCTGGCGTCACGCGGCGGCTCCCGCCGATGCCAGCATCAATTTTGAATTCGTCAAAGAGACGGCCCTGAAGGCCGAAGCGGGCAAGCTCGACTTTATCTTTGTCGCCGACGGCCTGTACATCAACGAGAAGTCGATTCCGCATTTCCTCAACCGCTTTGAGCCCCTGACCCTGCTGTCGGCGCTGGCGACCGTCACCTCACGGCTGGGGCTGGTGGGGACCTTGTCCACCTCCTACAGCGAGCCTTTCACCGTGGCGCGCCAGTTTGCCAGCCTCGATCACCTGAGCAACGGCCGGGCAGGCTGGAACGTGGTGACGTCGCCGCTGGAAGGGTCGGCGAAGAACTTCTCCCGCGACAAGCACCCGGAGCACGCCCTGCGTTACCGCATCGCCGACGAGTATCTCGACGTGGTGAAAGGGCTGTGGGACTCCTGGGAGGGCGATGCCTTTGTGCGCAACAAAGAGACCGGGCAGTTCTTCGACCCTGAAAAGCTGCACACCCTCGATCATCACGGCGATTTCTTTAAGGTGGCGGGGCCGCTGAACATTGGCCGCACCCCACAGGGCAGGCCGATTGTCTTCCAGGCCGGGGCCTCTGACGACGGCAAAAAGCTGGTGGTAAAACATGCCGACGCCATCTTCACCCATCACGAAACCTTTGAGGAGGCCCAGGCGTTCTGGCACGACGTGAAAAGCCAGCTGAAACAGCATGGTCGCAGTGCCGACGAGCTGCACATCTTCCAGGGGGTGAGCGTCATTGTCGGAAACGATGCCGACGACGTGGAGGAGCAGTACCAGACCACCGCGGCGCTGGTCTCGATCAACGATGCCCTGAACTATCTTGGCCGCTACTTCGAGCATCACGACTTCAGCCAGTACCCGCTGGATGAGGCCTTTCCGGATATCGGCGATCTGGGCAAAAACAGCTTCCGCAGCACCACGGACGAGATCAAACGCAACGCCCGGGAGCGCAACTTAACCCTGCGTCAGGTGGCGCTGGAAGCCGCCTCGCCGCGCCCGCGTTTTTCCGGCACCCCGGAGCAGGTGGCCGACGGCCTACAGCAGTGGTTTGAAGGCTATGCGGCGGATGGCTTTATCATCCAGGGCGGCACGCCGGACACCTTCCCGCGTTTTGTTGACCAGGTGGTGCCGCTGTTACAGGCGCGCGGCCTGTTCCGTACTGAATATCCCGGCACCACCCTGCGTGAGAGCCTGGGGTTAGAGCAGCCTGTAAATCAGTTCACACAACAATAATGAAATCTTAAGAGAACCTGCCATGAAAAAATCATCGCTTATTCTGGCGCTCGCGCTGGCCTTTACCCCTGCCGTCTGGGCAGAAAACGTCAATATTAACGGCACCGGGGTGAGCCTCGAGGCCAACAAAACGCCGATCAATACCGCAAAAAACCCGGAAGCTATCGCCCAGCTCCCGGCCAGCTTCAAGCCGGTGGTGCCGGGGAAATTCACCGTGGCGATCGCCGGGCTCAGCCAGCCGCCGCTGACGGTGTTTGCCGATGACAACAAAACCCTGATTGGCAGCGAAGCCGATATTGCCCGCCTGGTGGCTGACAGCCTCGGGCTGGAGCTGAACGTGGTGCCGACCTCCTGGGAGGACTGGCCGCTGGGCGTGACGTCCGGGAAATACGACGCGGCGATCAGCAACATCACCGTCACCAAAGAGCGCAAAGAGAAGTTCGACTTTGCCACCTACCGTAAAGACTCGCTGGGCTTCTACGTGAAATCCACCAGCCCTATCAAGAAACTTGAGACGGCGGAAGACATCGCCGGGCTGCGGATTATTGTGGGTTCCGGCACCAACCAGGAAGCGATCCTGCTGGCGTGGGATGCCGAAAACCAGAAGAAGGGGCTGAAGCCGTTCACCCCGATCTACACCAAGGATGATGCCGCCCAGACGCTGGCGCTGCAGTCTGGCCGCGCGGACGCCTACTTTGGCCCGAACGTGATTGGCGCCTGGAAAGCAGCCCTGAACGGGAAGACCAAACTGGTGGGCAGCGTGGATGGCGGCTGGCCGAAAGCGGCGCACATCGCCGTGACCCTGAAAAAAGGCAGCGGCCTGGCGGAGCCGGTGCAGACCGCGCTCAACGGCGTGATCAAGAACGGCGACTACGATAAGGTGCTGAACCGCTGGGGTGAAGGCGTGGAGCGCATCCCGAATTCAGAAGTTAACCCGGCCGGCCTCGGCGATTAAGGAGATCCCATGAGCGACCTTTTTCGCGACGTATCGCCGGAGGACGCCGATCTTCAGCTCATCATCGAGGGGCTGTTCGGCGAGTACGCGGCGCGCTACGGCGATTACTTCTCTAAAGATGCCGAGGTGGAACTGACCGAGTGGTATCTGGCGCCTCAGGGGCTGTTTATTGTGCTGGAGCGCGACGGAAAAATTATCGCCACCGGCGCATATAAACCTTTCGATGCGCAGACCGCCGAGATCAAACGTATCTGGACCGACAAATCCCTGCGTCAGCAGGGGCTTGCCGCCCGGGTTGTGCAGGAGCTGGAGCGGCGGGCGGTGCTTGCCGGCTACAGCCAGATCTACCTCACCACCGGCTTTCGCCAGCCGGAAGCGGTACGGCTCTACCTGAGCCAGGGCTACGCGGCGCAGTTCGACCTGTCCCGCGACCCGGAAGAGTACAGCCAGCCGCCGTTCGATGGACGGCTGCGCTTCACCAAAACGCTGGTACGCGAAGCGTTCAGTAAATCGGCATGAGGAACGACAATGAGCAACGTTGAAACCATCAAAGTGGTCCCGGCGCGCTACCCGCTGCGCACCGCTGGCGCCGTTGTCGCGCTGTTTGTCCTGGCGGTGGTCATCCAGTCGGTGGCCTTTAATCCGCGCTGGGAATGGGCGGTCTTTGCCCGCTGGTTCTTTGACCCGGTGATCCTCGAAGGGGTGGGACAGACGCTGCTGCTGACGCTGATCGGCACCGCCCTCAGCGTGGTGATCGGCGGCATGCTGGCGCTTGCGCGGCTCTCCTCCTCGTGGCTGCTGAGCAGCCTGGCGTGGGGCTATATCTGGCTGTTCCGCTCCCTGCCGCTGATTGTGGTCCTGATCATCCTCTACAACTTCTCCTATCTGTACGACACGCTCTCCCTTGGCGTGCCCTTTACCGGCATCACCTGGGGCAGCTTTGAAACGATCAACGTACTGGGGCAATTCTCCACCGCGGTGGTGGGGCTGACGCTGGTGCAGAGCGCCTATACCGCGGAGATCATTCGCGGCGGCTTCTTAGGGGTCGATCACGGCCAGTACGAAGCCGCCGCAGCGCTGGGTTTACCGGCATCGCGTCGCACCCTGCGCATCATTCTGCCTCAGGCGCTGCGCACCATTCTCCCGGCTGGATTCAACGAAATCATCAGCCTCGCCAAGGGCACGGCGATGGTGTACGTCCTGGCGATGCCGGAGCTGTTCTACACCATCCAGATGATCTACAACCGCACCCAGGAGGTGATCCCGCTACTGATGGTCGGTGCCGTCTGGTATCTGGTGATCACCACCGTGCTCTCTGCCATTCAACATCTGGTTGAACGCGGTCTGGCCCGCAGCGAGCGCCGCTCGGCGGTGAACAGCACCCGCGCCACCCGCAGCCGTTCCGTTACCACCCAATCGACACAGGAGCCCGTCCATGCAAGCCTCTCCTGAAGGACATATTTCCATTACCGGCGTAAGCAAGTTTTTTGGCCGCCACAAGGCGCTGGATAACGTCTCTCTGGAGATCCCCCCGGGCTCGGTAACGGTGATCCTCGGGCCGTCCGGCTCGGGTAAATCGACTTTGCTGCGCACCATCAACCACCTTGAGCGCGTGGATGAAGGCTTTATCCAGATTGACGGGGACTACATCGGCTATCGCCGGGAGGGCAACACGCTCTACGAGCTGAAGGAGAAGGCAATTCTCAAGCAGCGCGTCAACGTGGGCTACGTGTTCCAGAACTTCAACCTGTTCCCGCATCTGACGGTGCTGGAGAACCTGATTGAGGCCCCCATTGCCCACAAACAGCTGAGCCGTAAAGCGGCCATCGAGCGGGCTTACGATCTGCTGGACGTGGTGGGGCTGCGGGATAAAGCCGACGCCTGGTCGCGCCATCTTTCCGGCGGTCAGCAGCAGCGGATCGCCATTGCCCGCGCTCTGGCGCTGCGCCCACGGGTGATCCTGTTTGATGAACCGACCTCGGCGCTGGACCCGGAACTGGTGGGCGAAGTGCTGGACGTCATCAAAAAGCTGGCCCGCTCCGGCACTACGCTGGTGGTGGTGACCCATGAGATTGGCTTTGCCCGTGAAGTGGCGGATCAGGTGGTGTTTATGGTTGACGGCAAAATTGTCGAGCAGGGCAGCAGCGACGAGGTGTTGAACCGTCCGTCCCACGCCCGAACGCGGCAGTTCCTGTCCAAAGTGCTGTGAGGAGAGAAGATGAAAAAGGGAGTACTGGCGTTGTTACTGGTGGCCTCTGCAAGCCACGCGGAGATTGATTTAAAGGCCAACGAGCAGCCGCTGCCGGTGACGGTAGATCCGCAGGCGGTGGCGAAGATCCCGGCCAGCTATAAGTTTGTTGAGCCGGGAACCTTAACCGTGGCGATATCGGCCCTCAACTCGCCGCCGCTGGCGTTGCTGGCCAGTGACAACCGTACCCGCATCGGCAGCGACCCGGACATCGCCCGGCTGCTGGCGGGCAGCCTCGGCTTAAAGCTCAAACTGGTGCCGACGGCGTGGGAGGACTGGCCGCTGGGCATCACCTCCGGGCGCTATGACGTGGCGCTGGTGAACATTGCGGTGACCGAGCAGCGTAAACAGAAGTTTGATTTCGCCACCTATCGCGTCGATAACCTGGCCTTCTCGGTGAAATCCACCAGTGACGTGCAGACGATCAAAAACGCCGCCGATCTGGCGGGCAAGAAGGTGATTGTCGGGTCCGGCACCAACCAGGAACGCATCCTGCTGGGCTGGAACGAGGAGAACAAAAACGCCGGGCGCGAGCCTGCGCTACCGGTTTACCTGACCGACGACGCCTCCGGCAATCTCTATATTCAGTCCGGCAGGGCGGATGTGTTCTTTGGCCCGCAGTCGGTCTCGGCCTATAAAGCGGCGCTGACCGGCAAAACAAAGGTGGTGGGGCTGGGGCCGAAAAAAGCCTATGTGGCGACCACCACCAAAAAGGGTAACGAGCTGGTGTATGCCTTACAGGCCGCGCTGGACGGGGCTATCCAGCGGGGTGAGTATCAGCGGGTGCTGGCGCGCTGGGGCGAGCAGGGTGAAGCGGTGGCGCAGTCGGTGGTCAATCCGCCGGGGATCACCTACTGATGCTGCTCTACACTTAGGGTTTTGACCCGCAAGTGGAGAGCGCATGATTAAAGTCTATGGCGTACCGGGCTGGGGCTCAGCCATCAGTGAGGTGATGCTGACCCTGGCCGACATTCCCTATCAGTTCATCGACGTCGAGGGTTTCGATAAACCGGGTGCCACGCGTGAGCTGCTGGAAAAACTCAATCCTCTGTGTCAGGTCCCGACCCTCGAGCTGGAAAATGGCGAGATCATGACGGAAACGGCGGCGATTGCGTTGATGATCCTCGACCGCTGTCCGGAGCTGGCGCCCCCGGTCGGACGCGCGGAGCGCCAGCAGTTTCAGCGCCTGCTGATCTGGCTGGTCGCTAACGTTTATCCCACTTTTACCTATGCGGATTACCCGGAGCGTTGGGCGCCGGATGCGCCTGACCAGTTGCAAAAAAACTGCATTGAATACCGTAAATCGCTCTATCTGTGGCTGGATAATCACCTGAAGGCCGCCCCCTATGCCTTTGGCGAAGAGATCACGCTGGTGGACTGCTACCTGTGCGTGATGCGCATCTGGGGACCCCGCCCGGACTGGTTTGCCGCCAACACGCCGAACATCACGGCGATTGCCGATAGCCTATGCAAGCTCCCGAAACTGCACAAGGTGTTAAAAGACAATAACATTCTCTGCTAGTCTGGAAAGCACATTCAAAAGGAGCCCTGCATATGCCACACGTTGATATCAAATGTTTTCCCCGTGACCTGAACGACGAACAAAAAAGCGCCCTGGCGGCGGATATCGCCGAGGTGATCACCCGTCATTTGAACAGTAAAGATCGCTCCATCTCCGTGGCCCTGAACGAAGTTCAGGAAGCGGACTGGAAAGCGCAGGTCTGGGATACGGAGATTGGCCCGAAGCTGGATGAGCTGATTAAGAAGCCGGGTTATTCGATGTAAGTTTTTTGCCGGGCGGCGGCTACGCCTTGCCCGGCCTACAAAGGACCGTGCGTTGTTCTGCCGGGTGGCGGCTTCGCCTTGCCCGGCCTACACGGGCACGGAACCCGTAGGCCGGGCAAGCGCAGCGCCGCCCGGCAAACAGACCGCACGGTGCTAAACATACAACTCCGGATGCTCGTCAAGCATCAATAGCATATTATCCCGAATCTCATCCTGAGCTCCGGCCATCCACACCGCCTCCAGCGGCATTCCCATCCGATCGGCACCGTTTAGCTTCACAAACTTTACCCCCGGCATCAGATAGCGGCTGCTCCAGGCGGGCACAATCGCCAGCCCAATTCCCGCCGCCACCAGGTTGATAATGGTCTGCTTCTCATCCGCCATCTGTGACACTGTCACCTCAATGCCAGCGTGATGGAACAGATTCATGGTCAGGTCATGGCTGTGTGGGCGTGAGCGCCGCTCGGGCAGGATCATCGGCATCCCTTCCAGCTCCACAATATCTACCGCGTCGCGCTCCGCAAACGGGTGGCTGGCGGGCAGGGCCAGAATACCCGGCTCGTTGCACAAAAACGCCCGGCCAAACTGCACGTCGAGCTGGGCAGGCGGGCGGATAAACACCAGATCCAGCCTGCCGCTTTTCAGCTTCGGCAGCAGATGCACCGTCTTATCCTCGAACAGCTGGATCTCCACCTCCGGGTAGTGCTGGCGGAACAGCTGCAGCAGCCCGGGCAGTAAGCCGATGGCCGCACTGTCGATAGTTCCGACGCGTAAAAGCGGCTGCGAGCGGCGCGGATTTTGACGAAATTGCAACATAATCGCGTCGGCATGGGCGAGCAGTTTTCGCGCCTCTTCCCGCAGCAGGACGCCGTTCTCGGTAAGCGCCACCCGGCGGGTCGATCGGGTGAACAAACGTGTGCCAAGTGCCTCTTCTAAAAGATGAATATTTCTTCCCAGGGCGGAGGGCAGCATATCCAGGCGCTGTGCCGCCTGGCCGAAATGCAGGGTCTCCGCCACCGCCAGGAAACAGCGCAGGTGTTGTAGTTCCATTTTGGCTCGCTCGTGATTATTGCATTTTTTTGTATAAACCGATGCGCATGATCATGCAAGAAATATCAGCATACTCATCAAAGCAGCCCGACTGCGTACCCTACAAAATAATTAGAGGAACACCTCACATGACCTGCACAATCGAACAACGGGTAATGCGCAAAATCACCTTGCGCATCGTGCCCTTCATCATGCTGTTGTACTTCATCGCCTTCCTTGACCGCGTGAACATCGGTTTCGCGGCGCTCACCATGAATGCCGACCTCGGATTCTCTCCGGCGGTGTTTGGCTTTGGGGCCGGGATCTTCTTCCTCGGCTATTTCCTTTTTGAAGTCCCGTCCAACCTTATCCTGCACAAGGTCGGGGCGCGCATCTGGATTGCGCGGGTGATGATCACCTGGGGGCTGGTCTCCGGTGGCATGGCCTTTGTTCAGGGCACCACCAGCTTCTATACCCTGCGTTTCCTGCTCGGCGTGGCGGAAGCCGGGTTCTTCCCGGGGATCATCCTCTACTTAAGCTACTGGTTCCCGGCGCAGAAGCGCGCCCAGGTCACAGCCATCTTTATGGCGGCGGCCCCCATCTCCACCGCGCTCGGCTCGCCGATCTCCGCCGCGCTGCTGGAGATGCACGGCATGATGGGCTTTGCCGGCTGGCAGTGGATGTTTGTTCTGGAAGCGGTTCCGGCGGTGATCCTCGGCGTGGTGGTGCTGTTCTGGCTGACCGACCGCCCGGAAAAAGCGAAATGGCTCAGCGAAGAGGAGCGCGGCTGGCTGATTGGCACCCTGCAACGCGAGCAGGCGGCGAAACAGGCCACGGCGCAGCACAGCGTCTGGAAAGGGCTGCTGGATAAACGCGTGCTGGCGCTCTCCCTGGTCTACTTCGGCACCTCCGCCGGGCTCTATACCCTGGGTATCTGGTCCCCGCAGATCATCAAAACCCTCGGCGTCTCCTCCATGACCGTCGGCCTGCTGAACGCTATTCCGGCGGTGATTGCGGTGGTGGCGATGGTGCTCTGGGCGCGTCATTCGGACAAAACCGGCGAACGCTCGTGGCACGTGATTGCCGCCTGCATCGTGGCTGCTGCCGGGCTGTTTATGGCGGGCAGTACGGCAAGCATCGTCGGCGTGATCCTGGCTCTGACCATCGTTAACTGCGGCATCAGCGCCTCTAAACCGCCGCTGTGGAGCATGCCAACGCTGTTCCTTTCCGGTTCAGCGGCGGCTGCAGGTATCGCCACCATCAACTCACTCGGCAATCTCGGCGGCTTTGTCGGCCCGTTCATGATTGGCCTGATTAAGCAGCACACCGGCAGTTACACCTGGGGGCTGTGGTTTGTCGCCGGGTTACTGATCCTCTCCTCGCTTGTTGTGCTCTGGCTGTCGGCATCCAGCCGTAAAACCCAGACCAGCGAACCCTTAGTTCAGTCAAAACATTAATTAAAGGAAACACAGATGAAAGATTACGCGATTGCAGCCATCCCCGCAGACGGTATCGGTCCGGAAGTGATCACCGCAGGGGTAGAGGTGTTACATGCGCTGGCGCAGCGTCAGGGAAATATGCGTTTCTCGGTACACACCTTTGAATGGGGTTCGGACTATTACAAAACCCACGGCGTGATGATGCCGGAGGACGGACTGGCGCAGTTAAAAGCTTTTGATGCCATCTACTTTGGTGCGGTGGGTGCCCCGGACGTGCCGGACCACATCACCCTGTGGGGGCTGCGTCTGCCGATTTGCCAGGGCTTCGACCAGTACGCCAACGTGCGACCGACCAAAATCCTGCCGGGCATTCGGTCTCCGCTGCGCAAGGCGGTGCCGGGCACCCTCGACTGGGTGATTGTGCGTGAGAACTCGGAAGGGGAATACTCCGGTCACGGCGGGCGGGCGCACCGCGGTCTGCCGGAAGAGGTGGGCACCGAGGTGGCGATTTTCACCCGCACCGGGGTGACGCGCATCATGCGCTATGCCTTCCGTCTGGCGCAGACGCGTCCGCGCAAGCTGTTAACCGTGGTGACCAAGTCCAACGCCCAGCGTCACGGGATGGTGATGTGGGATGAGATCGCCGCCGAAGTCGCTCGTGAGTTCCCGGACGTCACCTGGGACAAAATGCTGGTGGATGCCATGACCGTCCGAATGACCCTGCACCCGGAGTCGCTGGACACCATCGTGGCCACCAACCTGCACGCCGACATCCTCTCCGATCTGGCAGGCGCCTTGGCGGGCAGCCTGGGGGTGGCGCCGACCGCTAATATCGACCCGGAGCGCCGCTTCCCGTCGATGTTCGAACCGATCCACGGCTCGGCGTTTGATATCACCGGCAAGGGCATCGCCAACCCGGTCGCCAGCTTCTGGACCGCGGCGCAGATGCTGGAGCATCTGGGTGAAGGCGAAGCCGCCGCCCGTCTGATGACCGCCGTGGAGCAGGTCTGCGCCGAGGGGATCATGACCCCGGACGTGGGCGGCACGGCCAATACCCGCGAGGTCACCCAGGCGGTGATCCGCGCCATCGCAGAAGGCTGACCTATGGTTCAACACGACGATAGCGCCCTGAGAGGGGCGCTTACTGAGATCTTCAGGGCGGCGGTGAAGAGTGCCGATCCCCACGAAGCGCTTATCAAAGCCCTGCCGGAGAAACCGCGCGGGCGCTGCATTGTGGTCGGGGCCGGGAAAGCCAGCGCCGCCATGGCCGCCGCGCTGGAGGCCGCCTGGCCGGATGTGGATCTGCAGGGCGTGGTAGTGACCCGCTACGGTCACGCGGCCCCGACGCAAAAAATCCGCATCGTCGAGGCGGCGCACCCGGTCTCGGATGCGATGAGCGAAGTGGCCTCGATGCTGATGATGGAGCAGGTGAAAAACCTTACCGCCGACGACTGCGTCATCGCGCTGATCTCCGGCGGGGGCTCGTCGCTGCTGGCCCTGCCGCGTAAGGGGATCACGCTTGCCGACAAGCAGGCGGTGAACAAGGCGCTGTTGAAGAGCGGGGCGACCATTAACGAGATGAATACCGTTCGCAAGCAGCTCTCTGACATTAAAGGCGGCCGCCTGGCGCTGGCCGCCAGACCCGCCCGGGTGATCACGCTTATCATCAGCGACGTGCCTGGCGACGATCCCCAGAGCATCGCCTCTGGCCCGACGGTGGCGGACAGCTCAACAAGCGAAGAGGCGCTGGAGATTATCGCCCGCTACGGTCTGGATCTGCCGGAGCCGGTGATGCGGGTGATGCGAACCCCGCGCGCGCCGGTGACGCCTGCGGACATTGACGAGGATATCCGCCTGATCGCCACGCCGTCCGGGGCGCTGGCCGCAGCAGCAGAGGTGGCCCGGCGGATGGGCTACACCCCATTGATTCTGGGCGATGCGCTGGAGGGCGAAAGCGCCCAGCTGGGGATTGTGATGGCCGGGATCGCGAAATCCGTGAAGCAGCACGGCCTGCCGGTGAAAGGCCCTGCGGTGCTGCTGAGTGGCGGCGAGACCACGGTGACCATTGGCGACACCGGCTGCGGACGCGGCGGGCGCAACACCGAGTTCCTGCTGGCGCTGGCCTGCTCGCTGAAGGGCGAGGAGGAGATCTACGCCATCGCGGGGGACAGCGACGGTATCGACGGCACCGAGGATGCCGCAGGGGCCATCGTCACGCCGGATACGCTGTCGCGCACGGGGCTGGATGCGAAGGCGATGCTGCGCGGACACGACAGTTACAGCTACTTCGCTGCGCTGGGGGATCTGGTGGTGACCGGCCCGACGTTAACCAACGTGAATGATATACGGGTGGTAGTGGTCAGGTGAGGGGGTATCGCCGGGCGGCAGCTTCGCTTTGCCCGGCCTTCAACTGCACGAACCCCAACCGCACCCGTAGGCCGGGTAAGGCGAAGCCGCCACCCGGCAAACCCGCCCCGAACCCCCAGGCCGGGTAAGGCGAAGCCGCCACCCGGCAAAACCCCCCCCCGAACCGTAGGCCGGGTAAGGCGCAGCCGCCACACGGCAAAACCAGCCCCGAACCCCCAGGCCGGGTAAGGCGCAGCCGCCACCCGGCTGGTTTAAAACCTCACACCGTCACCACAATCTTCCCTACCTGGCCGTTCGACTCCATATACCGCTGTGCATCAGCAATCTGTTCCAGCGGAAAGGTTTTGTCGATGAGCGGCTTAAGCGCTCCGCTGCGTAACCCGTCACTGACAAAGGCTTTTGCTCGCGCCATTTTGTCGGCGTTGGTGGTGATCTCAAAAAGCTCATACCCGCGGAAGGTCAGATGTTTGCCGAGGATCGCGAACACCGGCACCGAGAGATCGCGGCTGTCCAGCGCACCGTACTGGAAGAACACGGCGCCGTCAGACATCACCTTCGCAATGTCCCCCACGCCTGGGCCGCCCACCGGGTCAAAGACCATCTGCAGCCCTTTACCCTCCGTAATGCGGTTTAGCTCATCAGCCACATTCTGCTCCTGACTGGCGACCACCGCAGCGGCACCTGCCTCCAGCAGCAGGGCGCGCTTATCGCTTGTGCGCGTCATGGCGACAGGAAGGGCACCGCGCATTCTCGCTATTTGAATGGCCGCCAGCCCGACGCTGCTGGAGGCGGCGTTGATCAGAACATAATCCCCTTTTTTCACCTCGCCGTACTCGACCAGGGCACCAAAGGCGGTGACGTACATCATCCAACTGGCAGCAGCCTGTTCAAAGCTAAGGTTCTCGGGATGTTTCACTACGGCGTGTGCCGGTGCGTTCACGACTTCGCCGTACATGCCATAGACGCTGAACGAAAAGGCAGGGATCACGCTCACCCTGTCGCCAGGGCTAAATTCGGTGACGTTGGTTCCGACGGATTTCACCACTCCGGCAGCTTCATAGCCGAGGCGAGCCGGGAACTGTGGCTCGATGACATACTGACCGGTGCGATACATGATCTCAGCCCGGTTAATGCCGATGGCGTGAACCGCAATCTGTACCTCATCCGCCGACGGGGCGGGCACGGTAACGTCCTGAAGTTCGAGCACATCTGCGCTACCCGTCTGGTTAAACACAACAACTTTCGACATTTTTCACCTCGAATGACTTAACGGACTGTCTGATGAACAAACTGTACCGGGCATCATTCGAGGGAAAAACCGCGCTATCGGAACTTCAATGTTTCTTTATGGGTAACAATCCGGTTAACTGCGCTGATTGTTCGGTAAAGAGTTCGCTTAACCAGTCGATAAAGACCCGCACTTTAGGCGCCAGATAGCGTCGGTCGGGATAGAGCACCGAGATGGGCTTGGTGACGGTGGTATAGTCGGCAAGCACCTCAACCAGCGCGCCAGCCCGGAGATGCGGAGCCAGAACTGCATGGATCCCCTGTAACATACCCAGCCCCGACAGCCCGCAGGAGAGCAATATATCGGAATTATCGACCAGCATGGTTCTGGCGGGACGCACGATCACCGGGGTATCGTCCTGCACAAAACGCCAGTCCATCACCGCACGGCTGTGGCCGGAAAAGAACATTATTGCTTTATGTCCCGCGAGTTCGTCAGGTGTTGAAGGGGTGCCGTATTTTTCCAGATAGGCGGGAGAGGCGCAGGTCACCAGGCGCGCATCCCCAAGACGTCGGGAGATAAGCGTGGAGTCCTGCAACTCCCCAAGACGGATCACGCAGTCAATCCCTTCCGCCACCATATCGACGCGGTGATCGGAGGAGGTCAACTCCAGCTCAATCTCCGGGTATATTTCCTGAAACCTGGACAGCGCAGGGATCAGCACCGCATGGGCAAGCGAAAGCGGGGTATCGACGCGAAGCCGGCCACGCGGCGGGCGGGTAGGTGAGAAAGAATCCAGCACGTCGTCCACCTCATGCAGCAGGACTTTTGCACGCTGGAAAAACAGTTCCCCTTCAGAGGTGAGGCTGGTTTTGCGGGTGGTCCGGTGCAGGAGTTTTGTCCCCAGTTCGTCTTCCAGTTGTTGCAGGGCTTTGGTGACGGCAGGGCGGTGAAGCTGCAGCCTGTCCGCCGCCCGCGTAAAGCTGCCCTGTTCGGCAACCTCTACAAATATGTTCATCAGCTCGAACATCCTGGCGCTCATCGTTTCCGCCTTCCGGGTAGGATTGTTTCTTATGTGATAACAGTGTAATACGAAAACGCCACTTTTTAGCGCATCACCAAATACTTATGCTGATGTCATTCAACCAAAAGAGGTAATGACATGTCACCTGTTCATACTATGCAGGCCCCTGCAGTCAATCGCAAAAAAGTGGGCGATATGGTGGTCACTATGCTCAGCGATGGCTATCTCGACGCTTCATTTGAGCTGTTATCCGGCATTACCGGGTCACAGGCTGAAGCCGTTTTGCAACGGCGCGGCGTCTCTGTGCTGCCACGGATGAACATCAACGTCTATGTGATTCAGAACGGTAAACAGACCATCCTGGTCGACAGCGGAGCGGGGAATTTTAAAGGGTGGGGCGGACGTTTGCCCGTGGCGCTGGCGGCGGCGGGTATCGATCCGTTGCAGATCGATACGATCTTGCTCACCCACGCGCACCCCGACCATATTGGGGGTCTGGCGGGCCCCTTGCAGACGCCGCATTTCCGCAATGTTGAACGGCTGTTTGTCCATCAGGATGAACTGGCGTTCTGGCGGAATAAAACCGTGCAGGCCAGCGCGCCGGATGGGTTTAAGCCCTCATTCTCCCTGGCGCAAAACGCTTTCGCGGCATACGACGAGAAGCTGGTGCCGTTCCGTCAGGAAGATATCCTGCCCGGGATCCACGCCGTGGCCCTGCCTGGCCATACCCCCGGCCACAGCGGCTACGTTGTTGGCGATGAGAAAGCGTCCCTGCTTATCTGGGGCGATATTGTCCATTTCCCGCATATCCAGGTTGAACACCCGGAGGTGACCATCGCCTTTGACAGCGATCCCGTTGCTGCGGCAGCCACCCGCAAACGCCTGCTTGAGCGGGTAGCAACCGACAAACTCACTGTTTCAGGGATGCACTTTAATGCCCCGGTCACTGCAACGGTGAGCCAGGGCCCGGCACAACAGTTCGCCCTGCAATACGACGGCTGGTCACCCGCTGTGTAAATCCCCCACCACCCCACCGCCAAATCACCCGTCCCCCGGTTTACAGGGCACTACACTGATCTACATACCTCCACGCGCTAACCCAGCGCGTGATTTTCATGTCCATTAAATAAGGATGCATCATGAACCGGCCCATTCCTCTCGAGCGTTATCGCAACATCGGTATCTCGGCACATATTGATGCCGGTAAAACCACCACTACCGAGCGCATCCTGTTCTATACCGGGGTGAGTCACAAGATGGGGGAGGTCCATGATGGCGCGGCGATCACCGACTGGATGGCGCAGGAGCAGGAGCGGGGGATTACCATCACTTCGGCGGCGGTGAGCTGCTTCTGGTCGGGCATGGATCGCGAGTTTGAGCCGCACCGCATCAACATTATCGACACCCCCGGCCACGTCGATTTCACCATTGAGGTGGAGCGCTCCATGCGGGTGCTGGACGGCGCGGTGATGGTTTACGACTCGGTGGGCGGCGTGCAGCCGCAGTCGGAAACGGTCTGGCGCCAGGCCAACAAGTACCGGGTCCCGCGCATCGCTTTCGTCAACAAGATGGACCGGCCGGGAGCCGATTTCTTTCACGTTGTGCAGATGATGATCGACCGGCTGAAAGCCCATCCGGTGCCGATTGTCATCCCCATCGGCGCGGAAGATCACTTTACCGGGGTGGTCGACCTGATCCACATGCGGGCCATCCTCTGGGATGACGCTACCCAGGGGATGACCTTCAGCTATGCCCCGGTGCCGGACGATTTGCTGGCGACGGCGCAAGCCTGGCGGGAAAAAATGGTCTCGGCGGCGGCGGAAGCCAGCGACGAGCTGATGGATAAATACCTCGAAACCGGCGATCTCGACGAGGCGGAAATCATCCGCGGCTTACGTAAACGCACGGTGGCCGGGGAGATCCAGCCGATGCTCTGCGGAAGCGCCTTTAAAAACAAAGGGGTGCAGCGGATGCTCGATGCGGTGATCGAGTTGATGCCGTCGCCCCTCGACGTGCCCGCTATCGACGGCGTGGATGAAAAAGGCCAGCACGCCGAACGTCACCCCAACGACGACGAACCCTTCTCGGCGCTGGCGTTCAAGCTGATGTCGGACCCCTACGTCGGCCAGCTGACCTTTATCCGCGTCTACTCCGGGGTGCTGAAAAAATGCGACGCGGTGTTTAATCCGGTGAAGGGCAAAAAGGAGCGCATCGGGCGCATTGTGCTGATGCACGCCAACGACCGTCATGACGTCGAAGAGCTCAGAACCGGGGATATTGCCGCCTGCGTGGGGCTTAAGGATGTCACCACCGGCGATACCCTGACCGACCCCAATGCGGTGATCACCCTTGAGCGGATGGAGTTCCCGGACCCGGTGATCTCCCTCTCTATCGAGCCGAAAACCAAGGCCGATCAGGAGAAAATGGGCATCGCCCTGCATCGTCTGGCGGCGGAAGATCCTTCCTTCCACCTGCATACCGATGAAGAATCCGGCCAGACCATTATCTCCGGGATGGGCGAACTGCATCTTGAGATCATCGTCGACCGCATGAAGCGCGAGTTCGGCGTTGAGGCCAACATTGGCCGTCCGCAGGTGACCTACCGGGAGACTATCCGCAAAGCGGTGAGCGACGTCGAAGGCAAATTTGTCCGCCAGTCCGGGGGCAAAGGGCAGTACGGCCACGTGGTGCTGAGCCTCGAACCGCAGGAGCCGGGCAGCGGCTTCGCCTTTGTCGATGCCACCAAGGGCGGGGTGGTGCCGCGGGAGTATATTCCGTCGGTTGAGAAAGGGCTGCGCGAGGCGATGAACAGCGGCGTGCTGGCCGGCTATCCGGTGGTGGATATCAAAGCGACCCTGACCTTCGGCTCCTATCACGACGTCGACTCCTCGGAGATGGCGTTTCGTATGGCGGCGATCTTTGGCTTTAAGGACGCGGCGCGCAGGGCCGACCCGGTGATCCTGGAGCCGATGATGCACGTGGAGGTCGAAACCCCGGAAGAGTACGCCGGGAATATCATGGGCGACCTCTCGTCCCGGCGCGGGCTGGTGCAGGGAATGGAGGAGCAGTTCGGCAGCCAGATAATCCGTGCCGACGTGCCGCTGGCGGAGATGTTCGGCTACGCCACCACGCTGCGGTCGATGTCGCAGGGGCGGGCGACTTACAGCATGGAGTTTCACCACTACGCCGAAGCGCCGCGCGTTGTGGCCGATGAGATCATCGCCGGACGCTCGAAAAAGTAGCTCCGGGCGAACCATGAAGCGCCTGCATCTCGCTCTCGCCGTCACCGCCGCCCCCCTGTTGCTTCTGGGGTGCGTGGTGATGTCCGGTACCAGCAAGACCGACTTTGCCGCCACGAAACAGGCGGATATGGTCTTTATCGGCCTGCCGGCACCGCTGAACTGGTTTGTGGCCGGGATGCAGGGCACCACGTTTCCGGTCTCCAGCACCCTGTCGCTCACCGCCGCGCACGTCGCGGTGCCGCTTCTGAAGCCGATCAAAGCCCAGCACCCCATCTGCGATGTGGCGGTGATTGCCGATAACAACCTCGGGAAGATCGTCCACCAGTTGGCCTACGCCCGGGCCGGGCGCAACGTCACTCTGTTCGGCTACAGCGCCATCAACAGCCTGCCGAAATCCAGCCGGGGCAAGATCGACGGCTTCGTTAAGCGCAACGGCTGCTACTACGGGATTGTCACCGGGGCGGGGGCGGTATCCGGCATGTCAGGCGGGCCGGTGATCGACAGCCTGACCGGGGAGACGGTGGGGATCATTACCAACGTCATCCCGGGGGAAGGGGCGGTGGTCTTTATCGCGGTGCAGGATTTTACTAACGTGCTGGACCGGATGCGCATCCCCTATAAAACTTACTGACCGGGCGCTTTCACCTGCCGACCGCTGGTGACAAAAGTCCCCGCGCCGAGATGATGCAGGGTATTGCGTTTATCGTCGTCAAACTGCCAGCGTCCGGCCACGAACGCCCGCTCGTCTGCGGCGGCAGAAACCACTTCGCCAAACAGGGTGTCATATTTTTCTGCGGCGGAGGTGGCGGGCAGCAGACGGCACTCCATCCAGGCCAGGCACTTCTCTTCGATCACCGGCAGGCCCAGCACCGGGCCGTTAATCACCGGGATGCCGTAGCAGTTAAACTTATCCTCCTCGCGCCCGCTGACGCTGCCCACGGCGTAGGTCCAGTTGGTGGCCGCTACGCCGGGAACCACAATCCCGAACATGCCGCTGCGCTCAATCAGCTCCCGCGACCAGGCGCTTTTATCCACCACGATGGCGATGCGCGGCGGTTCGAACTCGACCGGCATAGACCAGGCGGCGGCCATCACGTTACGCCGATCAAGGGTGTCATCGCGGCTGGTGATCAGGATGGTCGGGCCGTGATTCAACAGGCGGCTGGCGTGCATTAACTCAACGGGGCGGAAGTGGCTCATAGATTTTCCTCGCAGGACAGGTGCAGGCATTAAACGCCTGAAAGCCATCAGAAATCAATATGCAACAAACACGTCATATATACGTCACATAAGCTGCCTACAGTGGCGTGCATCAAATCCCAAAGAGGATAACAATATGCTCACTTCCATCTCGCTCAAAGGCGTGTCGTACGCTTTTGGCGCGAATACCGTATTGAATCAAATCGATCTGCAAATCGAGCCGGGTAGCGTGGTTGCGCTGCTGGGGCCGTCGGGCTGCGGGAAAAGTACCCTGTTGCGTCTGCTGGCGGGGTTAACCCAGCCCGCAGAGGGGGAGATCCATTTTGGCGATCGCCTGGTGGCGAAAACCGGATGGGCACTGCCGCCGGAAGCCCGGGACATCGGGATGGTGTTCCAGGATTACGCCCTCTGGCCGCACATGACCGTGGCACAGAATGTGATGTTCCCGCTGAGAATGCGCAATGTCCCGCGTCAGGAACGCGACAGCCGCGTGGCGCAGGCTCTGGCGCGCGTTGGCTTAAGCGATTTTGCCGAACGCAAACCGGCCGGGCTTTCCGGCGGGCAGCAACAGCGCGTGGCGCTGGCCCGGGCCATTGTTGCCGAGCCGCGGGTGCTGCTGTTTGACGAGCCGCTCTCCAACCTCGACAGCGAACTGCGTGGAACCTTGTGTCACGAGATGGCCACGCTGCTGCGCCAGCTCGGCACCACCGCCGTCTATGTTACCCACGACCGCCGGGAGGCTGAAATCCTGGCCGATCGCATCGTGCATTTGTCTGCTGGCAGCGTCGCTGCCGATCGTTTGATTACCACCTCAGGGGAGTTCGCATGAAAGCTGCAATGTCCGTCAAAAAAGGAGTGCTGTTAGCCATGGCGTTATCGTCCGTTATGATGTCCAGCGCCCACGCGCTGACCGTCTACACCGCGGGGCCGGGGTCGCTTGCCAAAAATCTGGTCAGCGGTTTTGAGAAGAAAACCGGCGTGAAGGTGGATATTTTCCAGGCCACCACCGGTAAAGTGATGGCCCGCCTCGAGGCAGAGCAGGCCAACCCGCAGGCCGATATTTTGATCTCCGCCTCGTGGGATACCGCAGAAGATCTGCACAACCGTGGCTGGCTGCTGCCGTACCAGAGCGCTAACGCGGCCAACGTGCCTGCGGAGCTGAAATCAGACGACTTTGTCGCCCAGGGCGTGTCGGCGTTAGGCATCGTCTGGAACACCAAAAGCGGCACCCCGGAGCCGAAAGAGTGGCGCGATCTGACCACCGACGCTTTTAAAGATAAAGTCACTACGCCGGACCCGGCGCTGTCTGGGGCGTCGCTGGATCTGCTGATCGGGCTGCAAAATGGCATGGGCGATAAGGCCTGGACCCTGTTTGATGAGCTGAAAAAGAACGGCATGGTGGTGAGCGGCCCGAATGCCCAGGCGGTGACGCCGGTGATGCAGGGGGCGAAAGCGGCGGTCTTTGGCGCGGTGGACTACGTCTCGTATGGCAACATCAGCCAGGGCGAATCCCTGAAGGTGATCTTCCCGGCCAGCGGCACGGTGATTGCCCCGCGTCCAATGATGATCCTCAAATCCAGCCAGCATGCGGATGACGCCAAAGCGTTCGTGGATTACGTCCTGTCGCCAGAAGGCCAGGTGATGGTAGCCGATGCCTGGCTGATGCCCGCCCGTGGCGACGTGCAGGCCAAACGTCCGCTGCTTAACGACCTGAAAATCCTGCCGACCAAAAGCGACGGTTCCAGCGAACGCAGCGACATCCTCAAGCGTTTCAACACGCTCTTCACCTTATAATCATGCGACGGGGGCAACCCCGTCTTCAGGACTGCTTTGTGAATCCTAAATATCTTTCGGTGACGACGCTGGGGCTACTGCTGATCCTGGTGGCGTTTCCGCTGACCTTTATTCTGCTGCAGGCGGTGTTCCCGCAGTTCAGCGCCGGGCAGTTCTCCAGGGCATTCAGCGGCATCGGCACGCTGCTGGCCGAGCCGCAGCTGCCGGGCATGCTGGGCGGGACGCTGCAAATCGCCCTCGGCGTGGCGCTGGTCAGTGCTCTTATTGGTTTTCCACTCGGGGTGGCACGCGGCCTGTTTAATCTGCCGCTACCGAAACTCTGGGATCTGCTGTTTCTGATCCCGTTTTTAACCCCGCCGTACATTGCCGCACTGTCGTGGATGCTGGTACTGCAAACCAACGGCTATCTGCAACAGCTGACCGGGCTCAACCTTAACGATCTGCTGTTCAGCAAGACCGGTATCGTGCTGGTGATGGCGCTCAACATCTTCCCGGTGGTCTATTTTGCCGTGTCGCGCAGCCTGCTGGCGAGCGGGCAGCGTCTGGCCCTGGTGGCGCGCGTTCACGGTGCCAGCCCCGGTCGGGCATTCTGGCATATCACCTTGCCGATGCTCTCGCCGTCGCTGGCGGCGGGGATGCTGCTGGCTTTTACCCTGGCGATTGAAGAGTTTGGCGTGCCCGCCGCGCTGGGTACGCGTGCAGGCGTGCTGATGCTGACCACCGATATCGAGAAAAAGCTCGCCGACTGGCCGATCGATCTCTCTGGAGCATCGATGCTGTCCGTGGTTCTGGTGGCTATCGCGCTCAGCGCCTGGTGGCTGCAGAAAAAGCTGACCGGTCATCAGGATGTGACCAGCATTACCGGCAAACCGACGGAGAATATGGGTGCAAACGCCGGGGTGTTTACGCTGCCGGTGGTGGCGCTCATGGCGCTGGTGGGGGTTATCGCGGTGATCCTGCCGGGAGCCTCGATGGCGCTCTCCGGCGTACTCGGAACCCTGTCCGGCGGGATGACGCTGGCCAATCTGACCGGCGCTCACTATGCGGCCCTGTTCAGCCAGCACGGAGATGCGCTCTCGGCGCTGGGCACCAGCCTGTCCCTGGCGCTGGGCGCGGCCTGTATCACCGGGGTGCTGGGGCTGCTGGCCGCCTGGCTGGTGGTGGTCCAGAAGATCAAAGGTCGGGGTTTGCTGGATGCGCTCTCCCTGATGCCCGCTGCTTTGCCGGGCGTGGTGGTCGGGGTGGGGCTGATCCTGCTGTGGAACCGCCCGTTCTGGCCGGTATCGCCTTATAACAGCTGGGCGATTTTGCTGCTCTCCTATTGTTGCCTGCTGCTGCCCTGGCCGGTGCGCTATGTCGGCAGCGCGCTGCGCCAGCTGGGGGGTAATCTCGAGCCTGCCGCCCGGGTGCATGGCGCGTCGGCATTGCAGGCGCTGCGTTTTATTGTGTTGCCGCTGGTCTCTCCGGCGATGCTGGCGGCGATGCTGATGGTATTCGCTATTGCCTCCCGCGAGCTGGTCACCTCGCTATTGCTGGCTCCGGCGGGTACGCAGACCGTGTCGGTGTTTATATGGCGGCAGTTCGAGCAGGGCTCCGTCGGACAGGGAATGGCGATGGCCACCCTGACGCTGCTGACCGGGCTAGTGTTGATGCTGACGGCGCTGGGGATCATGCAGCGCTCAACGCGCGGGTAAAAAGCACTTTTGCGACAGTGGGCTGAAAAATATAGTTTATAAACAAGGAAGAAATGTTAAAGGAGCCCATCATGACCCCGTTTTTGACCGCTTATTTCGCCCGTACCGGCTGGCAGCAGCCGGTTTCCGTGGATATCGCCACCCTACGGGCGCTGCACCTGCATCACAACAGCGCCATCCCGTTTGAGAATATCGATGTGGTTTTGCCGCGCGAGATCCAGCTCGACGATCACTCCCTGGTCGATAAACTGGTCACCGCCCGACGCGGCGGGTACTGCTTTGAGCAGAACGGCCTGTTCGAGCGGCTGCTTCGCGAGGTGGGCTTTAACGTGCGAAGCCTGCTGGGCAGGGTGGTACTGGCGAACCCGCCGCACATGCCGCCGCGCACCCACCGTCTGCTGCTGGTGGAGCTCGACGGTGAATCCTGGATAGCCGACGTCGGCTTTGGCGGACAGACCCTGACCGCGCCGATTCGTCTCATCGCCGAAGAGGAGCAGGCGACGCCCCACGGGCTCTACCGGCTGATCAACGACGGCAGCGACTGGGTGTTGCAGTTCCGCCATCACGAGCACTGGCAGTCGATGTATCACTTCGATCTCACCGCGCAGTATCAGGCCGATTACGTGATGGGCAACTTCTGGTCCGCGCACTGGCCGCAGTCCCATTTCCGCCACCATCTGCTGATGTGCCGCCACCTGCCCGACGGTGGCAAGCTGACCCTCACCAACTTCCACTTTACCCACTGGCAGGACGGGCAGGCGGTGGAGCAGGTTAACCTGCCGGATGCGGCTGCGTTATATCAGGTGATGCAGGAACGCTTTGAGCTGGGCGTGGACGATCCGAAGCACGGCTTTACCCTGGCCGAACTGACGGCGGTGATGGCCGGGTTTGAAACCCATCCGCAGGCAGGGAAATAGTACGCTGCGGCTTGCAACGCCGGGCGGCACTTGCGCTTGCCCGGCCTACGGTTTGGTGCGGTTGGGTAGGCCTGATTAGGCGCAGCCGCCACCCGGCGAATAGCGGTTCGCATCTTGCTGATATTATGTACAATGCTGCCTGTCGAATAACTTACCGTTACGTTTTTTACTCATCAACACAAGGCACTGAGATATGGAAATCTTATCGCAGAATAAATACTGCTCGCTGGGGATGCTGTTGGGCACCATCGCCCTGATCGTCGGCATTGTGCATTTTTCTTTAGGTCCATTTTCATCCCCACCGCCCACGCTGGAAACGGTAGTCGCTGAACAGGTTGCGGCTGTTAAAAAAGGCATTATTGCTGGTCTCACCGGCAAGTCCCCGGCTGTTGAGGAAAACAACACCCTGGATATTGATAACCTCCTACATAATGGCGGGATTGTTCTTGCGGTAGTGGCGCTGGGGCTGGCTTTTATCGGCGGCATGCGCAAGGAGAATCGCTGGGGAATAACGGGCGCTTTAGCATTCGGTGGAGGAACGTTGATGTTTCACACAGTCCTGTTTGGTATTGGGATTGTTTGCGCCATTCTTCTGCTGTTTTTGATCGTTTCCTTGATTAACGGCGGTTTGCCAGGTCTATAGCCTGCCAACAACGCCGGGCGGCGCGTGCGCTTGCCCGGCCTACGGCGTGGTGCGGTTGGGTAGGCCGGGTAAGGCGCAGCCGCCACCCGGCGGGAGCACGGATTCTGCGGCCAACAACGCCGGGCGGCGCGTGCGCTTGCCCGGCCTACGGTGTGGTGCGGTTTGGTAGGCCGGGTAAGGCGAAGCCGCCACCCGGCGTTTTTATGCGGCATGATGTTCTGGAGTGAGCGGAAGCACCACCAGAGTCGCATGTTTCCCCTCACCCCAACCCTCTCCCCAAAGAGGAGAGGGAGCAAACCCCGTCGTGACGCGGACTCAACGCCGCGATCGCACCAGCTGATAACGTCGCGTAATGTACTCGAACGGCGCGCTCCAGACGTGCACCAGTCGGGTGAAGGGGAAGATCAGGAAGATGGTCATCCCCAGCACCAGATGGACGCGGAAAATAAAGGCCACGCCGGTCAGCATTTCAGACGAGCCCCCCTGGAAGGTAAAGATCCCCTGCGCCCAGCCGACCAGCTTCAGCATTTCGCTGCCGTCCGGGTATTGCGCCGAGAACGGAATGGTTGTCAGGCCGAGCACGCACTGGGTGAGCAGAATGCTCATGATGATGATATCAGGCGTGGTTGACGTCGCCCGTACCCGCTGGTTGAACAGGCGGCGGTAGAGCAGCATCGAGCCACCAATCAGCGTCAGCACCCCGCAAATCCCCCCGGCGATCATCGCCAGCTGCTGTTTAACCGCCATCGGCAGAAACCAGGCGTACATCCAGTGCGGGGTTAACATCCCGAACAGATGGCCGAAGAAAATCCCCAGAATGCCGATGTGGAAAAGGTTCGAGCCCCAGTTCATGCCGCGCTTGTCCAGCAGCTGGCTGGAGGAGGCGCGCCAGGTGTACTGGCCGTAGTCATACCGCAGCCAACTGCCGAGGAAAAAGACCGCGGCGCAGATGTAAGGGTAGATATCGAAGAAAAAGACGTTCAGATGCTGTGTCATTTTGGGCCTCCGGCGCTGACGTCAACGTACTGCGGCGCGACGTCCTGGCTAAAGCGTCGTTGATACTGCTGCATCGGCGAGCTGTCGCAGGCCGTGGCGTTATCTTCAATAAACTTCACCTGTTCCTCTTCCCAGACCGCGTCCAGCGCCTGGCGGGTGTCGTCCCGTTTTTCGCCTGCCACCTGTTTGGTGACACTGTCACTGGATAGCCTACTGCCGGCAAATTTCAGCAGGGCGTCGAAGAGCTGATACTGCGCTACCTCCCGCTGTTTCAACCGCCCGCCGATCAGCGCCAGGATCGGCGCGACGTTCTGCAGACCCTCCCGGGCCTGGGCTTCCGGCAGAATGCTCAGATACTCCAGATAGAGCGGCAGATAGTCCGGCAGTTCGCGGCAGTCGAGTTGCAGCCCGGCCTGCTCGTACTGGTTCATCAGGTCAACCATCGCCTGGCCGCGATCCCGCGACTCGGCATGCACATGCTCGAACAGCAGCAGCGAGGTGGCGCGCCCGCGCTCGAACACCTCGCACCAGGACGCCTGCCGGTCGAGCAGCGGGGCGCTGAGATAGTACTGTGCAAAGGGCAGCAGCGCCGGGGCGTCCTGCGCCACCAGGGCCCGCGCCTCGTCGCGGCTCTCCCACAGCGCCTCGTCCGGGTACTCAATCAGCAGGGCGATAATTTTGAGGATCTGCATCACTCTCCCTCCCCATGTTCGCGCACCTCGGTGATGTTGATGGCGTCGATGCGGCTGCTGTTAAACAGGTTGAATTTGGTGTCGGAGCCGTGGCAGCCGTCGCCAAAGGTAAAGCCGCAGCCGTTGCGCTCCGGGAAGGCGTCGCGGGCCATCTCCCGGTGGCTGGTCGGGATCACGAAGCGGTCTTCGTAGTTAGCGATGGCGAGATAGCGGTACATCTCCTCCACCTGCTCAACGCTGAGGCCCACCTCTTCAATGGCGCGGGTATCGGTCACCCCTTCGACAGTCTGGGAGCGTTTGTAGTGGCGCATCGCCATCATGCGCTTCAGGGCACGCAGTACCGGGCCGGTGTCGCCCGCGCTGAGCATATTCGCCAGGTACTGCACCGGAATGCGCAGGCTTTCCACCGCCGGAAGAATGCTGTCGGTCTGCGGCAGACCACCGGCATCGGCGTAGGACTGGATCGGCGACAGCGGCGGCACATACCAGACCATCGGCAGGGTGCGGTACTCCGGGTGCAGCGGCAGGGCCAGCTTCCAGTCCATCGCCATTTTGTAGACCGGGGAACGCTGCGCCGCGTCAATCACGTTCTGAGGAATGCCCTGCTTAACCGCTTCCTCGATGATGGCCGGGTCGTGCGGATCCAGAAATACATCGCACTGACGCTCGTAGAGATCGGTTTCGTGCTCGGTGCTGGCCGCCTCTTCGATACGATCGGCGTCATACAGCAGCACGCCGAGGTAGCGGATGCGTCCGACGCAGGTTTCCGAGCAGACGGTCGGCTGGCCGGATTCAATACGCGGATAGCAGAAGATGCATTTTTCCGACTTGCCGCTCTTCCAGTTGAAGTAGATTTTTTTGTACGGGCAACCGCTGATGCACAGACGCCAGCCCCGGCACTTGTCCTGGTCGATCAGCACAATGCCGTCCTCTTCGCGCTTGTAGATGGCCCCGCTCGGGCAGGTTGCCGCGCAGCTCGGGTTCAGGCAGTGTTCGCACAGGCGCGGGAGATACATCATGAAGGTGTTTTCGAACTGGCCGTACATCTCCTTCTGCATCCGGTCGAAGTTACGATCCCTTGCGCGTTTCTCGAACTCGCCGCCGAGCAGCTCCTCCCAATTGGGTCCCCATTTGATTTTGTCCATGCGCTTGCCGTCGATCAGCGAGCGCGGGCGGGCGGTAGGCAGATGGCCGCCTTCCGGGGCGCGGTGCAGATCCTGATAGTCGAAGGTAAAGGGTTCGTAGTAGTCGTCAATCTGCGGCATCTGCGGGTTGGCGAAGATTTTCGACAGCACGCCCAGTTTGCCGCCCAGGCGCGGGGTCAGCTTGCCGGAGATGCCGCGGATCCAGCCGCCTTGCCACTGCTCCTGATCTTCCCAGTTTTTCGGATAGCCGATGCCTGGTTTGGTTTCGACGTTGTTAAACCAGGCGTACTCCATTCCTTCGCGCCCGGTCCAGACGTTTTTGCAGGTCACCGAGCAGGTGTGACAGCCGATGCACTTATCAAGGTTCAGAACCATGCCAACCTGTGAGCGGATTTTCATTTTTTCGCCTCCTGTACCTGATCCCGACCTTCGCCGTCCAGCCAGTTAATGTTCTTCATTTTGCGGATCATGATGAACTCGTCGCGGTTGGAGCCCACGGTGCCGTAATAGTTGAAGCCGTACGCCAGCTGGGCGTAGCCGCCGATCATGTGCGTCGGTTTCGGGCAGACGCGGGTCACCGAGTTATGGATGCCGCCGCGCCGTCCGGTCACTTCGGAACCCGGAATGTTCAGGATGCGCTCCTGGGCGTGGTACATCATGGTCATCCCCGGCGGCACGCGCTGGCTGACCACCGCCCGGGCGGTGAGCGCGCCGTTGGCGTTGAAGCACTCGATCCAGTCGTTATCCTCAATGCCCAGCTCCCTGGCGTCGGTTTCACTGATCCAGACAATCGGCCCGCCGCGCGACAGGGTCTGCATCAGCAGGTTTTCGCTGTAGGTGGAGTGGATGCCCCATTTCTGGTGCGGGGTCAGGAAGTTGAGCGCTTTTTCCGGGAAGCCGTTCGGCGGGATCTCGCGCATATGGCTGACGCTGCGGGTATCAATCGGCGGACGATAGGCCACCAGGCTTTCGCCGAAGGCGCGCATCCAGAGGTGATCCTGATAAAGCTGCTGACGCCCGGAGAGGGTGCGCCACGGGATCAGCTCGTGGACGTTGGTGTATCCGGCGTTGTAGGAGACATGCTCGCTCTCAATGCCGGACCAGGTCGGGCTGGAGATGATCTTGCGCGGCTGGGCCTGGATATCGCGGAAGCGGATCTTCTCGTCTTCCTTGTTCAGCGCCAGATGGCTGTGCTCGCGTCCGGTGAACTCCGCCAGCGCTTCCCAGGCTTTCACCGCCACCTGGCCGTTGGTTTCCGGGGCGAGGGCGAGAATCACTTCCGAGGCGTCAATCGCCGTTTCGATGCGCGGACGGCCTTTCGCCGGACCATCGAGCTTGACGTAGTTGAGCTTGCCAAGGAAATCGACCTCGTCCTGGGTGTTCCAGGAGATGCCTTTCCCGCCGTTGCCGAGTTTGTCCAGCAGCGGGCCGAGGGCGGTAAAGCGCTCGTAAGTTTCCGGATAGTTGCGCTCCACCACGGCGATAGTCGGCGCGGTTTTGCCGGGGATCAGATCGCATTCGCCTTTGCGCCAGTCGGCGATATCGAACGGCTGGGAGAGCTCCGCCGGAGAGTCGTGCTGCAACGGCTGCAGCACCACGTCGGTTTCCGTTCCCAGATGGCCGACGCACACCTCTGAGAAGACTTTGGCGATGCCCTTGTAGATCTCCCAGTCGCTGCGCGACTCCCAGGCCGGGTCCACGGCGGCGGAAAGGGGATGAATAAACGGATGCATATCCGAAGTATTCATGTCGTCTTTCTCGTACCAGGTGGCGGTAGGCAGGACGATATCCGAGAACAGACAGGTGCTGGACATGCGGAAGTCGAGGGTGACCAGCAGATCCAGCTTGCCCTCGATGGCGGCGGTCTGCCACTCCACCTCTTCCGGCTTCACGTCATCGGTGTTGCCCAGCTCTTCACCCTGAATACCGTTTTCGGTGCCCAGCAGGTATTTGAGCATGTACTCGTGGCCTTTTCCGGAGGAGCCAAGCAGGTTCGAGCGCCAGACGAACAGGTTGCGCGGGTGGTTGTGCCCGCTGTCCGGCTGCTCGCAGGCCATGCGGATATCGCCGGATTTCAGCGCCTGGGCGGTGTACTCCTGGGGCGACAGTCCTGCGGCATCGGCCTGGGCCTTAATGTGCAGCGGGTTGAGGTTGAGCTGCGGCGCGGAGGGTAGCCAGCCCATGCGCTCGGCCCGCACGTTGAAGTCGATCAGGTGCCCGGTGAACTTCGAGGCGTCCGCCAGCGGGGAGAGCAGCTCCTGGGCGGTCAGTTTTTCATAGCGCCACTGGCTGGCGTGGTTGTAGAAGAAGGAGGTGCTGTTCATCTGGCGCGGCGGACGGTTCCAGTCCAGGGCAAAGGCCAGCGGCAGCCAGCCGGTTTGCGGGCGCAGCTTCTCCTGGCCGACATAGTGCGACCAGCCGCCGCCGCTTTTGCCCACGCAGCCGCAGAAGACCAGCATGTTGATCATCCCCCGGTAGTTCATGTCCATGTGATACCAGTGGTTGACCCCGGCCCCGAGGATGATCATCGACCGGCCGTGGGTTTTATGGGCAGTATCAGCGAACTCCCGGGCGATCTGCTCGATATGGCGACGCGGCACGCCGGTGATCTGCTCCCCCCAGGCCGGGGTGTAGGCTTTGATCTCGGCGTAATCTTTTGCCGCGAGGTTATCCTCCAGCCCCCGGTCGAGGCCGTAATTCGCCAGCACCAGATCGTAAACGCTGGCGACGTGCAGCTGGCGGCCATCGGCAAGGGAGAGGGTTTTGACCGGCAGCTGGCGCACCAGCACCGGCTCCTGCTTCACGCTGCGGAAATGCGGGTTTTCGTTGCCGCCAAAATAGGGGAAAGCCACCCCGGCGACGGTGTCGTGGGTGCCGAGCAGGGAGAGCGCCAGCTCGGTCTCCTGGCCTGCCGCCTGCGATTCGAGGTTCCATTTGCCTTTCTCACCCCAGCGGAAGCCGATAGAGCCGTTTGGCACTACCAGATCCCCGGTGAGGGTGAAGGCGATGGTTTTCCACTCCGGATTATTGGCTTCGCCCAGCCCCTCGGCGAGGTCGGAGGCGCGCAGCATCCGGCCTGGGACCAGGCTGCCGTCGTCCCGGGGATCGAGCATCACCAGCATCGGCATGTCCGTATAGCGGCGGCAGTAGTTGAGGAAGTAGTCGCTGGGGTTATCGAGGTGGAACTCTTTCAGGATCACATGCCCCATCGCCATGGCTAAGGCGCTGTCGGTACCCTGTTTCGGCGCCAGCCACTGGTCGCTGAGTTTCGCCACTTCCGAGAAATCCGGGGTGATGGCGATGGTTTTGGTGCCCTTGTAGCGCACCTCGGTGAAGAAGTGGGCGTCCGGGGTGCGGGTCTGCGGCACGTTGGAGCCCCAGGCGATGATATAGCTGGAGTTGTACCAGTCGGCGGATTCGGGCACGTCAGTCTGTTCGCCCCAGGTCATCGGCGAGGAGGGCGGCAGGTCGCAATACCAGTCGTAGAAGCTCAGACAGGTGCCGCCCAGCAGGGAGAGATAGCGGGTACCGGCGGCGTAGGAGACCATCGACATCGCCGGGATCGGCGAGAAACCCGCCACCCGGTCCGGGCCGTAGTGTTTGATGGTCCAGACGTTAGCGGCGGCGATAAGCTGGTTCAGCTCTTTCCAGCTCGAGCGGACAAACCCGCCGTGGCCGCGGGCCTGCTTATAGCGCTGGCTCTTTTGCGGATCGTTCTGGATGGCGTTCCAGGCCAGGACCGGATCGCTGTGCTGGGCCAGCGCCTCGCGCCAGAGCTCAATCAGCGACTTGCGCACCAGCGGATACTTCAGGCGGTTGGCGCTGTAGAGATACCAGGAGTAACTGGCGCCACGCGGGCAGCCGCGCGGCTCGTGGTTGGGCAGGTCGGGGCGGGTGCGGGGGTAGTCGGTCTGCTGGGTTTCCCAGGTGACCAGCCCGTTCTTGACGTAAATCTTCCAGCTGCAGGAGCCGGTACAGTTCACCCCGTGGGTGGATCGCACAATTTTGTCGAACTGCCATCGCTGGCGATAGCTGTCCTCCCAGTCGCGGTTGGTGTGCATCACCTGACCGTGTCCATCGGCGAAGGTGTCGCCTTTTTGTTTAAAATAACGAAAGCGATCCAACAGTTTACTCATGACGTTTCTCCTGACGGGGCGACGCACCACCCCGGGGTTACACTGCTCACAAAGTATTGAATATCGTTATGATTTTACGTGCTTCTGCCGACGGCCATACACCAGCCAGGTGACGAACACGCAGACGATGTAGAACACCAGGAAGACCTTCATCGCACCGACCGGCGAGCCGGTCATCGCCAGCGACGTGCCGAAGGCTTTGGGAATGAAGAACCCGCCGACGGCGCCAATGGCCGAGATAAACCCCAACGCGGCGGCGGTATCGGTAACGGCCTCTTTCTGCGCCTGTTCGTCGGTGCCGCCGTGGAGTTTCACTCTATAGACGGTGATTTGCCGGAAGATGACAGCGATCATCTGGAAGGTGGATCCACTGCCGAGGCCAGCGGTGAGGAACAACCCCATAAACACCAGATAGAAGGCGGTAAAGCTGCCGGAACCGGTGCCCGGCAGGGTGAGGAAAAGCAGGGCGCTGAACAGCGCCATAAAGATGAAGTTGACCAGGGTGACGCGCACCCCGCCGAGCTTGTCGGAGATCACCCCGCCCGCCGAACGGGCCAGCGCGCCGATAAGCGGGCCGAAGAAGGCCAGATGCAGGATGTTAACGTCCGGGAACTGAGTTTTCGACAGCATGGCAAAGCCCGCCGAAAAACCTATAAACGAGCCGAAGGTGGCCAGATAGAGCAGGCTCAGCAGCCACAGGTGCAGACGCTTAAGCACCGGGAGCTGGCTGGCGATGGTGGCCTTCGAGCTGGCGATATCGTTCATGCCAAAAAAAGCGGCAAGGGTCGCCAGCAGCAGTAGCGGGGCCCAGATCCAGGCTGCGTTCGCCAGGAACAGGCTGGAACCATCGTCCTGCGGCACGCCGTGTACCCCGAGAAGGGTAAACATCGGCAGGAAGATCACCACCGGGGCGACCATCTGCATCACGCTGACGCCCAGATTGCCCAGCCCGCCGTTAATGCCGAGGGCGCTGCCCTGTTTCGATTTGGGGAAGAAGAAGCTGATATTGCCCATGCTGGAGGCGAAGTTGGCCCCGGCAAAACCGCACAGCAGGGCGATGATAATAAATACCGAATAGGGGGTAGATGTATTTTGTACCGCAATACCCAGCCACACGCAGGGAATAATCAGAATAACGGTGCTTAATACCGTCCAGTAGCGACCGCCAAATATAGGCACCATAAAGGAGTAGGGAACGCGTAATATTGCCCCGGAGAGTGACGGCAGGGCGGTTAACATAAATAGCTGATCGGTAGTGAAATTAAATCCGACTTTATTCAGATTCACCGCAACGGCGCTAAATAGCATCCAGACGCAGAATGCCAGCAGCAAACAGGCGACGGAGATAACCAAATTTCGTCGCGCAATCGTCTTACCTTTATTTTCCCAAAATGCAGCGTTTTCCGGTTTCCAGTTACTTAAAAGATAATGATTATTCTTCTCAGTTTGTTGCGACATATTACCCTCTTGCATTCCATAAATGGCAGAAAGAGAAATACATTCAGGCAGATGCCTGAAATTCTGATGAGAATTTTTTGAGTGGTTTTGGGAGTCTTCTGAAAGGATAGATAAAAAAGCGAACCCCTGAGAAAAGAAGGGAGAAGAGGATTCGCTTAATGTGTTACAAATCGTAACAGTTAAATGAAATTAATGGTTAATAAAGCTCAAGCGTAATTAAGGTTTCGAGATGCTGATTAAATGCGGTCTCGTCCATTTCAGGCATATTTAACACGTAAAAACTATCGAGGCCGCAGACCAGACCTATTAAGCGCCAGGCGATATTTTCCGGACGATCGTTAAGCGTAAAAGCCTTTGCGTCTGCCCCGGCGCGAATTATGGCTACCGTCTCCTGATGCCACATCTCCATGGTTAATACGTAGGCGCCTTTTATTTCGTCGTCGCGAATAGCTAACAGCTGCGCTTCGCGCCACAGGCGGATATAGGGCTCGAAACTGCGGTCGTCGCTGCCGAGCATAGAATGCAGGCGTTCACGCCAGCTGGCGTTTTCTGCCACCACGTCGGCGTCCAGCAGGGTGCGGATCAGGCGCACAAAGGCCTGGGCTTTCAGTTCGCCTGCGGAGGAGAAGTGGTGATGGACCTGACCTGTCGCCACTTTTGCCTCGGCGGCGATACGTCTGACGGTCATTGCGGTAAAGCCTTCGCTTAGGGCCACGCGCATGGCGGCCTGCAAAATCTCTTCCCGCCGTTCGTCCTTGCTCAGATAGCTCATTTCTTTTCACTCTCAACCCGGGGACAACGAGTGTAACAAAAAGCTGGACATGCGTTCAACTTTACGTAGGATCCGGTTCTGGACATGTGTCCAGTTTTGGAAAATAAGGAAATTTATGTTTCGTCAGTGGTTAGCGTTAGTGATTATCGTGCTGGTCTATATCCCGGTCGCGATTGACGCCACGGTGCTGCACGTCGCCACGCCGACGCTGAGTATGACCCTGGATGCCAGCGGCAATGAACTGCTGTGGATCATTGATATTTACTCGCTGGTGATGGCCGGTATGGTGCTGCCGATGGGGGCGCTTGGGGATCGGATTGGCTTTAAGCGCCTGTTGATTCTGGGCAGCAGCCTGTTCGGGCTGTCGTCGCTGGCGGCGGCGTTTGCGCCCACGGCCGGGTGGCTGATTGCGGCGCGGGCGCTGCTGGCCATCGGTGCGGCGATGATTATTCCCGCCACGCTCGCCGGGATCCGCACGCTGTTTGCCGACGCGCGCCAGCGCAATATTGCTCTCGGCGTCTGGGCGGCGGTGGGCTCGGGCGGTGCGGCCTTTGGCCCGCTGATCGGCGGCATGCTGCTGGCGCACTTCTACTGGGGCGCGGTGTTTCTGATCAACGTCCCGATTGTGCTGCTGGTGGTCTCTCTGGCGGCGCGTTTTGTGCCTGCGCAGGAAGGGCGGCCCGAGCAGCCGCTCAATATCACCCATGCCCTGATGCTGATTGTGGCGATTTTGCTGCTGGTCTTCAGCGCCAAAACCGCGCTGAAAGGGGCGCTTTCGCCGTGGCTGGTAGCGGTTACGCTCTTAACGGGCGGGATGATGCTGTTTGCTTTTGTGCGCATCCAGCTGCGCGCCCGCACGCCGATGATCGACATGCGGCTGTTCGGTCATCGCGTGATTTTAAGCGGCGTGGTGATGGCGATGACGGCGATGATCGCCCTGGTGGGCTTCGAACTGCTGATGGCCCAGGAGCTGCAGTTTGTCCACGGCTTCACGCTGTTTGAAGCGGGAATGTTTATGCTGCCGGTGATGGTGGCCAGCGGTTTCAGCGGGCCGATTGCCGGGGTGCTGGTAGGGCGTCTTGGGCTGCGGATCGTGGCGACCGGCGGCATGGGGTTAAGCGCGCTCAGCTTTACGGGCCTGTCGATGCTCGATTTCAGCACCCAGCAGTGGCAGGCCTGGAGCCTGATGGTGTTGCTGGGGTTCAGCGCGGCGAGCGCGCTGCTGGCGTCCACCTCGGCGATCATGGCCGCTGCGCCAAAAGAGAAAGCCGCCGCCGCAGGGGCGATTGAGACCATGTCCTATGAGCTGGGTGCGGGACTGGGAATTGCGATTTTTGGCCTGCTGCTGACCCGCAGTTTTTCGGCATCGATTGAGCTGCCCCAGGGGCTGGACGCATCCCTTGCCGGGCAGGCTTCATCTTCAATTGGCGAGGCGGTGAAAGTCGCGCAGGATCTGCCACCGACTCTGGCGGAATCAGTGATTGAGGCAGCGAAAACGGCGTTTATCACCTCCCACAGCGTGGCGCTGGGCAGTGCGGGGGCGATGCTGCTGGTGCTGGCGGTGGGGATCTGGTTTAGTCTGAAGAAGGTGTCGCAGCGGTAAAAAACGCCCGGCGGCACTGCGCTTGCCGGGCCTACAATTTCACGTAGGCCGGATAAGCGCAACGCATCCGGCTTTTTTAAGCTCTCATGTCAGACCATAAAAACTTCCGGACCTTTGATATCAATGATATTAATAATTCGCAGCGCCGCTTTATTGGGTTTACTTTCGTTTCGCTCCCACTTCGATACGCTTTCAACCGACATTCCGGTCGTTATGGCCAGGGCTGCCTGCGACATGTTATAGCGCGTACGTACTTCTTTAATCTCGCCACCGGTCATCTCGCGAACTGCCGGAATATGACGAGCAGCCACTGCAGCATCTATGGATGCCAGCGTCTCATCTTTAACAACACCTAATTTGTTGTAACGCTGAGCCATGCCCTGAATACGTTTCAGCCGTTCAGTCATCACAAGTTACCTCTATCAGTTCTTTATCAGCTACCAGGCCTTTTATCTGTGCTGCGGTCAGCGCGATAAAATCTTCTGCGATCCTGCAATAAGCATCAATTTCGTCATCTTCAAGTTCCTTACCTTTTTTCTTTGAAAGATGACTTTTGAGATACATATCAAAAAAATAAACGTTATCACCATCGCGAAAAAATACGATCGCCCGCGCTCCCTCACGTGGACTCACTGCAGGCAAAGCCAGCCGCTTTTTATAGGTATATTTCCCAAGGTGGTCGCCATGAAGGCCAGAAATTATGGCGTTAGCGGCTTTACACAAAACAGCATTACTGATGCGTGCATCCTTGCGATCCGCCTCAAATTCAGGCGTTAAATAGATCCCCATGGTTATTCCTTAACCTCGCAACCCGTAAGCATGACTATAGTCACGATTACGGGTTATTTCAATCCTACAATTCCTGCGCCGCACTCAACACGCTGTGCAACAACACGTTTGCCCCTTTCTCGGACCACTCTGGCAGGATCTTTTCCGCTTCGTTATGGCTGATGCCTTTCACGCAGGGGATAAAGATCATGCTGGCCGGGGCGATTTTGCTTACGTAACAGGTATCGTGCCCGGCGCCGGAAACCATCGACTTCGAGGAATAGCCCAGCGCGGCCACGGCGTTTTCCGTGCGGGCAAGACAGGCCTCGTCAAATGTAATCGGCGCATAGTCGAAGATGCGCTCGACGTTGGCGCTGACGCCACGGGCAGAGAGATCCGCCGCCGCCTGATGCAGTGCTGCTTCCATCGCCTCCAGCGCTTCACTTTGCGGATGACGGAACTCGACGCTGCACACCACCCGGGACGGGACAACGTTGCGCGAATTAGGGGTCACGTTCGCCATGCCGATGGTCGCCCGGCCATCAGGGGTATGCTGATAGCCAATCTCTTCCACCTTCAACGCCAGCTCCGCAAAGGCGGTCAAAGCATCGCGGCGGCTGTGCATCGGCGTGGTGCCCGCATGCGCGGCAAAACCGTCGAGGGTGATGGTGAACCAGCGCTGACCCATCGCCGCGCGCACCAGCCCGATATCAATGGCTTCATCTTCCAGAATCGGTCCCTGTTCGATATGCAGCTCATAACAGGCGTGGATCGGGAAGGCGCGGGCAGGGCGCTCGCCGCGATAGCCGATGGCCTCAAGGGCATCGCGCACCGTGACCTTTTTGCTGTCCATCCTGGCGTAAGCAAACTCTTCGCTAAGCTGACCCGCCCAGACGCCAGAGGCGAGCATCGCCGGAGCAAAGCGCGCGCCCTCTTCGTTGGTCCAGTTCACCAGCACGATATCGCGCTCGGTTTCGACCTCACGATCGTTCAGGGTGCGCAGCAGCTCCAGTCCGGCCAGCACGCCGTAGATCCCGTCATAGTTGCCGCCGAGCGGCTGGGAGTCCACGTGCGAACCGGTCATCACCGGGGCAAGCGCCGGGTTTTTACCCGCGCGGCGGATAAACATATTGCCCATGCTGTCCACCTCGCAGGTAAAACCGGCCTCCAGCGCCCAGTCGCGCAGCAGGTTGCGGGCAATGCGGTCTTCGTCGCTCAACGCCAGACGGGTGACGCCGCCCGCGGGCGTGCCACCGATCTGCGCCATCATCTCCAGCGTCGACCACAGACGGTCTGCGTTAACGCGGATCATGCTTTGTCCCTGGTGCTGCGATAGCGGAAGTCGCAGCATGCGCCGCCCTGCATAATGGTGGTGGTGCGGGTCAGCTCCACGTCCGGGGCATAGCCGACGATAAATTTCTCGTCGCGGGCACAGGAGAGCAGGTGGCCGATTTCGCCGAGGCCCATCTCGTGGTACATCTCAGCATAGCGACAGCGGGTGACGTTGTAGTTGTACTGCTGGTCGTCGGCGTCGATCACCTTCACGTCGAGGGCGTTATCCTTCTCCCACAGATACTGCAGGGCGATAAAGCTCTTCACGTCCGCGCCGTCCGGCTCCTTGCTGGCAAACTCTTTCCCGGCGTTAATGGCGGCCTGCTCAATGGCCTCGCCAATCACTGCCTGGGCGCGGGTCTTACCGATCTCACGCACCAGAATCTCGTAAATTGGCTTAATAATTTCTGCTTCAATTTTGCGGCGGGCGAGAATGCCCAGCTCATTATTATCACTCATCACATTGCCTCACTGCGTTATTTAGCTTTTGCGCCGCCGAGCACGGTTTGCGGCTGCCATTTTCCATCGACCACTTTATAGACGGTGAACGACGGCGCTTTCAGGTTGCCCTGAGCGTCAAAGGCGATCTGCCCGGTGACGCCGGAGTAGCTGATGGCGCGCAGGGCAGGCAGGTACTCTGAAGGATCAACCGAGTCAGCTTTCTCCATTGCCGCCACCAGCACGCGGGTTGCGTCGTAGGCGAACGGAGCGTGGAGCTCGATATGGGTGTGGTAGCGGGACTGATACGCCTGCTCGAAGGTTTTGCCGCCCGGCATCTGATCCACCGGCAGGCCCGGCTCCAGCGCGACAACGCCTTCACCCTCTTTCTGCGCCAGCTGGAGGAAGGTCTGGCTGACAAAGCCGCCTGCGCCCATCAGGGTGGTGTTCATGCCCAGCTGCTTGATACGACGCGCCAGCGGTGCTGCCTGGCTGTCCACGCCGCCGAAGAAGATGAGGTCGGCGTTTTTGCTGCGAATGGCGGTCAATACGGCGCTAAAATCGACGGTCTTGTCGTCAACGTACTGACGGTCGACAATCTTCACGCCCTGCGCTTCCAGCGATTTAATAAACTCGTCGGCCAGACCCTGACCAAAGGCGGTACGGTCGTCGATCACCGCGATGCGTTTCGCTTTCAGGGTGTTGATGGCGTACTGCCCGGCAAACTGGCCGCCATCATCGTCGTGGCCCATCACGCGGAAGCTGGTGTCGAAGCCCTGTTTTGTATAGGCATGACCGGTGGCGACCGGCGCGACCTGGGCAATACCGGCATCGTGATAGACACGCGCCGCCGGAATGCTGGTCCCGGTGTTCCAGTGACCGACCACGCCCGCTACGCCGCTGTCCACCAGGCGCTGCGCCACGGCCACGGCGGTGCGCGGATCAGACTGGTCATCTTCCGACTGCAGTTTAAAGGTCACTGCCTTGCCGCCGATGGTCGGGTGCTGCTTGTTGATGTCATCAATTGCCAGCTGCGCACCGTTCTCCAGATCTTTACCGATACGGGCGGACGGGCCGGTCAGCGGGCCCGCCAGGCCAATCACCACGGTTTCGCTGTCGGCGGCCCAGGTGCCGGTTGAAGCAAACCCGCTGAGCAGAATGGCGGCGCTGAGCGCACTGATTTTTATGCTTTTCATTGTTTTTCCCTGATATTGGTTGGTGTGTTAAGCGGGCATTTCGCCCAAATAAATCTGTGCAATCTGGTCGTCGTCGAGCATCGCCTTTGACGCGCCGTGATGGACGATGCTGCCGCTGTCCATTACCCAGGCCTGGTCGGTCACCTCAAGCGCCAGCCGGGCGTTTTGCTCGATAAGCAACAAAGCCACGCCGCGCTCGCGCAGCCCGGCGATGACCGCAAATATGTTCTCGACCATTTTGGGCGCGAGGCCCATCGAGGGTTCGTCGAGGATCAGCAGGCGCGGGCGGCTGAGCAGGGCGCGGTTAAGGGCTAAGAGCTGTTGCTCCCCGCCGGAGAGCAGCCCGGCCAGCTGGTGCTGGCGTTCGCCCAGGCGCGGGAATCGCTCGAAAATCTCGTTCATCTCCAGCTTAACAGTGACAGCGTCACGCCGGAGCCATGCCCCCATCTGCAGGTTTTCCAGCACCGTCATGCGGGCGAAGATGCCGCGTCCTTCCGGGACCATCACCAGCCCGTCGCGCAGCAGCGCTTCGGCTTTCTGCTTGCGTACCGGCTGGCCCTTAAATTCAATGTTGCCGCCAAAACGCTCCAGCCCGGTGATGGCCCGCACGGTGGAGCTTTTACCCGCGCCGTTCGCGCCAATCAGCGTGGCCTGTTCGCCTTCGCGCAGGGTAAAGGAGACGTCCCGCACCGCCTGGATACCGCCGTAATGCACGTCCAGACGTTCCACTTTCAGTAATTCAGACATGGGCATTGCCTCCAAGCCAGGCGGCGATCACCGCCGGGTCGCGGCGCACGCTGTCCGGCGTGCCGCTGGCCAGGGTTTTGCCGTAATCCAGTACCGTCAGGCGATCGCAAATGCCCATCACCAGCTTGACGTCGTGTTCAATCATCAGCAGCGTTTTCCCGTCGTCACGAATGCGGGTCAGCAGCTCCCCCAGGGCGACTTTTTCTGCGGCGTTCATCCCGGCGGCGGGTTCATCCAGCGCCAGCAAAAGCGGATCGGTGGCCAGGGCCCGGGCGATCTCCAGCCGACGCTGATGGCCGTAAGCCAGATCGCAGGCGCGGTAGTGGGCAAACTTTGCGATGCCGGTGTACTCCAGCCAGTGCCAGGCCTGCTCAAGCGTCTGCGCCTCTTCTTCCCGGGCGCGCTTGTGCCGACTCAGCGCCGCCCACAGCCCGTTGCGGGTGCGGACGTGGCGACCGACCATCACGTTCTCCAGTACCGACATCTCGTTAAACAGACGCACGTTCTGGAAGGTGCGGGCTATCCCTGCGGCGGTCACTTTCTCGATCTGCGTCGGGAAATAGGCTTTATCGGCAATGGCAAACTCCCCGCTGTCCGCCGGGTAGAGGCCGGTGATCAGGTTAAAGCAGGTAGTCTTGCCCGCGCCGTTAGGGCCGATCAGACCGTAGATCTCACCCTTATTAATGGAGAGCGAGACGTTGTCCACGGCGGTCAGGCCGCCAAAACGTTTGGACATGTTGCGCACGGTTAACAGGCTCATGCTTTCATCTCCTTATGACGGACCGGCCAGATGCCCGACGGGCGAACCAGCATCACCAGAACCAGCGCCAGGCCGTAGAACAGCTGACGAAGGATCTCCGGGTCAATCAGCACCGAACCAAACAGCGCCTGCTGAACCGGGGCCGCCTGGCTGCGCAGTAGTTCCGGCAGGGCGGTCAGCAGCACCGCGCCGAGGATCACGCCAGGGATATGGCCCATCCCGCCTAACACCACCATCGCCAGCACCGCGATGGACTCCTGCAGGGTGAAGGACTCCGGGGAGACAAAGCCCTGGAAGGCACCAAACAGCGCGCCCGCCACGCCACCAAAGGAGGCGCCCATGGCAAAGGCCAGCAGCTTAAAGTTGCGCACGTTGATGCCCATCGCCCGGGCGACGTCTTCATCTTCGCGGATGGCGTGCCAGGCCCGGCCAATGCGGGAGTGCTGCAGGCGAAGGCAGACGAAAATGATCCCCACAATCACCAGCATCAGCAGGTAGTACCACAGCCACAGGGCGGGCACCTTGAAGCCGAACCAGTGATAAACCCCGCTGAACTTCAGGCCGAACAGGTTCAGGGTATCGACGCCGGTAATGCCTTTCGCGCCGTTGGTGATGTTCACCGGGCGGTCGAGATTACGCATCAGAATGCGGATGATCTCCCCGAAGCCGAGGGTCACGATTGCCAGGTAATCGCCGCGCAGCTTCAGCGTCGGCGCACCCAGCAGTATGCCGCACACCGCCGCGACCAGCGCCGCGATGGGGATAATCAGCAGATACGAGGTATGCAGCCCGTCCGGGAACCAGACGTTGAGGATCGGGAACACCTCCGCCAGATGCGGCGAGGCCAGCAGCGCCGCCAGATAGGCACCGACGGCGTAAAAGGCGATAAAGCCCATATCCAGCAGGCCGGTGTAGCCCACCACGATATTCAGCCCCAGCGCCAGCATGATGTAGAGCAGGGCGAAGTCGATCACCCGCACCCAGTAGTTGCCGCCGAGCTGGGTGGCGACAACCGGCGCAAGCAGCAGGGCAAGCACGAACAGCGTCATGCCGGACCAGAATTTACGGCTGGCCGCAGGCGTTTTGATTTCAATAGCAGTCATGATTTTCCCTTATGCCCTGTGCGCCACGCGCTCGCCCAGCAGGCCCGCCGGACGGAAGACCAGTACCAGAATCAGCACGATAAAGGCGAAGACGTCCTGGTAATTACTTCCGAACACGCCATGAGTCAGTTCGCCGAGATATCCGGCGCCCAGCGCTTCGATAATCCCGAGCAGGATCCCGCCAATCATCGCCCCGCGAATATTGCCGATGCCGCCGAGCACCGCCGCGGTAAAGGCTTTAATGCCGGGCAGGAAGCCCATCGAGAAGCTGGCGTTGCCGTAGTTGCTGGCCATCATCACCCCGGCGAGTGCGGCAAAGACACCGCCGATGGCGAAGGTGAGCGTGATGATGGCGTTCGGATTGACGCCCATCAGGGTAGCGACGCGCGGGTTTTCGGCCACCGCGCGCATGCCGCGTCCGAGGCGGGTGTACTCCACGAGCAGCCAGAGCGCGGTCATGACGATCAGGGCCAGCGCCACGGTGACGATGCCGGTAACGGTGACAATGGCGGGCGGATGCGCCTCGCTGCCCGCGGTGACGGCAATCGGGTCCATCGGCAGGATCTGCGGGAACATCAGCGGGTTACGCGTCCAGATCACCATCGCCACGGTTTGCAGCAGCACCGACACCCCAATCCCGGAGATCAGCGGCGCCAGTCGCGGCGCGTTGCGCAGGCGACGATAGGCAAAGCGTTCAACGGCCATCGCCAGCAGGGCGCAGACCGCCATGGCGATCAGCAGCGCAAAGCCGAGCTGCAGCAGTTGAGGCATGGCCGGGAAATGGCTGTTGAGCACGTTCAGCCCCGAGAGGGTGGTCAGCGCGCCGACCATCAAAATATCGCCATGGGCGAAGTTAATAATGCGCAAGATGCCATACACCATGGTATAGCCCAGCGCGATCAGCGCGTAGATGCTGCCCAGCATCACGCCGTTGATCAGTTGTTGTATGAGTGTGTCCAACGTTATTACCCGACAAATTGCTCTTTTCAGCGGATAACATCTATTAATTGAATTAAATTGTGAAATACGCATATATTCTTTCTTATGACATCTGGAGCTTGCTTTATCTGATTGATTTTAAAGATGATGATAAATGGCTGATTCACCTGATTATCCACAACAGATCAACATATGAATAAAACAGAACAATCAACGGGGTTACCGGCCTTTGCCGAGAGCCGACTGGCGAACGATCCACCCCTGCGGGCGGTACGGGCTTTCGAGGCCATTGCCCGGCTGGGTAGCGTGACGCTTGCGGCGCAGGAGCTGGCGATATCGCCGTCGGCGGTGAGCCATCAGCTGAAGGTGCTGGAAGGGTACTTACAGATGCCGCTGACCGAGCGGCAGGGGCGAAGGCTGATCCTCAGCCAGCAGGGACGAGACTATTACCGCTCGATCCGCGCGGCGTTTAATGTGCTGCGCCAGGCCACCGAGCATCTCGTGGAGCAGGTACAGACCCGCCAGGTCACTATCAGCCTGATCCCGCTGTTTGGGATGGGGTGGTTTATCCCGCGTCTGCCTGCCTTTATGCGCGCTAACCCGCAGACCGAGATTAATGTGGTTTACGCCAATCATCGCAACTACCTGAGCGACGCCTCGGATATGTCGATCCGCTTCGGCAACGGCCAGTGGGCGGGATACCAGAGCGAAAAGCTGATCTCCGGGCAGATGGTGCCGGTCTGTAGCCGGGCGTTTTTGCGCCTGCATGGCCATATCGACACCCCGGAACAACTGTTGCAGATGCCACTGCTGCACGATGAGGAGCGTGTGACCTGGCAGCAGTGGTTTGTTCAGCAGGGGGTAAAACGCCCGCCGCGCCGCAGCGGCCCGATGTTCGAGGACGGGCTGCTAACCCTGGCAGGAGTGCAGGCAGGGCTGGGCTGCGCCCTGATGCGCGAGCCGCTGATCGCCCCGTATCTGGAGAGCGGCGAGCTGGTGAAGATTTTCGATATGCCGATTGATGATGGCCGGGATTATTACCTGTGCGTGCGCCAGGACGGGGAGATGACCCAGGACGGGAAGTTGTTGCAGAGCTGGTTGAGGCGGGCGGCGGAGCAGGAATAGATACACCGTAATGTAGGCCGGGCAAGCGTATGCGCCGCCCGGCGTTGCCCCCTTGCCAGGTGGCGGCTACGCCTTACCCGGCCTACGAAAGATCGACCATCGCCTGTGACCTGGAATGCCGGGACAAAATCGCCGGGTGGCGGCTACGCCTTACCCGGCCTACGAAAGAGGGACCATTATCTGTGACCGGGAATGCCGGGGTAAAACGCCGGGTGGCGGCTTCGTCTTACCCGGCCTACGAAACTACGAAACCTGTAGGCCGGGCAAGCGCATGCGCCGCCCGGCGTTGCAGGCCGCAGAAACGTCAACCCACCCGCGACCTGGTCGCATACCAGCACAACAGCGACCCCGCACACACCAGCATCGCACCCTGCCAGAAACTAAACGACAGCGGGGCGTTGAGCAGCACGGCCGCCAGTGCTGCCGACAGCACTGGGGTAAAATAGGACGCCGCCGCCAGCAACGTCACGTTGCCGTGCAAAATACCAATATTCCACGACGCATAACCAAACCCCAGCGCCACGCCGCACATCAGGAGTTTGATCACCACCGGCACGCTAAACACCATCTCGGGCTGATCGCTGAAGGCGTATTTCAGCCACAGGGTTAGCGCCGTCAGCAGCACAAACAGCGTTATCCCGTTCTGGCCGTTGGCGTATTTGCTGGTTACGGTGCAGTAGGTCGCCCAGATAAAGGCCCCCGCAAAGGCGAGGCCGTAACTCAGCGGGTTAGAGACAAGGTTGCGGACAATATCCGCCGGGTTGAGCCCGTTTTCGCCGCCCAAAACCCAGCTGACGCCCAGCAGGGCGATAATCAGACCCGGGATCACCCACAGGGTCGATTTCTGCCCGTTGAATAAAATGGCAGACACGATGGTCAGGCTCGGCCAGAGATAATTCACCATTCCTACTTCAATCGCCTGGTGGCGGGTGGCAGCATAGCCTAACGACAGGGCGAGGCAGATCTCGTAGCTGACAAACAGCGCGCTGCCGGCAATCAGGTAGCGGGGCGAGAAACGACGCAGGTTTGGGAAGCCCACCGTTACCAGACAGAGTAATCCGCTGAGCGTATAGATTGCCGCCGCGCCCCCGACCGGGCCTAACCCCTCGCTGACACCTCTGATCAGACCCACCATCGTGCTCCAGAGCACAATCGCGGCCAGACCGATCAGGGTGGCTCTTTTTCTGTCCATCATCTTTCCACTGGCTAAACATTTCAGGGGCAAATTTATAGCACTGTTTCAGTACCTTCCGCGAATTAATCTGCGCTGCAGTAACCCTTTAGCGTTAGTAAAAGCCGCCAGCGCTGACTATTAAGAGGGCGAAGATCGGCGATATTGATTTGCCGCAAAAAAAACAGGGGCTTTGCTGTTAGTTTTCCGCCGGACTTCTCAATTTCTAACGAGGACAACGATGGACGTCAGTCGCAGACAGTTTTTTAAAATCTGCGCGGGCGGTATGGCCGGAACAACAGTCGCTGCTCTGGGGTTTGCCCCCAAAATGGCGCTGGCTCAGGCGCGCAACTATAAGTTGCTGCGTGCCAAAGAGATCCGTAACACCTGCACATACTGCTCCGTGGGATGCGGGCTATTGATGTATAGCCTGGGTGATGGCGCGAAGAACGCTAAAGAGTCGATTTACCATATTGAAGGCGACGCCGATCATCCGGTCAGCCGCGGGGCATTATGCCCGAAAGGGGCCGGCCTGCTGGATTATGTCCACAGCGATAACCGTCTGCGTTACCCGGAATACCGCGCGCCGGGCTCCGACAAATGGCAGCGGCTCTCCTGGGATGAGGCCTTTACGCGCATCGCGAAGCTGATGAAAGCCGACCGCGACGCCAACTTCGTCGAGACCAACGAGCAGGGCGTGACGGTGAACCGCTGGCTCTCAACCGGGATGCTGTGCGCCTCTGCGGCAAGTAATGAAACCGGCATGCTGACGCAAAAATTTGTGCGCTCACTCGGCATGCTGGCAGTAGACAACCAGGCGCGCGTCTGACACGGACCAACGGTAGCAAGTCTTGCTCCAACATTTGGTCGCGGTGCGATGACCAACCACTGGGTTGATATCAAAAACGCCAACGTCGTGGTGGTGATGGGCGGTAACGCCGCTGAAGCCCATCCGGTGGGATTCCGCTGGGCGATGGAAGCGAAAAACAACAACGATGCGACGCTCATCGTCGTCGATCCGCGTTTTACGCGTACGGCATCGGTGGCGGACATCTATGCGCCGATACGCTCCGGTACGGACATTACGTTCCTTTCCGGCGTGCTGCTGTACCTGATTGAAAACAATAAAATTAACGCCGAGTACGTTAAGCACTACACCAACGCTAACCTGCTGGTGCGGGAAGACTTTGCCTTTGATGACGGGCTGTTCAGCGGATATGACGCCGAAAAACGCCAGTACGATAAGTCCTCCTGGAACTATCAGTTCGATGAGAACGGCTACGCGAAACGCGATGAAACCCTGACCGATCCGCGCTGCGTGTGGAACCTGCTGAAACAGCACGTCTCCCGCTATACGCCGGATGTGGTGGAGAACATCTGCGGGACACCAAAAGCCGACTTCCTGAAAGTGTGCGAAGTGCTGGCCTCCACCAGTGTCGCGGACAGAACCACCACGTTCCTCTATGCGCTGGGCTGGACGCAACACACCGTGGGTGCGCAGAACATCCGTACCATGGCGATGATCCAGCTACTGCTCGGTAACATGGGCATGGCCGGTGGCGGGGTGAACGCCCTGCGCGGTCACTCCAACATTCAGGGGTTAACCGATCTGGGGCTGCTGTCGACCAGCCTGCCGGGCTATCTGACCCTGCCGTCGGAGAAACAGACCGATCTGCAAAGCTACCTGACGGCCAGTACGCCGAAAGCGACGCTGCCGGACCAGGTGAACTACTGGAGCAACTATCCGAAGTTCTTCGTCAGCCTGATGAAATCCTTCTATGGCGACGCGGCGCAGAAGGAGAACGACTGGGGCTTTAACTGGCTGCCGAAGTGGGATCAGTCTTACGACGTCATCAAGTATTTCAACATGATGGCGAAGGGAAAGGTGACGGGCTACATCTGCCAGGGCTTTAACCCGGTGGCGTCATTCCCGGATAAGAACAAGATTGTCGCCAGCCTGAGCAAGCTCAAGTACATGGTGGTGATCGACCCGCTGGTGACCGAAACCTCAACCTTCTGGCAGAACCACGGCGAGATGAACGACGTGGATCCCGCCTCGATTCAGACCGAAGTGTTCCGTCTGCCGTCGACCTGTTTCGCGGAAGAGGACGGCTCCATCGCCAACTCCGGCCGCTGGCTGCAGTGGCACTGGAAGGGGCAGGACGCGCCGGGTGAAGCGCGCAACGACGGCGAAATCCTCGCCGGGATTTACCATCGCCTGCGGGAGATGTACCGCACCGAAGGCGGCAAAGGCGTCGAGCCGCTGCTGCGCATGAACTGGCACTACAAACAGCCGAATCACCCGGAGTCCGAAGAGGTGGCAAAAGAGAACAACGGCTGTGCGCTGGCCGATCTCTATGACGCCAGTGGCGTGCTGATTGCGAAGAAAGGCCAACTGCTGAGCAGCTTTGCCCATCTGCGTGATGACGGTACTACCGCGTCGTCGTGCTGGATCTACACCGGGAGCTGGACCGAACAGGGCAACCAGATGGCTAACCGCGACAATGCCGACCCGTCAGGGCTGGGCAATACGTTGGGCTGGGCCTGGGCGTGGCCGCTGAACCGTCGCGTGCTTTACAACCGCGCCTCGGCGGACGTCAACGGTAAGCCGTGGGATCCGAAACGGATGCTGATCCAGTGGAACGGCAGCAAGTGGACCGGGAACGATATTCCGGACTACAACACCGCCGCGCCGGGCAGCAACACCGGGCCGTTTATCATGCAGCCGGAAGGGCTGGGACGTCTGTTCGCCATCGACAAGCTGGCGGAAGGGCCGTTCCCGGAACACTACGAGCCGATGGAAACGCCGCTCGGGACTAACCCGCTGCACCCGAACGTAGTCTCAAGTCCGGTAGTACGTGTGTACCAGGAAGACGCTGTGCGCATGGGTAAGAAAGATAAATTCCCGTACGTCGGCACCACCTATCGCCTGACCGAGCATTTCCACACCTGGACCAAGCATGCGCGACTGAACTCCATCGCCCAGCCGGAGCAGTTTGTGGAGATAAGCGAAACCCTGGCGCAGGCCAAAGGCATTGCCAACGGCGATCGCGTTAAGGTCAGCAGCCAGCGTGGATTTATTCGCGCCGTGGCGGTGGTGACCCGTCGTCTGCAGGCCCTGAACGTTCACGGCCAGCAGGTGGAAACCGTCGGTATTCCGCTGCACTGGGGCTTTGAAGGGGTGGCGCAGAAGGGCTATATCGCCAACACCCTGACGCCTGCGGTCGGGGATTCCAACTCGCAAACGCCGGAGTACAAGGCGTTCCTGGTCAACATCGAGAAAGCCTGAGGAGCGAAAACATGTCGATGGAAACACAAGACGTCATCAAACGCTCCGCCACCAACGGCTTTACCCCCGCGCCTCGTGCGCGGGATTACAAAGCGGAAGTGGCAAAGCTTATCGATGTCTCCTCCTGCGTGGGCTGTAAAGCCTGCCAGGTGGCCTGTTCCGAGTGGAATGATATCCGCGACGAGGTGGGGCATTGCGTCGGGGTTTACGATAACCCGGCCGATCTGAGCGCCAAATCCTGGACGGTGATGCGTTTTAGCGAAACCGAGCAGAACGGCAAGCTGGAGTGGCTGATCCGCAAAGATGGCTGTATGCACTGCGAGGACCCGGGCTGTCTGAAAGCCTGTCCGTCCGCCGGGGCGATCATTCAGTACGCCAACGGCATCGTCGATTTCCAGCAGGATAACTGCATTGGCTGCGGGTACTGCATCGCCGGGTGTCCGTTCAACGTGCCGCGCCTCAGCAAAGAGGATAACCGGGTTTACAAATGCACCCTGTGCGTGGATCGCGTCAGCGTCGGCCAGGAGCCGGCCTGCGTGAAAACCTGTCCGACCGGGGCCATTCACTTCGGCACCAAGAAAGAGATGCTGGAAGTGGCGCAGCAGCGCGTCGACAAGCTGAAAGCGCGCGGCTATGCCAGTGCGGGGGTTTATAACCCGCAGGGCGTGGGCGGGACGCACGTGATGTATGTCCTGCACCATCTCGACCAGCCGGAGCTGTATCACAATTTGCCGAAGGATCCGGCTATCGATACCTCCATCAACCTGTGGAAAGGGGCGCTGAAACCGCTCTCGGCGGCGGGCTTTATCGCCACCTTTGCCGGGCTGATTTATCACTACATTGGGATTGGGCCGAACAAAGAGGTGGATGACGATGAGGAGGAGCACCATGAGTAAGTCGAAGATGATTGTGCGCACGAAGTTTATCGACCGCGCCTGTCACTGGACGGTGGTGATCTGCTTCTTCCTGGTGTCGCTGTCGGGGATTTCGTTCTTTTTCCCGACCCTGCAGTGGCTGACGGAGACTTTCGGCACCCCGCAGATGGGACGTATTCTGCATCCGTTCTTTGGCGTGCTGATCTTCGTGGCGCTGATGTTTATGTTTGTGCGTTTTGTGCATCACAACATTCCCGATAAACAGGATATTCCCTGGGTGAAGGGCATTGTTGAAGTGCTTAAGGGCAACGAGCATAAAGTCGCCAGAGTCGGTAAATACAACGCCGGGCAGAAGATGATGTTCTGGACCATCATGAGCATGATCTTTGTGCTGCTGGTGACCGGGGTGATTATCTGGCGCCCGTACTTTGCGCAGTACTTCCCGATGCAGGTGGTGCGCTACAGCCTGCTGATCCACGCCACGTCGGCCATTATCTTGATCCACGCCATTCTTATTCATATGTATATGGCTTTCTGGGTTAAGGGCTCGATTAAAGGGATGATCGAAGGGAAGGTGAGCCGCCGCTGGGCGCAGAAACACCATCCCCGCTGGTACCGGGACGTGGAGCGTATGGAAGCGCAGAAAGAGAGTCGTGAAGGAATGAAGTAATCCCATCGCCTGCTGTGCCCGGCGGCGCTGCGCTTGCACGGGCCTACGGGTCAGGTTCCCCCGCTCCGGGCTGCGGTTCTGAGCGGGTTTTATGGGAGGTCAGGTGTTGGTGATTAAGGCATCAATGGCAGCAACAACCCGGGTTCTCGCACTCTGCATGTTAGTCACATAATATTTACTGGTAAGTTTCTTTTTCTCAACGCTGGTAATACCAGGCGTATTCATGAATAGCGTCAGGAAATCGATATTAATGACGGCAGAAGCCGGATTAATATGTCCTGAAAGATTATTCCTGTAACTTAATGGCAGAATTAAACGGGTTGACAGGTCATCGTAATAATCATGCTGAATCACCATCAGATAAGGGTGTAATTCACTGGTTCTGGCCGAAGGATTACGGTAAACGTCAAACTGGAAGCACATTAGATCCCTCCGAAAAAAGGATCGTCAGATAGCAACCCTGCTTTCGCGACAAACTCATTCATAGCTCGCATGAACTCCTTATCGCGTTTCCGTTGTTCGATTCGTTCCTCCGGCGTTAATACCGGGCGCGGCGTGACGCCGGTTAAGTGCTCTTTAATGGCGGTGTTTTGCGGGGCATCCACTTTCATTGTCATTGTCTCCTCTGTTGGTGCAGTCATTATCAATCGCCAACAATTTAAAACAATACTGTTTCGCCTGGTAATTTAAAAAATGCGAGGCGGCGTCCAGACAAATGCAACGTTCTGAAAATTGGAATAATAAGTGTGAATATCCCTCCCGATGTTTTACCGGGAGGTTATATTCAAAACTTCTCTTTAATATAACGGAACGGATAAGCGGTAGGTTTAATTTTGCCGATTTTGCGTTTTGGTAATTTAACCTCTTCTTCCGGCAGGTCTTTATAGGGAATTTGCGACAGCAGGTGCGAGATAATATTCAGCCGCACGCGCTTTTTATCTTCCGAGCGGGCGACAAACCACGGGGCCCAGGCGGTATCAGTGGCAGCGAACATGGCATCCCGCGCTTCGGTGTACTCATCCCACTTCGTGAAGGATTTGATATCCATCGGGGAGAGCTTCCAGGTTTTGCGCCCGTCATTGATGCGGTCGCGCAGGCGGCGCTCCTGCTCTTTCGGCGTCACTTCCAGCCAGTATTTGATCAGAATAATGCCCGCATCGACCATCGCCCGTTCGATGATAGGGGCTCCGTCGAGGAACTTTTCAACCTGCTCTTCGGTACAGAAACCCATTACGCGTTCCACGCCCGCGCGGTTGTACCAGCTGCGGTCGAAAATGACGATTTCTCCTGCTGAAGGCAGGTGGGACACGTAGCGCTGGAAATAGAGCTGGCTTTTCTCTTTTTCGGTTGGGGCTGGCAGCGCCACCACCCGGAATACGCGCGGGCTGACGCGTTCGGTCAGAGCCTTAATCGTGCCGCCTTTGCCCGCGCCGTCGCGACCTTCAAAAACGATACACACCTTCAGGCCTTTACTGACCACCCACCGCTGAAGCTTAACCAGCTCCACATGCAGGCGATGCAGCTCTTTTTCATACTCCGTGCGTTTAAGAGGGGCGGGAGGCGTGGTCGTCGCAACGGTTTTGCTCTTCTTTTTATCTGCCATGATGCGTTCCTTTCAGGGATTCTGCCGGGACGGTGTGACATAACACTTTGAAGTGTAATCAGGGCTGGGCGGAGTGGTGGAAAATATTCACACCCCACCCGAAATAATGGATGAAGCTGCCAGGGAGGTGATTTGAACTGGCTCACCATACAAGATTGTTCAATAATGGCTGTCGCAATTTTTTAACAAGTGGTTGTGGTATGAAAAAGACGGTCTTTTCGTTAGCACTGGGTACCTTCGGTCTGGGGATGGCCGAGTTTGGCATTATGGGCGTACTCACCGAGCTGGCGCGGGACGTGGGGATCTCCATTCCTTCGGCCGGAAATATGATTTCGTTTTACGCTTTTGGGGTAGTGATTGGCGCTCCGATTATTGCGATCTTTTCCAGCAAGTTCTCGCTGAAAACCATTCTGCTGTTCCTGGTGACGCTTTGTCTTATCGGCAATGCGATTTTCACTTTCTCAACTTCGTACACCATGCTGGCGATTGGACGGCTGGTCTCTGGCTTTCCGCACGGCGCGTTCTTCGGTGTCGGCACCATTATCCTTTCCCGCATTGTGCCGCCGGGCAAAGTGACCCTGGCGGTGGCGGGGATGATCGCCGGGATGACGGTGGCCAATCTGGCGGGCGTGCCGCTGGGCACCTGGCTTGGACACCAGTTCAGCTGGCGCTATACCTTCTTCCTGATCGCTGCGTTTAACCTGCTGGTGCTGCTCTCTGTCGTCCTGTGGGTGCCGCAGACGTTCGATAAATCGCAGACCCGCCTGCGTGAACAGTTTCACTTTCTGAAAAAGCCTGAGCCCTGGTTCATCTTTGCCGCCACCATGTTCGGTAACGCCGGGGTCTTCGCGTGGTTCAGCTTCGTGAAGCCGTTTATGCTCAACGTGTCCGGCTTTTCCGAAGGGATGATGACCGCGATCATGATGCTGATGGGCCTTGGCATGGTGCTGGGCAACCTGTTCAGCGGCAAGCTGTCCGGTCGCTACAGCCCGCTGCGGATTGCGGCGATGACCGACCTGGTGATTGTGCTGTCGCTGCTGCTGCTGTTTGCTTTTGGCGATATGCCTGCGGCCTCGCTGGGGATGGGCTTTATCTGCTGCGCCGGGCTGTTCGCGCTGTCGGCACCGCTGCAGATCCTGCTGCTGCAAAATGCTAAAGGCGGGGAGATGCTTGGCGCGGCCGGTGGGCAGGTGGCGTTTAACCTCGGTAGCGCCATTGGAGCGTACTTTGGCGGGATGATGATTACCCTCGGCTTCAGCTGGAGCTACGTGACGTTACCGGCAGCGCTGCTGTCGTTCCTGGCGATGTCGTCATTGTTGGTTTATGGGTATTTGAAAGCCCGGCGGTCGGGAGACTCTGCGCAGGCGTTAGCCTGAGCACGCCAATCGCCCGGCGGCGCTGCGCTTGCACGGGCCTACGGGTTTGGTAGGCCGGGTAAGCGTAGCGCCATTCGGCATAAACCCCCTCACGGAAGCGACGGCTCCCCCAGGGTTAACATCAGGCGGTTAGCCCAGGCAAAGAACGCTGCGGACTGCACCAGGTCCAGCTGGGCCAGGGTATCCAGCCCCTCGCGTTCCAGACCGGCGAGATGCCCAGGCGTCACCGCGGGCGGCGTCACCGAGAGAGCGGCCGCAAAATCAATGCCTGCCTGCCAGCGCGGCGTTTGTCCGGCGCTCAGCGACTCCCCGGGTTGCACCGCCAGCAGCGTTTCCACCGCATCATTATCCTTAGAAAGCTGGCTGGCTTTACGCGCATGGACAGAGGCGCAGTAAATACAGCCGTTGATCTTGCTGGTGACCGCGGCGGCCAGCTCCCGCTCGGCGCGTGACAGCCCGCCTGACGTATAGAAAATCCCTTTATCCGTAAGCGTGCGCTGCTCCAGCACCGGCAGATTGCGCCCCAGCAGGCGGAAATAGTCGGAATCGGTATGGCCGAATTTCGCCAGGATCGCCTGTTCGTCGGCGCTAAATTCCACCAGCGGTTTTGGCGCCAGCCACGGCTCCCAGCCCAGCTCCTGCTGGGTGAATTGCACCGGCGCCGCTTTGCCGTTTTTCGTCAGCGGCACGGTGTGCCAGTGGCCCGCCACCACGGGGACGTCGCTTGCCACCACCGGTTTGTCATTGAGCAGGCGCAACCCTGCGATCAGGCGGCTCTGGAAGCTGACAAAGGCGATCAGCTGCGCCAGGGTGACTATCCCTTCTTTGCTCCAGCCTGCCAGGGTCAGGGCGTTGATCGCCCCCGGCGTCGCCTGGACTGGCGAGAAGGTGAGCAGACGAGCAAAGGTCAGGGCGGGCGTCAGGCGCACCGAGGTGGGATCCGCCAGCCCAAACCCGGCATAATGGGCTGCCAGCGCGTCGGCGTTGTGCCATTTCGCCACTTTTGCCGCCACGGCAAAGCGCTCGTCCAGCGCGAAGTCGGCGTCCTGCTGACTGAATAACGTTTCGTAGCTCCCCTGAGCGTGACGCGTTGCCGCATCCCGGGTCTGTCGCGCCTGTTCCAGTGGGGAACCGGGGGCAATCTCCGCCAGTTCGGCGAGAATATCCTGACTTAATGCCATGGTGACTCCTTATAGAAGATGAGGGGCGATCTGCTCTGCTATTAACTCAATCGAACGTAACGTGTCCTGGTGCGACGGCTCTACGGAATGCACCTGGAATGAAATATCGGTGACGCGCGCCAGCACCGAATCCTTCGCCAGCGAGGCAAGCACCGTCTGCGGCGCGCCGATGTGCGCATCGAACTGGCGACTATAATCCGTGACAGTGTCACCAGTGAGCGCGTGTCCGGCGGCCACGTGCTGCTGCGCCTGACGGGTAAGGCCCGGTTCGGCCACCTTCAGGGCATAGGCATCGCTGTCGGCGACAAAGGCGGTGCGCGAGGCCAGAATGCGCGGGGCCACGCCGGACGGCAGGGCGTCGAGATAGGCATCAATAATCGGGTTCTGGATCTGATCCAGCGTCAGGGAGAGGTTATCCGCCGGGCGCGGCTGGGTGCGGGAGAGCATCAGGCCGTGACCCTGCTGTGCGGCCCGTACTGCGCCCTCCACCGAGAAGGTGGCGATCCACACCCGCTCCGTCAGCCCGGGCGCGGGCGGATAGAGATGGTTATCCGGATGGGTCAGGGAGTCCCCGCGCCAGGCGCTCTGGATCAGATGCAGGTTGTCAGCAAAGGTCGCTGCCCGCTCGTTAATGGTCAGCCCGAACGGCAAAAACGAGGTGGGCGTGCCGCCGGAGCCAAACCCGACCTCGAGACGCCCATCGGCCAGCAGATCCAGCACCGCCGCGTCCTCCGCCACCCGCAGCGGGTTCTCCAGCGGCAGGGTGATAATGGCGGTGCCCAGGCGAATGCGGGTGGTGTGCGCCGCTACGTGGGTGAGAAATACCAGCGGCGACGGCAGGCCGCCTTCATGCTCGTGGAAATGGTGCTGGGCGATCCATGCGCTGTCAAAACCGTAGCGCTCGGCATGGCGGATTTGCTCAGTCGCCAGGCGATAACGTTCTTTGGCTGGGGCATCGTCCAGCAGTCGGGTGAAGAAACCCAGGCGTTTACGCGTCATGCGTACTCCTTCTGTGAAAAATGGGGGATGGCGTCGATCAGCTCGCGGGTGTAGTTGTCCTGCGGCGCGGCGAAAAGCGTGTCGACCGCGCCCTGTTCAACCACCTGGCCGCTGCGCAATACCGTCACGCTGTGGGCAATCCGCCGGACGGTAGCCAGATCGTGAGTGATGAACAGATAGGTCAGGCCCAGCTGCTGCTGAAGCTGCTGGAGCAGGGCGAGGATCTGCGCCTGTACGGTGACGTCCAGCGCCGAGGTGGCTTCATCCAGCACCAGAATGGTCGGCTCAAGAATTAAGGCCCGGGCAATAGCCACGCGCTGGCGTTGCCCACCCGACAGCTCCCGCGCGGTGCGGCTTAACAGCTCCGGCGGCAGGGCCACCCGCCGGGCAACGTTCTCTACCCGGGCGGCACGTTCTGCTTTATCGACGGGGGCAAAATTTTTAAGCGGCTCCTTGATGATCTCAAACAGCGTCTGGCGTGGATCCAGCGAGGCAAAGGGGTTCTGATAAACAAACTGGATCTTCTGCCGCAGCTGACGTCGCGCCTCGTGGCTGAGGGTGGTGGCGTCGATATCATCGATGATCACCTGACCCCGGTCGGCCTGCTCAAAGCCCAGCAGGATGCGGGCAAGGGTGGTTTTGCCTGAGCCGGACTCGCCTACCAGCGCGTGGGTGCTGCCGCGCTGCACGGCGAAGCTGACGTTATCCAGCGCCTGCAATTGATGGCCTTTCCCCAGCGCAAAGCGTTTGCTGATATCGATGGCGCGGATCGCAGGCGAAGCCAGCGGACGACCCGCCACCGGGGCAATGGTTAACCGCTGGCCCTGCAGGTCGCTCAGCAGCTGGCGGGTATAGGCATGCTGAGGGGCGCGTACCACGTCGGCGGTAGCCCCGTGCTCCTGCACCTCGCCGTGGCGAAACACCAGCAGGCGGTCGGCGCGCTGGGCTGCCAGGGCCAGGTCGTGGGTGACAAACAGCACCGCCGTACCCGATTCCCGGCGCAGCACGTCCAGCAGATCGAGAATGCGTTTTTGCACCGTCACGTCCAGCGCGCTGGTGGGTTCATCGGCAATAATCACATCCGGTCGCAGGGCGATGGCGATGGCAATCAACACCCGCTGTTTCATCCCGCCGGAGAGCTGGTGCGGAAACTGCTTCATCCGCTGTTCCGGATGGCTGAGACCCACTTTGGTCAGCAGAGCCAGCACCTGCTGGTCGCACGCGGCGGGGCTGATTTTCTGGTGCAGGCGAATGATTTCCCCCACCTGGGCACCGATGGTTTTCACCGGGTTGAGGGAGTTACCCGGATCCTGCGGCACCAGGCTGATGCGCGCCCCGCGCAGGTTGTTGAGCCGTTTCGCCGACCACTGGCTGAGATCTTCGCCGTTCAGACGGATGCTGCCGCCGTCGCGCCGGGCGTTGTCCGCCAGCAGGCCGATAATCGCCTGGGCGGTGGTGGTTTTACCGGAGCCGGACTCGCCAACAAACGCCAGCATCTCGCCGCGCCCGAGGGTAAAGCTGACGTTATGCACCACCTCGCGCCACTGGCGGCCCGTGCGGTAGCTGATAGTCAGATTTTCAACAGAGAGAACCGTCATGAGCGACCTCCGCTTAACTGACGACTGATACGGTTGGTGGCCAGCACCACGGCGATCACCATCAGGCCGGGGAAGGTGGTCAGCCACCAGGCGGTAGAGAGATAGTTACGTCCCTCGGCAATCAGCAATCCCCACTCCGGGATCGGCGGCGGGGTGCCGTAGCCGAGGAAGCTCAGCGTCGAGAGGGCGAGGATCGCCTGACCAAACTGCAGGGTGGCAAAGGCCAGCACTGCGGTCAGGGAGTTGGGCAGAATGTGGCGCCACAGCACCGTCCAGAAGGTGCCGCCGCTGCCAAACGCCGCTTCGACGTAATCCGTATGGCGGATGCGCACCACTTCACCGCGCGCGAGTCGGGCAAAGCTGGCGATAGACGCCACCCCAACGGCGATGGCGGCATGCACCGTGCCAAAGCCGAGCAAAATAATGACCGTCAGGGAGAGCAGCAGCGAAGGAATAGCGAGCAGCACGTCCACCATACGCATCAGCACCGACTCCACCCGTCCGGCAAACGCCCCGGCAATCACACCGATGGCGGTACCCACGATCAGCCCCATCGCCACGGCCACCAGGGCGGCGCTCAGCGAGTGGGACGCGCCATAGATGATGCGGGTGTACAGATCGCGCCCCAGCTGATCGGTGCCGAGCCAATACCCGGCCTGCGGTGCCAGGCGCTGCGCGCCGGGAATGCCTTCAATCGGGCTGAAGTGGGTAAAGAAGTCCGGTGCGATAGCCGCCAGCGCGGCAACGGCAATAATCGCCCAGGCAAACCACAGCCCCGGCTGCCAGCGAAATGCCCCCCAGGTAGGCACGCGTCTGCGCGCTGCGGCAGCGTAATCGACAAGGCTCATACAGCACCTCCGGTAACGGTTTTCAGCCGGGGATCGAACAGCGGCATCAGCAGATCCACCAGCAGGTTAATCAACACAAAGCCGAGGGCGGAGATCATCACCACCGCCTGTAACACGGCGATATCCTGGTTATTGACCGCCTGCTGGGTCAGCATCCCCAGCCCGCTGCGGCCAAAGACGGTTTCGGTGATCAGCGCCCCGGCGATCAGCTCGCCCAGCAGCAGGCCAGCGATATTCAGCACCGACAGCAGGGCATTGCCGGTAACGTGACGCCAGAGAACGGCGGTTTCGCTCAGCCCTTTGGCCCGCGCTACCGCTACAAACGGCTGGGCGGCGACCTGATCCAGACTGCGCATCAGGATCTGCGCCAGCGGGGCGGAGATCGGAATGGCGACGGTGATAATCGGCAGGATCAGCCCCTGTAGCGGGCCTGGGTTAATCACCGGGATCAGCCTCAGCTGGAATGAAAACAGCTGAATCAAGGCAATACCCAACCAGAAGGTCGGCAGGGAGATAAACAGCACCGGCAGGGACTGAATGGCGTTACTCAAAAAGCGCAGCCCTGGCAGGCGAGAGGCCAGCGCCAGGGCAAAGGCCAGTGCAACCGCCAGCGCAAAGGCGGGCAGCGCCAGGCTCAGGGTGTCCGGCAGGTTGGTGATGATAAGCTCGCTCACCGGCAACCCCGCCTGCACCGAGAAGCCAAAATCGCCGCGCAGCATCGCCCCGAGGGTGTGCAGATACTGCTGCCACAGCGGGCTGTCGGCCCCGTAGGCGATGCGCATCCCTTCGATTTGCGCCGGACTCAGGCCCAGATCCGGGTTCTGGAACTTGATCAGCACCGCATCCCCCGGCAGCACCTGAAGCAGCACAAACGACAGGGTAAACGCCGCCCATAACACCAGCAGCCCCAGCCCGGCCCGTCGCAGCAGATAGTGGCTCATCGTTGCCTCCTTAGTGTTTCTCAAGCCACGCGCCGTAGAACGACGGGCGACCGACCGCTTCAAAACTCACCCCTTTCAGCCACGGCGCACCGGCAAAGACCTGCGGCTCTTCGAAAATCGGGATCACATAGGCGTTATCCAGCAGATAGCGCTGGGCGTCGCCGGTCAGCTGGAGGCGCTTTTGCGGATCCACTTCAGCGGAGATATTCACCAGCAGCTCGTTGAGCTTGTCATCGCGGAAGCTGTTTACCTTGTCGCTGGAGCCGCCTTTTTGCAGCAGAGCGTCGCGGTTATTGGGGTAGAACATGCTCTTAACCACGTCCGGGTCGGCGCGGCCCACTTCCGACACGGTAAGCGGGGTTTTCAGCGGGTCGAGGTTGTCGATAACGCGGCTGCCAGCGTCACCGGCCTTCACGCTCAGGGCGACGCCCACCTGACGCCACTGCTGGGCGACCAGCTGTAACACCTCTTTGTTTTGTGGCTGGGGCAGGGACTCATAGATGGTCAGGGCCAGACGCTGACCGTCTTTGGCGCGAATGCCGTCGCTGCCCGCTTTCCACCCGGCTTCATCCAGCAGAGCGCTGGCTTTGGCCGGATCGAAGGTCAGTTTGTCGCTCAGATCGACATAGCCTGCGGCAGAGTCGGCAATCACCGATTTGGCCTGCGGATAGTTGGGTGAGAACAGGGTTTCCACCACCTGTTTCGCGTTGGTGGCATGCAGCAGCGCCTGGCGCACCCGCACGTCGGCTACCAGCGGATTATCCGGGCGGAAGCTGATGCTGTCGTTCACCCCGCGGGTAGGGGCGGCGTAGATGTGATACCCCTGGTCGGTGGCCTGTTTTTCGTCATAGGCCTGCACCTGGCGGATAAAATCGGCCTGGCCCGCCAGCAGCGCGCCGACGCGAACGCTGTCTTCCGGCGTGACCAGATAAGTAATGCCGTCCAGATTCGCCGGGCCCTGCTGGGCGAGGTTTTTCGGGCCCCAGGCGTAATCTTTACGCGCCTGGAGATTCACCTCCCGGCCGGGCTTCTCATCCTTCACCACGAACGGGCCGGAGCCGATGATATGGCGCGCGTCGCCCAGCTCCTCGAAGTTACGCTGTAAGGTGCTCAGAGAGACCAGACCGGAGCCGATGGTCGCGGTACCCTGTAAAAAGCCCGGCGAGGGCTTTTTGAAGTAGAACTTCACGGTCAGCGGGTCGATCACTTCGCTGCGGTCGTAGTTGTTGATCACTTCCGACACCGGCAGGCGCTGGGCCTTATTGCCTTTGCCGTAGGTATCGAAGTTCTTCGCCACCGCGTTCGCGTCCAGCGGCGTGCCGTCAGAGAAGGTAACGCCCGGGCGAAGCTTAAAGGTGTATTCGGTTTTATCGGCGTTGGTGGTCCAGCTTTCGGCGATCCACGGCTCAACCTGCAGCGTCTTTGGGTTCTGCCAGGTGAGCTTGTCGGTGATCTGATTCAGGATCCCGCCGTTGGGGTAAAACCCGCCCGCCGGGGGATAAAGGTTGGTGTGGGCCTGTTGCTCCAGATAGACCAGCGTGCCGCCTTTAACCGGCGTATCGGCAGCATAAGCCGCCGTCGTCGCAAGAATTAAAGCCGTCAGCAGCGGCAGACGAAATGGGGTTTGCATGGTGAATTCCTTTGTAATCTTCTTGTTAGCGTCGAATGCATCTTCGGGTGGGGCCGAAAAGAAGGGAACAAAGGAATTGAGCTAAGGATTTGCGGAAAGTGGCAATAAAAAACCGCGCCGGGAGTGGCGCGGTTTGGGGGGCTAAACGATTTTCGCCAGCGGATCGGCGTAATGCATGCTGATTCCGCGATGTTCGCTCTCTCCCCATAGGGAAGAGGGAAGATCGTTATGAACGGAAATCAATCACCATACGGCCACGGATCTGGCCCTGTTCCATCTCTTTGAAGATGGCATTGATATCGCCCAGCGGACGCAGCGCCACTTTCGGCACGACTTTGCCTTCGGCGGCAAACTGGAAGGCTTCGGTCAGATCCTGACGGGTGCCGACCAGCGAACCCACTACCTGAATGCCGTCCAGCACCAGACGCGGAATATCCAGGCTCATTGCTTCCGGCGGCAGGCCGACTGCCACCACGCGGCCACCGGCGCGAACGGCATCCACCGCGGAGTTAAAGGCCACTTTCGCCACCGCGGTTACCACCGCAGCGTGGGCACCACCGGTTTTTTGCTGAATGAATTTAGCGGCATCCTCATTGCGGGAGTTAACCACCAGATCGGCCCCCATGCTTTCGGCGAGTTTCAGCTGTTCGTCATTCACGTCAACAGCGATAACTTTGGCGTTAAACACGTTTTTCGCGTACTGCAGCGCCAGATTGCCCAAACCACCCAGACCATAAATAGCGATCCACTGGCCCGGCTTGATCTCAGAGACTTTGACGGCTTTATAGGTCGTCACCCCGGCACAGGTGATGCTGCTCGCGGCGGCGGAGTCCAGTCCGTCCGGCACTTTTACCGCGTAGTCGGCAGTCACGATGCACTCTTCAGCCATACCGCCATCCACCGAGTAGCCTGCGTTCTTCACGGTACGGCACAGGGTTTCGTTGCCGGAGTTGCAGTATTCGCAATGACCGCAGCCTTCAAAGAACCACGCCACGCTTGCGCGATCGCCCGGTTTAAGGGAGACGACGCCAGGGCCTACCTCCTGCACCACACCAATGCCTTCATGCCCGAGGATCACCCCGGTCTTATCGCCAAAATCGCCGTTCTTTACGTGAAGATCGGTGTGGCACACGCCACAGCACTCCATCTTCAGCAGCGCTTCGCCGTGTTTCAGCGGGCGCAGGGTTTTCTCGGTCACTTCTACCTGATGGTCTTTGGTCACGACAGCAGCTTTCATATGTTTCTCCATTTTCATATTGCGGATCTGCAATGCAGGTTAGATAAGACGATATACCTATTAAGGATTAAGTTTTTTAATGGCTGAAGCAAGGGGCTGTAACATTATGAAATCATTTAGCTTAGATGAATTCGATAATCACGAGTGGCATCACGTTTGCCCTTTCATTTTTCATGGTTATTTATACATTAAAGTTATTCGCGTTCGCATATGTAACAGACAGGAGTTTAAATAAATAGTAAATATTAAGGAATATAATTTCGGTGGGATATTGGTTTAGTAAATAATCAGTGTCGCATTGATGGCTGTTTAATTGATTGATATCAACGCTAAGCAAAAAATAGCTGTTCAAAGAACATATATTCAAAGGATACTTTTTGCTCATTTTAAAAATGGAGTTTGATCCATGGCGATACCGGTTTATTTATGGCTTACAGATGATTCTGGCAATCCTGTAAAAGGATCTGTTGATGTTCGTGGAAGAGAGGGAAGCATAGAAATAAGTGAGATTATGCATGCTCTGGAACTACCTGTAGATGACTTAACAGGTAAGATTACGGGCCCATGCGTGCACGGCCAAATGTCTTTCAGGAAAGATATCGATAGTTCTACACCTTACCTTAGTAAAGGAGTGAGTAGCGGCAGACGGTTTAAGGAAGCTATCTTCAGGTATTATCGAATTAACTATAATGGCCAGGAGTAAGAGTACTTTCGTGTAACGCTTACTGATTGCAGAATCACTGATGTTAATGCTTTTATGCTTGATATTAAAGATCCTCGTTTCGAAAAGCACTCCCATCAAGAATATGTTTCTATTAATTATGCAAATATTGAATGGCATTATTTAGATGGCAACATCATTCACTCTCACGGCTGGAATGAAAGGAGGACGGCATAATGACGTGGGTCTATAAAGTTAAGGAGGCTAAGTTTTACCTTGATGGTACCTTCAAGTTTAATGCGCTGTATGCGGGGGCTGTAGGTTACTACAACGATCCTTCTCAACAGTGTGTAAAGAACAAAGGACCATTGCCAGCGGGGAAGTACAAAATTGGCAATCCATTCCAGCATACAACAGCAGGAGGTTACGTGTTAAGACTTACAGCGGACTCCTCAAACAACATGTGTGGAAGAGATGGTTTCTTACTTCATGGCGACAGTGGAAGTCGCCCTGGAGAGGCTTCCAATGGCTGTATTGTTGTTTTGCTTAACCACAGGATTGAGATCCATACAAGCAAAGACAGAGTGTTAATAGTGGAGTAGCACGATTATGTTCAAATATCTTTGTTTTTCCTTTGTAATGCTCCCTGTTTTAGCTCAGGCTAAGATAGGTTCTGAACAGTGTGCTGATGTTGGGCGCGCAATCGAGTTAGCAACTCTTTCATCTTTTACCGATGATTTGAAAATTGATCGTTCGACTATCCTTGAGCATAAAACTGAGGTGAAATTACTTGGAGTGTTCCCTGTTTCTGATATATTGGCCAAACAATTAGCTGAGGATGCTTATAAAAAAGCCATGGCTCAAAAAAATAGTATTGTGCTCTCCAGGGAACAATATTATTCAATTTATCATGATGACAATGTGAAAAGCATTTCAGCGAAGTACACCTTTACCAATCGCGATGGTAAAAAGAATGTATTTATAGCTTTAGGTTATATCAATGATAATGAGTGCTCAGTGGATTATGGAGGTTATCTGACTCTCGCCAGAGAGTTCTGATCCAGAGGCTCATGTAAAAACAAAGGAGACAACCTTCAGGCGGTCTCCTTTACGCATTCTCCAGTCACTATTTCTGCAGCAAATATGTCATGTTTCTGACATAACCAGCCCTTAAGGTGTTGTCTTCTCAATAACCGAAGAGTTAAAAAGACAATGCATCTGGTAAAAAAACTTCTCGCAGTGAGCGTTCTTCTGTCCGCTTCCGTACAGGCGCAAAACATCCTCGAATTCCCACAGCCTGATAACAACCCGGAAGAGTTCTACGCCGTTACCGAAATTCCTGCGGGCGGGATTATTAAGTACGAGACTGACGCCAAAACCGGCTTTATTGTTGCCGATCGTTTCCAGTCGATGCCGGTGGCTTACCCGGCTAACTACGGCTCGCTGACCCAGTCCCTGGCGGGTGATGGCGATCCGCTGGACGTGATTTTCTATACCCGCGCGCCGATGGCGCCGGGCACCCTGATTAAGCTGCGCGCCATTGGCGTGTTGAAGATGATCGACGGCGGCGAGAAGGACGACAAAATCGTTGCCGTGCCGGCCAGCAAAATCGATCCGACCTACGATGACATTAAAGAGTTAAGCGATCTGCCGAAAATTGAACAGCAGCGCCTGGAGTCGTTCTTCCGCGTTTATAAACAGCTGCCGGAAGGGCGCAAATCGGTGGAGCTGAACGGCTTCAACGATGCCGCCACCGCGAAGCAGGAAATTAAACAGGCATGGGATGCCTGGAAAACGCAGCAACCGAAATAAACAATTGCCCGGCGGCGGCTACCCGCCGGGCATTGCCTTACAGCTGCGCCGTCAGCGCGGCAATCTCCTCCTGCCACTGCGCCTGAAGCTGAGGCTTCTGATGTTTAGGCTTACGCAGCCGATCCTCCTCCAGCAGTTTCTCCAGCATAATCAGCCGCTCTAACAGATCCTCAGCGGGTTCTGCCTGGCTTTCTTTCGACACAGCCTCTGCCGTTTGGTCACGCAAACCGCTGTCATCGCGCAGGCGGGCAAATACCGCATCCGCGTCATGCCATTCGCTTAAGACGCCGTTGTCGATCAGCCAGAAGCGGTTGCAGCTCTGGCTGATTAACTGCCGATCGTGGCTGACCAGCAGCACGCCGCCCTCAAACTGTTGTAACGTTTCTGCCAGCGCTTCTTTGCCTTCCATATCCAGATGGTTAGTTGGCTCATCAAGCATTAGCAGGCTGAAGCGCGCCAGCGTCAGGCCAATAAACAGCAACCGCGAACGCTCGCCGCCGCTCAGGGTGCTGACCTTTTGTCCGTGCCGCGCCCAGGCGAACCCGGCGGAGATCAGCGCCATCTTGCGATTCTGAATGTTCGGGGCGAACGGCTCCAGGGCGTCGATCAGCGTGGCCTCATCCGCCAGCTGGTGCAGCGTCTGGTCGTAGTAGCCAGGCGCTACACGAGGGTGGAGGGTTAATCCGGCGTGGTTTTCCGCAGCAATAAACTGCTGCCAGATAAGGCGCATCAGCGAGGATTTGCCACAGCCGTTGCGCCCGACGATGGCGACCCGGTCGCCGCTTTTTAGCCGGACGTTTTCCACTGAGAACAACGGCGGCAGGCCCGGGGCTGGGGCCACGTCGAGCAACGCGATCTCCAGCAACCGGTCGGCCCGCAGGGCATCGCCGTGCAGGGTTAAGGTCCAGGGGCTGCCCGCCGTCAGCGACGTCTGGCTCTCCTTCAGCCGCTCCACCTGGCGCTCCATCTGCTTAGCTTTACGGGCCAGATCCTCGTTGTCGTAGACCTTGCCCCAGGTCGCCAGCCGTTTTGCACTGGCGGTGACCCGGTCGATCTCCTTTTGCTCTGCTTTATGGCGCAGGGCGTCGCTCTCGTCTTTCTCCGCCAGCGCCTGACGCGCCCGGGTGCAGGGAAGGGCGAAGTAGTGCAGCGTTTTGTCCCGCAGGATCCAGCTGCCGTTGGTGACGGCATCCAGCAGCTGCCTGTCGTGGGACACCAGCACAAAGCTGCCGGACCAGCTCTGTAAAAACTGCTCCAGCCACAGCAGCGTGGGCAGATCCAGGTGGTTGCTGGGTTCATCCAGCAGCAGCAGATCCGGCTCGCTTATCAGTGCCCGCGCCAGCAGGAGTCGCGTGTGCTGCCCGCCGCTGAGGGTGGCCGATTGCAGGGCAGTGTCTTCCGGGGTAAAACCCATGTTCGCCAGCAGGGTCTCCGCCCGCCAGCGCTGGCTCTCACGCTCAGCAACCGGCAGCTGCGCCAGAACCGCGTCGAGCATGGTCAACGGGTAGATCTCAGGAGGAAGATGCTGCTCCACCCGCGCCATCAGGCAATGACCGGCCAGCGCCACCGTGCCGGAAAGGGGCGTATCGGTGCCGTCGAGGATCTTCAGCAGGGTACTTTTGCCGCAGCCGTTATCGCCCAGCAGACCGATGCGGTCGCCTTTTTTCAGGCTAAAGGAGAGGTTGTCGAACAGGGTGTCGAAGGCGGTATCAACACGTAAAAATTGTGCAGTCAGTAATGTGCTCATTTGCTTACTCAAGAGTTACAGGCGTAAAAACGCCTCGTCAATCAACGCTGACGATAACCCGGTAAGCCCGAGAGAAGGGGTTGTCTTAGGTGTCTTCGCTCAAGCCGAAGTTATCGCAGCACGAAACCGATAACGCTTGAGCAGATGCGATCACCAAGGTGAAGTGAAATATCAAAAATTTCACAGCACAGCATAATTAGCCTCCTTAGTATTCAGTAGGTTGATGGATGAAGCGAGTGTAGCGGGGAAGCGCGCTTTCAGCAAGGTAAGCTATTTGGTTGCATTTTAAAACTATCTGACCTAGCCTTACAGTGGTTTTATTTTGAAACCATTAAAGGAGTTTTGGGAGCATGAAAGCACAACTGACGTTACTGCCTGGCCAGGCGATATCCGCAGGTCTGTCACGCAGCCTGGTGTGGCTCTTCGCCATCGCCAGCGGCATGAGCGTGGCAAATGTCTATTTCGCGCAGCCGCTGCTTGATGCGCTGGCGCAGGATTTTGCCATCAGTCAGGCGGCAATCGGCGGGGTTGTTACCGCAACCCAAATCGGATGTGCGCTGGCTCTGCTGTTTCTGGTGCCGCTGGGAGACAGGGTCGATCGTCGTCGACTGATGGCGATACAGCTACTGGCGCTGGTTGCCGCGCTGGTGGTGGTGGGGACGGCGCAATCCGCCCCGGTGCTGCTGGCGGGTATGCTTGCCGTCGGCCTGCTCGGTACGGCGATGACCCAGGGGCTGATAGCCTGCGCGGCCAGCGCCGCTGCCCCTCATGAACAGGGGCGGGTGGTAGGAGTGGCGCAGGGCGGGGTCTTTATCGGATTGCTGCTGGCGAGAGTGTTTGCCGGGGGCGTCAGCGATCTGGCGGGCTGGCGCGGGGTCTATTTCTGCGCCGCATTTCTGATGCTGGGGATTGCGATCCCGCTCTGGCGACGACTGCCTGCCTTGCCGCCTGCCGGTTCGCTCACTTATCCGCGCCTGCTCGCTTCAATGCTGACGCTACTGAGGGAGGAAAAGGTGCTCCAGGTCAGGGGCACGCTCGCGCTGCTGATGTTTGCTGCCTTTAATATTTTCTGGAGCGCGTTGGTGCTGCCCCTGAGCGCGCCACCCTATAACTTTTCCCATACCGCTATTGGCGCATTCGGGCTGGTGGGGGTCATTGGCGCCCTGGCCGCATCACGGGCCGGGCAGTGGGCGGACCAGGGGCTGGCGCAACGCACCAGCGCAATGGCGTTGGCGATGCTGCTGCTGGCCTGGTGGCCGCTATCGCTAATGGACGTGTCGCTGTGGGCGCTGGCGATCGGCATCGTGCTGCTCGATCTTGGCGGACAGGCGTTGCATGTTACAAACCAGAGCCTGATTTTCCGCACCCGACCGGAAGCACATAGCCGGTTGGTGGGGCTGTATATGCTGTTTTACGCGGTGGGTAGCGGGCTGGGGGCGATCGGTACGACCATAACCTATGCCCATTTCGGCTGGCAGGGGGTGTGCCTGCTGGGGGCGGGAATGAGTATGCTGGCGCTGGTGTTCTGGTGGGTGACGCGGGGGAGGTAAGGTGCGGTATTTTGCCGGGTGGCGGCTTCGCCTTACCCGGCCTCGGGTTCGGTGCGGTCTTGCCGGGTGGCGGCTTTGCCTTACCCGGCCTACGGGTTCGGTGCGGTCTTGCCGGGTGGCGGCTTTGCCTTACCCGGCCTACGGGTTCGGTGCGGTCTTGCCGGGTGGCGGCTGCGCCTTACCCGGCCTACGGGTTCGGTGCGGTCTTGCCGGGTGGCGGTTTTGCCTTACCCGGCCTTCGGGTTTGGTGCGGTCTTGCCGGGTGGCGGCTTTGCCTTACCCGGCCTACGGGTTCGGTGCGGTGTTTTTCCGGGTGACGGCTTTGCCTTACCCGGCCTACGGGTTCGGTGCGGTGTTTTGCCGGGTGGCGGCTGCGCCTTATCCGGCCTACGGGTGACGGCTTCGCCTTACCCGGCCTACGGGTTCGGTGCGGTCTTGCCGGGTGGCGGCTTTGCCTTATCCGGCCTACGGGTGACGGCTTCGCCTTACCCGGCCTACGGGTTCGGTGCGGTCTGGCCGGGTGGCGGCTTTGCCTACCCGGCCTACGGGTTCGGTGCGGTCTGGCCGGGTGGCGGCTTTGCCTACCCGGCCTACGGGTTCGGTGCGGTCTTGCCGGGTGGCGGCTTTGCCTTACCCGGCCTACGGGTTCGATGCGGTGTTTTGCCGGGTGGCGGCTTTGACTTATCCGGCCTACGGGTTCGGTGCGGTCTTGCCGGGTGGCGGCTTCGCCTTACCCGGCCTGGCGTGACGATTTTGTAGGCCGGGCAAGCGTTAGCGCCGCCCGGCGTTGCAGGAGTTAAATAGACGTCCGGCGGTAGCTGCGGTATTCCGGCTTCCAGAAGTTCTCGTCGATTGCCTGCTGCAGGGCGTCGGCAGAAGTTTTTACCGCCACGCCTTGCTGCTGGGCCATTTTCCCCACCGCAAAGGCGATGGCTTTCGACACCACATGGATATCCTTCAGCTCCGGCAGGACCAGCCCTTCGCCGTTGTTCACCAGCGGAGAGTGCTTCGCCAGAGTTTCGCTGGCGGACATCAGCATCTCATCGGTGATGCGCGACGCGCCGGAGGCGATCACCCCAAGGCCGATACCCGGGAAGATATAGGAGTTGTTGCACTGGGCAATCGGATAGATTTTGTCCTTCCAGACCACAGGTGCAAACGGGCTGCCGGTGGCGACCAGGGCGTTACCTTCGGTCCACGCGATGATGTCCTGCGGGGTCGCTTCCACACGCGAGGTCGGGTTAGAGAGCGGCATCACGATCGGACGCGCGCAGTATTTATGCATCTCGCGGATGATCTCTTCGGTGAACAGCCCGGTCTGGCCGGAAACGCCAATCAGAATATCCGGCTTCACGTTACGCACTACATCCAGCAGGGAGAGCACCTCACTGTCGGTATCCCAGTTTTTCAGGTTCTCGCGCTTTTGCACCAGTTTGGTCTGGAACGGCAGCAGGTTCGGCATGGCGTCGGTCAGCAGGCCAAAGCGATCCACCATAAAGACGCGGGAACGGGCCAGCTCTTCGCTTAAGCCTTCGCGCTGGGTCTGGGCGATGATCTGCTCGGCGATACCGCACCCGGCGGAGCCTGCACCGAGGAAGACGATTTTCTGATAGCTCAACTGGTTGCCTGCCGCGCGGCTGGCCGCAATCAGCGTGCCGACCGTGACCGCCGCAGTGCCCTGAATGTCGTCGTTAAAGGAGCAGATTTCATCGCGATAGCGATTCAGCAGCGGCATGGCGTTTTTCTGGGCGAAATCTTCGAACTGCAGCAGCACGTCCGGCCAGCGATGCTTCACCGCCTGGATGAAATCATCCACGAACTGATAGTACTCGTCGTCGGTGATGCGCGGGTGACGCCAGCCCATATAGAGCGGATCGTTGAGCAGCTGCTGGTTGTTGGTTCCGACATCCAGCACCACCGGCAGGGTGTACGCCGGGCTGATGCCGCCGCAGGCGGTGTACAGCGACAGTTTACCGATTGGAATTCCCATCCCGCCGATCCCCTGGTCGCCAAGACCGAGAATACGCTCGCCGTCGGTTACCACGATCACTTTGATGTTGTGGTTGGAGACGTTCTGCAGGATGTCGTCCATGTTGTGACGGTTCTGATACGAGATAAACACGCCCCGGGAACGGCGATAAATTTCCGAGAAACGTTCGCAGGCGGCACCGACGGTTGGGGTGTAAATCACCGGCATCATCTCGTCGAGGTGGTTTTGCACCAGGCGGTAGAAAAGGGTTTCGTTAGTGTCCTGGATGTTGCGCAGGTAGATGTGCTTGTCGATCTCGGTTTTGAATCCCTGGTACTGGATCCACGCGCGTTCGGCCTGCTCTTCGATGGTTTCGACCACTTCTGGCAACAGACCCAGCAGGTTAAAGCTGCTGCGCTCTTCCATGCTGAAGGCGCTGCCCTTGTTCAGGAGAGGGAATTCCAGCAGAACCGGACCGGCGTAAGGAATATAGAGGGAGCGATGTTTTTTGGCTTTGTTGTCCATGTTACTCACTTGATTTGTGCATATCCGTCCCTGGCACTGTTGTTAATCATCGTTGCTGTCGTGCCCTTAGGGGGTGTCAGGCGGGTAGTATAAATGAGGTGAATGTTAAATACCGCAACATACAAACAAAAACACCACCGGCTAAGCGGTGGTGTCGGTATCTCACTGGCGAACTTACTTCGGTTCGTGGCGTTTTCTGCCGGTGGCATTGGTGACCTGCGTTTCGCTGTCACCCTCAATCACCACTTTGCGCTGGTTAGACAGCTTGTAGTTCAGTCCCAGAATATGGCGTGCCTGACGGTTCGATTTCATATTGACTCCTCCATCCTGTTGATGTTGATAAGGCGAACGAAATGTAACCCCTTAGGTTGCTGATCCAGCATAGCAGGTTTTCAGAAACTGGCGTGTTGGCCGCTGACAACGTAGTTAATGGTCTGCTGGTAGATATCACTGAGGATGTCATTATCTGAGGCTTCCACCCACTTTGTCAGTTCCATCAAAATGTCATCTTCAGTGACAGCGCCCATTTCAGCGCGCAGACCCTGTGCAATAGCGTTAACCAGCTCCGGCTGTGCGGATGTTGTATTTGCAGAATAATAATTAAACATGTTGCCTCCGTGTCGTTTTCTGTTTAATGGTCCGGCTCGCAAAAACATCAGTGGTATTCAGAATGGCAAATATTTATGCCGCTGTGTTTAAGAATCGTCTCAGAAATATTAGTGTCATAAAATCATGCTTTTTCATGATCTTAAAAAACAGAATATATTCTCCCTAACCTTTGAATATATCTTTATGCCATTCGGTTACCCGAAAATAAATATTGCCGAAGACGAATTTAAATTACACGGAAAAAAAGGATTTGCAATACGTCTAACCGCTCTGGCGTCACAGAATTTTCTTGATATTCCACTATTTCGGGCTGCCCTCGCTGCGTGGTCTATACTGAAGGCTTTGTAAGCCAAAAGGAGAGCAATAATGACAATTCATAAGCACGGTTCAGCACACTGGTCTGGCGATATCAAGCGCGGCAAGGGGACGGTTTCTACCGAGAGCGGCGTTCTTAATCAGCAACCCTACGGCTTCAATACCCGCTTTGAAGGGGAGAAGGGTACCAACCCGGAAGAGTTGATCGGTGCGGCGCATGCGGCATGTTTCTCCATGGCGCTGTCATTGATGCTGGGTGAAGCGGGTTATACCGCGGATTCTATCGATACCACGGCGGATGTCTCGCTGGATAAAACCGACAGCGGCTTTGCCATCAGCAAAGTGGCCCTGCAGAGCAAAGTGACCGTTCCGGGGATCGACCCGCAGCAGTTCGACGGCATCATTCAGAAAGCGAAAGCCGGGTGTCCGGTGTCACAGCTGCTGAAAGCTGAAATCACCCTCGACTATAAGCTGAACTGACCGTCCAGCCGGGCGCTCCGCCCGGCTATCCCTTCACCGCGTCCGGAAACACCTCCGCCAGCCACGCGATAAACACCTTCAGACGATGCGTCATATGCCGGTTTTGCGGATAAACCACGTAAAACGGATAGTGTGGCGGACGCCATTTATCGAGGATCTCCACCAGCGTTCCCGCTTCCAGCAGGGCGCCTGCGGAGTACCGAAATGTCTGAACAATCCCCATTCCAGCTACCGCGGCCGCCAGGTGCGCGTTGCTCTCGTTTACCCCGATACGATGCACCAGGTTAATCTCGCGGATCTCACCATCCTGGGTAAAGCGAAACGGCACGGCGCGCCCGGTCACCGGCGAGAGATAACAGACCAGCTTATGGCCGTTGCGAAGCTCTTCAGGGTAGGCGGGAAGGCCGGACTGCTTCAGATAGCCCGGCGTGGCGCAGGTGACCATCTCCGCATTGCCGATGTGCCGGGCAATCAGGGAGGAGTCCTCCAGCGCGCCACCGCGGATCACGCAATCCACATTGCCGCTGATTAAATCCACCGGCCGGTCTGCCACGCCGAGATCGATACGGATTTCAGGGTAGCGGCGCATAAAATCCGGCAGGGCCGGGATCAGCACGTCCCGCGCCGTTGAGCCGCCGACGTCAATGCGCAGATGCCCCTGGGGCTGCTGTTTTACCGAGCTGAACGAGGTGTCGATATCTTCGATATCAATCAGCACCCGGCGGGCCTTTTCGTAATACTCCTGTCCCTCCGGGGTTGCCGTCACCCGCCGGGTGGTGCGCTGCAACAAACGCACGTCGAGATGCGCCTCCAGCGCCTTGACCAGCTTGCTGAGGGTAGCGATGGGCATGTTGAGCGAGTCCGCCGCCCGGGTAAAACTGCCGGTTTCCACTACGCGGGTATAGGCGCGCATGGCCAGTAATTGATCCATAGAGGCACTCAGTGAAACGGAGATTATTTCCCCAGAGAAAAAGTGATTTCCATTTTTGCTGATTTTTCCGTAATCCCGCAAGCGCTACAGTGCATCCACACCCACAACGCGGAAGGAAAATCACATGAACACAACATTAACAGGTAAGGTCGCTCTGGTTACCGGCGGCACCAGCGGTATCGGTCTGGCAACGGCTAAAGAATTACAAGATCAAGGTGCGAAGGTCTATATCACCGGTCGCCGTCAGGCGGAGCTGGACAAGGCCGTCGCCACCCTCGGCGGGCAGATCACCGGCATTCGCGCCGACGCCTCGGTACTGGCGGATCTCGACACGGTCTATGCGCAAATCGCCGAACAGTCCGGGCGGCTGGATGTGCTGTTCGCTAACGCCGGTGGCGGCGACATGCAGCCGCTCGGGGCGATTACCGAAGAGCACTTCGACCGTATTTTTGCCACCAACGTGCGCGGCGTGCTGTTTACGGTGCAGAAGGCGCTGCCGCTGCTGGCGGACAAAGCCTCGGTGATCCTGACCGGCTCCACGGTCTCGGTTAAAGGCACCGCCAACTTTAGCGTTTACAGCGCAAGCAAGGCGGCAGTAAGAAACTTTGCCCGCTCCTGGGCGCTGGATTTACAGGGGCGCGGTATCCGGGTGAACGTGGTCAGCCCGGGCCCGATTAAAACGCCAGGGCTGGGCGAGCTGGTGCCGGAAGATCAGCGTCAGGGTCTGTTCGATGCGTTAGCCGCCACGGTACCGCTGGGCCGCATCGGTGAACCGGAAGAGGTGGGCAAAGCGGTTGCGTTCCTCGCCTCAGATGCTGCCAGCTTTATCAACGCCGTTGAGCTGTTTGTCGATGGCGGGATGGCGCAGATTTAATCTAAATTCTGCCACGGACGGCTGGATAGCTCGCAGCAACATGGACGTTTCAGCTGCCTGTGTTTAAACATTCATCCAGCTTATTTTTGAGCCGAATCGCTTCTTTCCTGATATATCCTTTTAATACTATTAGTCGACAAATGTAATTTATGCTAAACAATAGCTTATAAGACTTCACATTCGACCGGGAACAATGGCTGTGCTGACAACTCTCATTTACAAAAGCCAGTTAAATCCATCCTGCAAATCTTTATCCCTTCTCTCACTTGTTGAAAAAGCCAAATACAGCAATGCCGCGCTGGATGTGACGGGCATTCTGCTGTTTAACGGCCTTGACTTTTTGCAGATCCTCGAAGGGTCGGAAGAGGTCATCGAAAACCTGTTCGTGAAGATAGGCCAGGACAAGCGCCACTTCGGCGTGGTGGAGCTGATGCGGGATTACGCCCCGCGCCGCCGCTTCGAGAACGTCGGCATGCTGCTGTTCGATCTGCGGATCGATACGGCAAAATCGGTGCGGTCGTCCGTCCTGCGCTACAGCAAGCTGGATAATTATCTGGCGGCGGAAGACAGGGTATTTAAATTTATTCAGTCGTTTATCACCCAGCAGAAACAGACGAGCAATGGCTCGGCCTTCCTGCCGGATAAATGGACCCTGACCCCGGAACATGCCCCGTTTGGTAATTCCATCAACGGGCTGATTGATAACCAGGTCTGTCAGTTTGCCCTGCAGCCGATTGTGCAGCCTGGCGAAGGGAAAATCTCCTCGCTCGAGGCGCTGATCCGCGGTAATGACGGCGGAAGCCCGGAGCGATTCTTTAATGCCATCGATCAGGACAAAGTGTACGAAGTGGATCTGCAGACCAAGGCCTACGCCTTTGCGCTGGCCGAGAAAATTGGCATTGGCGATCATAAAATCGCCATTAACCTGCTGCCGATGTCGCTGGTGAACGTCCCGGGCGCCGTCGATTATCTGATGGACCAGATCCTTATCCATGGCCTGCAGCCGGAGCAGGTGGTGATTGAAGTGACCGAAAACGAAATGATCTCCGGCTTCAACCAGTTTAACAGCGCCATCAAGCAATTGCGGGCGGCGGGTATTGGTCTGGCGATTGATGATTTTGGCTCAGGCTATGCAGGGCTCTCGTTATTGACGCGCTTCCAGCCGGATAAACTGAAAATCGATCGCGAGATTGTCAGCAATATTCACCTGAGCGGCCCCAAGCAGGCGATTGTTAAGTCGATAGTCAGCTGCTGCACCGATCTGGAGATTGCGCTGGTGGCCGAGGGCATCGAGAAAATCGAGGAGTGGTGCTGGCTGGAGTCGGCAGGCATCAAGCGTTTTCAGGGTTTTCTCTTCTCCCGACCTAAATTAAACGGGGTGGGCGATATTCACTGGCCGCAATTTTCCAGCGCTGCTTATTTGAGCGATTAAATAGTCGGCAAGCAGATTCGAATAAATAGTTGAATATTTTCAATGCATGGCGGGTTAAAATATTAGCAATAATTTTGTAATGCAGTGATTTTAATAAAGTTAATTATTTTATGGGTTTTTTATAAATAAATAACTTTAACTCAATCTTAAATTTTCGCTGCCGATAATACCTCAGACCGTATTGTTTCTGAGGTATTTATGTCGTTAAAAAAGTCTTCCCTTGCCATTCTTCTTGCCCTGTTGTTTTTCTTTGTCGCCAGTGCCGCAACCAACGTCTGGCTGGCGATTAAGAGCAATAACTCCCTGGATAACGTCAATAAAGAGATTCAGGTGGTGTTATCCATTATCGATCCTATCAACCACAGCCGTACCCTGCGGGTGCGGGTCATGGAGTATATGAAGCAGGTGGAGAGCGGGGATACCACCGGTCTCGACGAAAAGCTGGCCTCCGTTAAGTTGGCGCTGACCAAAGCGGACGGGGCGTTTGCGACGTTTAATGCGGCACCGCGTCTGGCGGATGAAGCGCCGTTAGTGAAAGACTACGACGAGGCCTGGCTGGCCTACCGCGATCGCGGCCTGGCCCCGCTGATTGACGCGGCCGCCGCCCACGACAAGGCAAAGTTTGATGCCCTGATCCCGCAGATCTCCGGTCTCGACCGTCAGTATGAAATCGTCCTCGACCAGGTGCTCTCTATACACCAGAAATACGCAAAACAGCTTAACGACGATGCGCGTTCCCACTTTGCCTCTGGCTTAATCATTATTGCCGCCTTTGCCGCGCTGTTTGTGGTGGTGATTATCGGGGTCAGTGTCCTGATGAAGCGCTTCGTGTTCGCCCCGATTAATCTGGCGCGCGAGCACTGCAGCCAGATTGCCGCCGGTCAGTTGACGGAAGCGGTGCCGCAGAAAGCCGGGTCGAAAAACGAGATCGATCTGCTGATGGGCTCGATGGAGCAGATGCGTCTGGCCCTGCTGGATACCATCTCTCAGGTACGTGAAGCCTGTCGTACCGTGAACTACGCCTCGCAGGAGATTGCTTCCGGCAATATCGACCTGGCGTCCCGTACCGAACAGCAGGCGTCGGCCCTGACGGAAACCGCTGCCAGCATGGAACAGCTGAGCGCCACGGTTGCCAACAACACCGATAACGTCAACCAGGCCGGTAAGCTGGTGCAGGATGCGGTGACCAATGCCCGCACCGGGGAGGCGGTGACCCGCGAGGTGATCGAGACTATGAACACCATCGCCGCTAACTCCCAGCGCATCGAAGATATCACCAGCGTGATTAACAGCATTGCCTTCCAGACCAACATTCTGGCGCTGAACGCCGCCGTTGAAGCCGCCCGCGCCGGGACGCAGGGGCGTGGATTTGCGGTGGTGGCGACCGAAGTTCGTACCCTGGCGCAGAAAAGCGCCGTGGCGGCGAAGGACATTGAGAACCTGATCGCCCAGTCGGTCTCCAGCGTGAAAAACGGTTCGCAGCTGGTGAACCGTTCGGGTGAGGTGATCAATGCCATCATCGCGTCGGTGAATAAGGTGAATGCGCTGATGGAGCAGCTCCAGGTTGCCTCCGAAGAGCAGAGCCGCGGCATTGGGCAGGTCGGGCAGGCGGTGACCGAGATGGACGGCGTGACCCAGCAGAACGCCGCTCTGGTTCAGGAGTCAGCGGCAGCGGCGGCGTCGCTGGAAGAGCAGGCCAGACACCTCTCGCAAAGTATCGCCAGCTTCCGCCTGCCGGAACCGGCGTAAGGCGCTGGTATCGTTTGCTTGCCCGGCGGCGCTCAGCTAGCCGGGCCTACGGTAGGCCGGGTAAGGCGCAGCCGCCACCCGGCAACCCCGCACCGTTACTCCCCTCAACCGCTTCGTCGTGACCCATCTCACATTAAATTTCCTGGTCTATGCTTGATGTTCATGCGCGGTGGATTGCCGCCGCACTTTCTCTTTTTCCCTCTGCGTAACGTTCAACGTTAAGCAACCCGAGGAACACGGGTCAAACGAGGTGGTGGAATGACAGCAAAATCTATTACGTATTGGGGTTGTGAACACGTTGATGCGAACACGGTTCGCTTTCATTTATGGGCCAGCGGCCAGGAGCAGGTTTCCCTGCGCCTGAACGACGAAACCCTGGCGATGCACCCGACCGGTGACGGCGGCTTCGACCTGACGGTTGATTACGTCAAACCCGGTTCGACCTACAGTTATATCCTGTCTGACGGCACCGCCGTGCCGGATCCCGCTTCCCGCGCCCAGCAAGGGGATGTGAATGGCCCATCGCTGGTGTGCGATCCCGACAGCTATGTCTGGCGCAACACCCAGTGGCGAGGCCGACGCTGGGAAGAGAGCGTGGTTTATGAGCTGCATATCGGGACCTTCACCCCTGAGGGCACATTCCGCGCGGCCACCGAGAGACTGCCGTATCTGGCGTCGCTGGGCATCACCATGATTGAGCTGATGCCCGTGTCCCAGGCCGGGGGCAATCGCGGCTGGGGCTACGATGGTGTTCTGCTCTATGCCCCGCACAGCGCCTACGGTACGCCGGACGATCTGAAAGCCTTCGTCGATGCCGCCCACGGGCTGGGGCTGTCGGTGGTGCTGGACATCGTGCTGAACCATTTCGGCCCGGAAGGAAACTACCTCCCGCGCCTGTCGCCGGACTTTTTCCATCCTGAGCGGATGACCCCCTGGGGGAACGGGATTGCCTACGATGTGGCCCCCGTGCGCCAGTTTATAACCGACGTGCCGCTGTACTGGCTGAAAGAGTTCCGCTTCGACGGATTGCGCTTCGACGCTATCGATCACATTACAGATTCGTCTGAAAAACACGTTCTGGAAGAAATTGCTGAACGCATTCGGGAGGAGATTACCGACCGTCCGGTGCATCTCACCACCGAAGACAGTCGTAACATTATTTCCCTGCATCCTTACCGGGAGGACGGCACGCCGGAGCTGTTCACCGCCGAATGGAATGACGATCTGCACAACGCCATTCACGTGCTGGCGAGTGGCGAAACCCACGCCTGGTACCGCGACTTCGCGCATCAGCCGGAGAAATGGGTCGCCCGGGCGCTGGCGGAAGGGTTCTCCTATCAGGGGGAAATCACGCCCCGGCACCGCGAGCCGCGCGGGGTGAAAAGTATCGACCAGCCGCCGGTGGCCTTTGTCGACTTTATCCAGAACCACGATCAGGTGGGCAACCGGGCCCACGGGGATCGTCTGCTCTCCCTGATTGGGGAGAAGCGCACCAAAGTGCTGCTGGCCGCGCTGCTGCTGTCGCCGCACATTCCGCTGCTGTTCATGGGCGAAGAGTATGGCGAAACCCGGCCGTTCCTCTTCTTTACCGATTTCCACGGCGAGCTGGCCCGCGCAGTACGGGAAGGACGGGCGAAAGAGTTTGCCGATCATGCCAGCCATCAGGAAGAAGGGGTGCCCGATCCGAATTCGCCGGAGACCTTCAATCGGTCGAAACTCGACTGGGACAAACTCAACCAGCCGGAGGGCGAGAGCTGGCTGAACTTTACCCGTCATCTGCTGGAGCTGCGTCAGCAGGCGATTGTGCCGCTGCTGGCTACGGCGCGCAGCGGCGGGGGCAAAGTGCTGGAAACAGGACCCGGCTGCGTGGCAGTGACCTGGACGTTTCCTCGGGGGACGTTGTCGCTGGCGTTTAACGTCGGCGGCCATACGGAGGAGATGCCCGACCTGCCGGGAGAAACCCTCTTTGCCTGGCCTGAGATCCACACCGAATTACGGCCCGACACCCTTATTGTCCGACTTGCCCCTGGAGAAACACATTAATGATCCCCACAGCGACCTGGCGTATTCAGTTTCGTAACGGCATGACCTTCGATCGTGCCGCCAGTCTGGTGCCTTATCTGCAACAGCTCGGCATCAGCCATCTGTATGCCTCGCCGATTTTTACCGCTGCCCGTGATTCGACCCACGGCTACGACGTAACCGATGCCAATGAGATCGACCCGACCCTTGGCGGCCGCGCCGGATTTGAACGCATGGTCAGCGCCCTGAAGGCGGCTGGCCTGGGGCTGATCCTCGATATCGTCCCCAACCACATGTCCACCTCGCTGGAAAACGCCTGGTGGCGGGACGTGATTGAGCACGGCGAGAAGAGCCGCTATGCCCGCCATTTTGATATCGACTGGTCGCGCCGCCTGACGCTGCCGTTTTTAGGCGATGACTTTGAGGTGGTGCTGGCAAACGGCGACATCAGCGTGCAGCGCGATCCCGATACCGGCAAACCGGCGCTGGCCGTTTACGATAATTTTTATCCGCTCACCCCCGATAGCTGGATGGGACGCGAAGAGGAGGTGCTGAGCCTGCGCGAGCCCGCCGCGATAACCCGTCTGCATGACCAGCAGCCGTGGCGTCTTACCAGCTGGCGCGATGCTCCGCACGACCTCTCCTGGCGGCGCTTCTTCGAGATCACCGGCCTGGTGGGCGTGCGGGTTGAGGATGACGCGGTCTTTGATGACAGCCATGCGCTGATCCTGGAGCTGGTGCGTTCCGGGGCGGTGGACGGGCTGCGAATCGACCACGTGGATGGCCTGGCCGACCCGCGCGCCTATCTGCAGCGTCTGCGGCAGGAGGCTGGCCCCGAGTGCTATATCACCGTCGAGAAGATCCTCAGCAAAGGCGAGAACCTTCCCAAAGACTGGCCGATCTCCGGCACCACCGGGTATGAATTTATCGCCTCGCTCTCTGAAGTGCTGGTGGATGACGACAAAATTGACCGTCTGCGTCAGGCCTACGACACGGTGATCGGCAGCCCGGTGGATATGGATGCCGAACTGCGGGCGGCGCGCCTGCTGATGGTGGATCGCAATTTCGCCGGAGAGTTTTCTACCCTGGTGAAGCTGGCAACAGACCTTGCGCAGACGGAAGGCATTGCCCTTGAAGAAGAGCCGCTGCGCCTGGCGCTGCGCGAACTGCTGGTGGCCTTCCCGGTGTATCGCACCTACGGTACGCAGCAGGGGATGTCCCCGGCGGACGTGCGCCTGCTCCAGAACGTGCTGGCGCACGTCAGTGCCGACCAGCCGTCTCTTGAGTTGCTGACCCGCATTCTGACCGGCGAGGTCTCCGATGCGGCCCGCGACGCCGCCAGCCAGTTCCGCACCCGCTTCCAGCAGCTGACCGGACCGCTGATGGCGAAATCGGTCGAAGACACGCTGTTTTTCCGCCAGCACATGGATCTGGCGCTCAACGAGGTGGGAGCCGAGCCGGTGCCGCGCGCCTTCTCACTGACGCGTTTTCACAGCGAAATGGCGGCCCGGCGTGAGCGTCAGCCGGACGCGCTCTCCGGCACCTCCACCCACGACACCAAGCGCGGGGAAGATGCCCGCGCCCGGCTCTACACCCTGACCGAAGCCCCGGAGATGTGGGCGGAGTGCGTGGCCCGCTGGCAGCAGCTTAATCAGACCCATGTCCGTTTTCTGAACGACGGTACGGCACCAAGAGGCGCCGACACCTGGATGCTGTATCAGGCGCTGGCGGGGGTCTGGCCACCTGAGCTGGGACCTGAGGACGCGGCGGGACTAAAGGCGCTGGAAGAGCGTTTCCTCGCCTTCGTGGAGAAAGCCCTGCGCGAAGCCAAGCTGCGCACCGACTGGGTGGACAGCAACGAAGCCTACGAGACGGTGGTGCTGGAGTACGCCCGCCATCTGCTGTCGCCGGAAAATCAGGATTTCTTGCGCGACTTTACCCGCTCGTTACGCCCGTTTATCCATGCAGGCCTGGTGAACAGCCTGAGCCAGACCGTGATCAAACTGACGGCGCCTGGCGTGCCGGATGTTTATCAGGGCAGCGAAGGGCTCAACTTCAGCCTCGTCGATCCGGATAACCGTCGCGAGCCGGATTTCACGCAGCTGAGCCAGCAGCTCCAGAGCGCCGACCACCACACCGCCTCCCGGGAGGCAAGCTGGCTGGACGGACAGCTAAAGGTCTATGTGACCAGCACGCTGCTGCACCTGCGCCAGCGCAAACCGGCGCTGTTCCGCTGGGGGAGCTATGTGGCGTTGCTGACCCGTGGCGAAAGGGCGGATAAGGCGATCGCCTTTGCCCGCATGGATGATGATGACGCCTTGATTGTGGTGGCGCCGCGACTGGCGTTTGCCAGCGCTGCGGATGCGTTCCCGGTGAACGGAGCGGCCCTGTGGGGGGAGACAGAGGTCGTTCTGCCTGCCGAACTGGCTGGACGCCGCTATCAGGACTGTTTTAGCGGTGAAATCGTTATGCCAGGCGAAAGCCTGAGATTACATGATGCACAGGATTGCTGGCGGGTGTTAATCGCCTGCAGCTAATGATTAACGTTCGAGGGAAAGACTTTTATGGCAAATGCAAAATCCTATGAAATTCAGTCGGGGCAGAGCTACCCGCTCGGCGCAAACTACGACGACAAGGGCGTTAACTTTGCGCTCTTTTCAGCCTGCGCTGAGCGCGTTGAGCTGTGCCTTTTTGACCCGACGGGCCAGCATGAAATCGCCCGCCTGGAGCTGCCGGAGTACACCGACGAAGTGTGGCACGGCTACGTTCCGGATCTGAAACCGGGGGCCCTGTACGGCTATCGCGTTTATGGCCCTTACGATCCAGAAAACGGCCATCGCTTTAACCCGCATAAACTGCTGCTCGATCCCTATGCCCGCGCCCTGACCGGAGAGCTGAAGTGGAACGCTGCCCATTTTGGTTATGAACTGGGGCATGACGACCTCGATCTCAGCTTTGATACCCGCGACAGCGCGCCTTTCACGCCGAAATGCCGGGTGATCGACCCGCGGGTGTTCGACGGACAGGATCCGCATCGCCCGACGGTGCCCTGGTCTGAAACCATTCTCTATGAAACGCACGTGAAGGGCTTTACCCAGCTTCACCCGGCGATCCCGCCTGAGTTACGCGGCACCTTCGAGGGGATGGGGCATAAAGCGATTGTCGATTACATCAAAAGCCTCGGCATCACCTCGGTGGAACTGCTGCCGGTGCACGCTTTCCCGGACGATCAGCATCTGCTGGACCGGGGCCTGAAAAACTTCTGGGGCTATAACACCCTGAACTTCTTCTCTCCGGCGTCGCGCTATTACGGCCCGAACGGCATTCAGGGGTTCCGCGACATGGTGCGCGCTTTCCACGATGCGGGTATCGAAGTGATCCTCGACGTGGTCTATAACCACACCGCCGAGGGTAACGAGCTGGGCCCGACCCTGTCGTTCAAAGGTATCGACAACTTCTCGTACTACCGCACTATCGCCGGTCAGCACCGCTACTATGTGAATGACACCGGCACCGGCAATACCGTGAATACCTCGCATCCCCGGGTGCTGCAGATGGTCATGGACTCCCTGCGCTATTGGGCTGAATCGATGCATATCGACGGCTTCCGCTTTGACCTCGGCACCATTCTCGGGCGCGAGCCGGAAGGGTTCGACCAGCGCGGCGGCTTTTTCGATGCCATGATGCAGGATCCGCTGCTCTCACGGCTGAAACTGATCGGCGAACCCTGGGATATCGGCCCCGGCGGTTATCAGGTGGGGGGATTCCCGCCCGGCTGGGGCGAGTGGAACGATAAATACCGCGACACCGTGCGCGAATACTGGCGCGGGGATAACGTCTCATCGGACTTTGCCGCGCGACTGCTCGGCTCCGGCGACCTGTACGATCAGCGCGGCCGCCGCCCGTGGGCCAGCATCAACTTTATTACCGCTCACGACGGTTTCACCCTGAACGACCTGGTCTCTTACAACGAGAAGCATAACGAGGCTAACGGCGAGGATAATAACGACGGCCACAATGATAACCGTTCATCAAATTATGGTGCTGAAGGGCCGACCGACGACGAGCAGATTAATGCTCTGCGCGAACAGCAGAAGCGCAACTTCCTGACTACGCTGCTCTTCTCGCACGGGACGCCAATGCTGCTGGCCGGGGATGAGTTTGGCCGCAGCCAGCTGGGGAATAATAACGGCTACTGCCAGGACAGCGAGATCAGCTGGGTGCACTGGGAGAATCTGCCCGCCAGCGCTGACGCGCTGCGCAACTTCACCCGTCATCTTATCAAGCTGCGGGCCAGTCAGCCGCTGTTACGCCGTGAAAGCTGGCGCGACGGCATGGAGATCCAGTGGTACAACGCGGGCGGTGGACCTCAGCTGCCGGAGCACTGGGATGAGGGCACCACGCTGGGGCTCTATCTCACCCGGGCCGATCTGCAGGGTCAACACGGGGTGTGGCAGGAGGTGCTGCTGCTGATCAACCCGTACGAGGCCGCCGTCCCGTTCCGTATCCCGGAATGCGGGGAAGGTGGCTGGGTGCTGGAGCTGAGTACGGTGGAGGATGACAACCTGGCCCGGGCCGTTACCCCGGACACGGACTTCTCGCTGGCGGGCCGCAGTATCGTGCTGTTACGCCGACCTTAACGGTTGGCTCGCGCTCTGGCCCACGGGCTGGTGGAGTCGTCGTCGGCATTGTCCGGCGCGGTCTCCTCCAGCGAGTCCAGATACAGGGCTTCGACCTCGGCGCGGGCCCAGGGCGTGCGGCGCAAAAACTTCAGGCTGGATTTCACGCTGGGATCGCTGTTAAAGCAGTTAATTTTAATCAGCTTTCCCAGCTGCGCCCAGCCGTAGCGCGCCACCAGGGCGTTAACCATCATTTCAAGCGTGACGCCATGCAGAGGATCTTTGGAAGGGTGAGCGGTCATAAGCGTCCGTATTATCAGGCCAGGGTTGGAAGCGGGGAAGGTTACAAGAAAAGCCAGGGGCCAGCAACGTTACCCGTCGATATTACAGGGCAAAAATCGTCTCAATTTCGACAGAGAGGTCCGGCGAAAAGAGGCGGCTGACCTCTACCAGCGAACTGGCAGGCAAATGGTTCCCGTAATTACGGTACAGCACCTCCCGCAGCGCGTTGATCTCCGCGAACGAGGTGATAAAGATAGTCACTTTGATGAGTGACGAAAAATCAGCGCCTTCTGCTGCGATAATTTTCCGTATCTGACTGAATATCTCTTCGGCCTGCTCCGCGATGCCTTGGTGTTGCGCGGGTGTGCCAAACGCGGTTAACCCGGAAATGTAGAGCGTGTTTCCATGCCTGACTGAATGGACATACGGGGCTTTCACTTCCCCTAACTCCGGATAGTTCTTTCTTACCAGTTCACTCATGTTGAAAACCCTTCTGGATGTTTACCTTTGTGCTGGAGCTATGCCACTAAATATTGAATCAGCGATTTGAACAGATACACCATTATTGTAATCTGTAGTGCCCGGTAGCCCCATCTGACGTAGCGCCATGCATGTCGTTCTCTGGCGTCTGCTGCTGCAATTGCGGGGTCAGCATGTTGTTTTTTTGCCCTGGTCCTGAATTCACTTATTACCCACAGCACCACAATAAAAGCAACAACGGCTTTTTGAAGTAAGGCATTATCCATAGCGCATTATTCCTGCAGGATTGTTATTTCATCCACATTAAATGAACGATACCCTTGTTGCTACTACCAGATAAGTATTACAGGTAAGAGAATGTAGGCCGGGCAAGCGAAGCGCCCCCGGCATTTTGCGTATCACGATTTATAAGGTTTTTTATGCATACGATTGATGGATTAAAAATGAAGTTTCCCGGTGCGGATGTCTGGCAGATGGGGGACAGCCAGGCGCTGGCAAGCGAGCTTGCGGACCTGATCAGAAAAGGGATTAAAACAGCCACCTGTGGTTCCTTAGCCTCTTACCAACAAGAAGGTGCCGCATCCAGAATTGGCGGTTACGTCATCGTTCTTGACGGGCAGGAGGTACCGGCATGCGTAGTCAGGGTGGTTTCGGCGCGTCTGGTGCGCTTTTGTGATGTCACCGTTGAGTTTGCCCGCAAAGAGGGTGAAGGTGATTTAAGCCTCGAACACTGGTGCAAAGAGCACCAGCGATTCTTTACCCAGGAAGGGACTTTTTCTGATGATATGGAGCTGATTGCGGAAGAGTTTGAAGTGGTTGAACTCCTTTAATTCGTTTTCTGACAGAGGCACCTGTGGAATATTTAACGTCATTGCAGAAAATAGTGTCTGATGATCCTGGCAGGATGGATGTGCTCTTCGCAGTGAGGGCACTGAAACTCAATGACGGCTGGATCGGGGCGGGGTTTGTACGAGATGCCGTATGGGATCATTTACACGGCTCGGGTCGACGCCCTGTTTCGGGTGATGTGGATGTGGTCTGGTTCGATTCAGAACGTTGCAGTCCGGAACATGATGGCTTTCTGGAAGAAAGACTCAGACAACAAATGCCTTCCTTCGACTGGTCGGTAAAGAATCAAGCCAGAATGCATCTGCGAAACGGTGATAATCCCTACCTCTCGACAGAACACGCCTTGCGGCACTGGCCTGAAACCGCTACGGCTGTAGCGGTCAGATTAGGTGATAATCAACGTATTGAGATAATTGCACCCTATGGGCTCGGCGATCTGTTCGAGCTGCGCCTGCGTCCAACACCTGCATTTGAGCGCGATAAATTGAATGTGTTTATACAACGTATCGACTCAAAGCGATGGCTGGAACGTTATCCCAGGCTGCAGTTCTTTCTGAAACAGTGAGCGTTTCCCTTTACGACCCCCAGCGCGTGCGCAAATACCGCACCGCGTCCTGCGCCCGGGGCTGGTTCAGGTTGTCTTCACGGAACAAAATCGTGCCGTCAATATGCGGATCGGATTCGTTCAGATCGAGCTGTTTCTTCAGCTCCGGCACGCCGCCGTTTACCGTCCAGTCGGGCTCTTTGCTCGAGGGTTCTCCCACTTTATACAGCGCCACGCCAATATAGAGGCGCGTATGGGTCGGCTTCACTACGTCGGCCCACCATTTTGCCAGCACGTCATAGCGCGCCGCATCCCGGGCAAAAGGCCAGTACAGCTGAGGGGCGATGTAGTCCAGCAAACCCTGCTGCACCCATCGACGGGTATCGGCGAAGGACTCGTCGTATGCCGCCGCGCCCCGGGTTTCGGAGCCGGCCGGATCGTGAGAGCGGTTACGCCAGACGCCTGCCGGGCTCACGCCAAACTCCACGTTCGGGTTTAACTGCTTAATGGTGCGCGATACCTGGGTAATCAGCTGCTGGGTGTTGTTGCGTCGCCAGTCGGCTTTTGAGTCAAATCCCTGACCATACTGGCGGTACGTCTGATTGTCGTTCAGCTTCGAACCCGCGGACTCGGCATAGAAGTAGTCATCAAACTGCACCCCGTCGACCGGGTAGCGCGACACCACTTCCGCCACGATGCTGGTGATCCAGTCCCGGGCTTCCGGAATACCGGGGTCGAGAACAAAACGATCGCTCGCGGTGCGGATCCACTCCCGATGCAGGACGTAAACGCTCGGCGGATGCAGCGTCAGGGTACGATTCAGCTCTGCGACCGTGCCGGGGCGGGTATTGGTCGACACGCGGTACGGGTTAAACCAGGCGTGAACTTTCATCCCGCGCTTGTGCGCTTCATCAAGCATAAACTGCAGCGGATCGTAGCCCGGATCTTCACCAATTTTTCCTGTCAGCATATCTGACCACGGCAGTATTTTTGACGGCCACAGCGCCGTGCCGTCCGGTTTCACCTGGAAAAACACGGTATTGATGCCGAGGCTTTTCAGGTTATCCAGCTTGTCGGTCAGGGCCTTTTGCTGCATGGCGATCCGCGATTCGGCGCTACGGCCATTCACGGATGCCTGCGGCGGCCAGTCGAGACGGGAAACGGTCGTCAGCCAGACGCCGCGCACCGGCTGGTGGCGCGCGTTTTTATCAGGCAGCGGCTGTTTCGCCACGGGCGGCAGCGGGGTGACCAGGGATTTAGGTGGGGTTGAGCTGCAACTGACCAGTAAAAGCGCCCATGCGATAAGCATGCCGGAACGTTTAAGGTGGGTGGCTAGCTGAGAACGAGGTGAACAGGCGATGATGATAAGCTCCAGTTATACAATTTTCGCCGGGAACATTTATTGTCGTTCTATTCGGAGGTAAGTCAATCTCGTCAGTAAGGTTTTAATGACGACAAAGGCATCATACAAAACCCATAACGCCACGAACTACGCTTTGTTTATCCTGTTACGCCTCATTCCCTTTCCCGGGCTGTCTTTATAGCCACTTTCTTAAGGCGTCATCCCAAAGGTTTCTTAAACTTTATTGACTTGTCTTTACAAAAGGGTGGGCTATGCCACAGATAACATCTCGTCTCTGGGCCGTGTTAACCGGCTTGCTGGTCGCGCTTGTAGGGCTTGGCTATGTGGTTCTGGGCGGTTGGCTGGCGTTCGTCGGGGGGACCTTTGTCTTTATCCTGCTGGGCGTCGGCTTTTTTATCAGCGGTGTACTGCTGTTCCGCCAGCGGCTTTCCGGCGTCTGGCTCTATCTGTTGATGTTCCTGGCCTGCGCTGGCTGGGCACTGTATGAGGTCGGGCTGGATGGCTGGCAACTGATGCCCCGCCTGCTGGTGGTCGCGGTCCTTGGTGTATGGATCAGCATGCCGTGGGTGATCCGCCAGTTGACCCTGGTTCCCTCAGCCAGGCGGAAGGGGATGGCCGCAGGCGGGATCTACGTCGTGGCTATTGCGGCAATGCTTATCTTTGGCTGGCATATCTCCGGCACGCGGTTTATCCATCATCAGCCATTCCCACCTGCGCAGGCGGCGCAAATATCGCAAAGCGATGATGACTGGAAATACTATGGCCGTACCGCCGACGGGCAGCGTTTTTCGCCGCTGATGCAAATCACTCCCCAGAACGTCAGCCAACTGAAACTGGCCTGGCGTTTTGATTCAGGGGATGTGAAACGCGAGGGGGAGGACAAAGCCGGGCGTGAATTTAACCTCGAGGTCACGCCGGTGAAGGTGGGCGATGTGCTTTATATCTGCACCCCGCATCGTCAGGTTATCGCCCTGAACGCCACCTCCGGTAAAGCGCTGTGGACATTCGATCCGCAAAACGATACCTCGGCGAACGAGTATCTGGCCTGCCGGGGTGTGGCCTGGAGCGACGACGCCACTGACAAGGACTGTCCGCAAAAAGTGATCACCACCACCGCAGATGCCCGGCTGGTGGCGCTGAATGCGGAGACGGGCAAACCCTGCGCCAGCTTTGGTAAGCAGGGATTTGTCAGCCTCACGGACCATATGGGCGAGGTTCCCCCGGGTTTCCATTTCATCACCTCACAGCCGATGGTCATGGACGGACGTATCATCCTTGGGGGCTGGATCTATGATAACCAGTCCACTGGCGAACCCTCTGGCGTGGTGCGGGCGTATGACACCAAAAGCGGTAACCTGGCATGGGCCTGGGACATGGGGCGCAATCCCGCCAATGCGCCGCTGAAACCCGGCGAAGAGTATACGCGGGGTACCCCTAACGGCTGGGGAACCTATACCGCCGATCCCGCGCTGGGGCTGGTTTACATTCCTCTTGGCAATGCCACGCCGGACTATTACGGGGCGCAGCGGCGTCCCTTTGACGAAACTTACTCCAGTGCGGTTGTGGCGCTGGATGTCCGGACCGGCGCAGAGCGCTGGCACTATCAGACCGTGCATCACGACGTCTGGGACTATGACGTTCCCATCGGCCCCACGCTTGTCGATCTGCCCGATGGTAATGGGGGGATAACCCCGGCGCTGGTGCAAACCACCAAGATGGGGCAACTGTTTTTGCTGGATCGGCGAAGCGGAAAACCCCTTGCCGCCGTCAATGAAAAATCGGTTGCTGTGACGCCGTCACTTCCCGGGGAAAGGCTTTCCCCCGTTCAGCCAGATTCTGCTGGCATGCCGGATCTTTCCCCTGCCGATCTGCGGGAAACGGATATGTGGGGTGCCACCGCGTTTGACCAGCTCCTGTGCCGGATCCAGTTTCACCAGTATCGCTATCAGGGGAAATTTACCCCACCCGCCGAGGGAACCTCTATTGCTTATCCTGCCTTTGATGGGGTGATTGACTGGTACGGCGCTTCTGTCGATCCGCTTCACCACGTGCTGATTGCCAACACCAGCTATATCCCCTTCACCATGCAGATCATGAAAAGCGAAGAGGCTATTCAGAAAGGACTCATGAAAACGTGGGCGGGCTGGCAGAGCGGACAACCCTATCCAAAACCAAAAGAGTTCGCCGTCGGGCCGCAATACGGCACGCCCTGGGCGGCCATCGTCAAACCCTGGCTAAGCGTGCTGGATGCCCCCTGTAATGCACCGCCGTGGGGGAAAATCTATGCCATCGATCTGGTGAGTAAAAAAATCATCTGGGAGCGCCCGGCGGGCACCACCCGGGATATGAACATTTTCGGCACCCATACCAACGTGCCGCTGCCAACGGGCATCTTTATGATGGGCGGAAATGTGATCACCCAAAGCGGGCTGATCTTCACCGGGGCCACGGCGGATGACTACCTGCGAGCCTTTGATGAGGCCAGCGGCCAGGAGCTCTGGCGCGCCCGACTGCCTGCAGGCGGGCAGGCCACGCCAATGACCTATCAGGCCGGAGACGGCAAGCAATACGTTGTCATTGCCGCTGGCGGTCATGGCGGGCTCGGTACCCGTTCCGGTGATTCATTGATGGCGTACGCGTTGCCATGAGTCCGGAGACCGCGCTTTTGCTGGCGCGCAGTCAGTTTGCTTTTACCATCAGTTTTCACATCGTGCTGGCGGCGTTCACCCTTGGGCTGGCGCAGTTTCTGATGGTGCTGGAAGGGCTCTGGCTATGGCGTAAGCAGCAGGTCTGGCTCAGCCTCTGGCGCTACTGGAGCAAGGTGTTTGCCCTGAATGTGGCGGTGGGCGTGGTGACCGGGGTAGTGATGGAGTTCTCCTTCGGTACCAACTGGAGCAGTCTTGCTGGCCGCACCGGCGCGGTACTGGGGCCGATGCTGTATATGGAAGTGCTGGTGGCCTTCTTTCTGGAAGCGGGTTTTATGGGAGTAATGCTGTTCGGGATGAACAAGGTGCGTCCGGGCATTCACTTTATGGCGACCTGTATCGTGGCGCTGGGCTCGTTTTTTAGCGCCTTCTGGATCCTCGCCGCTAATTCATGGATGCAGACGCCGGATGGCTATCTGATTGCCGCCGACGGTCGCTTTCGTCCCGTCGACTGGTGGGCGGCGATCGTCAATCCCTCTTTCCCGTGGCGGATGGCGCATATGGTCGGAGCGGCGATGCTGGGCACCGCCTGTCTGGTGGCGGCCTGCGGTGCATGGCATCTGCTGCGCGATCCCCGGCATCCGGCGGCACGGCGTATGTTTTCGCTGGCAATGTGGGCGCTTGTAATAATGGCCCCGCTGCAAATCGTGCTGGGGGATCTGCATGGGGAAAATACCCGGGATCACCAGCCGGTGAAGCTGGCCGCGATGGAGGGAAGCTGGGATCCGCCGCCACCGGGTCATGGCGAACCCTTGCGCCTCTTTGCGATCCCCGATATGGCGCAGCACCGTAATCACTATGAGCTGGCGATCCCGGATATCGGCTCTCTTTATCTACGCCATAACCTGCAGGGGACTATCCACAGTCTTAATCAATATCCGCCGGATGAATTGCCGTGGGTGCCGCTGGTGTTCTGGGCGTTTCGTATCATGGTCGGGCTTGGACTGCTGATGCTGGCGGCAGGTGTCGGTGGGCTGGTCGTGCGGCTGCGGGGACGATTATGGCAGACACGCTGGCTTTTACGGCTGATGGTGCTGATGGCGCCCGCCGGTTTTGTTGCCATGCTGGCCGGATGGGTGGTTACCGAAGCCGGGCGGCAGCCCTGGACGGTCTACGGCCTGCTACGTACCACAGAGAGCCTCTCTCCTCTGGGACCGCAATTCGTTCTCGGCTCGTTTATCCTCGTCGTCACGCTTTATCTGGTGCTGTTTGCGCTGGGTCTGTGGTTTTTATTGCGTCTGCTTGCCAGACCGCCAGCACCAGACGAAGAGGGGGCAGAACCTGATGTGGCCCGCCGGACGGGCAAAGGGGAACAGGATGCATGAAGTGATGGGGTTGCCGATCTTACAGGCGTTGTCGGCGGCGTCTCTGGTGCTGAGCCTGTGGATCTATGTTCTGCTGGACGGGACGGATCTGGGGAGCGGTATGTTATGCGCCTTTCAGCGCGATGAGGCGTCCCGGCATAAGATTGTGCTGTCGCTTTTACCCATCTGGGATGGCAATGAAACCTGGCTGGTGCTGGCGGCGGGCAGCCTTTTTGGCCTGTTTCCCGTGGCGTATGCCATTATTCTGAGCGCATTGTATGTGCCGGTGTTCATCCTGATACTGGCGCTTGTCGTGCGTGGAATGGCGATTGAGTATCGTCATTACGCTCCTCATCTGTTCGATAAACTGCTGATAGCAGGGTCACTGTTTGCCACCCTTGCGCAGGGGGGGATTGTCGGCAGTCTGATCCAGACGATCCCCAATGATGGTCAACAGTTTACCGGTACGGGATGGGAGTGGTTCAGCCCGTTCCCGCTATTTTGCGCGCTGACGCTGGTGGTCGCGTATTGCCTGATGGGGCAGGGCTGGCTGAACTGGCGGGGGACAGGGGCGCTGGCGTCCCGGGCACGACGGGCGATCCCCTGGCTGGCAGGGATAACGCTGGTGTTAGTGCTTGGGCTGCTTTTCTGGAGCATGCAGTTACAGGAGGCGTGGCGCCAGCATCTGCAAAACCCCCGGGTGTGGATGCCGTTTGCGGGGGCAGTGGCGGCAGGCTCCGTTTTATTGTGGTTCAGCCTGGTGCGGCACTATGACTTTTTACCGCTGGCGGCGATCCTCATGCTGGTGAGTTCCGCGTTTGGCGCGCTGGTTTTTACCCTCTATCCGTGGATTGTGCCGACCACGCTAACGGTTCATCAGGCGGCAGCGCCCCCGGAGACGCAACAGTTTCTGCTGATAAGCTTTGCGCTGCTGGCCCCGGTGACGCTGCTGTATAACACCTGGGGATTTCGGTTATTCAGCGGCAAGATCCGTTAACGCGCCAAAATCTGCTCCAGCGTCGCGCCAATCGCCAGAATCAATGCGTCGCTGCCCGGCAGGCCGTCGATCTCCAGCCCCACCGGCAGCTGGCTGGTGGCGCCATAACCGACCGGCAATGTCAGCCCCGGCAGGCGGGCGTTACTGCCCGGATCGACATTGCGGATCAGGCGAGCAAAGTTCTCCGCCGAACTCACCTCATCATTGGCCAGCGGGGCGACCACCGGTGAGGTCGGGAAGATTAAAGCATCCAGCTGATTCTCCCGGAACGTCTGTTCATAGATGTTCAGCAGGCGCGGAAGCCCTTCAGACAGTGCCCGGTCGTAGAGCGGCTGGAGTGGAACAGGGTTGCCATCGCGATCGGGGATCAGCCCCGGCACAATGCCGTGCTCAAAGATGGCGCGCACGTCCGGGCTGGCGATGTGCCAGACAATCTCCTCCAGGCTCACCTGCGTGTTATGCGCTTCCAGGTAAGCCTGTAAATCCTCTTTACCCTCGTGCATCACCACCGGAAACGAGACGGCGGCGTTGGCCTCTTCAAGCCCGGGCATTTCGACGGCAACCAGCGTCACCCCGGCGGCGCGCAGCCTTGCAAGCGCGACGTGGGCTTCCTCGCTGACTTCGTCATCCAGCGTTTGCCAGAAATAGTCCGCCAGCCCTAAGCGGATCTCACTGGCGGGTTTGGCGGGCAATATCGCGGCACCGGTAATCAGGCTGTCGAGAAGAGTGATATCGGCCACGCTGTGGGCCATCGGGCCTGCGGTATCCCGGGTGTGGGAAATCGGGGTGATCGCCGCCTGAGAGTAGCGGCCCGTGGTAGGCCGAAAACCGACGCAGCCGTTCAGGGCGCAGGGCTGGCGAACCGAGGCGCCGGTATCGGTGCCCATCGCCACCGGTACCATTCCGGCGGCAACGGCCACTGCGCTGCCCGACGACGAACCGCCCGCAATCCGGCTGGCATCCCAGGCATTGCGCACCCCTTTAACGTCCGGCGAGTGATACGCCGCGTTATAGCCGGTTACGCCAAAGGCCAGCTCGTGCATATTGCATTTGCCAACCACGATGGCCCCCGCGTCGATCAGCCGTTGGATCACCGGCGCGGTGGTCGTGGGCACGAAGTCCTTCAGGGCTGGCGTACCGGCGGTATTGGGCAATCCGGCCACGTGAATATTATCTTTCACCGCAATAGGTACACCGCCGAGAGGCAACGGTGCGCCGCCGTCGGCGAGATGCTGGTCCCAGGCTCTGGCCTGGGCTAACGCCTGCTGCGCGTTCACCGTAATAAAGGCGTTGAGGTGAGGCTGGGCGTCTATACGGGCTAAACAGGCGCGAACGAGCTGCTCGCTCGACACTTTTTGTTCCTGAATGAGTTGTGCCGCGTCGGTGGCGGTAAGGGTGTGCAGTTGTGTCAGGTCGTTTATTGTTTTCATTAGGCTATTTCCGGACGGTGGTAGTCCGGAACATTTAGGCAAATCGGCAATTAGCGCGCCATCCTCAGGATTGAGGAGAGATTAATGCTTAAGTCTGGAGGCCAGCTCCGTCCGGTTGGCGCAGTCGAGCTTTTTCAGGGCGTGATTGAGATGGGTGCGCACGGTGGTAAACCCGATGTTCAGCAGCCGGGCAACCTCTTTATCACCCAGTCCTTTGCAGACCAGATCAACGACCTCCTGCTCCCGGGCGGTGAGCAGCGGCGTTTTATCCCGTTTCGGTAAGGCTCTGGCGAACCAGGGCTCCAGCAAGTGCAGAAGGTGCAACTCCCGTTGCCCGAACGGTGCGGCGCCTTTAGCTCGCCAGATGCGCAGATCCCCCACATCTTCGCCATCACGTAAAAAGTAGACGTTCACCCCGTGATGCATGCCGCAGGGTTTCAGGAACTCATTATAAAAGGCGCTCTTTTTAAGCTCGCGCGCACTCATTACCTCGTCCACCAGGGTGGGACGCTGTTTTGCCCGCAGCAGCGGCGTGATGGGGTCAATGTACTGCCAGGTGCTGGCATGTTCCCGCATCGCGCGTTCATCTATGTTCCAGCTGACGCCATGGGAGGACGTATTAGAGGCGGGAGACCAGATGCACGACGCCGCAAAGTCGGCCTGCAGCAGGGCGCACACATTCTCAAGCGTCTGCTGGCGCAGGGCGTTGCTGCCCTGGCCAGCACCGAGTTGCCATACGAGCTGCGAGAACAGGTTCAGCTCGTGATGATTCAAAAGACTCTCCATTTATCCCGCGCTCTTTGTTTTTTATGCACGAGAGTGTAGACCACTACGAAACGGAGTGCCGGTACGCAGACTGCCTGACCTTCTCAACCGCCACTTTTCCGGCGATAAATGCATGGTCAGAATTGTAGTACTCCCATTCGCTGTATCGTCCGGCGAGGGTAATGCCGTGCAGCAACAGCCATTTTCTGATCGTTTCGACGTTCTCCTTGCGCTGCTGGTCATAGATAACGTAGGCGTAAGGGATGTCGATTTGATTGGAGGTGACGATCTCATCGTTATGCGAGATGATCCCCACGTCGATGCACTCCTGAATGCATCTGTCGATCAGCGCCTGGCCGTCGGCAGGCAGAGGCTTATCCGGCGAATAGCTGATCTCGCAGGTCAGGCCGCACGCGCCTGCCGGGCTACAGAACGGGCTGGCGTTGCCCTGCACGAAGATTCGATGAAATACCGTCTTACCGGCGTAGTAGATCCAGTGTTTATCGGTCAGATTGTCGCGATTAATCCCCAGGTTGACGCAGCGCACAGAGACGTGACGCAGTCCTTTTGCGGCTTTGCGAACATCCGGGGGCACTTCGTCGCCCATCAGGCGGATAAGTTCCGGCAACACCAGGGTACTGATCATCTGTTCATAGCGATACTGTCTGCCGTCAGAGAGCACCACGATATGCTGGTTAACGTAGATTTTGCTGACCTCCGCGCCCGTCTCGATGCGGCCCTTAATATGCGGCACAAACCCGGACATCAGCGCCTGGAAACCGCCTTTCAGGGGATAGCCGAAACGCGCATTGGGCCCCATGGGCTTCGCGGTTTCACCCAGCGCACCCTCGATAATCTGATCCAGATCCGGCAGGGGGACGCGTCCACCCAGCCACGAGGTCTCCATTTCCGAGAGCGGCACCGTCCATAATTTTTTGTTGTAGGGAATAGCAAAATGGCGGGCGATCCCTTTGCCCCAGGTTTCATAGATGAAAGCTTCAAAGCTGCCTTCTGGCGGCGTCTGCTGGCCTGTGCTGGTGTAGTCCGGCACTGCGCCATCGGCACAGCAGTCATGATGGTGACGGGCGCTATTACTGCAGGTCGGGGCCATGCTTTTCACCTCAGAACCCGTGCCATATCGCGCCTCGATGGCACCCAGAATGCACTCTTTAATCACCGGCGCAGGCAGGCCGTAAAGCGATCCCTGGAAGGGGTAGCGGGTATACACGCCGTCGGTATAGACCCAGGCTTCGCGGATCTGCCAGTGGATATTGTCACCCAGCAGGATGTTGTACAGGGCCAGCACCTCCTCATCGGCGGAAAACATAATGTGCCCCGCATAGTCGAAGGTAAATCCGTTGTCCTGAACCGAGCGGCACAGGCCTCCCACCGTTTCATTACGCTCCAGCAAGATTGCCCCTTCGCCAAAATGGTAGGCCGCGCTAAGACCCGTCGGCCCGGCTCCCAGAATTAAACAGCGTTCGGCTTCTGCACCGCTTCTGGCCGGTGGGATCAGCCGTAAAACCGGCGGGGAAGAAAGGTCGTCGCTGGCGGCCTCCGCTGCGACTGTCGACCGGGCCTGATGGCGGGCAAACGCCTGTTCAATCAGCTCATGCATATTCTGCACGGTTTTATCCCAGGAGGTACTGGCGACAATCTCTTGCATGATCTCGCGCTGCGAGGCGCGTTCCTCCTCTGATAACGCCAGTGCCTGTTCGCAGGCCACGACAAAGGCGGTATGATCCCGGGCGACGGCAACCACGTGGCCATAAGGTTTTTCGACATCGGCAATGGCGGTACTGACTACCGGCAGCTGCGCGGCCATGTATTCCAGCACCTTCGTCGGGCTTATAAAGCGCGTGGACTCATTCAGCGCAAACGGCATCAGGCAGACGTCCCAGCCGGCAAGGAAGTGGGGCAGGGCCTGGTATGGCTGCATGCCGGGATAGTGAATATTGCTTCTTTGCGGCAGGGTTGACGGGTCGATTTTCACCACCGGGCCGACCATCACGATTTGCCACTCCGGATGCGCATCCGCGAGCGTCGCGATAAGCCGTAAATCCATCCGCTCGTCAATCACGCCGTAATAGCCCAGCCGCGGGTGGGGAATGTCATCCTGCAGCGGATGGTGATTCGTGCGATCCAGCGCCTGTTCAAAATGCACCGCATCCACGCTACTGGCAAAACAGTGAATGTTCGGATGGCGATCTTTCCTGGCGGCATACAGACTCGGCCCGCCGGTAAAGACGATATCCGCGCGCGTCAGCAGGGCTGATTCACGCTGCAGAAGCTGTCGGGGCGCTTTCTCAAAGGCGGCCAGTTCATCCATACAGTCGTACACCACGACGGCCGGGGTAAAGACTTTCAGCAGGGGGAGCGCCATCGGCGTGTAGAACCAGACGACCGGGGTTTCACCTTCATCGCGGATCTCTGACAGCAGCGTTTCCAGCCAGGCGATTTGCTCATCGTGAAAACCCGGTTCTGTAGACGGCGTATGCGGCTGGATGACGGTCACGTTAGGCGCGGGCTGGGTCATCTTCAGCTCCGCTTTACCCGCTGACCAGAGCGGCTCTTCGATAAATACAATCTGATAGTGCTCAGCAAGCCGCGTCAGCAGATGCTGCGGGCGCTGAAAAACAAAATCCCAGCGCAGGTGACTAAAAACATAAATTTTTTCCATGCCTGATACCTCTTTGCTGGTGCAAATATTGACGCCAGTTAAGTATTGAAAGTGTTCCAGTCGGGACTGGGTTTGTTTAAGCGCACGGGCATAAACGGCATTAAGCTGCCTCTCTTTTTCTGGCGACAAATCCCATAAGCCCGAGTGGTGCCAGAGCGTGCTGTTCTCCCAGTCGGGTCGGTCAATAATCGGGTAAAGGCAAATCCCTACGAGCTCCACGCCTGCAAGCTGCGCCTGCGCCACCTCTGAAGCGATATCCTTAATCCAGGCGCCACGCCCGCTACCCACATGGCTCGTTTCGGCAAGCAGAATCGGACGCTGATAGCGCTCCCAGGTCTCCTGCAACATTTCGTGCAACAGCCGTCGGCGATGGTCGCCCAGATGCCACGGCAGGCGCTGGTTGTTGCCCATAATCCACTGATTGTCGTGGTAATAATTGGCCCCGAGCAGATCCAGATAGCGGGGATGACCACCCAGTTCAGGCTCATGTCTGCCTGTAAGCATGTCCCACGCCTGAAACTGCGCGGTACGCAAAGCCTCGGTTTGCTCAATGCTTACGGGATCGCTATCCGGCGAAATCAGATGGATTAACGGGTCGCAATGTAAAATTCTCGCTCGCGGATCGGCCGCCCATATGGCATCGCAGGCGGCAATTGTGGCGCGAACCAGCTGTCGTTTGACCTGCATGCTTTCACCCGCGCCCGGTGGAGAAGTGGGGAACAGCCCCACCGCAATGCCCCAGGCTGTGAATGAGATCTCATTGATGGGCGAATAGACGGGCGGCTCGTCATACCAGGGGCGCAGAAACGCGGCCAGAGAACCGCATAAATGGGCGAAACGGGAGACAAATTCCTCGGAGAAAAAATCGATATCATCAGGAAAGCCGTAGTGACAGATCGTCCAGCAAATTTGCACGCCCGTTTCTTGTGCCGAAATCATCTTTTTGGCAACGGTAGTAAAGTCGTAACCGCCTGATTTATTGACAAGACGCCAGCCAACGCTCTCTCTTACCGTTGCAATGTTGAACGGTTCTAGCGCGCGGTAATCCTCTGTATGGCGTATGTCATGCTCCGTTGCTTTATCCATTGAAAGGGCGTTACCTGCCCGCGTAACAAAATCCGCACCTTCAAAACCTGCCTGCCAGAACGACCTGAATATCGGCATATTGTTGCTCCGGAATGGGTAATCGTATTTTTAATAAATATTTTAAGCCTCGTTATTTAAAACGCCCGGCCATACTTGATTACCCATACTTACGGAGAAAAATAATGCAGAATAAAATCTGAGCCATGTTTATTGCAAAAACATTCAACCATAACCATCCCCTCCACATATTTCGTTAACAGCGGAATAGGGCAATAGCAATACCCCGGAGTTCACCCGTTTTATGTCTACGTCCTGTGTATCAATGCGAAAACACTGCTACCTTCTCTTTCAATGATAGTCGCGGATCCTGCTCCAGAGCGGGGTTTTTCAACCGACCTTCGCTTCGGTTATTAAAAATTCGAATAAAATCATCATGTGCTGGTGGCGCTTTTTTTATGCGTTACGGCTCGGTTAAACGATATTACGCCCTAACCACAGCTTAAAATAATCGCTGCCCGCTACGCTCGTTTCCTGCATATCTGTCCTGATGTCTCAAAACTGCGTCTGGTACTTTCGTCTTAGCCCGGAAAATATATACCCGATCCGCTTTTGTTATTAAATCTGTGCGGCTTAACGCTGGTGGAATATACATAAGGCGGCTCATCTGACAATCCATAAATACAGATAAATGGTCAGCAATGTTCTTTAGTTACAACATACAATATGCTTTCATCAATAACCTGACATCAACATCGTGCCAGAGTACATCGCTTAACAGAGTAGAAAGGGCATAACCGTTATTCTATCCGTCATAGAGGATAAATTGAATTTAACCGCTATAGGGGTTATTCTTGTTTTATCCCCTACAGGGGATTTTCTTAGAATATCCGCTATGGGGGGTAGGCATGAAGGTGACATCAGCTGGCGCGCTGGCTCAGGCTGTCCGGGATCAGCGTAAGGTCAATAAGTTAACGCAATCTGAGACGGCTGAACAGGTTGGTATTAAACAAACCACGGTATCGGATTTCGAGAACAAACCGGAATCCACCAAACTGGAGACGCTGTTTAAAATCCTCTCGGCGCTGGATCTGGAACTGCATGTGGTGAAAAGAGGCTCTTCGCTGCCCGATAACACTACATGGACCAAGGAGTGGTAAGCGATGCGCGCACAACGTCTGACGGTTGCCATGAACGGCGACGTGGTGGGTACGCTGCATCGTGATGGCAGCGGTGCGATGTCCTTTGAGTATGCCCCCGGGTGGCTGGCAGAGCCGGGCGCGCGTTCTATCTCGCTGTCTCTGCCGCTACAGCATGGCAGGATACGCGGAAAGCAGGTCTTCAATTTTTTCAGTAACCTGTTGCCCGATTCAGAGGCAATCATTGCCCGCATGCAGGCCCGCTTTCAGGTCGAAACGGCGCATCCCTTTGATCTGCTCGCCAGCGTCGGACGAGACTGCGTCGGCGCCATTCAGCTCTATCCACCGGGGCTGGAGATTCCGTCGGTGACGGATATTGTCGCCGAACCGCTGGATGATGCGCAGATTGCGGCGTTGCTTGAGGGCTACCAGATGGCGCCGCTCGGCATGAGCGAAGAGGAGGCCGATTTCCGCATCTCGCTGGCCGGCGCGCAGGAGAAAACAGCGCTGCTGTGGTATCAGGATCGCTGGCAGCGACCCCAGGGCAGTACCCCAACCAGCCATATTTTCAAGCTGCCGATCGGCAGGATAGAGCAGAACAATATCGATCTTAGCGAGAGCTGTGAAAACGAGTGGCTTTGCCTGCGGATAGCGAAAGCCTTTGGATTCCCCGTTGCACAGGCCGAAATGGCGACCTTTAGTGGCAAAAAGGTGCTGATTATTGAGCGCTTCGATCGCCGTTGGGCCCGCAGCGGCTGGCTGATGCGTCTGCCGCAGGAGGATTTTTGTCAGGCGCTGGGCGTCTCTCCGGCACTGAAATATGAATCCCACGGCGGTCCCGGCATCGCCGACGCCATGAAGCTGCTGCTCGGCTCCCGCCTTGCCGGACAGGATCGTGAGATGTTCTTTAAAACGCAGATCCTGTTCTGGATGCTGGCTGCAATAGATGGTCACGGTAAGAATTTCAGCCTGTTTATCGAAGCGGACTCCTCGTTTCGCATGACCCCTTTATACGATGTGATTTCGGCATTTCCGCTGTTTGAAGCGGGGAGTATCCCGGCCAAAAAAGCGAAGATGGCCATGGCTTTACAGGGCAAAAACCGGCAATACCATTTCGCGACGATCCAGCCGCGCCACTTTATCAGTACCGCTGCGCACGCGGGGTATTCGCAGGACTCCGCGCTAAAACTGATGAAAGAGATGTCCAGCCGCACCGATGAGGTCATAGCGACCGTTACGGCGGACCTGCCTGCGGATTTCCCGGAGCAGATAAGCGGGGCGATTTTCCGCGGTCTGGCAAGCCAGGCGGCAAAAATAGGGCGGATGGAGTAGATGAGTACAAAAATTGGTAGGGAAGTTACGCCTGTTTGTAATTGATAATGATAGTTATTTTCATTATCATTTTTCTTTACGTAAGCAACTGTAAAGAAAAATAACATGATTAAAGCCTCTGCCGTAATGAACAAAACTCTGTGCGCGCTCGCCATTTCCCTGGCGATGCACTCGGGGTCAGTATTCGCCAAAACCTTCACCGAAAAGGATTTCGTCTCCCAGCCGCTTGGGCATGGCGTCTACGAACTGGCCTGGGACAAAGGCCAGCAGGCGCTTTACGCTGCCTCCGCGCCTTCATTCGATAAAGACAAAACGGACGGGTTAGTCTTTAAGCTGGCGGCGCAGTCGCTGCAAATTGACGCGAAAATCCCGATGGAGCGTCGCACGTTTGCCGTCGCGCTGGATGAAGAAAACCACATTCTCTATCTCGGCAATGCGCTGGAAGGGTCAGTGACGCTGCTCGATACGCGCACCGACAAAGCCATCAAAACCCTTCAGCTGAGCGACAATTCCGATCCGGAAAAGAGAGCCCACGTGCGTGAAGTGGTACTGGATAAGAAGCATCAGCGTCTGTACGTCTCCGGGATAGGGCGTAAGGATAAAGGCCTGCTCTGGGTGGTGGATACGCAGAAGCAGGAGCTTGCCCAGACCCTTCAAAAACTTGAGCCGGTCGGTTTTGCGGTAGATGAAGCGGGCGACAGGGTCTATGTCGTCTCCGGCAGCGGCGAACTGATTACCCTCGATGGCAAAACGTCGCAGTTGCTTAATCGCGTGAAAGTCGATCCCGCCGATCCGGAACATTATTTCCTCAACATCGCGCTGAACACCGCCAGGGGCGTAGGCTATATCGCCGACACCAACACCAAAGACGTGCTGGTTGTGCAGCTCGACTCCGGCAAGCTGCTCCATCGCGTTCCGACCCCAAACTCCGTTGCCGTGCTGTACAACCCGGCGCGGGAAGAGGTCTACGTCACTCACCGTAACGATCGCCAGATTAGCGTAATCGACGCGACCAGCAATCGCCTGAAACACACCATTAAAACCACGGCGATGCCAAACAGCCTGGCGCTGTCTGCCGATGCTAGCACGCTCTATGCCAGCGTCAAGCAGGGTGAGAAAGCCAACCAGGCTGACTACGTGCTCAAGATTGATTTAACTAAGTTCTGAGGATCCGGTTTTGATAAAGCAGACACGCATGGCCGTGGCGGTTTCGCTCGCCCTGGCTAACCTTCCTGCGGCCGTTTTCGCCGCAGAAACTACCGCCGTTAACGAAGATGAGCTGGTCGTCACCGCGACCGGCTTCAGCCAGGAACGTCGCGAAGCACCCGCAACCATCTCCGTGGTAAATGAAAAGGAGCTGAACACCCGCTCGAACCAGAACGTCACGGAAGCCCTGCGCGAGATGCCGGGCGTCCTGGTGGGCAACGGCCACGGCAGCCTGGCGACGGGCGATGTGCAGATGCGCGGGATGGACTCCACCTATACTTCGTACATGGTGAACGGCATCAAACAGGCCACCCGCGAATCCCGTCCGTACGGCCACCATATCGGCACCGAAGCGGCCTTTATGCCGCCGCTGGCCGCCATCGAGCGGATCGAAGTGATCCGCGGGCCAATGTCCTCGCTCTATGGGTCTGACTCCATCGGCGGCGTGGTCAACGTCATCACCAAAAAAGCCTATAACCTGGAGAAGTGGACCGGCGTTCTGGAGGATAACTACTTCCTGCAGGAGAAGAGCGAGTACGGCAATACCAACCAGACCAATGCCTTTGTGATGGGCCCGGTGATCCCCGGTAAACTTGGGGTGAGCCTGGCCGCGGATTATCTCGATCGCCGTGACGATGACAGCATCAACGATGAGCGTTTTGTAAAGCATCAGTCCGGCAATCTGGATGCGACGATCTCCATGTCACCAACCGACACCCAGCTGTGGGATTTGAACGCCACCAAAGGCAATCAGGAGAAGACGCATAACGATAAGCAGTGGTACTGGGGCTTTGACCGCGACGCGGCTTCGCTGTCACAACATGCCTGGTACGGCGACATACTGGAAGTGAAGAACTTCGTCAGCTACGAGAAAGCGAAGACCGAGTACCGCGTGCCGGAGATGTCCTCGCAGTTTATTACCCAGAAGAACTACGAAGCGAACAGCGCCAACATTTTTACCCTGGGCGACCACAAGCTGACGCTGGGCGTGAACTTTACCCGCAACGAATTGGATGATGAGTTCGGCATTAAGGATAAAGAAGCGCCGGGCGTCACGCCGGTGAGCGAGATTTCGCGTAATGGCTGGGCGGTATTTGCTGAAGACGCGTGGATGATTGTGCCGGACTTCACCCTGACCACCTCGGCGCGTCTCGATCACGACAGCTATTTCGGTTATCACGTCACGCCTAAGATCTACGGCAACTGGACCATTGATGAGAGCTGGGCGCTGAAGGGCGGCGTGTCGGCCGGGTATAAGAAACCGGATCTGCGCCAGAATAACGAAGGCTTCACCAGCGTGTATGGCGCATATCCTTATTCTGAGATCGGCATCGGTAATGATGATCTGAAACCGGAAGAGAGCGTTAACACCGAGCTGGGCCTGTACTGGCAGCAGGACGCGCTGGCGCTGGATGCGACCATCTTCTACACCAAATTCAAGGACAAAATCAGCGACCGCGTGATTTGTACCGCATCAGACACGCAGACGTGTACTTATAACGGTTACGTCGCAGATTCCGTCTTTCAGTACGCCAACGTCAGCGACGCTGAGATCTACGGTCTGGAGCTGAACGGCGACTGGCAGGTAACGTCATCGTTAAGAGCCAACGCGAACTATACCTATACCCACAGCGAGCAGAAAAGCGGCGACTACAAAGGCTATGCCCTGAGCGATTTCCCGGAAAGCATGGCCAACGTCTCTCTGACCTGGAACGGGGTGAACGACCTCGAACTGTGGACCAAAGCGAGCTGGCGCAGCTCCTCGCCGGACATCGGCAAATCCAGCGAAACCGAAGCCTACGCGCTCGTCGATCTGGGGGCGCGTTATCACCTGAACAAGAACGTTACGCTGATGACCGGGATCTATAACCTGTTCGATGCTAACCCGATTTACCGCACCTCCTATAACCAGTCTTCGATGCTGGAAGGCCGCCGCTATAACTTCGGCGCCCGTATCGAATTCTGATCCTTCTGCCGGAGCCGTCGTGCTCCGGCCTCTTCAATTGTTATTCCTCGTTTTTCTGCCGCAGAAAGTGATTATCAAAGCCGCCGACATGTGATACTTAAACTGGGATACAACAAACCAGGATAATAAAAGATGTCGCACAACAAAATTGCCCACAAAGTACAAAACCTCCAGTCATCAGCGATCAGAGAACTATTAAAACACAGCAAGATGGAAGGGGTGATTTCACTCGGTGGGGGCATTCCTAACCCGGATCTTTTCGATCGCGAAGGGCTGGAAATGGCAATGGAAAAAGTGCTCTCCAGCACCTGGAAAGACGCTTTCCAGTACGGACTGAGCGAGGGCAGCCCGGAGCTGCGCGGGGAAATTTGCCAGCTGCTGAGCGGCCGGGGGATTCGCTGCGGTATTGACGAGGTGGTCGTCACCTCCGGCTCCCAGCAGTCGCTGGATATTCTGGCGCGGGCGCTGATTAATCCGGGCGATATTGTGGTCGTCGAACGTCCAACCTATCTCGCGGCCCTGCAGGTTCTGCAGTTAGCAGAAGCGAACCTGATGTCGGTGGGTACCGATGGCGAAGGGATGATCGTCGATGAGCTCGAAGCGCTGGTTAAGACCACGCCGATCAAAGCTGTTTATATCGTCCCGACGTTTGGCAACCCTGGCGGCGTGACCCTGGCAGAGCCGCGTCGCAAGCAGTTAGTGGAATTAGCGCAGCGTTACGATTTCGTCATTATCGAAGACGATCCCTACGGCGAAATCAATTTTACCGACAAAACCTTCACCCCATTAAAAGCCTGGGCGGCGGAAATGGGCTGCAGCGATAACGTGATTTACACCTCGACGTTTTCAAAAATCCTCGCGCCGGGCGCAAGGGTAGGCTGGTTAGTGCTGCCGGACTGGGTGAAACGTCAGGTTGTCATTCTGAAGCAGGCCACCGATCTGCACACCAGCACCTTGTCGCAATCGCTCACTTACCACTATCTGACGACCGGCCGTCTGGCGGGGCAAATCGCGTTGATCCGCGACGCCTATAAACATAAATGCGAGATCCTCTGTCAGGCAGTGGAAAGCGAGCTGGGCGAACATCTGACGTTCCACAAGCCGATGGGCGGTATGTTCCTGTGGGCGAAATTTAAATACGAAATGAACACCACCGAGTGGCTGAAAAAGACGCTCAACAACGGTGTGGTCTATGTGCCAGGTGAGTTCTTCTACTGCAACGAGCCGGATCACGCCACGCTGCGCATGTCTTATGTCAGCGTCACGGATGAGAATCTCAAGGAAGCGGTCCTGCGGTTGAAAGCCTCGCTGTAAGTTCCCGGAGCGGGTGGCACAGGCCACCCGTTTCAGGTTGTCAGCTGCGAATAAATTCCAGTAAGTCTTTGTTGATCGTATCAGGGTGCGTGGTGTGCATACCGTGCGGATAGCCCGGATAAACCTTAAGCGTGCTGTTGCTGATGAGCTCATCCTGAAGCAGGCTGGCGTTCTTATACGGCACCACCTGATCGTCATCGCCCTGCAAAATAAGCACCGGCACGGTAATCGCTTTCAGATCTTCAGTCTGATCCGTTTCTGAAAACGCTTTAATACCTTCATAGTGCGCTTTCGCGCTGCCAATCATCCCCTGTCGCCACCAGTTCTGGATGGTTCCCTGCGATATTTCAGCTCCGGTTCGGTTAAAACCGTAGAACGGGCCGGTCGCCACATCGAGGTAAAATTGCGCCCGGTTGGCGGCCAGCGCTTGACGGAATCCGTCAAACACCTCAAGCGGCGTACCGCCCGGATTATCCGGCGTTTTCACCATCAAAGGCGGTACGGCGCTGATCAACACCGCTTTCGCCACGCGGCCCTGCGGTTGTCCGTATTTCGCCACATAGCGTGCAACCTGCCCGCCGCCGGTGGAATGGCCGACATGCACCACATTGTGTAAATCCAGATGTTCAACGACGGCTGAAACATCGGCGGCGTAATGGTCCATATCGTGCCCGTCGCTGACCTGGCTAGAACGGCCATGACCGCGACGGTCGGTGGCGATAACGCGGAAGCCTTCAGCTAAAAAGAACAACAGCTGGTTATCCCAGTCGTCAGCGCTTAATGGCCAGCCGTGGTGGAAGAAGATAGGTTGTGCATCTTTGGGACCCCAATCTTTATAGAAGATACTGACATCATCTTTGGTGGTGACAAATGACATGGTAGACCTCTCGGGGAGTGAAAGAACCTGAGTGAAGTGGGCTGAGTCTTAGATGAAGACGTACAGCCGCTAAGAAGTCTAGTTGAGATAATTAACGGCTGCCTGCGTTTTGCGCAGTCGACTCAGGCTACACAGCACCGACGCGACAGACGTCGCCACCGCCACCCACAGCGCAAAATGGACGGCCCGTTCATTCAACGTCTGGCCGGTTTCGGGGGACATGATGGTCAGCAGGATGGCCACAACTGCGGCACCCAGGCACTGCCCGAACGTCCGCGCAACAGACAACACCCCGGAGGCATAGCTGGCGTGCCCGCGCGAAACATTCGACAGCATTTCCCGGTTGTTAGGGCTCTGAAAACAGCCAAATCCGATACCGCACACCAGACTGCGCAGGCAGATATCCCAGGCAGAGGGCGCGGCGGGCAGCATCGCCAGCAGGATCAACCCCACGACAAAAATAGCCAGCCCGATGGTTGAGATCAGCGGCGCAGAAATCGTGTCCGCCCAACGGCCCGCATGAGGCGCGATCAGCACGATGCCGATTGGCCACGGGATAAACAGCAGTGCGGAAACGACAGGGCTGTAGCCATATACGCTCTGGAACAGGAAAGGCAGGGCGATAAAAGTAATTCCCTGGCTGATAAACGAGGCTAACGAGGTTAATGCCGCGAGGGTAAAACGCCCGTTGCTGAAAATAGCGGGGGGCAGTAACGGCGCCGGGGCACGGCGGATATGCCAGATAAACAGAACCGTGCTGACCAGCGCGACAATACCCCAGCAGACAGCTGCAAAATTAAGGCTGTTCGCCGCCATAATCATTGAACCTAAAAGCACCGCCGAGAGCATCGCGCCGGGCGCGTCGAACGCCGCTTTTTCGGACGTTGATTTTCCGGGTAACGCCTTGCCAGCCAGCAACAGCGCGAAGGTTCCGGGAATGATGTTGATCGCAAACAGCCACTGCCAGCTCAGGGTGTCCAGTATTGCGCCGCCCAGCACGGGCGCAACGGCGGTACTGGAGGCAATAAGCAGGGCGTGCAGGCCCAGCACGCGACCGAGCAACCGGCCCGGAAAGACGGAACGCAGGATCGCCGGGGCTATACTCAACGTGGCCGCGCCGCCGATCCCCTGCAAGACACGCATCCCGGTGAGCAGCTCCGGGGTTGTTGCCAGCGCGCAACCCAGCGATGTCAGCGTAAAGGTGGCGAGACCGGCCAGAAAAATGGGACGGGTGCCGTAGAGGGTGGCGAGCGAGGCGAAAATCATCAGCGTCATGGCGGCGGCAAGCAGATAACCGTTGGCGAACCAGACCGCGTAACTTGCGGGCACATGCATTGCCTGTGCCATAGATGGCAGAGCAATGTTAATCATGGTGCCATCGAAAACGCCCATCAATGTGGTCATCATTACGGCGAACATTACCCTGGCGCGCTCCCGGCCTGGCAGCCCGTCATCACCGGGTTGGTTTGAAAATAGCGTCATCATCTGCACTCCTGAAGTCGGTTTTGATGACGAAACTATAAGCGCGGGGTATATAAGGCGGAAGGCGCATGGTTTACACTTAATCATTGCACGTAACGCCTTATCTGAGGTTCATCATGTCCGATCCCGATTTTAACCTGCTGGTCGCGCTCGACATCCTGCTGGCAGAAGCCAGCGTCGCCGGGGCCGCGCGCCGCTTAAACCTGAGTACCTCCGCCATGAGCCGCACGCTCAGCCGCCTGAGAGAAGTAACGGGCGATCCGCTCCTGGTGCGGGCCGGACGAAATATGGTGCTGACGCCCTGGGCGGAAGCCTCCCGGGAGCGAGTCAGAAATGCGGTGCAGGAGGCGAGGGCGGTGCTGCAGCCGTCAATGGAGACATTGCAGGTGGAGAAACTGGCGCGGCTTTTTACCATCAGAGCCAATGATGGGTTTGTCGTCGCGTTTGGCCCGGCGCTGATTGCCGCCGTGGCTGAAGCTGCGCCGGACGTCTGTCTTCGCTTTGCGCCGAAGCCTGAAAAAACGTCACGCTATCTGCGGGAGGGGCTCGTTGATCTGGAAATTGGCGTTCAGAGCAATATGGGACCGGAAATTCGTCTGCAACGGCTTTTTCAGGACAGGTTTGTTGGCGCAGTGCGTAAGACGCATCCGCTGGCATCATTACCGGAAATCGGCGTGAAGGAGTATGTCGCCTGGGGTCATGTGGTGGCCGCGCCGGACGGATCGTTACATGGGTTTGTGGATGATGCGCTGGCGGAGTCAGGCCTGACGCGAAAAGTGGCGAGCGTGGTACCGGGTTTTCCTACGGCATTATCCGTGGCACTGGCATCCGATTTTATCGCCATGGTGCCGGCGCTGTATTTGCTCAATCAGCAGATGACGGAGCAACTGCATGTGTTCGAACTGCCCTTTAAAACCCGGAGCATAACGGTGTCGCAAATGTGGCATCCGAGAATGGAAAAGGATCCGGGGCATCGCTGGCTGAGAGAGAAAGTGCTTGAGGTGTGTCGGGACGTACGGTGACGAAACGAAACAGACCCGAAGGTGGCTCCCTCGGGGTCTTGTTTCTCAGTTATAAATCAGGCTAAAGGTCGCCAGACTGTCGGCTTGCCCGGCGGTCGCCTGCGGAGCCGTGCGAACATACTGGGCATCATAATTCAGACTGAACTGCGTCTGGTTAGCACTGTTGGCAAAGGCTTCGACACCGGTACTGTTAAGCGGCACAGGCTTACCCTGTGCGGAGCCATAGCTGTCACCGTACAGGAGGCGGATCCCCGCGCCGGTGGCCGCCCCGTCTTGCTGGCTCAGGGTAAAGACATCATTATTTGCCCCGTCTTTTTCCGTGGGCCCAAAAAAGCCTATCTTCACGGCGTTGGTTTGCGACGCTTCGCAGGAAAGGGGGATCGTGAAGCGATGCTTTTCCCCATCGATGCCATTATTAAGATCGCTGACGCTGGTCTGTCCCATGTTCACGCTAATGTTGGCATCAGTGATGTAACAACTCGATTTATGCACTTTCAGGTCCGTTGCCGCCACTTCTACAGTCACACCCGCCTCGGATATCACCGCACCACTGGCATCTTCGAGAATCAGCTTTCCCGCCCTGATTTGTCCACTGTTTGGCTGTTCGTAGATAATCTCCGGCGCGGTTTTGTAGAACACAACGAAGAACTGGGTGGCCATTTGCGAAGGATCACTGGTGTTACATACCGCCACGCTGTCATCACCCGCCGCGATGTAGTGAACCGGCTGGCCCGCGCAGTGGGTGGTCTCCCTGACGCCCACGGCAAACCCTACGCCGGGAATATCGGGAACGTCATAAACCGATGCCGGTGCGCCCGTCCCGTTAGGCGCCACGCCACTCACGCCAGAGACGGTTAAGCCGCTGTCTGCGACAAAACGCATTGTGACCGGGCCCGTGCCTTCAGCGCAGTTATAAAATGAGCGATTCTCCTGCCCCAGAATCGCACCAGACAGCATTGAGCCCGGGGAAAGTGACGGATTATCCGTAATGGAGTAATTCTGGAAGTTGATAACCGCATCGTTCATTGTGGGTGGACAGCTCTGTGCTGCAACGGCCTGAAAGGGAAAAGACATAATGCAGCCTGCCAGGACTGTTATTACCCGAAATAGCGTTGTCATTTTTTTCACATCATCCTCTGTCTTTAATCGCATTTTTCCACCAGCAGCCTGACGGGACTGAATTCTGTTGCTGCAGGCAGTGTGATGGGAGCCGAACAACGGACTGTCTGCCCCTGCTGGCGCCAGCTGGCATGAAGCACACCGCGCAGCGGTACGCCGCTCAGATAGACTTGTCCGCCATCACCCACAATCCCTTTACTGGATGTCGCGTTTTCAGCGCCGGAGACAAAAGCGTTGGCACCAAACGGGAGGGGACGCCCCTGCCAGGTGAGCGTAATCAGGGCTCTTACTCCCACATGGGTGCGGTAATTCGCCAGAACCACCGCGCCGCTGGTAGGAACGACCGTCTGACTGTTTTGTTCAAGATCAACCTCATCCGCCAGCGTTTCGGTATCCAGTGAAAGCGTATTCTTGTGGTACGCCGAGAGTGTGGGCATGACGGCGTAGCCGCGAGAATCGGTATGAACATTGGTTGCCCCTTCAATCTGCACGTCAGGTGCGCCTTCTGCGCGGATCAGGCCAATGGTGTCGCCAAGGCTTTGGCTCAGCGTCACGCCATATTGCGTCGCCACAATGCCGCCGGCCGCACCGTAGTTAAGACGATCGTTATAGCGATCGTGGCTGTAACCGATGCTGGCGCTGCCCGAACCGCCATGCCAGGCCAGCGCCAGATTGCTGTTGGCAACATGGGCCTGATTATCAAAACCTTGCTGGATGTTGTAGCTGAGCTGATCCTGTGAAAGCGCCGTTCCGTACAGGGAAACCTGTTGCGTGGTGTGGCCATTCAGATTGTTGTTGAGACTGTAACTGGTGGTGCCGCCAGGCAACCAGCGGCTTAGCGGAACGCTCACGCTCAGGTTGACCGAACGCTCGTTGTCGCTGTCATCTGAACTTGAGCGTGTGAGGTAGTAGCCCAGGCTCCAGGAGATGCCCTTATAGTTGGCGTAATATCCCACGTGCACGGTCTGATCTACGGCAGAAGAGTCCCAGTATTTCTGTCGATAAAACGATGCGCTGATGTTGCCCCAGCCACCAAAATCCTGCGTCAGGCTGAACTCTGTCCGGTGACGGCGGTTTTCAATGTGCTGGTCGGGATCCCGATAATTATTCGCTTCGCTAAAGCTGTAAAAATCGCGGGTTGTGTAGTGGTTACTGGACAGATCGAGAGAAGTATCTGTCGTCGCAATATTTTTATGGTACTGGGCGCGCAGCTGCTGACCGTGACCTTTTTTGTTGTCGGTGAGCTGTGCGCGGGCAGCCAGGGTATCGATACCCAATGCACCCAGTTGGCCAAAATCCTTGCCGACGCCAATGGCCAGCGCCTGATAGTGGTTGGATAACTGCGCGCCGCCATAAAGCGTGAGGCTTGAAGGCAAGCCATAGAAAGCAGACGCCTGGATAAAGACAGGCGTCTCGCCATCCGTATCCGGGCGGGAAAATTTACCGGCACTGGCACTGAATTTGACGCGGCCTTCCCGCAGCATAAAGGGCACAGCAGACCACGGCTGGGTGAACTTTCGCTCGCTACCGTCACTTTCGCGGATCGTGATGTCGAGGTCGCCACTCTGGGCTGTCGGGAACAGGTCGTTAATGACGAACGCGCCCGGCGCAACGTAGGTTTCATAGATGATGTAACCGTGCTGACGAACGGTGATGCGGGCATTGCTATGGGCAATGCCACGGATGGTCGGCGCGAAACCGCGCTCGCTATCGGGAAGCATATTTTCATCAGATGCAAGCTGCATCCCGGTGAATTGAAAACTGTCGAAGACGTCGCCGGAGGTGTATCCATCCCCCAGCATCAGTTCGCTTTTCCAGCGTTTAATTGCCCGTTTGACCGACGTACCCTGCGTTTGCCAGTGATGACCAGCGCCGTATTCAACCGAGGAGGCATTACGGACGCGCCACGGGCCAAGGTTAAAACCGGAACGGAGGCTCAGAAAACTGTCACTGTCGTGAATGTCGTTGATATTGGTTGTCGATCCCGTCAGGTTGTAATCGACAAAGGCCGCGGGGATCCCTTCATCCCACTGTTCAGGCGGGATAAAACCCCGGCTTTTTTGCCGCATTGCCGCCTGCGGAATGCTGAAGTTCAGACGATGGGCGGCGAAATCGTACTTGACTGCCGCATCGGGTATGAATTTTCCGGGGTCGGAAAAGGTATCGCCTTTATGCAGGGCCTGAAACGCCGGAAATGCCCCGGTGTTCACACCCAGCCGGGAAAGGTAGCCAGCATCCAGAACCGGTACCAGCTGTGCATCTTGCTGGATAAATTCCAGCTCGCATTCATCGACCTGGGTCTGGTTAACGAAAACAGAAACTTTGTAGCGCCCGGGCTTTTGCCCGCCTTGCCGGGAAAACCAGCTCAGGTCACTTGTTTGCTGCTGCCCGGAGGTGATCTCTAATGCATGAGGATCGAAATAGTCATCTGCCTGTGCCTGTCGCAGGCCGCAGCAGAGGGTTAGCGCGCCGGTGAAAATAACCAGGCTGAATCCGTCGACGCTGCTTAGGAGGGAGGTTTTCATTAACAGAGATTGGCCTGGTACCGTTATAAAAACGATTCGTTGCCAGACGCATTTCAGGACTGGGTGGCCAGGGTGGTCAGCCCACCAAAATCGTTGATCGCTTGCCAGCTGATGGCTCCCGCACAGGATGTATTCCAGCTACGCTCGGCAAACGGATCCACCATACCAGGATCGTTTAATTCTGTATTACCCACCTTGACCCGATAAAAGGAGACGAACCATGGCGAAGGATTTTTCACGGTCAATCTGTTACCGGAGCAGGTAAATTTCAGCTGCTTATAGGCCAAAGCGGCATCACCTTTTAAGCCAGATGGACGGAAAAAGAGTTTGAATTTCGATTTGACGTTTATCTGTAGTTTATTGCTGTTTGCTTTCCTGGTCGGCGCAATATTTTTGACGTTGAGCCAAAAAACGGACTCACGGTCAGAAGGCAAAGGGGTGCCCAGATAGCTGATCCGCAGCGTATTTTTTTGCTCAGCATCAAGACGAAATAACGTTGGCGTGACAACAAACGGAGGGGCTGATTTATCGGTGCTGCTAAAGTTTTCTATCCAGGACTGGATTAAATAGGGAGTCTCTTTTTCCATATTGGTAATTGAAAAGGCAACTTCCCGTTGCCCTTGAGGATAAACAACACGCGTTCCGCCCATGACGACACCGGCATGTGCTGAAAGGGAATAGCCCAATGACAAAAACAGTATTGCTAATGTTTTCTTATCCATGTTGATTTCCGCTGAGAATTAAATAAGCAGAATATTGTCTGCTTATTTGACAAATTAGTTATAAACCATCAGGAAGTTCGCATCTGCATCTGCTTCACCGGTGGTGACATTGTCAGCGGTGGCATTGTAGTTTGCGTAAAAATTGAGGGTTGTAGAGTCTTCGCCTTCGGCGAGAGTGACGCTTTTGGAGACATCGCCAATTTTAATCTGAGTATTACGATCGCTTTCGTACAGCTTAACGGCCACGCCTGTTGCCGTATTTCCGTCGCTGTCTACGGCGGAATTCAGGCCCAGCAGCGCATTATCGGTAGCGTCTTTTGTACCATCGAACAGAACGGCAACGGATTTGACCGAGTCAGGGCATCCCTCCACCGAAATATGGAAAGGGGTACGGGTGGTCTCTTTTTGGGTTGCAAAGTAAGAGGCGGCCCATGTGCCCAAATCCACAGTCTGACCCGCGGTATCCGTGCTGACGTTGCAGGATGCGTCAGTAATTTTCCCGGTGAAATGGACCACGCCGCCGGTGCCCTGAGTACCTGTATCAGAGCCCGGATTCGTATTCATGCCATTATCACTGTTACCTGACGGAAGAGCAGCCAGCGCACTTGCACTGGCCATCATTAACGTACAGACGGTGACTGCCACAATATTTTTTTTATTGATCATGCCTACTTTTCCCTTTTTCTAAAACGGCTTTATTTGCCGCGAATAAAAAACAGCGGAAATGCTAACAAACTCATTGTGAAGACCTAAACGCAAATTCATTTAAAAATAAATTTTTCTTAGCAGAGCAGGCGGGAGAACGCATTATTCCAGAATCGGTTCTTCCACACGTGTCGGTTTGGAAAAGAGCAGCACCAGGGGTAAGAGTAGTAAACATAAGAACATCATCAGGCGGAAATCCTGATAATAAGCCAGCACTGTCGCCTGACGCGTAACTTCCCCATTAATTGCCATTAGCCCGGATGCGCTATGCAGACTGTAGGCTCCGTGGTGAATATTCTCATGCAGGGCCTTATTAAAGGGATTAACAAATTCAGCAAAAATGCTGTGATTACGCTGACTCTGTTGCGCTAAATACGTGGTGACTGCAGAGATGCCAATACTGCTCCCAATATTGCGTATTAACGAATAGAGAGAGGTCCCTTCGGTACGATATTTTGGTGCCAGCGTTGAAAAGGTGAGGGTGGAGAGCGGCACGAACGTCAGCCCCATACCAATACCTTGTACCACACCGCTACTGATAATATCCCATTGACTCATCCACATACTGAAATGCGTCATCTGCCAGAGTGAAATAGCCATGATCACCACGCCTGCGGCAATAACATAACGTAAATCCACTTTGCCGGCGATACGTCCGACAATCATCATACTGAACATGGTGCCGAACCCGCGTGGCGTCATCAGCAGACCGACATCAATCACTGGATAGTGCATAAAACCCTGCAAAAGCGGCGGCATCAGCGCCATTGTTGCCAGCAGAATGGTGCCCATACCAAAACTGAACAGCAGTCCGACAACGAAATTTTTATCGCGGAAAATCCCTGGTTCAATAAAAGGTTTTTTCGAGGTGAAAATATGCGCGATAAACAGGTACAGTGCCGCGCCCGCGAGAGCGGCTTCAATAATAATTTCACCGCTTGAGAACCACTCTTTCGACTCACCACGGTCGAGAAATAGCTGCAAGCTGCCAATCGTCACGCTGAGCAAAAAGAAGCCCAACAGGTCAAACTTACGCTTGTTGTCGATCACCGTTTCTTTGACGAAGGCGGTGATCCCAAGCCAGGCCAGCACGCCAAACGGAATGTTGATATAGAATACCCAGCGCCAGCTGTAGTACTCGGTTAACCATCCCCCCAGTGAAGGTCCAAGAATTGGACCTATCATTACGCCCATACCCCACATCGCCATGGCCGAACCATGTTTTTCTTTTGGCCAGGCATCAAGCATGACCGACTGCGACAGCGGCACCAGGCTTGCGCCAAAAATTCCCTGCACCAGACGAAAAAGGACAATCTGATCGATAGACTGCGCCGCGCCGCAGAGCATAGAGGCGAGGGTGAAACCGACCACGGACCAGGCAAACAGACGCTTGCGGCCAACACGGGCAGAGACAAACCCGGTCAGAGGCATGGTGATGGCGGCCGCCACAATGTAAGAGGTGAGAACCCAGGATGTTTGATCCTGCGTGGCTCCCATAGCTCCCTGCATATGCGGCAGTGCAACGTTGGCAATGGTGGTATCCAGCGCCTGCATGATGGTCGCCAGCATTACCGAAAAGGTAATCAACATGCGGTGGTCCGCACTTTTCTTTTGCGGCAGCGGAGCCGCAATGACATCAGACATAAGCCCCTCCTCAGGAAGCGCTACCGGCATCAGCCTGGGTATTAATTTTGATGGTGGCGCTCAGACCAGCCCGAAGCTGCGGTTTATCCGATTCGGTTTGCAGACGGATACGCACCGGTACACGTTGCGTCACTTTTACCCAGTTGCCGGTGGCGTTCTCCGCCGGGATCACTGCGTATTCCGCGCCTGTTGCCGGGCTGATGCTACTGACTTTACCGTGCCAGGTTACGCCGGGTGCATAGTCGACGTTAATATCAGCAAGCTGGTTGTCACGGATATGGGCCAGATCTTTTTCGGTAAAATTAGCTTCGACATAGAGATTGCTGTCCGAAACCAACAGCATTGCCGTTGTTCCGCTCTGCACAAATTCCCCGGCTTGCAGTACTTTGGTAATGCTGCCGGAGGAGGGGGCGTATTCATTCACATGGGAAAGGTTGTTTTTAGCAGTATTAAGTTCAGCCAGGGCTTTTTTATAACGCGGATGTTGCTCAACTGGCGTGGCAATATCGCCGCCAAAGCTGTCTGCCACTTCCTGCAACTGTTTTTGCAGCATATTAACTTCGAGCTTCATTAATAAAACTTTCTGGTGAGCACCATCCATATCAGAAGCAGATACGTATCCCGGACCGTTCAGCCTGTGCAAACGTCCTTCTTCACGTTGCGCGTAAGCAAGCTGACTTTTCGATACCGCGATGTTGGCAAGTTTGCTCTGGTATTGGGATTTGATGGTATTTAGCGCGATAACCGTATCATTGAGTTCTGATTTGGCCTCCGAGACGGCCAGTTCATAGGGTTTGGGATCAACGCTGAACAGAAGATCGCCTTTATTGACGTGCTGATTTTCTCTGACCGCCACATTAATAACGCGCCCGGAAACTTCCGCACCGATCGCGGTTTTGTCGGCTTTCACGTAGGCATTATCGGTCTCGACATAACGGCCACTGTTTAAATAAAACCAGCCGCCAGACACGACGCCCAGAGCAGGAATGGCCAGCAATAAAATGAAACGTAACTTTTTAATAGTCATATCAAATCTCTTAATTGTGGTGACACCCGAGGTACAAAAAAAAACAGAGCGCAGAGCAGGTCGATGCGCTGAGGTATCATTGATTTATTGATAGGATAAATATAATAAGCGGACTTATAGTAAACCGAGCAAGAAGTGCTATTCGCTGTTTAAAAATAAATTTTGGAAAGTAAAAGCCGTTTCTGCGGGGATACTGGAACAAAGGAGAATTCGATTTCACCTTGATTGAAAACGCAAGATGGACAGAGCAGGGAATGGCTGCGGCTGGTAGACTGAGTGACTCTCACACCCAATTTAACATAATATACATTATGCGCACTAAGGTTGTAGTTGTAGCTTTCTATTGGATCTTTCAATCCAAGTCTCCTGTAATACAGAAGCTCCGGGAACGGCTTCAAAACCCTCGTGTTCCGGCTTCGCAGTTACATGGACGAAAGGATCAGTACAAAATTAAACTGCGTGGCGCAGGATACAGACTGGTTTACCGCGTCGAAGATGAAATTATTACGGTAACTGTGGTTGGTGTGGGAAAGCGTGAAAATGATGACGTCTACAAAATGACACAACAGAGAAATTAGAGCCTTACCCTGCCCCGGACATCTGAAACACCCATCCCAAAAAAAAGCCGCAAGCAGTTTCCCGCTCACGGCATCAGACTCAGTAATGATGTGTTCTGGCAATCAGGCAGCTTTGACGGCTCTGATTTTTTTACCACCTTCCACATCAGACTCTGTTTTCTCTGTTGCAGTTGCGGCATTGAGATCGGGAAGCTTGCTGGTACGCAGAATATGCTGCACGGCCTCTTTCTGCTCGGCGAGATACAGCCCAAGATTTTCAGCCTGCGTCTCATCCATCTGCATACCGCTCTGCAACAGCCAGTCGGTGAACGCTTCTGCAAGGTCAAGCAGTTTGTCGTGAGCGTCAGCCTCTTTCTTACTGGCAAATGTCATTTTCTCTTCACCTTTTCTTACGACGACAAATTTTGTTTCAACAGCCATTCTGCACCCCCTATACTGTGTATGCATACAGTATAGCAGTTACTGGCTTATCTTGCAGCCATAATGTGCTTGCATGAGCACAGTAAAGATCTAAATCTTACAGCCCCAAATCACTCAGCCCCGGGTGATCGTCCGGGCGACGCCCCAGCGGCCAGTGGAACTTGCGCTCGCTTTCCTTGATAGGCATGTCGTTAATACAGGCGAAACGGCGCTGCATCAGCCCGTCTTCCCCGAACTCCCAGTTCTCGTTGCCGTAAGAGCGGAACCAGTTACCCGAATCATCGTGCCATTCGTAGGCGTAACGCACTGCAATGCGATTGCCCCCGAACGCCCATAACTCTTTAATAAGACGGTAATCAAGCTCCTTCTTCCACTTGCGTTCCAGGAATCTTTTGGCTTCTTCGCGATTATTGGCAAATTCAGCGCGGTTACGCCATTTGGTATCCAGAGAGTAAGCCAGCGAAACTTTTTCCGCGTCGCGGCTGTTCCAGCCATCTTCAGCAAGCCTGACTTTTTCAATCGCGGATTCACGAGTAAACGGAGGAAGTGGCGGACGAGTTTGTGCATCAGACATGGTGGAGCCTCCAGCATCATTGGATATTTCAGGGAGTATTTATTCCAGGAACCCAGGTCTGTTTTACGAAACCTGTTTCAGTAATAGCTGAGCAATATTTCGGGCATCATCTGCAGCGCGGTAATCACCCATAACGCGTGACAGGGTGATGGCACCTTCAATCAGTAACAGTAACTGCCTCGCCATGGTTGAGGCGTGTTCAATATTCAGTTGCCCGGTCAGTTCAAGGGCGTAATCCAGTATTTTCTGTTTATGCAGTCTGGCGATCTGGCGCACCGGATCGGCACTGTCCCCTACTTCTCCCGCAGTATTGATAAAGGCGCAACCGCGATATCCCTCTGACTCAAACCAGCCTTTGAGCACGGTGAACATATTCAGGATGCGTTCCTGCGGCGTATCCGCTTTGTCACACTCAGATCTGAACCATTCCATCCAGCGAATATCCCGCGCGTTCAGCGCCGCAGCCGCCACTTCGTCTTTGTTGGCGAAATGGTGATAAATACTTTTCCGCGCCACGCCTGAGGTTTTAACCAGGAGATCCATACCGGTCGCATGGATCCCGTTCTCGTAGATGAGTTGTTCAGCGGTCGCGAGAATTTTTTCCCGGGTGTTTGTCGTGTTTTTGTTCATGACTTAATGGTAGAACGATCGTTCTACCCAGGCAAGTTAAATCTTCTCATCCTCGCAGGTAGTCCATACTTTACCTTCCTGCTTTGATCGCCCCCTCATAATGTCACACGGAATCATTACTCTCAGGCTAACAATCTGTTTCTTAGCTTAATTGATGCACTACTCCTTACGGAGCAGACTTAATGCAGCATAAATTTAGGCAAAAATGATTTGCTGAATCAGGAGGTTAAAAATGAATGCTGGCCAAAGTCCGGCCCGGAACTGGAACACACGTCGCAGCGAAAAGGCCCGACGCGTCGCTTCCCTTCCGTTGCAGGGTAAAGTCATCCCCACCGACGATCTGGTGGATGCCCTGGAAAAACTGATTGCCCCCGGCGACCGCGTGGTGCTGGAAGGTAATAACCAGAAGCAGGCCGATTTCCTCTCCCGCAAGCTTGCAGAAGTCAGCCCGGCAAAAATTCACGACCTGCATATGATCATGCCAAGCGTGGGTCGCAGCGAGCATCTGGATATCTTCGAAAAAGGTATTGCCCGTAAGCTCGATTTCTCTTTCTCAGGCCCGCAAAGCCTGCGCATTTCACAGCTGTTGCAGGACGGCCAGCTGGAGATCGGTGCTATTCATACCTATATCGAACTCTATTCGCGCCTGTACGTCGATCTCTGCCCGAATGTAGCGCTGATTGCCGGCTACAAAGCCGACCGCAAAGGCAACCTCTACACCGGGCCAAGTACCGAAGACACCCCGGCCCTGGTAGAAGCCGCCGCCTTCCGTGACGGGATTGTTATCGCCCAGGTTAATGAAATCGTCGATGACGAATGCGACCTGCCTCGCGTGGATATTCCGGGTTCGTGGATTGATTACGTCGTCGTCGCCGATAAGCCGTTCTTTATCGAACCGCTGTTCACCCGCGATCCACGCCTGATCAAGCAGGAACATATCCTGATGGCGATGATGGCGATCAAAGGCATCTACGCCGAGCATCAGGTCCAGTCACTGAACCACGGCATCGGTTTCAACACCGCCGCGATCGAACTGCTGCTGCCCACTTACGGCGAACAGCTTGGTCTTAAAGGCAAAATCTGTAAGCACTGGACCCTGAACCCGCATCCAACGCTGATCCCGGCGATTGAAAGCGGCTGGGTTGAGAGCGTGCACTGCTTCGGCGGCGAACTGGGGATGGAAGAGTATATCCGTGCCCGCCCGGACATTTTCTTTACCGGTGCCGACGGCTCCATGCGCTCCAACCGCGCGTTCTGCCAGCTGGCAGGTCAGTACGCGGTCGATATGTTTATCGGTTCCACTCTGCAGGTGGATGGCCTGGCTAACTCCTCAACCGTGACCCGGGGCCGTCTTTCCGGCTTCGGCGGTGCGCCGAATATGGGCCACGATCCTCATGGTCGTCGTCACGCTACCCCGGCATGGCTGAATATGATCACCGAACCCGACCCGATGCAGCGCGGTAAAAAACTGGTCGTTCAGATGGTGGAAACCTTCCAGGCTGGCGTTAAGCCAACGTTCGTTGAACAGCTGGATGCAGTTGAGGTGGCGAAATCCTCCGGCATGCCGCTGGCACCGGTCATGATTTATGGCGACGACGTGACCCACGTTCTGACCGAAGAGGGCATCGCCTACCTGTATCGTGCGAACAGCATTGAAGAACGCCGTGCCATGGTTGCCGCAGTGGCTGGCATCACCGATATCGGTCTTGGCGTTGATGCGAAACGCGTAGCGGAACTGCGTAAGAGCGGCAAAGTCGTGTATCCGGAAGATATGGGCATTCGCCGTTCTGAAGCCACCCGTTCCCTGCTGGCTGCCAGCAGCGTTGCGGATCTGGTTGAGTGGTCCGACGGTCTGTATAACCCACCTGCGAAATTCCGGAGCTGGTAATGAAACTCCTGTCACAGACTCAGTCAGAGGGTCAGGCACAGCTGCTGGCGACGATTGCCCGCGACTGCCTGATCGACGAAGCGCGATTAAGCCCGAAACCGGGTCTGGTGGACAGCCGGGGAAACGGGGCGCATCACGATTTGTCCTTAGATCTGATGGAGCGTTCTGCGCACAGCCTGACCCCAACGTTTCTGCAACTGGCCCGACAGAGCTGGCAACGTCCTGCCGACATCGCCCTGCGCGAAACCGTGGGTCGTCTTGGGCGTGAAGGTGAACGGCAGATGATGGCCGCCACCGGGGGCGTTAATACCCATCGCGGCGCTATCTGGGCGCTCGGCCTGTTGGTCAGCGCAGCCGCCATGCTGAACGCCAATGCCAGCGCGCAGCAGATGGCGGACACCGCCGCCCTCCTCGCCCGTCTGCCCGATAACGCGGCGCCGAAACTCTTCAGCAAAGGGTTGAAAGCCACCCATCAGTATCGGGTGCCCGGCGCGCGTGAAGAGGCCCAGCAGGCGTTTCCCCACGTGATGACGCTGGCGCTGCCGCAGCTATTGCTCAGCCGTGCGCAGGGTGCGAGCGAAAGCGAAGCCCGCATTGACGCGCTGATGGCGATCATGACCTCGCTCAGCGACACCTGCGTGCTTTCGCGTGCCGGCATGCCGGGACTGGAAACCATGCAGAGCGGTGCCCGCGCTGTGCTTGCAACGGGCGGCAGCGCAACCGCGAAAGGCCGTCAGGCGCTGGCTCGTCTGGATTCACAGATGCTGGCCCTTAACGCGTCCCCCGGTGGTGCCGCCGATCTGCTCGCCGCCACGCTGTTTCTCGACAGGGTTTGCCAGCCCGCGTCTTGCTCATTTTAAAGAGGATGTTATGGAACACATTACATTGTCATTTCCTGCCAGCCGTACCCTTCAGGGCAAAGCGCTGGCAGGCGTTGTAGGCTCCGGTGATATGGAAGTTCTGTTCACCGCCGCCGCTGGAGATGCCCTCAGCATCGATATCACCACCTCCGTGGATAACAGTACCCGCCGCTGGAACGCGTTGTTCGAGCGCCTGAATCTGACCAGCGGTCTGCCTGCGGGCAAGCTGGTGATCCACGATTTCGGCGCAACGCCTGGCGTGGCGCGCATTCGTATCGAACAGGTATTTGAAGAGGTGAGCCATGCGTAACGATCGCAGCTTTATTGAACTGCGCGCCCGTGAGCGTGCCCACGCGCTGCTGGATGAAGGCAGCTACCGCGAACTGCTCGATCCGTTCGAAGGCATTATGTCTCCGTGGCTCGCGCCGCAGGGCGTGGTTCCACAGTCCGACGACGGTATGGTGGTTGCTCGCGGCACCATTAATGGCCAGTCCGCTGTGGTCATTGCCATCGAAGGTACCTTCCAGGGCGGCAGCATGGGCGAAGTGTCTGGCGCCAAAATGGCGGCGGCGCTGGAGCTGGCTGCAGAAGATAACCGTAACGGCATCCCGACACAGGCTGTGCTGAGTCTGGAGACCGGCGGCGTTCGCTTACAGGAAGCCAATCTCGGTCTGGCGGCCATCGCTGATATTCACGCTGCGATTGTCGATCTGCGTCGCTATACCCCGGTGGTCGGCATTATTACCGGCACCGTCGGCTGCTTCGGCGGGATGTCTATCGCCGCGGCGCTGTGCAGCTACCTGATCGTCACCCGCGAAGCGCGGCTTGGCCTGAACGGTCCGCAGGTTATCGAACAGGAAGCCGGGATTGAAGAGTATGACTCCCGCGACCGTCCGTTTATCTGGAGCATGACCGGCGGCGAAATTCGTTACGAAAGCGGCCTGGTGGATGCCCTGGTGGGCGACGGCGTCAACGCCGTGAAAACCGCCATGAACGAGGCGATCGCCAAAGGCGTTCCGGCTCAGCACCGCAGCGATAAATATGCCGATTTCCTGGCTCGCTTGTCGAACTTCGACACGCGCCAGCAGGCCGATACCGCGCAAATCAAACAGCTTTTCGCCGGGGAGGTGAAATGATGACTCAGTCCAAAAACCGCGCCGCCATCTGGCTGGAAAAACTGGCCCCGAACGCCCCACGCATGAGCGGCCTGTGCCCTTCTGTTCAGGTGGCCGATGCGCCGCTGAACGGCGAAAACGTCCGCTTTATCGCAGTCGTACCCGACGCCAACAACCATTATCCACGCGCGGCGAAAGGCGAAGTGGGCCTGCTCGAAGGCTGGACGCTGGCCAAAGTGGTCAATGAGACCATCGATGCTGATGCCAACAGCGATGTAAAGCGCCCGATTGTGGCCGTGATCGACGTCCCCAGCCAGGCCTATGGCCGCCGTGAAGAAGCGTTTGGGATCCACCAGGCGCTGGCAGGGGCTGCTGGCGCCTATGCCAAAGCGCGTCTGGCGGGCCATCCGGTGATCGGTCTTATCGTTGGTAAAGCGATGTCCGGCGCGTTTCTGGCGCACGGTTATCAGGCTAACCGCCTGATCGCTATCAACGATAAAGGCGTGCTGGTGCATGCGATGGGTAAAGAGTCCGCCGCACGTATCACCCTGCGTACCGTTGATGCCCTGGAAAAACTGGCAGCAACCATTCCGCCAATGGCTTATGACGTCAGTAACTACGCCACCTTGGGCCTGCTGTCGGATCTGCTGACCCTCAGCAATCCGGATGCACCCTCTGATGCGGATCTGGCAACGGTAGAAATCACCGTGCAAAAAGCCATTGCCGATGCCCGTCAAGATCCCGGCCTCACAAACCGCCTCGGCGCGGAAAATCGCCGTAGCTCTGCGCTGGTGCGTGAGAAAATGCGCGCCGCCTGGTAACGAGCAGCACAAAGTACGTAAAAAAAGACCTGCCGAAAGCGGTCCCCGTCGGGCGCAATATAGCGCCCACGGTCAACTCGCTTTTAGAAAATTATAACCATCGCGTCAGTGTTAATTTTTTTATCTACAGGTGATCTATGACTTATGTAATTGTTCATGCCCTTGCGCCGATTTTTATCATCATGCTGCTCGGCTTCTGGGCCGGTAAAGCCAAAATGGTCGACAACAAGAATGTGTCGCTCCTGAATATTTTCGTAATGGATTTTGCCCTGCCGGCTGCGCTGTTCAGCGCCACCGTGCAGACCCCCTGGGCGGGTATTGTTGCCCAGTCTCCGCTGATTGTGGTGCTGACGGGCGCAATGTGGATCACCTATGCGGCGATCTACTTTACCGCCACCAGCATCTTTAAAAAGTCACCGCAGGATGCCGCCGTGTTGACGCTGACTGTGGCCCTGCCAAACTATGCCGCGCTGGGCCTGCCTATTCTGGGCAGCGTGCTGGGTGAAGGCTCTGCCACCTCTCTGTCGGTCGCAGTCTCTATCGCCTGTGGTTCGGTACTGATGACGCCGTTCTGTCTGCTGATCCTGGAGCGTGAGAAAGCGCGTGCCGCGGGGGAAAACAGCGGTTCTACCCTTGCGATGCTGCCGGTACTGATGTGGCGTTCACTGAAAAAACCTATCGTGATGGGCCCGCTGCTCGGGGTGATTCTGTCCGCTATCGGTATCAAAATGCCGGACCTGCTGCTGGCGGCAATTAAGCCTCTGGGCCTCTCGGCAACCGCGGCGGCGCTGTTCCTGACCGGTGTGATCCTCTCGGCCCGCAAGCTGAAGCTGAACGCCATGGTCGGGATCGCGACGGTCACCAAACTGCTGATCCAGCCGTTCATCGCCTGGGGTATCGTTATCGCCTTTGGTCTGCATGGCTCCGTGGCTATCACCGCGATCCTGATGATTGCGTTGTCTGCCGGTTTCTTCGGTGTGGTGTTCGGCAACCGCTTTGGCGTGCAGTCACCGGATGCAGAAGCCGTGCTGCTGTTGAGCTCCGTTCTGTGTATCCTGTCGTTACCGCTGTTTATCACACTCACTTCAGGTATTTAAAATGACATTCACACCGCGCCCTCACGACTTACTGTGGCTGAAAAGCCGTGATGCTCTCCTTGATATTCAGGAGGCATGGGTAGCAAACCAGTGGCATACCGGTTTGCCGGTTGTGGTCCGGCGCGATGTGAATGCGCAGCAGGATATTCCGGTTGGCGTGCGCGGCATGAAGCGCGAACAACGCGCCGCGGGATGGGTGAAGGCTGAAAGCGTTTCCCGCGTGATGTCGCCGGAAACGCTGGCTGAACGCGAACGCCTCCTGCACTCGCCTTTTGTTTCTCAGCCGCCTCTCCAGGCGGCTATTTTGCTTACCACCTTCGCATGGCCCTGGCACTGGGGCATTACCGGCAGTACGGCATATGCGCTGGCGACGGAGATCCCTGTGCTTCATGCCGACAGCGATCTCGATTTGCTTATCCGCGCCCCGCAGCCGTTGACCGACGAGGAACTGCGCCAGTGGCAGGCTCAGATCGAAAAATTGCCCTGCCGCGCCGATACCCAGGTGGAGACACCCTATGGCGCTTTTGCGCTTAATGAGTGGCTGCGCGAAGGACGCGTCCTGCTTAAAACGGCCACCGGCCCGCAGCTGACCGCCACGCCATGGCACAGGGAGCCAGAATGAAAATCCTCTTTACCTTTCCAGGCCAGGGCACGCAACGCGCTGGCATGCTGCAACATATCCCCGATCGTGAAGCCATTCTCAACGACGTGAGCGCCGTTCTGGGAGATGAAACTTACCAACTGGACAGCGAAGCATCGCTGAAACATACCCGTGCGGTGCAGCTGTGTTTGTTGATCGCCGGTGTCGCCTGGGCCCGCGAGTTAATTGCCCACAACGTCAAACCGGATATGGTCAGCGGCCTCTCCATTGGGGCTTATCCTGCGGCCGTGATCGCTGGCGCCCTCGATTTTCGCGATGCCCTTCGCCTGGTGGCGCTACGAGGCGAGCTGATGGAGCAGGCCTATCCGCAGGGTTACGGCCTGACGGCCATTGTGGGTTTGCAGCTTTCGCAGCTGGAAAAACTGATGGCGGGCAGCGAGACGTATATCGCTAACCTCAATGCGGAAACGCAGATTGTGATCGCCGGTCGCGATGACGAGATGGCGAACGTCGCGCAAAAAGCGCTGGATGCGGGAGCCAGTAAAGCCACCCGGCTGGCCGTCAGCGTTCCTTCCCACTGCGCATTGCTGGATAAACCGGCGGCAAGGCTGGCGGACGCCTTTCAATCCGTGACGTTGTCACGACCTTACTGCACCTATCTGAGCGGTTCGACGGCGCGGGTGCTGTGGGAACCGCAAAAAATCGCCGACGATCTGGCGTTTAATATGGCCCGCACCGTCCAGTGGCAGGACGCCATGGTTTCTGCCAACCAGCGCGACGCGCGACTGGCAATCGAAATGCCGCCGGGCAGCGTCCTGACAGGGCTTACCCATCTCGCAGGCTGGCAGGGCGATGCGATTTGCCGGGAACGTAACAGCATTGAAGTGGTGCAGCATCTGGTGAAACGGCTTAACCGCCAGGATTAAACCACCAGCCCACGGGCGTACATCCGCCCTTCTGCCGCGAGCGCCAGCAGATCCTGGTCCCGCTCGCGGTGATGCATATAGACAATCGAAATCAGCTGGCGCATCTGATACGGCTCCGCCAGCTTCAGAAGCTGGACGTCATTCTCGTAGACCTTTTTCATACGCCCGGGGATAAGGGAAAAGCCCACCCCCGCCTGCACCAGACTTATCATCGAGAAAATGTCATTTACGCGGGTGACGATCTCCGGCTCAAATCCGGCAATATTAAAGGCTTCCTGGAAACCAGCGTAGGTGGCGAAACCTTCAGCCAGTGAAACAAATTTCCGATCCGCATAGTCACGTAAATCTGCCGTTTGCGTGGCGTTGAGCTTTTCACTTCCCGGCGCGGCAAGAAAGATATCGTCATGAAACAGCGGCACAACGTCGAATTTAGAACCGGCAAATTCACCTTCGTCGGTGGAGATCAGGATCGCATCCAGCGCGTCGTCCTCGAGCATATCCAGCAGCATCTGGTTAGAGCCCATGGTTAAATCCAGCTCCAGCGAAGGCCGACGCAGCTTCATGCCCATGATAATTTTTGGCACCGTTTCCAGCGTCAGGGAGTAGAGCGTGCCGATACGCAACCGCCCGCGCCCGACGCCTGCCACTTTGCGGGTCTCATCCAGCCCCTTGTTCATCAGGCTAATAACGTCCTGACAGTACTCCAGCAGCGTCCAGGCGGCAGGCAGCGGCAGCAGGTTACGCCCCTTATGGACAAACAGCGGACAGCCCACGCCCTCTTCAAGGGTATGCAGTGCCCGGTGAACGCTGACGCTACTGAACCCTAAGGCCTCAGCGGTACGGGCAATATTACCCTTACTCATAAACATCATAAAAACGCTGAGCTTGCGGAAGGTAATGTCCTGATGGATATCGTCTTTCATTTTTACGGCCTTCGATTAAGGGGGCAAGCCCCCTTATAACTACAGTGCTTTATCCGTAAACAGCGGGACATGACAGGACGTTGCAACGTGGTCCAGATAGCGACTCAGGTAGTCCGGAGACGGGAAATCTTTCACAATGGTCAGCGAGTTCAGCACCGGGAAAAGATAAAAATCGGTAATGCCGATCGCGTTCCTGGCGCGTAAATACGCCTCGATTTTACCCAGCTCAGCCACCAGCGTGTCGATATACGTCTGACTGTTGGCCATTAACGCATCGAGATCGCCAAATGCCTTAATCTCACGCTGGGTATAGGCCTCACGCGCGGCGGGGGTGGACAGCTCCTTGAAATCCGCCCGGGTAAAACGCGGGATCGCCAGATTGAATACGGTACGCGTATTGTCCTTACACCAGGCGTCAATCAGCGGATCGCATTCACCTTTAATAACCGGCGCGCCATCAAGCTGGTCGACGTAATGGACGATATCCATGCTTTCCGGCATGTAAACCCCCTCCTCTTTTTGCAGGATTGGCACGACCTTTCTGCCGACCATGCGGGTTGGCGTTTCGGCGTCCCCTTCCATAATCACGTTTAATTCATGAGGCACCTTTTTCAGGCCAAAGATCATTCTTGCGCGCATACAGAACGGGCAATGCTCATATACATAGAGTTTCATAGCGATCTCTTTCTCAAGCGATTAATGGTCCAAAAGTGGATTCATTAAAGGTTCTGGGTTGGTGATTTTATGTGTACTTTATCGCTCAATAAATGAGCGCATGACGTTCATGGCAGAAAACAATAATTAACGAATTTCAGTCTTTACCCCCGGTTTATCGTCACCGGGCTTAAAGACGCTTTTGCGCAATACGTAAGGAGAATTAACCCAGCCCTGAAACGATCCTGTAATGAAGACGTTAATTAAAGCCCTGATTATAATCTGTTTACCAGTAAAATTTGCCTGTGCCTTCGAATTTGTGCCCGCCACCGGCCACCATCATACGCCGCTGAAGACAGAACGCATTGCCTACTCCGGCTCTGTACCTGATAACGTCAAAAATAAACTGGCAACGGCGTATGTGGCGTGGAGAGGAACCCATTACCGCTGGGGTGGTGACAGCCATAGCGGTATTGACTGCTCTGCCTTTACCCGACGCGTCATGATGTCTGCCTGGCACCTGCAGCTACCAAGAACCGCTCTCGAGCAGAGCCGGACGGGACGTCATGTATCAACCCGTGAACTGCAGCCGGGCGACCTGGTGTTCTTTATCACTAAGCCGGGCGTTCATCATGTCGGGGTTTATCTTGGGGACGATCGCTTTATGCACGCCTCGGTAAGTCAGGGTGTGGCGATCTCACATCTGTCCGACCCTTACTGGCAGACGCGATATATGACCGCCAGACGGATCGGCACATCTCAGAATCACTATGCGTGAGTGGTGCCGGTCAGGATGAACGAAACCGGCTAACCAGCACCATGCCGGTGAGCATCGACAGCACAAAGAGTATCCCTTTCACGGCGCCCGTCCCGGTTAATACCAGAGCCGGGCCGGGACAGATCCCCGCCAGCCCCCAGCCGAGACCAAACAGGATGGCCCCGACCACCAGCGCCCTGTCTATGGTCGTATTCGTCGGCAGGACAATGGGCACGCCACAAAACGCCATTTTTCTGCGTTTGACCAGGGCAAAACCGACGATCCCCACGGCAATCGCCCCGATCATCACGAACGCCAGCGAGGGATCCCAGGGATGAGAGAGATCGAGAAAGTTAAGCACTTTCTCCGGGTTCGCCATACCGCTAATCAGCAGACCCACGCCAAAAATAAGGCCGCACAGAAACGCCATCACCATCAACATAATGCCTCCTTAACCCAGCCAGAAACCCACGACAGTGGCAGTAACAATCCCCGTCACCATAAAGGTCAGCGTCGCTACCAGAGATCGCTTAGAAAAACGCGATAGCCCACAGACGCCATGTCCGCTCGTACACCCGGACCCCAGGCGGGTTCCCACGCCCACCAGCAAGCCGGCGACGATAATCATCGGCCAGGAGGTCTGCACGTTTATCTCGGGTAAGGTAAAGAAAAGGCTATACAGCAGAGGCGAACCGATAAGACCGGCTAAAAAGGCAATGCGCCACCCTTCTGGCTTCGATAACAACCCCGAGAGAATGCCGCTGATACCGGCGATGCGTCCGCAAAAATGGATCAGCAAAACGGCTGCAAGGCCGATTAACAATCCGCCGCCGAGACTGCTGAGCGGTGTGAAGTGAGAGAGATCAATCGTCATCATTGTCTCATGCCTCCAGGCAGTACAGGTCATATAAGGTGTTGTAGCATATTGTCTGCAGGACCAGTCCGCCACCGTCCACAAATAAAAAAAACCGGCTGAGGCGCGCGCCCCTGCCGGTTGGCTGGATCAGGTATCAGTAGACACCTGTTCCCATCCCCGGGGAGTCCAGGCCCCTATATTTTCAGCTCCGGAACCAGGGCTTTTTTGTCCGACATGCAGGTTTGCCACGCCTTGCCCGGCTCGCCGTTATCCAGCACCGATGAAGTGCGGTACTCCACGGTGCGGTCCTGTTGACCAGGCACCACGTAGTCAATGGTCGTCCAGCGGGTATTGGCGTCTTTGCCCTCGGCGGTGAGTTCGATGGTCTGGTTTTTTACGATCTCGGAACACTCTTTCGCCGCGGCCTCGACTTTACGAAACTTCTTCTCTTCCGGCGAGGTGCCTTCACTGGACATGGACATACACCCTGTAAAGAGCAGACAGGCAAGAGTGACAACGCTAAATTTTTGCAGCATCACGCAGTCCTTAGTAATGAACAGGTTACTGCAAAAGCGTAGCTTATACGGCTGCGCTCTTCCTGGGATTAACGGAGCGGGTTTATATTGGCATCAATTTGTGTTTGGATTGCGCGACGGGTAGCCGGGGTAATTTTTCCCGGGAGTAGCGCTTCGGCATAAGCAGAAAATCTACTGCCGACATCGGCTATGCGGGAAATGAGTTCCCTGACCTGCGTTTCGCTAAGCTCTGCTTCCTGCTTGCCCAGCCAGATCAAATGCTGTTTCTGAATACTCAGCGCCTCTCCCATTATGTCCATTTGATGATATCCCCCTGGACCTTCATTCCACGTGACATCAAACGCCGGTGCCAGCGTCCATATGCCGTCAGCCGACATCAGATAAGCAAAGTTTTTCGGGTGATCGTCCCGGTTATTGAAAATGACGTTAAACACAATGCGGGCAAAGGCGCGCGCCTTTTCGCGTACATCGTTAGTACAAACCTGCGTGGCTCGCAAAAAGGTGGCATAGTCCAGGGAGCCGGGAACGCGATAATCTGCCCCGGTAAATGCCGCCAGGCTTTGCATTGGCACGCGCATGCCTGATTCGCGGTCAAAACGTTTGCTGGCAAAAGCCGCATGACCTCCCGGCAGATCAAAATATTCCGTTTGCGGTGTATCAATGCCGCACTCCTGCAGGCAGTGGGCATATACCTTCTCGATAGCGCACACCTCGGCATGTTCGCCTCTGGCGGGAAACTTGATGAGCCAGGGTTCATAGTCTTTCACAGGAACCGTGGTGAATCGCAATGTGGCAGCGTCACGATACAGTAACGCTTTAGGTCTCGCGCCCTGTGGCGACCCCCCCATTTGCAGCAGTCGGTGTAAAAATGCCCCGCCTTCGCCCTCCAGTACCTCCCTTACCTCGTCTGCAAGTTGAGTCAACGGGATATCACTTTGTGGCACCGCAAGTTCATCCTGAACAGGAACAAAGGACATTGCTCCCATGGCATTGCTGCCAATCCAGGTGAGCCTTTCCAGTGGACCAATGCGCGCCGCATTCAGTCCGCGCTGCCTGAAGAGGCGATCCATCAGCAGCATCCCCCAACCATCTGGCAGGGAATCATATACTGGCCCAGGCAGACCTAACTGATGCTCAGGAAAATTTCGCCGCAGTTTTTCACCCTTCAGCGCAAGAGTATGTGCTGATAGTTCAAACCCTTTCTCAAGCGCCTGCTGGCTGTATTCAAAGAAGATCAACGGACGGCGGGTTAGTGCTGTGGTGGTAGCCAGCGTTCCCCACAGCCAGCGCTCTCCCCAACCCTCGTACCAGACTTCGACACGATCAGGCATTATGACTCCTTTTTCTTATTCGCTGTCGCGAAGCGCTGACTTCGAAGCGGCGAAGATCGTCCAGACTCTCCAGTTTCGGCATAAACAGGTTTTCCAGCTCATGGCCAAGACCCAGCACCATGGCCACGCGTACCACGACCTCGAAGCCGACGTTACGCCCGGCCTCCAGATTTGACACCGTATTGACCCCTACGCCAGCCCGTTGCGCCAGCTCAGCCTGGGTAAACTGGCGTCTTATACGCTCCTGCCGTAACCGCTCGCACAGCGACTTAACGATCTCCTCGGGCTTCCTGAAATTTAAATCCATTATTTTGTCTCTTAACTCAGAATGCTGGCGTTAACACACAATATTATAGATTTATCTATGCTCTTTTTCCATGTCACGCTTTAACAACCGACACCCCCAGCCCAACCACCGCCTCCACCCAGCGGCTGTCGGTATCGTCTTCAACCACCACGGTATTAATCAGCGAAAGGTCGCCGATCAGGAATGGCGAAGCGGTATTAATCTTCTCCGGCGACGCCAGCACCACCGTTTCGGCCGCTCTGCCGGAAAATGCACGTTTGATGCACGCTTCTTCGTAATCCCCGGTGGTGAGTCCGGCTTCCGGGTGAATACCGGTCACGCCCATGAAAAACAGATCGGCATGGATACGCGCTACACCTTCAATCGCGGCGGCACCCACCGTGACGACAGAGTGGCGGAACAGGCGTCCGCCGATGAGGATCACCTCAACCCGGGGATGCTCCACCAGCGCCAGAGCGATGCCCGGACTGTGGGTAACGGCCGTGAAAGAGAGATCCGCAGGCAGGCAGCGCACCAGCTCCGTGGTGGTGGTCCCGCCATCAATCATCACGATCTGGCCGGGGGAGATAAGCTCAACCCCCTTCTGCGCCACCCGCTTTTTGGCATCGATACCGAGATGGCTGCGCTCGGCAAAGCTGGACACCGCCTTTGACGCCGGCAACGCGCCGCCGTGTACCCGCTGTAAACGCCCGTCGGCTGCCAGTTCGCGCAAATCCCGGCGAATAGTATCTTCCGACACCTGGAATTCAAGGCTAAGGGTTCTGGACAGCACCTGCTCTTCGGAACTCAGTTTTTCGAGGATCAGCTGTTTGCGTTGTCGGGTGAGCATGAGACATTCCTGAAGTTGCATGTTTCGATCTTGATTTTGCACGAATGTGCAGATTATGATGATTACTCTACGTAAACAGGAGGCATCGTGCAATCAATACGTGCAGAAGTACGCATTCTCGACAGCAAAATCTTGTCGGATGACTGGTACACACTCAAAAAATACACCTTCGATTTGCGTCGCCGCAACGGGGAGTGGCAGCGCCAGAACCGCGAAGCCTACGACCGGGGCAACGGCGCAACCATCCTGCTCTATAACCGCGAAAAACGAACGGTGATCCTCACCCGTCAGTTCCGTTTTCCGGTCTATATCAACGGGCACGACGGCTATCTGATCGAATCCGCCGCAGGCCTGCTCGATAACATGTCGCCGGAAAAGCGCATCAAAGCCGAGGCGGAAGAAGAGACCGGGTATCAGATTGACCAGGTGGAAAAGGTGTTCGAAGCCTTTATGAGTCCCGGCTCCGTCACCGAGAAACTCTACTTTTACATCGCGGAATATCGCCCTGACGATCGTACCGGCGCAGGCGGCGGCATCGAAGCCGAAGGCGAAGACATCGAGGTGCTGGAGTGGCCGATTGAGCAGGCCTTACAGGCCATTGATGACGGCATTATCGTCGATGGCAAAACCATCATGCTGCTCTACCACGTCGCCCTGAAGAAGATCGTCTGACGTTATCTCCCGACAGAAAGGGATTTCTGTCAATTCTGAAACCTCATCATCTACACTTCAGAAAAGAGCAAACTGGAGATGCCTGCATGACCGACTGGAACCCTGGCCTGTATCTGCAATACGGCGCGGAACGCACCCGCCCCGCCTTAGAATTACTGTCCCGAATTGCGATGGATGACGTTACCGATGTGGTTGATCTCGGCTGTGGGCCGGGCAACAGCACGGCGCTGTTGCAGCAGCGGTGGCCTGCGGCGCAGATAACCGGGGTGGATACCTCACCCGCCATGCTGGCAGAGGCCAGGGCCGCGCTGCCGGGCTGTCGCTTTGTTGAGGCGGATATTCGCCACTACCGCCCCGAACATGCCCTGAGCGTGATCTATGCCAATGCCTCGCTGCAGTGGGTAGATGATCACTACGCGCTGCTGCCGCATCTGGTCTCACTGTTGAAACTGCACGGCGTGCTGGCTATTCAGATGCCGGATAACGATCTTGAGCCGACCCATGTCTTAATGCGCGAAGTGGCGTTTGAACAGGATTACCCGGATCGCGGGCGCGCATCCCTGGCGGGCGTCCATGCCTATTACGACATCCTGACCGAAGCGGGCTGTGAGGTGGATATCTGGCGCACCACCTACTACCACCAGATGAGCTCCCACCAGGCGATCGTTGACTGGGTGAGCGCCACCGGGCTGCGCCCGTGGCTTCAGGATCTGAATGAGGCCGAGCAAAAACGCTATCTGCATCGCTATCACCAATTGCTGGTGGAGCAGTATCCGCTACAGGAGAACGGGCAGATACTGCTGGCCTTTCCACGGCTGTTTATTATTGCCAGACGCGAGCCGTAATCAGGCTTTAGCCTCTTTCAGCAGCTGCTGGATCACCTGCTCCTGCTTCTCTGTGTTTCCCTCGCCGAAAGAGGCGTAACGCAGTTGCCCTTTGGTGTCGAAGAAGTAGTGCGCAGGCCAGTAGCGATTGCCAAAGGCGGTCCAGATCTTGTAGTTGTTGTCAGCCACGACCCGGTACGGAAGCTGCCATTTGTCGATGGCCTTCTGCACCGATGCCAGCGGTTTTTCCCACGGATACTCCGGGGTATGCACGCCAATCACCACCAGACCCTGCGCCTTATATTTGTTAGCCCAGTCGCGAACGAACGGCAGCGAGTGCTGGCAGTTGATGCAGTCCCAGGTCCAGAAGTCGATCAACACCACTTTGCCTTTTAACGACGCCGGGCTGACGGGCTCGCCGTTGAGCCATCCGGTACCGCCCTCCAGGGACGGCATCGCGCTGGTGGTTACCGGCTGCGCCACCGGTTGAAGCGTCGGCTGAGGATTGCTGGCGGGCGCCAGCTGCAGGAGCGTTTTCTCCAGCCGATCGGCCACCCCGTTTGCCCCCTGAAAGACGCTGTTAAGCCCAAACGCCGTAAACGCAACGGACATCAGCATGGCAACACCCGCCGCTTTTCGCAGCCCGTCCATCAGGCCCGATTTCGCTTTCAGCCGTGCGATCAGCGCCTGCCCGCTAAAGCCCAACAGCGCGAGCATCACCGCACAGCCGCTGCCGTATGCCGCCAGCAGGCTACCGGTGGCTACCGGGTTATGCCCGGCGAGACTCAGACTGAGAATGGCCCCTAACACCGGCCCGGCGCAGGGCGACCAAAGCAGCCCAACCGCCAGCCCGGCCAGCACCGCCGAAACCATACCCCGGGCGCTGTTACTGTGAGAGTTAATGACATTGCCGAGGCGTAACGCGGGCCCGGCGATGCGCTGGGCAAATGACGGGAAGATCAGCGCCAGCGCGGCCAGGCTCAGTAATGCCAGGGCTGTCCAGCGTCCGACGATGGTGGCATTCACCACCCAGTCGCTGGCGACGGTAATAAGACTCGCTACAGCGGTAAACATGATCACCATGCCGCACAGCATGGCGATGAGCTGCCGCCGCTGACCGCGAAATCCGGCGAACAGCAGCGGAATAACGGGCAGCGTGCAGGGGCTGAGCAGGCTGACCATACCACCTAAAAATGCAATCACGAGAAACATAAAACACCTCACTAAACCAGTTGATAGTGAAGCTATTACAGCGTGGGGAAGTGTCTGGTGTGTGTGGAGGAATGGGGGTTTTTGTCAGGTGGTGTATGCGTGTTGTGGGTGGATACAGTCTGGTACATTGAGCGACCTGACCGCCCGGCGGCGCTACGCTTGCCAGGCCTACAAGGTCAAGGGCTGGTTTGTAGGCCGGGTAAGGCAACGCCGCCACCCGGCAATTCACGCAGATGGCAAGGTGATCCGTGCAGAGAGGCCACCTTCGGGCCGGTTAACTAACTGCAACTCCCCGTTGAGCTGCCCCGCAAGCTGTACCGCGATCGCCAGCCCCAGCCCCGTCCCGCCGGTCTCCCGGTTACGGGAAGACTCCACCCGGTAAAACGGCTGTAACACCGCCGCAAGCTCATGCTCCGGAATGCCGGGCCCGTTATCCTCCACGGCGATCTGCACTCTGTCATCACGCATTGTCAGCGTCACGTCTGCCTTATCACCAAACTTCAGCGCGTTATCCAGCAGATTGGTGAGAATGCGATGCAGCGCCTGCGGACGGGTGGCAAAAGGGACGTTGCTTCTGGCTGCGGTAAATTGCACGTTTTTACCGGTATCGGCGTAATCACACACCAGCGTATCGATAAAGTTATACAGATCGACGTTGCGCACCGGTTCAGGTGCGACGCCGGACGAGCGGGCGTAGTCGATCCCCTCCCGCACCAGGCGCGTCATGCTGTCCAGGTCCTGAGTCAGCTTATCGCGCAGATCCGGCTGGTCGGCCATCTCCACGCGCAATCGCATGCGGGTAATAGGCGTCTGTAGATCGTGAGAAATGGCCGCCAGGATCTGCGCCCTCTCCTTTAACGACGTCTGAATCCGCTCCTGCATGGCGTTAAACGCCCGCGCGGCCTGGCGCACCTCCAGCGGACCCTGCTCGGTAAGGGTCAGCGGATGGGGGCTGGCGGGTTCAAGGGTATCCACCGCCCGGGTAAAATGGGTAAACGGACGTACCACCTGACGCACCGCCAGCCAGGCGCAGATCACCACCAGCAAAAGCTGGATCACAAAAACCACCGGCAGCCAGCGGGCGACCGGCGGCATGCGTGGGGTGAGATCCAGCGTCAAGGGCGAGCCGTCGCTCAGGGTCAGGTGGGCCTGAATATGCGAGACCGGCCCCGGCACCGCCGTGAAGCGCAGCGGATAGTGCTTCGCCAGTGTCTCCGTTAAGGTACGAACCGCATCCCGGGAACGGGCGTCTGCGGGTGGCGCACCCGACTCGCCCGGCCCAAGAATATAGCGATAGTTTCCCCGCTCGAGGCGCGGGAGCCACTGCGCCCGCTCGTTTGCCGGCAGCCGGTCGAGGATCGCCACGCTGGTGGAGACATCATCCTCCAGATTCCCCAGCATCACGTGCCGGGCGCTGCTCATCCGCTCGGCCAGCACCAGCGTCACGCTCAGGCCGTTGGCGAGCAGCAATCCCATCAGGACGATCAGCAGCAGACGGTAATGGAGGGAACGCGGCCAGAGCCTCATTCTTTCGCCTCAAGAATGCTAACCGGCATCGAAAAGACATAGCCTTCGCTACGTACTGTTTTTATATACAGTGGTGTGCGCGCATCCTCATTTAACCGCTGTCGCACCCGGCTGACCAGCAGATCGATTGAGCGTTCGAACAGCTCCGCATCCCGCCCCTGGGTGAAATTCAGCAGCTGATCGCGGGTTAAAACGCGCTGGGGATGATCGACAAACACCCGCAGCAGGCGGTACTCCGCCCCGCTCAGCGCCACGATGGTGCCGGTGGCGTCGAGCAGATGACGGGCGCTGGTATCGAGCTGCCAGTCGCCAAAGGCGATGATCCTTCCGGCCTCGGTCACCTGCAGATTCGGCGGCAGCGTGCGAAACCGGCGCAGTATCGCTTTGATCCGCGCCAGCAGCTCGCGCGCCACAAAAGGTTTGACCACATAATCGTCCGCGCCCATTTCGAGGCCCAGGATGCGATCCATATCGTCGTGGCGTGCGGTCAACATCAGGATCGGCAGATCTTTATGCTGACCGCTACGCAGCTGGCGGCACAGCGTCAGGCCGTCGTCGCCGGGCATCATGATATCCAGCACCACCATATCCACCGCCTGCTTATCCAGCACGGCGCGCATCTCTTTGCCGTTGGCCGCGCCCGTGGCGCGATAGCCAGACTTCACCAGATAATCGACGATCAGTTCGCGAATATCCCTGTCATCATCCACGACAAGAATGTGATCGGTTGTCTCCACCCTAAGCTCCTGTTTTTTAGCGATGGGCAAAAAAATAGCATAGCTGGCTTACAACTTATCCGCATCCACCACCGCCTTGACGAAATCCTGCGGATCTTCCTGGGCCGGATTGTGGCCAATATTGCCGGTAAAGGTGCGATGCTGATACTTGCCGGTGAATTTTGCGGCGTACGCAGCAGGTTCCGGATGCGGCGCGCCGTTATTGTCGCCTTCAATGGTGATGGTCGGCACGCTGATGGTTGGCGCGGCCGCCAGCTTCTGCTCGTAGCTGTCGTAACGGCTTTCACCACGTTCCAGCCCCAGCCGCCAGCGATAGTTGCTGATGGTCACCGCCACGTGATCCGGGTTATCCAGCGCTCTGGCGCTGACGTTGAAGGTTGCATCGCTGAATTTCCACCCCGGTGAGGCCAGAGTCCAGATCAGTTTCGCAAAGTCATGGGTGTTGGCCGCATAACCTTTCTCACCGCGCTCGGTGGCGAAATAGAACTGATACCACCACTGCAGTTCCGCCTTCGGCGGCAGCGGTTTTGCCCCGGCCTGCTGATTGCCAATCAGATACCCGCTCACCGAAACCAGCGATTTCACGCGTTCCGGCCACAGCGCCGCCACGATATCCGCCGTTCTTGCGCCCCAGTCATAACCGGCAAATACCGCGCGTTTGATATTCAGGGCATCCATCAGGTTAATCACATCTTTTGCCATCGCCGCCGGTTGCCCGTTGCGTGGCGTGGTGGACGACAGGAAACGGGTGGTGCCGAAGCCGCGGTTGTACGGCACGATCACTCTGTAGCCTTTTGCCGCCAGCGCGGGAGCAACCTGAGCGTAGCTCTGAATATCGTACGGCCAGCCGTGGAGCAGGATCACCGGTTCGCCGTTTTTCGGTCCGATATCGACATAGCCAATATTGAGGTCGCCCGCATCAATCTGGCGGATTTGCTTAAATGCGGCGCTGAAGTCGCTGCCTGCCGCCTCGGCCTGACAGGCCGAAACGGTAGCGAAAGAAAGGGTCACTGCCAGGGTTGAGTAAGCCAGTTTTTTCATCATGGTGGTCTCTCCGGGTTTTGTATTTGACCCGTTAATTTCACCACCCTGATGTATGGGGAATATGTGCAAACCAGCCCTTTTTGCAAGGCGCTGTATCCTGATGGCGTTCAGATACACTGCGATACAAACACCCGGCAGGCGAACGGTTAACCCATGATGTTATGTCAGCTGGTAATACTTGTCCGGCAGTTTGCGCGTCGGGATATCCTGCTCATCGTTCATCTGCAGCAGATCGATCTCCATCGCGTTACAGATGGCATCCAGCGGCAGGTCGTTATTCTCGGTACCGAACGGCTCCTCAAGCTCTTCCGCCAGGGTATCCAGCGAGATAAAGGTGTAGGAGATCAGGACTGAAACAAACGGCGTCATGTAGTGCAGGTCGCTGACCAGCGCGAACGGCAGCATGATGCAGAACAGATAGACTGTGCGGTGGAGGATCAGCGTGTAGGCAAACGGCACCGGGGTGTTAGCGATGCGCTCGCAGCCGGCCAGCACGGTGGACATATCATTGAGACGAATGTTCAGGCTGTGGAACAGAATATCCGACAGCTCACCGCTGCGGCGTCTTACCGCCAGCCATTCGCCCATAATCAGCAGAATGCGGTTCGCGGGCGAGCTGGAATCCATTGCCACGCACAGGTTTTCAGGCGACAGGTACGTTGAAAGCTTGTCGGCCTGCGGCTGTTTGCGCAGGGTCATGCGCAGGCAGTGGGCGAAAGCGATCTGCAGACGAACAAACTCCCCTAACGCCGGGTCGTCCGGTAGCGTGTTTTTCACCTCCCGGAACAGGGAGCGCGAGGCAATCATCAACTGCCCCCACAGCTGCCGCGCTTCAACATAGCGGGCGTAACAGGCGTTATTGCGAAAACCGAGGAAGATGGCGATGGCAACCCCAAGAATGCTGAACGGTGCAACCGTCAGCCTGATGCCCAGCGAGGTGTACCAGGGCAACATCAGGATCACCACGATGGAGAGCAGGAAGTTGAGGAACAAACGGGAGAAGATTTTGGTCAGCACGGAACCGTGCCAGACAAAAATAAGGCGCAACCAGTGCTGTTGGGGTCGAACGATCATAGTCAGCTTCATCGGGAAAAAAGAGCGGTGACTATTAAACGTGATCGGGGTCACGGTTGCAAGAGTGTTAAAAAATGATGACATTTTGTGAGGCCAGAGGCGGGCCGCACGGTGTTGAAGCGTGGGGTATGGCAAGTGAGTTACAGTATGTTGTAACTATAAAGGGTAAAAGAAAGTTAAGGCTGGTGCGGTGGTTCCCCCTCACCCTTACCCTCTCCCCAAAGGGGAGAGGGAATCGTAGGTGCAGGAATCAGGCCCTTAGCACAGCGGTTTTACGGCGGCACGCATGCCCTGCAGCAGAATGGCATCCAGATCGCGGGCAACCTGGTCTACCAGCCCGTTCACCTGGGTCAGGTCCTGCTCCCAGTGCTCGCTGACGCTCAGCACCGCCGTCACCAGCTCGCGGGTATCGATCTGCTGGTCGTGATGCCGGGTCCACAGCTGCTGGAAACGGGTTAACCAGTGCGCGTCGTCCTGCACCGGGTAGCTCTCGCCGTTACGTTCCGCGCGGTAGAAGGCAATGAGCGCCGCCAGGGCAAAGGTCAGACGCGTCGGAAGCTTGCCGGTAGCCTGCTGCCCTGCCAGAAGCTGCGGCAGGATGCGGGTGCGGTACTTGGTCATGCCGTTGAGGGCAATCGACAGCAGCTGATGCTTGATATACGGATTGCGGAAGCGGCCCGTTACCGCGCTGGCAAACGAGGCCAGCTCATCGCGAGGCAGATCCAGCACCGGGATGATCTCTTCGTGAATTGCTTTTTCGACAAAGGCGCAGATCTCCGTGTCGTTCATCGCCTCGCCTACGGTATCCAGTCCGGCCTGGAACGCCACCGGCACCAGCGCGGTATGCGCCCCGTTGAGGATCGCCACTTTGCGCTCTTTGTACGGCTTGATGTCATCCACAATCAGCACGTTCAGCGCCAGCTTGTCGAGACGCAATTCCTGCGCCAGCGATTTTGGCCCCTGGATCACAAACAGATAGAAATGCTCGGCGGTATCGAGGAAGGCATCGTGATAGCCAAGGGAGGCTTCAAGCTCCGCCACTTCGTCGCGCGGATAACCGGTGACGATACGGTCAACCAGGGTGGAGCAGAAGGTGTTGGCATCGTTCAGCCACTGGGTAAAGGCCGCAGGCAGCGCCCACTCCTGGGCATAGCGCAGCACCAGTTCACGCAGGGCGTCACCGTTATAGTCGATGAGTTCGCACGGCACGATCGCCCAGCCTTTATCGGCAGCACCGTTGAAATGGCTGAAACGTTCGAACAGCAGGCGGGTCAGTTTCGCCGGATAGCTGACCGCTGGCGCATCCTCAAACTTATCCCCGGCGTGATAACTAATCCCCGCTTCCGTGGTGTTCGAGAAGACAAAGCGCATTTCCGGGTTGTGCGCCAGCTTCAGGAATTCATCGTACTGGTCGTAGACGCTGATTTCACGGTTAACCGAGCGGATCAGGCGCGCGTCGCTGACCGCTTCGCCCTGCTCGTTCAGGCCACGAATGATGGTGGTATAGAGGCCGTCCTGAGTGCTCAGCGAAGGCGGGAAGTCACTTTTAATCGGGCGGACAATCGCAATACCGGCGTTCAGATCGGTATGCTCGTTGAGCAGGTCGATTTGCCAGTCAATAAACGCGCGCAGGAAGTTGCCCTCACCAAACTGGATGATACGTTCAGGATAGAGAGCACCGGGGAAATCACGTCGGTTCAGTGTGTTCACAATGGGGGTCCTTGTAATGATTAGTCATACAGCCTGATAAGATTGGTACGATAACTTATCAAACTTAACGACCATGAAACCCCGTTTTGATCAAACCTCGTGTGAATTGTGACAGGATCTATAAGAACTTGTAGAACACTGAGGTCGCCGTCATCTCGCCATCCGGCATCAGGGCGTAGCGCGGGATCTCGCCCACTTTCTTCCAGCCTGCCCGCTGATAGAAGGTCTCCGCCCCGCTGCCGGTGGCGGTGTCCAGCACCAGCACGGTTTTGCCCTGCTCGCGGGCGACGACTTCCAGGGCCTGCATCAGGCGGCCTGCATCGCCGCAGCGGCGCGCATTCTGGTGAACCAGCAGTTTGGCGACGTCCGCCCGGTGCGGCTGATTTTCAGGTTGATCGACGATCAGTTGTACGGTGCCGGTCAGCTCGCCCTGGGCGTTGGTCGACACCAGGACGGTGCGTTCTCCGCGCCCGACGCTGTCAGCCACGCCTTGCCAGAACGCGCTGGCCTTCTCATGGCTGTAAGGCAGCATAAAACTCACCGAGGCCCCGCCGGTCACGCAGCTGTGAAGGATGTCGGCTAACTGAGGGAGATGCGCGAGAATCTCCTCGCGCGAAAAAATCTGGACTGCAGGTGATGACATCGTTTTTCTCCTTTTAATCAACGGCATCACCATGCGCGTTACAATTTTGCAACACAAGCACAATTAACAGAGGATTTTCTTATCTCAACAGCCGGTACCGCGCTGCTGTTTCATGGAGTACATCATCTGGTCGGCGGTTTTCAGCCAGCTCTGCAGATCGTCGCGGTCATGGTTGAATTCGCTCACTCCCCATGAAAACGACAGCGCCCAGGGATATTCGGCATGCTCGTTCCAGCTCGCCGCCTGTTCGGTGAGAAACTGCATCGCGATCCACGCCCCCTTCTCGTCGCTGTTGGCGAAGAGGATGGCAAACTCATCCCCGCCGTAGCGCGCCAGCACGTCGGCTTCACGGAAGGTGGATTTCAGCAGACCGGCCACCGCCTTCAGGGCGTGGTCACCATCGGCCCGGCCATAGCGCGCGTTGATCTGCTTAAAGCGATCGAGATCAAGCCAGGCCAGGGTCAGGGGCTCTGCCCGACGGCGGGCGGCGCGAATGGCATAGGTCGCCAGATGATGAAAGCCACGGCGGTTATAGAGCCCGGTCAGGTCGTCAGTGATCCTTGCGCAGGTTGCGGCGAACTCCACCTCGACCAGCGCGGCCAGGTCTGCGAGCGCCTCGATGTCGGCGGGCGAAAATATGCGCGGCTGATGATCGATAATGCACAGCGAGCCCACCGTGGCGCCACCGGGCAGGTGCAGCGGACAGCCCGCGTAAAACCGGATCGGGTTGTCGTCGGTGACCAGCGGGTTATCGGCAAAACGGGGATCGTCCAGGGTATCCTGCACTACCAGCGGGGTTTTACTGAGGACGGTGTGCCCACAAAAAGAGAGATTTCTCGGCAGGTTGGTGCTGTCACCACCGTCTGCGGATTTTACAACCACGACATGCTCGTCCACCAGGTTTATCATCGCCACCGGCACGCTGAAGAGACGTTTAGCCAGCCGGGTGAGCCGGTCGTATACCGGGTGTTTTTCAGGTTCGAGCAGTCCGGATTCGCGCAAAGCGCTGAGGCGCTCTGCTTCATTGTTGGCGAGTGTTGGTGATTTCATACGGGCTCCGTCCGGACGTCAGGCTTTTTAAAAGCTTAGCGCATCCTGAGGCCGGTTAGTGGGCAAATATGCGGTTTTTCCCGTCGCGTTTCGCCTGATAGAGCGCGGCGTCGGCAGCCTGTAACCAGTCCGTAACATTTCCCATCTCCCGGGTGGCGCAGGCAATGCCGATACTCATGGTGCACTGAACCGCCTCTTCGGCGACATCTTCTATTACCGCCGCCGCATCCATAATCCGCGTGGCGACCATTCGTGCTTCGTCGAGGGTGGTGTCGGGAAGCAGGATCACAAACTCATCCCCGCCCAGACGCGCCGGGGTATCGCTCTGGCGGGTGGCGATGTGCAGTATCTGTGACACTGTCACTAATAGCATATCCCCCACCTTATGGCCGAAGCGGTCGTTGACCTCTTTAAAGTTGTCGATATCGATAAACATCAGCGCCGAATCGCGACAGGTTTGCTGCAGTTTATGCAGCTCATGATCGATGCGTTTCTCCAGCAGACGCCGGTTGGCAATGTCGAGGAGCGGATCCATCATCGCAATACGCTCCAGCTCGCGGGATTTAAAGCGCAGCCGCACGGCGATGCTGTTAGTGAGCACGCTCAGCGCCACGGTATAGATCCCAATCAGCGGCAGCGTGGCGTACATAGTGCGCTGGGAAACCCACGGCACCAGCGCCATCCCCTGGGTCAGCCAGCTGGCCATAAACACCGCCAGCATCACCGCACCGGCTTTTTTCATCAACGGGAAACCACCCGCCGCCAGCCGGTCGGCAAGTAAGATCGTGGCAATGGTGACAGAGGGCAGCGGGTTGGCCGCCATCATGGCGATCCAGAAGCCGCCTGCCCCGGCGTCAAACACCAGGTTCTGATGTTCGGTACGCAGCGGCGAGGGTGAGCGCCGGGCGCGCCACCAGGCCAGCGTCGGCCAGACAAAAGCGTTGACCGCCAGAAGACCTATAAGCCAGCCTGAACGTTGCTGTTCCAGCAGGACAGAGAGGATAGGTAAAAAGCAGAGAAAGGTTCCAAGCACTCGCATCAGATACATGCGTTTGATAAACCGACTGCCAGGCACGCGAGGGGGTTTACTGAGTCTGTCAGTTCCGTTCATCACACGAATTTTCCGATATAATCACCCCTTTATATTATTGACGATGAAAATGCGTATCAAGGCATTTATCAGTTTTGTAAATATATGGCAGGTGCCGGTCCCATGGGCATGCAAACGTTTACAGCTGTTCCGTAGCCGTTGCGTTTTGTTCGGCAGTTTTTATCTCTGTCATTCGGGCGCTGGTACGATTTCGGCCTGCTTTTTTCGAACGATACAGATAATCATCCGCTTCGGTCATCAGACGATTAAATACGTCCGTCAGCTGCGACGGCTCCGATTTCCCACTGCCCAGACCAATACTGACGGTTAAAAACAGCGACTGACCGCGCCAGTCGAACGGATGTTGTTCAACCGTAGTGCGGATACGTTCCGCCAGGGCGTACCCCCGCTCTGCGGAAGCTGAATTGACCACCACCGCAAACTCCTCACCGCCCATCCGCGCCACCAGCCCTTCGTTGCCCACCGTCTCCTGCACTTTGCGGGCAAAGGCGGCCAGCACGGTATCACCGCACTCGTGACCATAGTTGTCGTTGATACTTTTGAAGTAGTCGATATCCAGCAGCATCACCGTCAGACGCGGGCTACTGCGCTTACCTTCACTGTTTTTAAGCGCCTCATAGAGCCCGGAGCGGGAGTAGACCTGGGTCAGATAGTCATAATCGGCGCGCAGGGAGACCTGGCGGATCAGCGAGTTGATGGCCGCCATGCTCACCGACACCATGACCGGACAGATGGCCATGGTGGCGATCCCAAGCCTGGCCGAGAACATCATCGGCGTGGTGATCGGCGTCGTCGCCACAATGGTAATAATGGCGTTGCCGACCAGGGTGATCTCCACCGCGCCGGTAACAAAGGTCAGAAGACAGGTGGCCGGCAGCGAATAGCGCACCGCACACCAGATCAGCGCCGGCATCGGAAACGCCAGCGCACCGGCCCCGCCGATCGCCACCGAGGCCACGACGGAGATAATCAGCACGACGACCGGCATCAGGTGATCGGCACGCATAGCCCGGTTGAACCTGGGCCAGGTGATGGTCAGCATGCAGGGCACGATTAACACCCCGGTGGAGAACTGTTCGCTAAACCAGTCGGCGACCAGTGGCCAGAAGTCGCGACTGTCCACCCCGCCCGACACTGCCGCCCCGACCAGAGCACACAGCAGTGCGGCCAGCAGACAATAGTTAAACAGCCTCAGCGCATTCACCGGATCCGGAGTGGTATTTTTTAGCCGTTTATCACGCTGGACCAGCAGGGCAACAATAACGATAAACATCATATTCGACAGGTTAATACCCAGCGAGGTAATGCCCCAGTTGGTGGTGATAAGGTCATACAGCAGCATGGCAATATAGGATACTGCGTAATAATGCAGCCGGTTCAGGTAAGCGTAACGGGCAAACAGGCCCGCCATCACGCCATTCAGCGGCCAGAACATCGACAGGGATTCCACCAGACGCAGCTGCGCGCCAATAAAATAGAACAGCGTGGTTAATACAAATATACCCGCTGCATTTCGGAACGGGGATTGCGGGTCAAATAATGTGAATGTTCTGGTGTTAGCAGAAGGCATGCAATTTCAATCCGTAGGGTTGCTTTTAACACTGAGTTAGCATCCGCGCGGATGAATGTTAAAAGTTTGGCATTAATTTATATCACATTAATGGGATAACGATCATCATCCCTTTAGCTCTGCTTATTAGTTGTGCCGTCAGCATAACGGCACAGCGGCTTAATAGACCGAACGTCCCAGCTGCTGGGTGAGGTGTTCCAGCACCGCCACACCCGCCAGGGAGTTCCCCGTTTCGTCCAGCTCCGGGCTCCAGACCGCAATCGCCATCTCATGAGGGACAATCGCCACCACCCCGCCGCCGACGCCCGACTTAGCCGGCAACCCCACCCGCCAGGCGAACTCACCGGCGTTCTGATACATTCCGCTCGTCGCCATCAGGGCATTGACCTGCCGGGCCTGCATCGGCGTCACGACGGGCTCAGACAGATGCGAGGCATAACCCTGGGCAGCCAGAAACAGAAAGGTGTTCGCCAGCTCGACACAGTTCATCTTCAGGGCGCAGTAGTGGAAGTAGTTTTGCAGGACCGTCGGCACGTCGTTATGGAAATTACCGAACGACTTCATCAGCCAGGCGATCGCCGCATTGCGCGCCGAGTGTTCGAATTCGGAGCGGGCAACAGCGGCATCGTAGCCGATATCACTCACCCCGGAGAGCTGGCGCACGATCTCCAGCATCCGCTGGCGCGGTGCGCTCAGACGGCTTTGCAGCATGTCGCATACCACCAGCGCCCCGGCGTTGATGAACGGGTTACGCGGTTTGCCCTGTTCGATCTCCAGCTGCAGCAGGGAGTTGAACGGCTGCCCGGAGGGATCTTTCCCGACCCGCTGCCAGATCTCGTCCTCGTCATACTGGCGCATGGCCGCCACCAGGCTCAGGACTTTGGAAATCGACTGGATGGAGAAACGCTCTGTGGCATCCCCGGCCTGAAAGTGTTGTCCGTCCACGGTGCTGATGGCAATCCCGAGTTTGTTGCCGTTGACCGAGGCCAGCGCCGGGATGTAATCGGCCACTTTGCCCTTGCCCAACAGAGGACGTACTTGCGCCAGAATGGCGTCCAGCATCTGATTAGTGATGTTCGCAGCCATCGGTTGCTCCTTGCTCACAGGCCAAAAACGGCCTGCGAGTATAACAGAGGCTTATGGATGACGTCAGGCAGGAAGTCGGAACCGCGAAACGGCCTGCAACAGCAGCCCGGATTCATCATGCAGCCGCAGGGAGGCTTCGGAGGCGGTATTCACCAGCGCATCGGTCTGGCGAGCCACCTGGTTTAGCGCCTGTAGCTGGTGGGTCATGCGGTGAATGCTGTCGCCCTGGCTGAGGGTGGCAACGGAGATCTCATTCAGCAGGCTGCAGAGATTACCCACCAGGCCGATGACCTGCTGCAGGTTATCCTCCAGCCGGGTGACCGCTTTCGAGCCATCTTCGATGCCCTGCAGCGAGTGGTTGATCAGCTCCTGGATAGTCTGGGTCGAATGGCTGCTTTTGCGCGCCAGCAGGCCCACTTCCCGCGCCACCACAGCAAAGCCGCGTCCCTGATTCCCGGCATGGGCCGCTTCGATGGCGGCGTTCAGCGCCAGAATGTTGGTCTGGAAGGCCACGTTATCGATGATCGCCACGATGCCGCGCATCTCCGAGGAGCGCTCCACGATTGCCGCCATTGAGGCATTAACCGTCTCCATCATCCGGTCGCCGCCCGCCGCCATCTCCCGGGCTTCGTCCGCCCGCGAGCTGGCCAGTCTGGCATAGCCGCTGTTCCCCTCGACGTGCGTTTCCAGCGCGGCAATATGCGCCGTCACCTCTTTCAGCTCCTGCGCCTGACGCGCAGACTGGTGATACAGATCCTGATTCCCCTGCGCCAGCGAGCCGATGTTGCTCACCATTGAGGTGGTGGCCTCGCTGACCTGGGTCACCAGCTGCTGCAGCCCCTGCTGCAGGGTATACACGCTGTCGCCAAGCTGCGCAATCTCGCGGTTAAAACGTTTAACAGTGGGTGCAGGCGCAGAGAGATCCCCCGCCGCCAGCAGATTGATATGGGCGATCAGCCGACGCAGCGGGACGATCACCCAGCGGGACATCGCAAACCACACCGCCACTGCGATAGCCAGCAGCACCACCGGAGCCAGTAAAAACAGCGATTGCAGCTTCGAAAGACTGGCGGTCAGCAACTGTCGTCCCTCGGTTGCGCGCTGGGCGCTGGCCTGCTGATAGCGGGCATAGTTGTCATTAAAATCCGCCTGAAACGCCTGGGCGGGCACGGCAAAAAAGGCATCAATCGACTGGCCGTTCACCAGCCCGTCGGCCTGTTCGCGGATGGCATCGAAAAAGAGTTGGTAGCTGTTAAGCAGCGCCTCATCCCGCGGCGGGCTCATCGCCTGCCACGCCTGCCAGGCCTGCTGTGAATCGCGTAACGCCTGTTGCGCCTCGTCCATCAGGCTGTGCCAGCTTCCGTCCGAACCGGTCTCTTTATCCTGCATAAAGTAAACCCCCGCCCGGTTAAGCAGATCGCTTGCCGCCAGCAGGGAGATACGCGCCTGATCGACCTTCGCCTGTTGCAGATAAGCCATCTGGTTACGCTGTTCATTGCGCTGAGCATCGCGCAGCGAGACGGAAAGTAAGACCGATGAAGAGATTTGCAGCGCGGAAAAGAGCCCGATGATGCAGAAGATCCCCGCCAGCAAACCAAACTGCCGGGGAGTAATGCGACGAAAAATTTGCATTAAGTTCATAATTTATTCATTAACAATGACTTAGACGTGGGCGAGTCTACGCAGTGAAAATGACAGAACTATTTCAGAATGATGACAGACGCCCGGCGGCGCTGCGGAGGTAAACGCAAAACGACAACCTCAGGTTGTCGTTTTTGGTGTTTGCGCCCTCTCCCACAGGGAGAGGGACGGGGTGAGGGCAACAGACCGCATTGAATCCTCTGCGGTGTTATTGCCCGGCGGCGCTGCGCTTGCACAGGTCTGGGATTTTGTAGGCCGGGTAAGCGCAGCGCCACCCGGCAAAACATCGGCAGAGGATTAAACCCGGTCTTTCCACACCGTCTGCACATTACAGAACTCATGCAAACCAAAGTGCGACAGCTCCCGGCCAAAGCCGCTCTTTTTCACCCCGCCAAACGCCACGCGGGCATCGCTGGCGCTGTAACCGTTGATAAACACCCCGCCGCACTCAAGCTGACGGGCAAAGCGATCCGCGGCCTCCTGGCTTGCGCTAAACACCGTCGCCGACAGGCCAAAATCGCTGTCGTTGGCCAGGGCCAGCGCGTGATCGGCATCGGTTGCTACTGTGATGGCCGCTACCGGACCGAACATCTCCTGACGAAACGCGGTCATGTTCGGGGTAACGTTGCCCAGCACGGTCGGCGCATAGTAGTTCCCTGCCCCGGCCACCTTCTCGCCGCCCAGCAGCAGGGTTGCGCCTTCGGCAAGCGTCGCCTGCACCTGCTGATGCAACTCGTCGCGCAGATCGAAACGCGCCATCGGCCCGAGGTAGTTCTCCTCGTTATCGGGTGCGCCCATCTTCAGCGCCGCAGTGGCGGCGACAAACCGACGGGTAAACTCATCGGCAATTCCCGCTTCGACGATAAAGCGCTTGGCCGCGGCACACACCTGCCCGGTGTTCTGATAGCGCCCTGTCACCGCTGCTTTCACCGCCAGATCCAGATCGGCATCGTTAAGGACAATAAAGGGATCGGAACCGCCCAGCTCAAGGACGCATTTTTTCAGCGCGGCCCCGGCCTGAGCACCAATCGCCGCCCCGGCGCGCAGGCTGCCGGTCACGGTGACGGCCGCAATGCGCGGATCGGCAATCATCTGGCTTACCCCGTCGTTGGTGGCATTCAGCTGACCGAACACCCCCTGCGGGAATCCGGCATCGGTAAAAATCGCGTCGATCAGGTTCGCGGCACCCAGCACGTTCGGGGCGTGCTTCAGCAGATAGCTGTTGCCTGCCAGGATAATCGGCACCGCGCCGCGCAGCACCTGCCACAGCGGGAAGTTCCACGGCATCACCGCCAGCACCGGGCCCAGCGGGCGATATTCAATCACCGCGTCCGCCACCTGGGTTGCTTCGGTGCTCAGCATCGCCGGACCATGTTCGGCATACCAGTCGCAAAGTCCGGCGGATTTCGCCACCTCCCCGCGCGCCTGGGCGATGGGTTTGCCCATCTCACGGGTGATCATCTGCGCCATCTCTTCGCCACGGTTGCGCAGGGCTGCACCCAGATCGCGTAATTTTTGCGCACGCGCCTCTACAGGCACGCTGCGCCACTGGCGAAACGCGGCGTCGCTTTGGGCAAGCGCACGTTCAACGTCGGTCACGGTGGCCCACGGCCAGGAAGCCAGGGTTTCGCCGTTAGTCGGATTAATGGACAGGGCATGGGTCGCAGATGAAGTCGTCATGATGTGCTCCGTGTGTTAAGTGTTGATTTAGTGTGGCGCACTCTGCTATTTCTTAAAAATGAATAATAATAACCACCTTATTCACGAAGCGAGAACGATATGGATCTGACCCAGCTGGAGATGTTTAACGCCGTCGCCCAGACCGGCAGCATTACCCAGGCCGCGCAGAAGGTGCATCGCGTGCCCTCAAATCTGACCACCCGCATCAAGCAGCTGGAGGCAGATCTTGGCGTCGAGCTGTTCATCCGCGAGAACCAGCGGCTGCGCCTCTCCCCGGCGGGACATAACTTTTTACGCTACAGTCGGCAGATCCTCGCCCTGGTGGATGAAGCGCGGATGGTGGTAGCGGGCGATGAGCCTCAGGGCCTGTTCACCCTAGGTTCGCTGGAGAGCACCGCAGCCGTGCGCATCCCGGCCTCGCTGGCGCAGTTTAACCAGCGCTATCCGCGCATTCAGTTTGCGCTGGCGACCGGTCCGTCGGGGACGATGATTGATGGCGTGCTGGAAGGCACCCTGAGCGCGGCGTTTGTCGATGGGCCCCTGTCCCACCCCGAACTTGAAGGCATGCCGGTCTACCGGGAGGAGATGATGCTGGTGGTACCGGCCGGGGATCCTGAGGTTAAACGGGCCACCGAAATCAGCGGGCGCGACATCTATGCCTTTCGCGCGAACTGTTCCTATCGCCGTCACTTTGAAAGCTGGTTTCATGCGGATCGCGCCACGCCGGGACGCATCCATGAGATGGAGTCCTATCACGGCATGCTGGCGTGTGTGATTGCCGGAGCGGGCATCGCGCTGATGCCGCGCTCAATGCTGGAAAGTATGCCTGGTCATCAGCAGGTGGAAGCCTGGCCGCTGGCGGAAAACTGGCGCTGGCTCACCACCTGGCTGGTGTGGCGCCGGGGTGCAATGACCCGGCAACTGGAGGCGTTTATAGCACTGCTAAACGAAGGTCAGCCACCAGCAACTTCTCCATAAACAGGCTCAGCGGGTCGGGTTGATACGGCGCAAACGCCGCGCACTGCTGGTAGCCGCTGCGTTCATACAGAGAGATGGCCGACAGCTGCTTGATCCCGGTCTCCAGTCGCAGGGTATGACACCCGCGGCTCTGGGCTTCATCTTCCAGCGCCGCCAGCAGCTTTTCCCCCAGCCGCTGCCCGCGATGGGTCGGGTCAATATAGACCCGCTTCATCTCCCCGCTGCCGTCGCCGTTCAGCACGATTGCCCCGCAGCCGACGGCGTTAAGCTGGCGATCGCGGATCACCATCATAATCAGTGCATGCTCAGGAAGCTGGGTCAGATCCAGCAAATGGTTGCTCTCTGCCGGATAAAGCGTGCTCTGATACTGGTCCAGAGCAGCAATCAGGGTGGTGATGTCCGGATGGGCGGGTGATTCAGAGGTGATGGAATACATGGCAGGCTCCTTTTGTCGTTTTTCTCCACCTTAACGCCGGCGGACAAACGGAGCGGCATATTTTTAACTTATAGCTGCGTCTGACTATTGCGCCCTCAGGGCGCTAAGGTCAAGGTCGTATCCAGCTGGCTTAAGGTCTGCTGCACGCCTTCGTCCAGACGTTTATCGGTGACGATATCCGTCAGGGAGTTGAGGTGCACCACGTTAAACAGCGACCAAGCGCCATATTTCGAGCTGTCGGCCAGCAGGACGCGGCGTCGGGCGTTGGCAATCAGATCGCGCTTCAGGGCCGCCTTCTCTTCCGTCGGGGCGGTGATGCCGCGCTCCAGATCCCAGCCGTTACAGCTGACAAAGGCGATATCCGGCCAGATATTTTGCAGCATACGGCGGCCATGCTCGCCGATGCAGGACTGGCTGGTATCGTCGATGCGCCCGCCAATAATCGTCACTTCAATCTGCTTAAACTCCGATAAAAACAGGGCGATATGCAGATCGCTGGTGATCACGCGCAGCGGAAGATGGGTCAGCTGACGCGCGAGTTCAATCATCGTGGTGCCCGCATCGAGCACCACCGCGTCGCCGGCTTTCACAAAACTGGCCGCCGCGCAGGCGATATCGTGTTTCTCCGCCAGGCTGCGGTGCATCTTTTCACTGGTGGTGGGCTGGGAAGGGATGAACCGGTTAAGGGTGACGCCGCCGTGGGTACGGCTGATAACCCCCTCCTGATCGAGCTTAATCAGATCGCGGCGAATGGTCGCGGGCGAGGCATCCGTTGCCGCCACCAGCTGATCCACCGTCACCAGATTGTGCCCTTTCAGGTAGTCCATTATCTGTTCTAACCGGCTATATCCCTTCATATTATTCCCGTGTGATTTGCATCGCTAACTGGATAGAAACCGTCATGCTCTCAGACTTCGCTTTACCTGTCCACGCAATGTCGAACGCGGTACCGTGGTCGGCAGAGGTCCGGATAAACGGCAGCCCGGCGGTGATGTTCACCCCGTCGTAAAAACCGAGTAATTTTAGCGGAATATGCCCCTGATCGTGATACATCGCCACCACCATGTCGTACATGCCCTCGTGGCACTGCATAAACACCGTATCCGGCGGGCACGGCCCATACACGTTCAGCCCCTTCGCTTTCATCGCCTCAACGGCCGGGCCAACAATCTTTATCTCTTCGTCGCCAAACAGGCCGTTCTCCCCGGCGTGCGGGTTAACCCCGGCCACGGCGATACGCGGATTGTCATAGCCCACGCGTTTGAGGAAGGTATCCGCAATGCCAATCACGGTTTTTACCCGATCCTGGTTCAGGGTATCAAGGAATTTGCGCAACGCGATGTGGGTGGTGATGTGAATGACCTTCAGCTGATCCGTATAGAGCACCATCGCGTAATCTTTGCTGTCGGTCAGGTGCGCCAGCAGCTCGGTGTGGCCCGGATAGTGATGGCCCGCCAGATGCAGCGCCTCTTTGTTCAGCGGCGCGGTGGCAATGGCTTTCACTTCGCCCGCCATAGCCAGCTCGGTCGCGCGACGCACGCAGCGGTAGGCCAGATCCCCCGCCTGGGCCTGCACCACGCCCGGCTGTAACGCCTCGGGATCGGCCAGGGGTTCATCCAGCACGTTGATGATTGCCGGGCCAAAATGCGCCTCGCTGACGCGGGAGACCACCCGCAGCTCTGCCGGGGCGGTGATGCCCTTCTCCAGCACCCGTTGCAGGGTTCTGGCGCAACCGACCACCACCACCGGCGCGCCGGACAACTCGCCCTCGGTCAGGGATTTGATAATGATTTCCGGGCCGATGCCCGCCGGGTCACCCATCGTTACAGCAATGATATTAGTCACTCATTTTCTCCTCGATAAAATGCAAAACCTCAAGCAGCGTGGTTTCAGTACCAAAACCGCCCGCTTTGGTCATGACTGGCCCCTGCCAGCGACAACCCAAAAATCGACCGAACGGCACGCACTGGGCCACCTGTCCGGTTATGGCAAAACCTTGCGCGTTAAGCGTGCTGGCGACCGCCATGGCTACGTCGCCCCCGGAGACATACAGCGCCGCCGGACGGCTGGTTTCCAAGGCGTTACGCGTCAGCTCCCCGAGAAACGCGCTTATGGTCTCCCCCAGCGCGGCGCGGCTTAACCCGCGCTGCTCGCATAGCGCGTCTATCTGATGACGGGCCTGGGTATCGGCGCAGGTATGCACCACGCAGTGCTGGCCTGCCGCCAGCGCCGCCGCGATCTGCTGCTGGTATCCGTCCATCGCCGCGTTAAACACATCATTGATATCTATTAGTACCGTGCTGACATTGTCCTGACCGCGCACGCGCTGGATCTGCTGCTGAGCGATTTCACTCATCGAACCGATGACCGCCAGCAGCTGGCGCGGAGTGGCAAGACGGCGGGCCAGGGCATCGCACAGCCCGGCGGAGCCCACCAGCAGCGGGCGCTCATCCCGGGCAAACGCCGCAGCGATAATCCGATCCAGATCGTCGTCGCTGCGGGCATCCACAATCACTAACCGGGCATCGCTCTCCAGGGCTGCCGCAAGCTGTTCAGGGGTGATCACCCGGCTTGCAAGCGTGGTTTGTTCCGCCAGCACTGCTGCGATTTGCGCGTAGCGCACCGGGGTTTTCGGGTCGCTGGCAAATTCGGTGTCGGTAACAGGCACCCCCTTCACCAGGCAGACGCCGTTTTCCGTGGTGCGCCCGGCCGCCGGGAACGCCGGGGCGATAATCGCCTGCCGTTTACCGCTGAGCGCAAGTAGCGCCTCAATCTCAGCGCCCGGGTTGCCGCGAAGGGTCGAGTCAATTTTCTTGATAAGCCAGTGAGCGGCGTGAACGTCGGCGGCATACTGCGCCAGTTTTTCAGCGGCCTCTGATGCCTTCATCGCCCGGCTATCGCTATTAATAACCAGCGCATCGGTGTCGTCGGTAAAGGGTGTCTTAAAGGCGACGCTGACCTTTTTGCCGCTCAGCGCCAGGCTCACACCCGCATCATTGGCACCGGTAAAGTCGTCGGCAATCACCACGATGTCTCTGTTCAGGTTATTCACTTTCATCCCCAGAGGTTTGCATTTCCTGTTAATGATTATATTCAATCATGATTGATTATATGTGAGCAAGATCAAGTTATTCGGTTTACGAATAAATTATAAATTTAGACACACGATGACTGTGATTGGCTGCGTTGAGCGAAATCAATCACAGACGCAGCAACAGGAGAGCGAAGTGTTAACCATTAACAGTACGATTATCAGCGGTGCGGGTGCGATCCCGGCCCTTGCACCACTGCTGGCAGGTAAGACGCGCCTTTTACTGGTCACCGACGGCAATATCGCCCGTCTGGACGCCGCCCGCGCCATCCGCGCCCTGCTGGAAGCCGACAACCGTAGCCTCAGCGTGATTGAGAGCGTGCCGCCGGAGCCAACGCATCACGACGTCCGCGCCCTGCTGGCGGAGATCGACAATACCGCTTTTGATCTGGTGGTGGGCGTGGGCGGCGGCAGCGTACTGGATGTGGCGAAGCTGCTCTCCGTGCTGTGTCATCCGGCATCACCGGGTCTGGATGCGTTGCTGGCGGGTGAAAAACCGACCGAGCGCCTCGCGTCACTGCTGATCCCGGCCAGCGCCGGTACCGGCTCTGAAGCCACGCCGAACGCCATCCTCGCCATTCCCGAGCAGAGCACCAAAGTCGGCATTATCTCCCCGGTTCTGCTGCCGGATTACGTGGCGCTGCTGCCGGAACTCACCACCAGCATGCCGCCGCACATTGCCTCTTCAACCGGGATCGACGCCCTCTGCCATCTGATCGAGTGCTATACCGCCACCGTCGCCAACCCGGTGAGCGATAACGCGGCGCTGACAGGACTGCGCAAGCTGGTGAATAACATCGAAACCGCCTGCGCCGAGCCGCACAACCTGATGGCGAAGCTCGAAATGCTGTGGGCCTCTTACTACGGCGGCGTGGCGATTGCCCATGCCGGGACCCATCTGGTGCATGCCCTTTCCTATCCGCTTGGCGGCAAATATCACCTGCCGCACGGCGTGGCGAACGCCATTCTGCTGGCGCCCTGCATGCGCGTGGTGCGCCCGGACGCGGTAGAAAAATTCGCCCGGGTGTGGGATCTGGTGCCAGGTGCCGATACCTCCCTGTCGGCGGAGGAGAAATCCCACGCGCTGGTGGCGTGGTTTGCCGCGCTGGTGCGCCGCCTCAATTTACCGGACAACCTCGAGACGCTGGGCGTACCGCGGGAAGATATCGCTTCGCTGAGCGATGCCGCGCTGAACGTAAAACGCCTGATGAACAATGCCCCGCGTCAGGTCAGCCATGCCGAGGTACAGGGCATCTACCAGACCCTGTTCCCCGAAATTTAAACTCGAAGGAGTGAACAATGCGTAACAAGATTGAAGGCGTGCTGACGGCGATCGTCACCCCCTTTACCGATGACGGCGACCTGCATCTGCCGGGGCTGAAGCGTCAGCTCCAGCGGCAGCTGGCGGCGGGAAACGGCATCTTCTGCGGCGGCACCAACGGTGAGTTTTTCGTCCTCACCGAAGAGGAAAAAGTGGCCGTCACCCGCACCTGCGTGGAAGAGGTCGCCGGGCGTGCACCGGTGGTGGCGCATATCGGGGAGATCTCCACCCGGGCCACTATCCGTCTCGGTAAGCAGGTTGAAGCCCTGGGCGTGGATGCCGTTTCGGTGATCACCCCGTGGTTTGTGCCCCTGACCCAGGCGGAACTCATCAGCCACTACACCGCGATCGCCGATGCCCTGAGCGTGCCGGTATTCCTCTATAACATCCCGGCGCGTACCGGCAACACCATTGAGCCGCAGACCGCGCGGGTGCTGGCCTCGCATCCGAATATCATCGGCATTAAGGACAGCGCGGGCAGCTACGAGAGCCTGAGCGGGTTCCTGAAAGCCGCCGAGGGTATCGACGGTTTCGACGTGCTGAACGGCCCGGACTCGCTGATCCATCAGGGCTTTGTCGAGGGCTGTTCGGCCTGTATTTCCGGGCTGGCGAACGTTGCCCCGGAGGCAATTAACGCCATCTGGACGCGTTTCCATGCGGGGGATATCGACGGCTCGCGCCAGGCGCAGGAAGGGGTTACTGAACTGCGGACCAGCTTGTACAAAGTGGCCTTCTCCCCGGCGGCGGTGAAAAAAGCGCTGCAGGTGATGGGCGAAGAGGTGGGTGAAAGCCGCTACGCGGTGGCTTTCGATGCGCAACAGACTGAACAGATCCGCCAGATAGTGACCAAGTCACTGCAGTAACCGGCGTTTGATTTCGTCCATAAGAATACCGGGCACCACGGGTGCCCAGGTTTCCTACGCCCTGAAGAGAGGCAAAGATGAACAATTTTACCGCTGAAGATACCCTGATCATCGTAGGCATCGTCATTGTCTACATCCTGTTTACCACCTGGCTGACCTTCCGGTTGCGCAGTAAAAACTCCGGTGATTTTATGGAAGGCTCCCGGGCGATGCCGGCGTTTATCGTCGGGATCCTGCTGATGTCTGAATACATCGGTGCTAAATCCACCATCGGCACCGCCCAGGCGGCGTTCGAAGACGGTTTTGCCGCCTCCTGGTCGGTGATCGGCGCGGCCATCGGCTTCCCGCTGTTTGGCCTGCTGCTGGTGAAACGCATCTATAACACCGGCAAAATCACCATCTCCGGGGCGATTGCCGAGAAGTACGGCACCAGCACCAAAAACATCATCTCGATTATCATGATCTACGCCCTGCTGCTGGTGAACGTTGGCAACTACGTTTCTGGCGCGGCGGCGATCTCCACCGTCCTGAAGGTCAACCTGCCGGTTGCCGCCTTTATCACGGCTATCGTCAGTACCTTCTACTTCGCCTTTGGCGGCATGAAGGGCGTGGCCTGGGTGACGCTGCTGCACAGCGCCCTGAAGTATTTCGGTATCCTGGTGATCATGGGCTTCGCGCTCTCGAAAACCGGCGGCTTTATGCCGATGATCGAGCAGATGCCGTCATACTACTGGACCTGGGACGGCAACATCGGGGCCAGCACCATCTTTGCCTGGCTGATCGGCACCATCGGCTCCATCTTCTGCACCCAGTTTGTGATCCAGGCTATCTCCTCCACCAAAGACGTGAAGTCGGCCAAACGCGCCACCTGGGTCGCCTTCTTCTTCTGCCTGCCGATCGCCCTGGCGATTGCGGTGATTGGCGTTGCCGCCAAGTATCTCCACCCGGAGATCGACAGCCTCTACGCCATGCCTATCTTCCTGCAGGACATGAACCCGTGGGTGGCCGGTCTTGTGACAACGTCACTTGTGGCGTCGATTTTCGTCAGCGTGAGCACCGTGGCGCTGGCCATCGCCTCGCTGGTGGTGAAAGATTTCTACGTGCCGTACCGCAACCCAACCCCGGAGCAAGAGTTTAAAGCCACCCGCTGGATGTCGCTGCTGATTGGCTTCCTGCCGCTGATTTTCGTCCTGCTGGTGCCGGAAGTGCTGAAGCTGTCGTTCTTCACCCGCGCCATCCGCCTGTCGATTACGGTGGTGGCGGTGATTGCCTTCTATGCGCCGTTCTTTAAGAGCACCCGCGGGGCGAACGCTGGTCTGATTGGGGCCTGCGTCGTGACCTCCCTGTGGTATCTGCTTGGCGACCCGTTTGGCATCAACAATATGTATATCGCGCTGATCACCCCGGCGGTGATTATGGTCCTCGACCGTCTGATCCCGAATAAAGCGGATCGCAAAGCGCCTGCCCCTGTTCAACATAATGGAGTCTGATATGTCTGTAACCGTAACCCGTGACGGGATTGTTCGCCCGCAGCCAGAGGACGGCCGCGTGGAAACGGCGATGTTGCCCTCTTCCTGCCCGCAGAACCACGCAGCGAACCTGCTGCCGCTGCCGGATGGCACCCTGATGTGCGTCTGGTTCGGCGGCACCCAGGAAGGGATCGCTGATATTTCGGTGTGGGGGTCGCGCCTGGCTCCCGGCAGCAACCAGTGGAGCGAGGCGGTGAAACTCTCCGACGACGCCAGCCGCTCGGAGCAGAACCCGGTGCTGTTCCTCGCCCCGGACAACGTGCTGTGGCTGCTGTGGACCGCCCAGCTCTCCGGCAACCAGGATACCGCCATCGTGCGCTATCGCCAGTCACGCGATCTGGGCCAGACCTGGGGCGAGATCGCCACCCTGCTGGATAAGCCCGGCACCTTTATCCGCCAGCCGATTGTGGTGCTGGATAACGGCAACTGGCTGCTGCCGGTCTTTTACTGCCGCACACAGCCGGGTGAAAAATGGGTGGGCAACGATGACATCAGCGCGGTGAAAATCTCTGAAGACCAGGGTCAGAGCTGGCGCGATGTCGAGGTGCCTGAAAGCCTGGGCTGCGTGCACATGAACATCACCGCCCTAAACAACGGCCACCTGGTGGCGCTGTACCGTAGCCGCTGGGCGGACAATATCTACATCAGCCAGTCGCTCGACAACGGCGAAAGCTGGTCTGTGCCGGAGCCGACTGAGCTGCCGAACAACAACTCGTCGATTCAGGTTACAACGCTTGCCAGCGGTGAGCTGGCGCTGGTGTTTAACCACATGAGTGCGGCGGGTGCGCTGGAGCGTCGCGCCTCGCTGTACGACGAGATCGACGACGGCGACGGGCGTAAAGAGCCGGAGGTCACCCACGGCCGCGCCGCCTTCTGGGGCGCCCCGCGCGCGCCAATGACCGTGGCGATTTCCGCCGACGGCGGGAAAAGCTGGGCCTGGCAGCGCAACCTCGACGAGGGCGACGGCTACTGCATGACCAATAACTCGCTGGAGAAGCTCAACCGCGAGTTCTCCTATCCGAGCATTAAACAGGGTGCCGACGGGTCGCTGCATATCGCCTATACGTACTTCCGTCAGGCGATCAAATACGTGCACGTCTCGCCGGAATGGGTGAAGGAGTCGCAACGGTGATTATCGGACACCTTAATGCCCTGCCGCTGGCAGGGCTCCCCGCCGCTCTGCGTGAGATACTCGATCGCCCGGACTGCTCTCTGGCGGCGCTGGCCGCCCGGGATGACGGACGCTGGCAGCCGGAAGGCTGTCCGTGGTTCTGCCATATCGGCCCGGCGCAGACCCAGCCGCAGGCGCAGCGCCATACGGAATATCATCATCAGTGGGCGGATATTCAGGTGGTGCTGTCGGGTGTGGAAATCATCAACGCCGGAATGCAGTCCCTGGCGCAGGAGGGCGACGAAGAGCGCAAGCCGGATCTTTTTATCGCCCCCGGGGCAGTGCATCCGGTGAGCATTACCCTGAAGCGTGCAGATTTCGCGGTGTTTCTGCCCGGCGAGCCGCATCAGGCGCTGTGTGCGGCTGATGCTACGATGACCGTGCGCAAGGCGGTATTCAAAGTGCCGCGCGCGCTGCTGGAGGTGTGATATGCGCACTGCCATCGTCACGGGTGCCAGTTCCGGTATCGGCGAAGCCATCGTGAACCGCCTGCTGGCCGAGGGCTGGCAGGTCACGGGGTTAAGCCGCCGCGGGGTGGATAATGCGCATCCGAATTTCACCAGCCTGAGCGTGGATTTGAGTGACACTGTCACGTTTGCGACTGCGTTGAATGCGCTTCCGGTGCCGCAGGCGATTGTTCACGCCGCAGGAATGATGGCCGCCGCCCCGCTCGGGGAGCTTGACCATGCGGTCAGCGCCAGACTGTGGGGGCTGCATATTCACGCCGCCGAGATCCTGTTTAACCACTTTGCGCCGCGGATGAGCGCGGGCGGACGGCTGGTGGCCATCGGCAGCCGCACCTCCCGCGGTGCGGCGGGTCGTTCGCAATATGTTGCCACCAAAGCCGCGCTGGTGGGGATGGTGCGCAGCTGGGCTGCAGAGCTGGCTCCGCGCGGGATCACCGCCAACGTGGTGGCCCCGGGTGCGACCCAGACCCCGATGCTGAGTGCCCCCGGACGGCAAACGTCCCCGCCAAAAGTGCCGCCGATGGGGAGATTAATCGCCCCGGAAGAGGTGGCGGCGATGGTGAGTTATCTGCTGAGTGCCGAAGCCGCACCCGTCACCGGGCAGGAGCTGGTGCTGTGCGGAGGGGCGTCGTTGGGGTGAGATTTGCGGCCTGTTTGCCGGGTGGCGGCTACGCCTTACCCGGCCTACAAGATCGTAGGCCCGTGCAAGCGCAGCGCCGCCGGGCATAACCACCGCAGAGGAATCCCCCGGTTTTAGTAGGCCTGTGCAAGCGCAGCGCCGCCGGGCATAACCACCGCAGAGGAATCCCCCCGGTTTTAGTAGGCCCGTGCAAGCGCAGCGCCGCCGGGCGATGCCGAGGGGGATTGTGCGGCCTGGTGCCCTCACCCCGGCCCTCTCCTTTGGTCCGAGGGTGCAAACACTAAAAACGGCAACTTGCGTTGCCGTTTTGCTTTTATCTCCGCAGGAACACGGTGCCTTTCAGATAGAGCGCCGCCTGGCCGCCGATCAACACCCGGTCGCCCTTCAGCTCGCAGCGCAGATCCCCGCCGCGGGGAGAAACCTGTCGCGCCAGCATGGCGGTTTTACCCAGCTTCTCGCTCCAGTAAGGGATCAGCATGCTGTGGGCGGAGCCGGTGACCGGATCTTCCGCCACCCCTTCGCCCGGACAGAAGAAGCGGCTGACAAAATCATACTCGTCCCCCGGCGCGGTGACGCAGACCATCTTGTCCAGCGGCATCATGCCGTCGATATCCGGGGTTAAGGCCTCGACCTGCTGCTGGTTTTCCAGCACCACCAGGTAATCGCGCCCTACCCGCACCTCTTTCGCCTCGCGGATACCCAGGGTGCTGAAAAGCAGTTCAGGCGGGTTCGCGACCGGCTCGCAGCCCCACGCCGGGAAGTCGAGGGTCAGCCAGTCGCCGCTGCGCTTGACCTTAAGCTCGCCCACAAAGCGGGTGGAGAAGACAATCTCGGTCTGCGGATAGTCGAGATACTCAAAAATCACATGCGCGCTGGCAAGCGTGGCGTGACCGCAGAGGTTGATTTCGTACTGCGTGGTAAACCAGCGCAGTTCAAAGCCGGTGTCGGTGCGCACGAAAAACGCGGTTTCCGACTGGTTGTGCTGCTGTGCCATCTTCAACAGAACGTCATCCGGCAGCCAGGCCTCCAGAGGGCAAACGGCTGCGGGATTCCCACCAAACGCGCGGTCGCTAAACGCATCGACCAGATAGAATTCTATTTCTTTCATTGGGTTAACCCTTATTTAGCGCAAAAACAGATGACCTTTCATATACAGCGATGCCTTGCCGCTCATCAGCACCCGGTCGCCCTTCAGTTCACAACGCACGTCGCCGCCCCGGGCAGAGACCTGCCGGGCAAAGAGCGACGTTTTGTTGAGCTTTTCGCTCCAGTACGGGATCAGCATGGTGTGCGCCGAGCCGGTGACCGGATCTTCCCACAGCGCCACGCCCGGCGAGAAAAAGCGGCTGACAAAATCGTACTCGCCCTCGCCCCGGGCGGTTATCGACACTTTATGCTCGCCCGGCGTCATGGCGTGGATATTCGGAGCTACCGCCTCTACCTGCTCGCGGTTTTCCAGCACCAGCACCCAGGCGCGCCCCTTGCGGGCCTCGACGTAATGGCTTATCCCCAGCGCGTGGAGCATCTCTGGCGGCGGGGTCTGTACTTGCGTCGGACAGGCCGGGAAATCGAGCGTTAACCAGTCGCCGTCGCGGCTGACGGTGAGCCTGCCGGACGCCGTATCAAAATGGATCCGGGTATCTGGATAGTCCATCTCGTTGAACAGCACCCAGGCGGTGGCCAGGGTCGCGTGACCGCAAAGATTGACCTCGCCGTGGGTGGTAAACCAGCGCAGTTCGATGCCGTCATTATGGCGCACAAAAAAAGCGGTCTCCGACTGGTTATGCTCTTGCGTCATCTTCAGCAGCGTCTCGTCCGGCAACCACTCCGGCAGCGGACACACCGCCGCCGGGTTACCGCCAAATGCACCATCGCTGAACGCATCGACCAGAAAAAACTCGATATCCTGCATCGCTTTACCTGTTGTTAACGTTATGTTGCATCCTATATTCATGGAAAAGAACCGATTTCACCAGCGATTACTGCGCCATCACAGTGAGATCTGCATCACAAAATGATTGTATTTCCACCAGGGAAGGTTTTAAGATCGTCACACCTCATTTACGTAATCAATCCCGGACATCCCTATGACAACCAACACAGTTTCCCGCCGGGTCGCGTGGCTACGGGTGGTGACGCTCGCCGTTGCCGCGTTTATCTTCAACACCACGGAATTTGTTCCCGTCGGCCTGCTCTCGGATATCGCCAGCAGCTTCGGCATGGAGACCGCCCAGGTGGGGATCATGCTCACCATCTACGCCTGGGTCGTGGCGCTGATGTCGTTGCCCTTTATGCTGCTCACCAGCCAGATCGAACGCCGCAAGCTGCTGATCGGGCTGTTCGTGCTGTTTATCGCCAGCCATGTGCTGTCGTTCCTGGCCTGGAACTTTTCGGTGCTGGTGATTAGCCGGATCGGCATTGCCTTTGCCCACGCGATTTTCTGGTCGATTACCGCCTCGCTGGCCATTCGTCTGGCTCCGGCCGGGAAGCGCGCCCAGGCGCTGAGCCTGCTGGCGACCGGCACCGCCCTGGCGATGGTGCTCGGCCTGCCGCTCGGGCGCATCGTCGGGCAGATGTTCGGCTGGCGCACCACCTTTTTCGTTATCGGCCTTGGGGCGCTGTTCACCCTGCTGTGCCTGATTAAACTGTTGCCGAAACTGCCGAGCGAACACTCCGGATCGCTGAAAAGCCTGCCGCTGCTGGTGCGTCGTCCGGCGCTGATGAGCCTCTATCTGCTGACGGTGGTGGTTGTGACGGCGCACTACACCGCCTACAGCTATATCGAGCCGTTTGTGCAGACGGTCGCCGGGTTTAGCGCCCGTTTCGCCACTATCCTGCTGTTACTGCTGGGTGGCGCAGGCATTATCGGCAGCGTGCTGTTTGGTAGACTCGGCAACCGTCACGCCTCCCTGCTGGTGAGCAGCGCCATTGGCCTGCTGCTGGCGTGTCTGCTGCTTCTGCTGCCCGCGTCGGGAAGCGAGATGAATCTGGCGCTGCTGAGCGTTGTCTGGGGCGTGGCGATCATGATCATCGGTCTCGGGATGCAGGTAAAGGTGCTGGCCCTGGCGCCAGATGCCACCGACGTGGCGATGGCGCTTTTCTCCGGGATTTTCAATCTGGGGATTGGCGCGGGTGCGCTGGTGGGGAATCAGATCAGCCTGCATATTTCGATGGCGTCGATTGGCTATCTGGGGGCGATACCGGCGCTGGCGGCGTTAATCTGGTCGGTGCTGATCTTCCGCAAATGGCCGGTTACGCTGGAAGAGCAGCCGCATCACGGTTAGAGAAAAGTCCGGGCGGCAGGACGCCGCCCGGTTTGGTTATGACGGATAGGTCTGAATAATTTCAAGCACGCCGTTGATAATAAACTGCACGCCCATGCAGACCAGCAGGAAGCCCATCAGACGGGAGATCGCCTCGATACCGTCTTTACCCACCCAGCGCATAATCGCGCCCGAACTACGCAGACATCCCCACAGGATCACGCCGATAAGGGCGAAGATCAGCGGCGGTGCAATCATAATTACCCAGTCCGGGAAGTCAGAGCCGCTGCGCACCGTCGAGGCGGAACTGATAATCATCGCAATCGTACCTGGCCCCGCGGTGCTTGGCATGGCCAGCGGCACGAAGGCGATGTTCGGTGCTTCTTTATCCTGCATCTCCTCAAGCGTGTCCTGCGCGTCGCTGGCATGCGTCGCTTTCGGGGCCGGGAACAGCATTCTGAAGCCGATAAAAGCAACAATCAGGCCACCGGCGATGCGCAGGCCGGGAATGGAGATCCCGAAGGTGTTCATCACCAGTTGTCCGGCGTAGTACGCCACCATCATGATCGCGAAGACGTAAACAGAGGCCATGAGCGACTGATGATTACGCTGTTCACGGTTCATATCCCCCGCCAGACCCAGGAACAGCGCAACGGTGGTTAATGGGTTCGCCAGCGGCAGCAGAACCACCAGCCCAAGACCAATTGCTTTAATTAAATCAACCATTTTACTGAGTTGTCCTTATCAAAAATGAACCACGCAAGTATAGGGTGAAAACCCCTGTTTCGACTACGCGCGCTTCGTAAGTAATATTTTCGCGCCGAAATCAATTCACCACGATGATATGTCGTTCTACGAAGCGGGCAAAAAAGTGATCTGAATCGCTTTAGCAAATCGTGTCATAAGCAAATGCATTCAGTTGACTTATAGTTGCCTGAGCAATAATATCTGCCGTGATTAAACTACTTGCCAGGGCAACCATTGTGAAAAGCACCAGTGACCTCTTCAACGAAATCATTCCGCTGGGTCGCCTTATCTATATGGTTAACCAGAAGAAAGACCGCCTGCTCAATGACTATCTGTCACCGCTGGATATCACCGCAACGCAATTTAAAGTGCTCTGCTCCGTGCGCTGCGAGGTGTGTATCACCCCGGTTGAGCTTAAGAAAATCTTATCCGTCGACCTCGGCGCGTTGACGCGAATGATCGACAGGCTGGTCTGCAGGGGCTGGATTGAGCGCCGCCCTAATCCGAATGACAAACGCGGCGTGCTGTTGCAACTGACCAGTGACGGCGCGGAAATGTGTGAACAATGTCATCAATTAGTAGGACAAGAACTGCACCAGGAACTAACAAAAAACTTAACGGCGGACGAAGTGGCAACTCTTGAGCTCTTGCTTAAGAAAATCCTGCCGTAAACAGAAAGAGGTATGACGATGTCCAGACGCAATACTGACGCCATCACTATTCATAGCATTTTGGGCTGGATCGAAGATAACCTGGAGTCGCCGCTCTCGCTTGAGAAAGTGTCTGAGCGTTCAGGTTACTCAAAATGGCACCTGCAACGGATGTTCAAAAAAGAGACCGGCCACTCATTAGGCCAGTACATCCGCAGCCGCAAATTAACGGAAATCGCACAGAAGCTGAAGGAAAGTAACGAGCCGATCCTGTATCTGGCTGAGCGTTACGGGTTTGAATCGCAGCAAACGCTGACCCGCACGTTCAAGAACTACTTCGATGTGCCACCGCATAAATACCGTATTACCAATATGCACGGGGAATCCCGGTATCTGCTTCCGATCAATCACTGTAACTGCTAATCGCCTGTATTAAGACGTATCGAGGAATATATGAAACTGTTAGCTTCCGCCGCCTTCACCGCACTGGTGCTGGTCTCTGCCCAGAGTTTTGCGGAGCAAACGCCTTCTGTGCCGCAGCCTCACAGCCGCGACACGATGATCCTGCCGACCGCTAACGGTCAGTCGCCCCACGATTTTAACCATATGGGCGCAGGCAGCGACAAATCCGACGAGTTAGGGGTGCCGTATTACAATCAGCACAATTAATTCGTTTTGCCCCGCCCGCGCGGGGCTTTTTTTTAGCCCCTCACCCGCGCCGTCCGGCGTACGCGAAAGCCAAAGACGTTAATATAGAGTCCAGCCATCACCAGAACGGCCCCAATCAGCTGCAGCGCCCCGAGTTTTTCATTGAGCAGCAGTGCCGCACTGGCGATCCCGACGACCGGAACGAGCAGCGACAGCGGTGCCACCCGCCAGGTTTCGTAGCGTCCGAGCAGCGTGCCCCAGATGCCGTAGCCGATGATGGTGGCGACAAACGCCAGATAGACCAGCGACAAAATGGTGGTCACATCGATAGTCACCAGGCTGTTATACATCACCGTCGGGCCATCCAGCAGATAAGACGCCAGCATAAACGGCACAATCGGGATCAGGGCGCTCCACACCACCAGCGACATGACTGCCGGACGCGTCTCGAGCTGCATGATCTTTTTGTTAAAGATATTGCCGCACGCCCAGCTGAAGGCGGCCGCCAGGGTCAGCAAGAAGCCCAGCAGCGCGACGTGCTGTCCGTTGAGACTGGCCTCTGCCAGCACCAGCACCCCAACCACCGCCAGGGCGATCCCCGCCAGCTGTTTGCCCTGAAGCCGCTCGCCAAACACCAGCGCCCCCAGGATGATGGTGAAGAACGCCTGCGCCTGCAGCACCAGCGAAGCCAGCCCGGCGGGCATGCCGAAGTTAATGGCGCAAAACAGGAAGGCGAACTGACCGAAGCTGATGGTCAGGCCGTAGCCCAGCAGCAGACGAAACGGGATCTTCGGACGGGCAACAAAAAACAGCGCCGGGAAGGCCACCAGCATAAAGCGTAAACCGGCCAGCATCAGCGGAGGCATATTGTGCAACCCGACCTTGATCACCACAAAATTCAGCCCCCAAACCACCACCACCAGTAATGCCAGCAGCCCGTCTTTACGCGTCATACCCTGCCCCTGTTTATTAAATTTTTGTAAACACTTATCAAAGTAACGAAAAAATCCGAAGAGGAACAGATCATTATTTCTGGCAGTCAGGCGAAGCACTTAGGGATAAATTTGGTGCTATACAAGCCCCTTATGGCGTGATAATCCTGATAAGACATAACAAAAAATTCACACGCAATTGTCGGGCAGGAAAATGAACACATCACTCAGGCGCTCAACCGCAGCGCTGCTGGCGTCATCGTTATTACTCACCATTGGACGCGGCGCCACGCTGCCGTTCATGACCATCTATCTGACCCGCGTCTTCAACATGAGCGTGGAGAATATTGGTTATGCCCTGACGGTGGCCCTGACGATTGGCGTGGTTTTCAGCCTGGGTTTTGGCATTCTGGCCGACAAGTTCGATAAAAACCGCTACATGCTGATCGCCATTTTCGCGGTGGCGCTGGGCTTTCTGGCGATCCCGCTGGTGGATAACGTGGTGCTGGTGGTGCTAGCCTTTTCACTGATCAACTGCGCCTATTCGGTCTTTTCCACGGTGCTGAAAGCCTGGTTCTCTGACGTGCTGAGCCCGGCGGAAAAGGCGCGGGTGTTCTCGCTGAACTACAGCTTTCTGAACATTGGCTGGACCATCGGGCCACCGCTCAGCACCCTGCTGGTGATGTACAGCCTGCAGCTACCGTTCTGGGTCGCGGCCTTCTGCGCCGCCCTGCCGCTGGTGTTGATTCAGCGCTATGTGCAGAAAAGCGTGGCGGCCGACGGTGAACACGCCCCGGTGCCGTGGCAGCCGTCGGTGCTGCTGCGCGATCGGGCGCTGTTCTGGTATACCCTTTCCGGCCTGCTGGCCTCCTACGTGGGCGGTTCGTTCGCCAGCTGTATTTCGCAGTACGTGCTGGCGGCGGACTACGACAGTGATTTTGCCCAGAACGTGGTGGCCGTGGTGCTGCCGGTAAACGCCGCATTGGTGGTCTCGCTGCAGTACATCATTGGCCGCAAGCTGTCGGCGCGGAATATCCGCCCGTTAATGACTCTCGGCACCCTGTTTTTTGTCCTCGGTCTGGCGGGGTTTATGCTCTCCGGCGAGAACCTGGTCTACTGGGGGATCGCAGCGGCGGTGTTTACCATCGGTGAGATTATTTATGCGCCGGGTGAGTATATGCTGATCGACAATATCGCCCCGCCGGGTATGAAAGCCAGCTACTTCTCCGCCCAGGCGCTCGGCTGGCTCGGCGCGGCGTTTAACCCGATGATCACCGGACTGATCCTGACCCATCTCCCGCACTGGTCGCTGTTTGTGATTATGATGGTCGCCATCGTGCTGGCGTGGATGATGATTTTGCGCGGGATGCGGGTGAAGGCGTGGGTTGAGGCGCCAGGTTTAGTCTCGCGGTAATTGCCCGGCGGCGCTTCGCTTGCACGGGCCTACAAAGTCCAAAACCGTACGCCGCAACCAAAATATCGCCCGGCGGCGCTACGCTTGCCGGGCCTACGAGGGCCACAAAACGTAGGCCGGGTAAGGCGGAGCCGCCACCCGGCACACAGGCCGCACCGAAATTAATGGTGCAACATCTCCTCGACAACCTGCTCTTTATACATTTCGTTTGGATAATAGGTCGGCCAGTTATCCATCTCTTTTAATAACGCCTCGTGGGAGGTGTTGCCCATAAAGATATGGAAATGGCTGGACTGGCGCGGGCCGATAATATGGTCGCTGAACTGGACAAATTTCGGTGCCTGACTGCTGGCGTCCTTACATTCAAACAAATAGCGCACGCCTTTTTTGCCCGACGCGTAGGTCAGGATCTTGTAGCCATTAGAGACATACTCACAGCTGGCGACGTTTTTCCCGCGATGAAACTCCATCACGTTATTTTCAATGCCGATGCTCTCGACGTCGGTGGCATAACCGGTGCGGTAATAAGCTTTTACCTGCTCAAAGGTTTTGCTCTTCTCTTTCTCGGCTTTCTTTTTAAATACCGGGTCGAGATCGCCGCTCAGCAAAAACGGATAGACCGACTGCCAGACGCCGTCCCAGTTGGAGAGCGGGCGATCCTTGACGTCTTTATCTTCAAATACGCCGTTCGCCGCTTTTTGTTCCGCTTCGGTCATTTGATGTCCATGCGAATGGGCATAGAGCTGGCCGCTGACCAGCATTGCCCCCAGAGTTATTGCAAATTTACCAATATGTCCTGCCAAGATAATGTCCTCACTCCGTTTAGAGAGTGAGGATGTTATATTATAACATTGCACAAAACAACCCTGTTAAATCGCCACCAGGCCGCGTACCCCCTCCTGCTCCATATTCTCGCCGCGTCCGCGCTGAATAATGCTTCCCCGGGACATCAGCAGATAGCTGTCGGCCAGTTCGGCGGCAAAGTCATAGAACTGCTCCACCAGCAGGATCGCCATGTCGCCACGGTTGGCTAGCTGGCGGATCACCTGGCCAATCTCCTTGATTACCGATGGCTGAATGCCCTCTGTCGGCTCGTCCAGAATGAGCAGTTGCGGACGGCTGGCAAGCGCCCGTCCAATCGTCAGCTGCTGTTGCTGGCCGCCCGAGAGATCGCCGCCCCGGCGCTGCTTCATCTCCTGTAAAACCGGAAACAGCCGCCAGATCTCGTCCGGCACCTGCTTCGCCTCTTTTGCCGGGAAACGCGACAGCCCCAGTAACAGATTCTCCTCCACCGTCAGGCGGGGGAAAATGTCCCGCCCCTGGGGCACGTAGGCCACACCCGCCTGCACCCGCTGGTGCGGTCTGGCCTGGGTGAGATTTTTGCCCTGCCAGAGGATCTCGCCGTTGCGCGCCGGGATCAGCCCCATCAGGCACTTCAGGAGCGTGGTTTTACCTACCCCGTTGCGCCCGAGCAGACAGGTAACTTCGCCGGGCAGCGCCTCAAAACTGACCCCGCGCAGGATATGGCTTCCGCCGTAATACTGATTCAGTTCGTTAACCTTAAGCATCCGCGCTCCTCAGCGTCCAAGATAGACTTCAATCACCTGCTCGTTGGCCTGCACCTCGCGCAGCGAGCCCTCCGCCAGCACCCGGCCCTGATGAAGAACCGTGACGTGATCGGCAATGGTTTCGACAAAGCCCATGTCATGCTCCACCACCATCAGGGAGTGTTTGCCCGCCAGGGTGCGAAACAGCTCGGCGGTGTACTCGGTCTCGGCGTCGGTCATCCCGGCAGCCGGTTCGTCCAGCAGCAGCAGGTGCGGCTCCTGCACCAGCAGCATGCCGATCTCGAGAAACTGCTTCTGGCCGTGGGACAACAGCCCCGCCCGGCGATGACGCTCCGCCCCAAGCCGCAACAGGCTCAGCATCTCGTTGATGCGGTCGCCCTGCTCGCTGCTCAACCGGGCGCGCAGGCTGGCCCACACCGATTTATCGCCTTTCATCGCCAGCTCGAGGTTTTCCCACACCGTCAGGGCTTCAAACACCGTCGGCTTCTGGAACTTGCGCCCGATGCCCTGGCGGGCAATGGCTATTGAATCGAGAGTCGTGAGATCCGTGGACTGATCGTAAATCGCCCGCCCGCTCTGGGGCCGCGTTTTACCGGTGATGACGTCCATCAGCGTGGTTTTGCCCGCGCCGTTAGGGCCAATCACGCAGCGCAGCTCGCCCACGCCGATGTTCAGCGACAGGTCGGTCAGCGCCTTAAAACCGTCAAAGCTGACGTTGATCCCCTCCAGCTGCAATACCGGGTCGGTCTGGTCGCGATAGCGATCCCCGGGAAGCTGGCGGGTAAATAACGCTTCGGCTGGCTGCATCATTTATCCCCTTTGCGCAACAGGCCCATGACCCCGCGCGGTAAAAACAGCGTGACCGCAATAAAGATCAGCCCCAGAAACAGCTGCCAGTACTCCGGCATCACCACCGTAAAAAGGCTTTTCGCCCCGTTCACCAGCGCGGCGCCAATCACCGGGCCGATCAGGGTGCCGCGTCCGCCGAGGGCCACCCAGATCGCCGCTTCGATGGAGTTGGTGGGCGACATCTCGCCGGGGTTGATGATCCCAACCTGCGGAACGTACAACGCCCCGGCAAGCCCGCACAGCACCGCGGATAAGGTCCAGACCAGCAGCTTAAAGCCCCTGGGATCGTAGCCGCAGAAGGTCAGCCGGTTTTCCGCATCGCGCACCGCGGTCAGAATGCGGCCAAATTTGCTTTTCGCCAGCGCATAGCCCACCGCCAGCGACGCGGCCAGCAGCAGCACGGTGGCAATAAACAGCCCGATGCGCGTTGAGGTGGCGGTCACGGAGAAGCCCAGCAGCGTGGTGAAGCCGGTAAAGCCGTTGTTGCCGCCAAAGCCGGTTTCATTACGAAAGAACAGCAGCATCCCGGCGAAGGTCAGCGCCTGGGTCATGATCGAGAAATAGACCCCTTTGATTTTTGAGCGGAAGGCAAACCAGCCGAACAGCAGCGCCAGCAGGCCCGGCACCAGCACAATCAGCACCAGCGCCCAGGCAAAATGCTGGGTGCCCCACCAGTACCAGGGCAGCTCGCTCCAGGAGAGGAACGACATAAAGGCCGGTAAGCCGTCGCCCGCGGCCTGGCGCATCAGGTACATCCCCATGGCGTAGCCGCCGAGGGCAAAAAACAGGCCGTGGCCGAGCGACAGCATCCCGGCGTAGCCCCACACCAGATCGAGGGCCACGGCGACAATGGCGTAGCAGAGGATCTTACCCACCAGCGTCAGCATCCAGGTGGAGACCGCCAGCGGATGGCTGGCGGGCAGCAGGGCCAGAAACGGCAGCACCAGCAGTGCCGCAAGGATAAGGGCGCCGAGTATCGATACGCTGCGCGGCGCCTTGCGCGCCAGCGTTAAGGTCATTGGCTGGCTCATCAGTCGATTACCCTCCCTTTCAGTGCAAATAACCCCTGCGGACGCTTCTGAATAAACAGAACGATCGCCACCAGAATCACGATTTTACCCAGCACGGCACCCATCTGCGGCTCGAGGATCTTGTTGAAAATCCCCAGCCCAAAGGCGGCTGCTACGCTCCCGGCCAGTTGCCCGACGCCGCCGAGCACCACCACCAGGAACGAGTCAATGATGTAGCCCTGGCCCAGCTCCGGCCCGACGTTGCCCAGCTGCGATAACGCCACGCCGCCGAGACCGGCAATCCCGGAGCCCAGCCCGAAGGCCAGCATGTCGACGCGCCCGGTGGGCACGCCGCAGCAGGCCGCCATACTGCGGTTCTGCGTCACCGCCCGCACGTTCAGCCCTAAACGGGTTTTATTGAGGATGAGCCAGGTGAAGAACAGCACCAGCAGCACAAAGCCGAGCACCACCAGCCGGTTCCACGGCAGGATCAGGCTGGCGTACACCTGCACGCCGCCGGAGAGCCACGCCGGGTTCGCCACCTCGAGGTTCTGCGCGCCAAAGAGCATCCGCACCAGCTGGATCAGCATCAGGCTGATGCCCCATGTCGCGAGCAGCGTCTCCAGCGGTCGACCATACAGATGGCGGATCACCGTGCGCTCAAGGGCCATGCCCACGGTCGCGGTCAGCATAAAGGCTACCGGCAGCGCCACCAGCGGATAAAAGGTGAGCCACTGCGGGGTAAACTGCGCCATCGCCTGCTGCACCAGCCAGGTGGCATAAGCCCCGAGCATCAGCATCTCCCCATGGGCCATATTGATCACCCCCAGCAGCCCGTAGGTGATCGCCAGCCCGAGCGCCGCCAGCAACAGAATGGAGCCCAGCGACAGGCCCATAAAGGCCTGGCCCAGCAGATCGCTAATCGTCTGGCGATGTTCGATCTGGCGCAGGCTCTCAGCGGCAGCTTCGCGCACCCCGGCATCCGGCTCCGTCTGCGCGCGGGTGTAGGGCAGCAGACGGGCCTGCACTTCCGGATCGCTCGATTCACCCAGCAGCGTCACGGCCTGCTTACGCACCGCCGGTTGCTGGCTGGTCAGTTGCAGGCTGGCGACGGCGAGGCTCAGCACCTGACGCACGGTATCGTCACTTTCGCTCGCCAGCTGGCGTTGTAAGAAAGGCAGCATCTGCGGCTGGGGATCGCGCTGCAGCTGCCGCGCGGCCGCCAGCCTTTCGGTGACACTGTCACCTGCAAGCTGATGGGTGGCAAGCGCGGTGGCGGCCAGCACCCTGAGGCGGTTAGTCAGACGCACCGCTTTGGTCGCGCCCTGCGCCTGAGCGGCGTCACCGAGGGCAGTTAACCCGCCATCCAGGCGGGTAAAGGCGTGTTTGTTGTCGTCGACGACGAGGTTCTCTTGCTTTAGCGCCCGCAGCAGCGGCAGCCTGGCCGGATCCGGCGCGGCGGCCCACTGCTCAAGCAGCACGGCCTGCTGGCTGCGGCTGGCGGCAACAAAGTTATCGGCGTCCGTTGCCTGCGCCATCCCTGGCAGCAGTCCGGCAAGCCATACGAGAGCGAAGATCGTGCGCATGACGTTCATGGCTTTACCCCTTTAAGATCCGCAATCAGTTGCTGGCCGTTTTCATCGGCGTGTCAGGCTTTTTGTCATTCCCGGCGATATACGGGCTCCACGGCTGGGCGCGTACCGGCTCTTCGGTCTGCCACACCACGTTGAACTGTCCGTTGCCTTCGATTTCGCCAATCATCACCGGCTTATGCAGATGGTGGTTGGTGGCATCCATGGTCAGGGTGAAGCCCGACGGGGCTTTGAAGGACTGGCCTGCCATGGCGGCACGCACTTTATCCACATTGGTGGTACCGGCTTTTTCCACCGCCTGGGCCCACATGTGGATCCCCACATAGGTGGCTTCCATTGGATCGTTGGTCACGACCGTATTGGCGTTAGGCAGTTTCTGCGCTTTCGCCCAGTTTTTGTACGCCGCCACGAAGGTCTGGTTGGCCGGGTTATCCACCGATTCGAAGTAGTTCCACGCCGCCAGGTTACCCACCAGCGGTTTGGTATCGATACCGCGCAGCTCCTCTTCACCCACCGAGAACGCGACGACCGGCACGTCGGTGGCTTTCACGCCCTGGTTCGCCAGCTCTTTGTAGAACGGTACGTTGGAGTCGCCATTGATGGTGGAGACCACCGCGGTTTTACCTGCGGCGGAGAATTTTTTAATGCTGGCGACGATGGTCTGGTAATCGCTGTGGCCGAACGGGGTGTAGACCTCTTCGATGTCTTTATCCTGTACCCCTTTCGAGTGCAGGAAGGCGCGCAGGATTTTGTTGGTGGTGCGCGGGTAGACGTAGTCGGTGCCCAGCAGGAAGAAGCGCTTCGCCGCCCCGCCGTCCTCGCTCATCAGGTATTCCACCGCCGGAATAGCCTGCTGGTTAGGCGCGGCCCCGGTGTAGAAGACGTTCGGGGACATCTCTTCCCCTTCGTACTGCACCGGGTAGAACAGCAGGCCGTTCAGCTCTTCAAACACCGGCAGGACCGATTTGCGCGATACCGAGGTCCAGCAGCCGAACACCGCTGCCACCTTATCCTGGCTTAACAGCTGGCGGGCCTTCTCGGCAAACAGCGGCCAGTTAGAGGCCGGGTCAACCACCACCGGCTCCAGTTTTTTGCCCAGCACGCCGCCTTTGGCGTTGATTTCGTTGATGGTCATCAGCGCCACGTCTTTCAGCGGCGTTTCGGAAATCGCCATCGTTCCGGAGAGCGAATGCATGATGCCAATTTTAATGGTGTCGGCGGCCTGCGCGCTGAAACTCATCCCCATGGCCACGACGGAGGCCGATAAAGCAAAGGCTTTTAACAAGGTACGACGATGCATAATTTTCACTCCTGAAAAGAAAGCTGTGCGAAATCGTCCGTTACGGCGTGGACGCAGAAAGAGCAATCAGGATCAGACAGAGCAAAAAAGATGCCAGAACGAAAAATCTCTAGATTCAGGGGGCGGGAGAGGATTTTAAAGGCAGGTGCGGATCAGGATGGCACAGCGTTGCACTTTATTAATGCAACGCTGTGGAAAAGCGATTACCAGACTTCGCTGGCGATCTGGGTGACCAGGCGAACCTTGTCCCACTGCTGGGCTTCGGTCAGGGCGTTACCCTCTTCGGTAGAGGCAAAGCCGCACTGCGGGCTGAGGCAGATCTGGTCCTTCGCGACATACTTCGCCGCCTCTTCCAGACGCGCTTTCACCCCTTCCGGGTTCTCCAGCTCGCCGCTTTTGGTGGTGATAAGCCCCAGCACCACCTGCTGCTTGCCCGGACGGATAAAGCGTAACGGGGCAAAGTCGCCGCTGCGATCGTTATCGTACTCCAGGAAGAACGCATCGACATTGACGGTGCCAAACAGGATCTCCGCCACCGGCTCGTAACCCCCTTCAGAAATCCAGGTCGAGCGGAAGTTACCCCGGCAGACGTGCAGCCCGATGGTCAAATCGTCCGGCTTGCCTTCCAGCGCCTTGTTCAGCACACGGGCATAGGTGCGCGCCAGCTGGTCCGGGTCATCGGCACGCTCCAGGATCTGACGGCGCTGATCGTCCGAGCAGAGATAGGCCCAGACGGTGTCGTCCAGCTGCAGATTGCGGCAGCCCGCCGCATAAAAGGCGTGGATGGCATCGCGCCAGGTCTGGGCCAGGTCATCAAAGTAAACATCCAGATCCGGGTAGACCGTGGCGTCGATTACCTTGCGACCGCCGCGGAAGTGCAGCACGCTCGGGCTCGGGATGGTCATCTTCGGCTGAGCATTGCCGCTGACGCTTTGCAGATAGCGGAAGTCGTCGAGCATCGGATGGCTGCCGAAGCCCAGTTTGCCGGTGACGCGAACGCCGTGGGCTTTGGTCTGCACGCCGTTAAACTGGATCCCCTGCTCGGATTCGTAACGCTCCACGCCCTGCAGACCGTCGAAGAAATCAAAGTGCCACCAGGCGCGACGGAACTCGCCGTCCGTCACCACATTAAGACCGCAGGCGCACTGCTGTTCAACCACATGACGAATCGCTTCATCTTCTACCGCACGCAGCTGCTGGGCGTCGATCTCGCCGCTGGCGAATTGGACTCGCGCCTGTTTGATGGCGTCGGGACGTAAAAAGCTACCTACCACATCGGCACGGTACGGGGCGTGTTGTCGCTGCATGCTTATCTCCTTTAACTGCCGCCAGGTAATTGCCGACAGTGATAATTCATTATTTGAACTTTTAGACTTCTGGATGGCTATATGTCCAAAAGATGTCACAGCGCTGGCCCCGCGGCAAACGAGAAAAATTCATCGGTGTTGAAAAAAATTCATGTTGCAGCGGAAGGGTAAAAAAAACCGCCAGAGACTGGCGGTAAATGCTTGCATGGATAGATTTGTATTTTGATATCTACGGACCCGGCATTCCATACCAGGCTGCGGATCCTGACCAAGCTAGCATGATGAAGATAAATGAAGGCTAAACAACCTTGCTCTGTGCCCCCTGTTTGATTGCACTTTTCTGGCGCAAGGCACGGGATAACAGCCACACCAGGGTGCAGGCAATCACCGGTACCAGCCAGTCGAGCAGGCTGGCCATGTTCCAGACCTGCCAGTCAAACCCGCCCCACCACGGCATATTGGCGCGCTTGCCGTGTCCAAAGAGAGCAATCCAGCGGTATTCCGCCTGGGTCTGCTCCCGGGCGATAAACCACAGCGCCCCCAGCGCTCCGCCGACGCCCCATCGGCCCCATTTCAGGCCGCATAAACACTGAACGGTGACTGCCGCTAACGCGTGCATTAAAGGAGAAAAATCCATAAGCCTGACTGACGCTCTCTTCTTATAGCTACGTTAACCCATCAACATACGGGTAAAGTCGGCTCGGGTGAAGAGTAGAGCAGATATGCCCATAAAAAACCGCCCGAAGGCGGTTAAAAGTGTTTTTTATAGCGGTTTCCTGGTCACGTCAGGATCATCAACGACCGGCGGGTCATTCACATCGGGGACGTCAGGAATATCATCATCAGGAAGCGGTTCATCATCAGGAAGAGGATCAACGTAATCTGGACGATCGGTCATAAAACCTCCGTCAAACATAGTATGAGAGACTACTTAGCTTTACCCGGTTTCTGTTGGGACTGATCGTCTTTCGGGTTCTTTTGAGACTGCTTTGACTGATCTTTGTTAGCACCTTGATCGTTGGATTTCATTTTGAACTCCTGTGGGTAGATGCGGTAACTTGCCGCCATTAAAATATAAGACATGCTTATAGTTATATCGAGCGAGGCGAGAGCTTAAAGAGGTAAGCAATTATTTTATTTGATGAATGCTCAATGGGTTAGCGTGCGCAAACTTAAAAGATAAAACGAAAAAACCGGGCATCGTGCCCGGTTCTGTTTCCAGCCTGAAAAAGCCTTTACGAGCTCAACCCGCGATTCACCAGCATCGGTTCGATCTTTGGATCGTGCCCGCGCCACGCGCGATAAAGTTCAGCTAAATCAGTGCTGTTGCCACGGGACAAAATCGCCTCGCGGAATTTTTGGCCGTTCTCGCGGGTCAATCCGCCCTCTTCCACGAACCACTGATAGCCATCGTCGGCCAGCATTTGGGTCCAGAGATAGGCGTAATAACCTGCTGCGTAGCCGCCTCCGAAGATATGGGCGAAGTAGCTGCTACGGTAGCGCGGCGGTACGGCGGGGAGATCCAGCTGCTCGCGCTTCAGCGCTGCGGTTTCGAATGCCTCGACGTCTGCTGGCGCTTCGCTGGCGGCGATGCCGTGCCAGTTCATATCCAGCAGCGCGGCGCTGAGCAGTTCGGTCATGTCATAGCCTTTATTAAACTGGGTAGCGCTGAGCATTTTCTCGCGCAGGGCATCGGGCATCGGCTCCCCGGTCTGATAGTGGCGGGCATAGTGGGCAAAGACATCAGGATGGCTGGCCCAGTGTTCGTTAATTTGCGACGGGAACTCCACAAAATCACGCGGCGTGTTGGTGCCGGAGAGCGTGGCGTAACGCTGGCTGGCAAACAGGCCGTGCAGAGTATGACCAAACTCGTGGAACAGGGTGATAACATCATCCCAGGAGATCAACGCCGGCTGGCCTTCCGCTGGTTTCTGATAGTTGCAGACGTTGTAGATCACCGGGCGGGTATTGAACTCATTGGATTGCTCGACAAAGTTGCCCATCCACGCCCCGCCGCCTTTCGAGTCGCGGGCGAAAAAGTCACCGTAAAAGAGCGCCATCCCCTCACCGTTGTGATCGAAGATCTCCCAGACGCGCACGTCAGGATGGTAGACGGGAATGTCGTTGCGCTCGGCAAAGGTGATCCCGAACAGCTGGGTCGCCGCCCAGAATACGCCGTCGGTCAGGACCCTGTTGAGGGCAAAATAGGGTTTAACCTGCGTCTCATCCAGAGCGTATTTCGCCAGACGCACGCGCTCGGCGTAAAACGACCAGTCCCAGGCCTGCACCTGGAAATGCCCCTGCTCGTCATCAATCACTTTCTGAATGTCGGCCTGCTCCTGCAGGGCGCGACCCCGTGCGGCCGGGACGATCCCGCGCATAAACTGCAGCGCGGCGTCGGGGGTTTTTGCCATCTGATCGGCGATTTTCCAGCTGGCATAGTTGCTGTAACCCAGCAGTTCCGCCTGGCGGGCACGCAGGGCCACCAGCCGGGCGATCACCTCCCGGGTGTCGTTGCCGTCATTTTTTTGCGTGCGCAGCCAGGCCGCCTTGAAGAGATTTTCCCTGATCTTACGATCGCGCAGCTGTTGCAGCGCCGGCTGCTGGGTGGTATTCAGCAGCGGAATGAGCCAGCGGTCGCTGAGCCCCTTCTCTGCCGCGGCCTGGGCAGCCGCCGCCTGTTCCGCCGGGCTCAGGCCATCCAGCTGGTGCTGATAATCCACCACCAGCCCACCCGCTTTGTCCGCTGCCAGCAGGCGCTGGTTAAACTGGCTGATCAGAGTGGCCGCTTCGGTATTAAGCGCCTTCAGCTCCTGCTTTTCCGCCTCGCCCAACCGGGCTCCGGCCAGAATAAAGCGCTGATGAAGTTCTTCAATCAGGCGCAGAGACTCGGCGTCCGGCGCCATCGCCTGTCGATCGTTGTAGATGGCATCCACGCGGGCAAAGAGCGCATCATTGAGCCAGATATCGTTCGCCAGCGCCGCCAGCTCGGTTGAGACCGCCTCTTCCAGCTGCTGCAGATAGTCATTGGTGTGCGCCGAGGTCATAGCGAAGAAGACGCTGCTCACCCGGCTCAGCAGAGCGCCGCTTTTCTCCAGCGCCAGCACGGTATTGGCGAAATCGGGCGCATCCGCAGACCCGGCTATCGCCGCGATCTCCTCACGCTTCTGACGGATAGCGTCGTCGAAGGCCGGACGGTAGTGCTCGTCGCGGATCAGATCAAAATGCGGTGCCTGGTACGGCAGCGAGCTGTCTGCGAAAAAAGGATTGGTGCCAGACATATCAGACTCCTGAATATGATGAATCTCACCAGAGTAGGCCAGCCCGACATGCGCTGCAATATCTGCCGCCATAAGGGCATGAAAAGTCACCTTACTCTGCGTCAGATCACATGCTATGGTAGTACAACACAAAAAGCGTTGAGGAACAGTGAGATGATAATTTTAGTTACCGGAGCAACTGCGGGTTTTGGTGAAAGCATCACGCGTCGCTTCGTCGCCAACGGCCATAAGGTGATTGCCACCGGCCGTCGTCAGGAGCGTCTGCAGGAGCTGAAAGAGGAGCTCGGCGACAGCATTTTGACCGCACAGCTGGACGTGCGTAACCGCGCATCCATTGAAGAGATGATTGCCAACCTGCCGGCTGAGTGGCGTGATATCGACGTTCTGGTTAACAACGCCGGGCTGGCGCTGGGACTTGAGCCTGCGCATAAAGCCAGCGTCGAAGACTGGGAAACGATGATCGACACCAATAACAAAGGCCTGGTCTATATGACCCGCGCCGTGCTGCCTGGCATGGTCGAGCGCAACCGCGGTCACGTGATCAACATCGGCTCCACTGCCGGTAGCTGGCCGTATGCGGGCGGCAACGTCTATGGCGCGACCAAGGCCTTTGTGCGCCAGTTCAGCCTGAACCTGCGCACCGACCTGCACGGCACCGCCATTCGCGTGACGGATGTCGAGCCGGGCCTGGTTGGCGGCACCGAGTTTTCCAATGTCCGCTTTAAAGGCGATGACGACAAAGCAGGTAAAACCTACGAGAACACCACCGCCCTGACCCCGGAAGATGTTACCGAAGCCGTCTGGTGGGTGGCGACCCTGCCGAAGCATGTCAACATCAACACCGTTGAAATGATGCCGGTGACTCAGAGCTTTGCTGGCCTGAGCGTCCATCGCGGATGATCTTTCCCCGCCCGGCCTGCGGGCCGGGACTGGGATACCAGGCAAAAGAATGGTAGTATTTCCCGGTTAACTCTCTGAGAAATCACATCGAATGGCCGCTGAATCGCAACTTAATCCGACACAACCCGTTAATCAGCAAATTTATCGTATTCTGCGCAGCGACATCGTGCATTGTCTGATCCCGCCGGGCACCCCACTTTCTGAAAAAGAGGTGTCGGTCCGTTTTGATGTCTCCCGTCAGCCGGTTCGCGAAGCCTTTATTAAGCTTGCCGAAAACGGCCTGATTCAGATCCGCCCCCAGCGCGGCAGCTACGTCAATAAGATCTCCCTCAGCCAGGTGCAGAACGGCTGTTTTGTCCGTCAGGCCATCGAGTGCGCCGTGGTCCGTCGTGCGGCAGGCCTGGTTGACGACAACCAGTGTTATCAGCTGGAGCAGAACCTGCATCAGCAGCGCATTGCCATTGAGCGTAAACAGCTGAATGATTTCTTCCTGCTCGACGACGAATTTCACCAGAAGCTGGCGCAGATTGCTGGCTGCCAGCTGGCGTGGGATACCATCGAGAATATCAAGGCGACCATGGACCGGGTGCGTTACATGAGTCTTGACCACGTTTCGCCGCCGGAGATGCTGCTGCGTCAGCATCTGGATATTTTTAATGCGCTGGAAAAGCGCGACGCCGATGCGGTAGAAAAAGCGATGACCCTGCATCTGCAGGAAATTGGCGAGTCAGTGCAGTTAATTCGTCAGGAAAACAGCGACTGGTTCAGCGAAGAGTAAAACTTCCGCATCCCGTCGAATATTCGGGATGCGGCAAATTATTTGATTAACGCACCACTAATACCGGAATTTTGGCATAACGTAATACCGATTCTGCATTCGAACCCAGCAGATGGGTCGTCACGCCAGGCTTTTTCGAACCGATAACAATAATATCGAATTTACCTTCAGTCCCCGTCGCGATAATTTCATCCCGTACGCTGCCAAAACGCACTTCGGTATGCATTCTCTCCGGCGGTACATCAAAGAGCCGCTTTAATTCGTTCATCTTTCTCTTTGACTCTTCGGTCATATAGGCTTCGAACTTAGCGATATCCGACGAAAAGCCCCGCAGCAGCGCGCGACTGTTGACCGGAAGAACATTTAACAACGTGATTTCAGCATTATCCGCCCGGGCCAGAAATGCGGCGTGACGCACGGCCTTATCACTCAAATCCATTTCAAAGACATCGACAGGCATCAATATTTTCTTATACATACGCCCTTCTCCTTATATCGACAATGTGCTTGTTAACGATATTCAGAGTGACATGTTTTTATGAAACGAACCCTAAACGACTCGGTCAGGAAATAGGCGGGATAAGTAAAGAAGTGTTTATTGACTATGCCGCCGCGAACGGCGGCATAAAGAGAGGTTAAATCTGTGCGGCGTATTGTGCGACCGTGGCTTTGGCCCCGTCTTTTAATAATGTCGCGTAGGCATTCATCACTGCATCAACAAATACCTTATCCTGCGGTAACTCCTGGCCGAAAATAGTGTCAATTCCCAGCAGCGCTTTTACGCGGCTTTCGCCTTCCGCACTGCCTTTGACCGCCGCCTGAATCACCGGCAGCAGCGGATCGCACACCTCGATGGCTTCACCACGCTCGTCCACCCCTCCGACGTAACGCATCCAGCCCGCCACGCCCAGCGCCAGCAGCGGGAAGGGCTTCTGATGCACCCGGTGCCAGCGCACGGAATCCAGCATACGCTGAGGCAGCTTCTGGCTGCCGTCCATGGCGATCTGCCAGGTACGGTGGCGCAGCGCCGGATTGCTGTAGCGTTCGATCAATAGATCGGCGTAACGTCCGAGATCCACGCCGGTGACTTTCAGGGTCGAGGCCTGCTCGTTTAGCATCAGCGCGCGGGCGGCGCGCTTGTAGTTCGCGTCCTCCATGCAGTCGTTGATGTGCTGATAGCCCGCCAGATAGCCCAGGTAGGCCAGGAAGGAGTGGCTGCCGTTCAGCATACGCAGCTTCATCTCTTCGAACGGGATCACATCGGCCACCAGTTCAGCCCCGGCTTTCTCCCACGCCGGACGACCCGCGACAAAGTTGTCTTCAATCACCCACTGGCGGAACGGCTCACAGGCCACCCCTGCCGGATCGCGCACGCCGGTGATCTGTTCGATTTTGTTCAGCGTATCGGCGGTGACGGCAGGCACAATACGGTCGACCATGGTTGACGGGAAGGTGACGTGCGTTTCGATCCAGTCCGCCAGCTCAGCGCTCAACGCGCGGGCATAGGCGCAGGTCACGTTGCGCATCACATGGCCGTTCTCCGGCATGTTGTCGCAGGACATCACGGTGAAGGCTGGCAGCCCGGCTTGTTTGCGTCGCGCCAGCGCTTCTACCACCACACCCACCGCGGATACCGGCTGGTGAGGATTCTGCAGATCGGCGGCGATCAGCGGGTGATCGAGCATCAACTGCCCGGTAGCCGGGGCATGGCAGTAGCCTTTTTCGGTGATGGTTAACGAGACGATCGCCACCTGCGGCTCGCACATGGCATCCAGCACCGCTTCCAGCCCATCCACCTGGGCATGCAGCGCTTTTTTGACCACGCCAACCACCCGCGCCGTCCAGGCATCGGCAGACATTTCCGCCACGGTGAAGAGATTATCCTGCGCCTTGAGATCCGCGATCTGCTGCTCGCCGCCAATCAGATTGACCTCGCAATAGCCCCACTCACTGCCGTGATCGGCGGCCAGAATATCGGCATAGACTGCCTGATGCGCGCGATGGAAGGCACCAAACCCGAGATGCACGATGCGTGTCTGCAGGTTGTCGCGGTTGTATTGAGGAAGCGTGGCTTGCGCATGTAATAACGGATTTTTCATGATAGTACTCGTTAATGTGATTAAGCGATGGATCCGGGCCGGTTGATTCACCTGGCCTGGCTTACTAACCCAACTAGAATGGTAGGCAGAATAAAAAATTCTCTGCCGTTAACCATACTGATTGTTGGTACGTCGATATTGATTTACGTTAACTTTTCACCATCTGGTGTGACATCAATTGCAAGTTGTGTGACAGCATTAAAATGCTGTAAACCATTTATCCTGCAATGGTGGCCTTTTCACGCTGTTGGTCTGGCAGCGAATTCGGTGCTGTCCATAATGTGTCGTAGTCATGTCCGGTCAGATCCTCCACGATACGCCGTACGTGCGGTTCGACCGCCGCTTTTGAACCATTGGCCCTGAGGCGATCAACCTCCGCCACAAAGATCTGGTGAGTCTCTTTATTCAGCCGGAACGTCAGAGCCTGCCACATAGCCAGAATTAACAGCCCGGCGGTGCCGACGAACATCAGCATGGCGATCGTATGAATGGCTTCCGGCGGCTGAACCTGGCTGCCCTTCACAAAGCCGCCGTTTTGCAGCAGCAGGCCAACCACAAAGGTGGCGATGGCAACCGTGGTTTTGCGCGAGAAGGTCATCACCGCAGCGAACAGCCCTTCCCGGCGCTGACGGCTGACCATTTCGTCAATATCGGGAATAAACGGGAAAACGTTCCACGGCGTGAACTCCAGTACGCAGCGCCCGACCTGATACACCCCAGCCAGGATGAACAGCGTGGCAACGGTATTTAACGCCGGGATCTGATACACCGCCAGAAAACCGGCCAGGCACAGCATCATCAGGGCATAAGCGAAAACGTACAGCCGGGCCGGACCGTATTTGATGATCCCGAACCCGGCAATGAGCGTCACCGGCAGGCCGACAATGCTCATCGACAGCAGGCTCCCTGCCAGCGACGACGAGACGTTCAGGCAGTAAACGCAGAAGAAGACAAACACGGTGTTATAGACATCTTTGCCGGTGAACGACAGGAGATAAATTGCCAGATGCTTTCTGAAAGCGCGGATTTTCAGCGTCGAGGCGTAGGATTTGAACAGGTCAACGACCGCGCGAAGTTTGTCAGACAGGCTACCGGGTAAGGCTGATTTTTCCAGTTCCACCTGCATTTCCGGAGTGATCTCCCGCTCCCAGGTCACTTTCCATGAAATAAAGACGCAGACCATAAACAGCACCGCGAAAATCACGCCGTTTATCAGATAGGCGTTGGCGCTCTGCTCGCCAAAATAACCAATCAACAGCCCCGGAATAAAGGTCGCCAGAAAGGTACCGGACGCCGACATAAACATCCGGCAGGTGGATAACTTAGTGCGACCATTAAACTCTTTGGTCATCTCGGAAGGCAGGGTTTCCCACGGGATCAGCACCATGGCGGCGATGATCTCAAACGCCAGGTAGACCGCCAGATAAAACGCATAGCTCATTCCGTCGAGCCAGAGTAAGGCGTAAACCAGCATCAACGGCGCGCCGATCAGCAGGAAGAAACGCCGACGGCCAAATTTCTTACCAAAATAGTTTTTATAAAAGTGGTCCGTTAGGCTGCCCATAAACAGACTGACCACCGCATCGACAATACGGGCAATGGCAACAATTGATGCTGCTTCAATGGGCGACAGACCGACAAAGGTGGTGTAGAAAAATAATAGCCAGGCGCCAATAACGGTAAATGCGCCGCCGCCCATAATATCGGTCAGACCGTATCCAATACTGACCGGAATAGTGATGTTTTTATTTGCACGAGACATAGCGTTTCCTTACCTGAAAATAAATCCAGTGAATTCCCGATGCTTCTTTGATTTAGCGTTTAATCGTTTTTATTGAGAGGAAAAAAAAGACTCCCCTGTTTTCAGGAGAGTCTTTGGACATCAGGAAATGGCGCGATGTTTACCGCTCACCCTCACTGCGGCAGATTTGTCGTCTGCGGCGTCTTCCAGCGCGCTGAGGTCGCGATCGCATACTTCAGGCATCAGCAGGGCTGAAATCAGGCCGATGCAGGAGTAGACAATCACCATCACCACAATTGGCCACCAGGAGCCGGTCATGTTGCAGAAGATACCCGCCAGCACCGGACCAAAACCAACCGCAATCAGACCGCCCGCCTCTTTTGAAATCGCCATCCGGGTAAAGCGGTTACGCGAGCCAAACATCTCGGCCATGGTGATGTTTTCCAGGGCGAACAGACCGAGTACCGCAAAGTTATGGATAACGATAATCGAGGCCATGATCACGCCAGGGCTGTACGACTTATCGACAATAATCGAGATCATCGGGTAGGCCAGAATGATGGCCGAAATGCTCAGCAGAATATAAGGCAGACGACGGCCAAATTTATCGGATAACCAGCCCAGCAGCGGAATAGTAATAAAGCCGAGAATCGAGCTGATCATTAGGGCATCGGTCGGGATCGCTTTATCAAACAGCAGCGTCTGCACCAGATAACCGGCAAGGAAGGTCTGGATCAGGCCGGAGTTACCCGCCTGGCCGAAACGCAGGCCGGTAGCCAGCCAGAACGATTTGCTCTTCAGCATTGCACCCAGGGTGCTCTCCTGAGCAACAGCGGCCTGTGCCGGAGCCTCTTCAGCGACCTGCTCAAATACCGGGCTCTCTTTGAGATTCATACGCAGCCAGATGGCAAAGATCATCACCACCACGCTTGCGAGGAACGGCACGCGCCAGCCCCAGGCAATCAGCTCTTCACGGTCGAGGGCAAAGAACATTACCGCCCAGATCGCGGTAGCGCTCAGGGTGCCGCAGTTGGTGCCCATCGCCACCAGGGAGGAGATGATCCCGCGTTTCCCTTTCGGCGCATATTCCGCCAGCATGGTGCCTGCGCCAGAGATCTCCGCGCCTGCGCCCAGCCCCTGGATAATACGCAGCGTCACCAGCAGTATCGGTGCGAAAATACCAATCTGCGCATAGGTCGGCAGCACGCCGATGAGGGTGGTGCAGATCCCCATCATGGTGATGGTGATAAACAACACCTTCTTACGGCCTACGCTGTCGCCCATTTTGCCGAAGATAAAGGCGCCGACGATACGGGCGATATAGCCCGCGCCGTAGGTGCCCATCGCCAGGATCAGCGCCATCGCGGCCGACTGCTCCGGGAAGAAGATTTCGTGGAAGACTAACGCCGCGCCCAGCGAGTAAAGCTGGAAGTCCATAAACTCTAACGCGGTGCCAAGCCACCCGGATACGGCGGCTTTGATCAGGTCAGATGTGGATCTTTCATGTTGTACTTGAGTCATATTGGCTATCTCAACAGGGTAAGATGCGTACCGCTAAACCGCATTCACTATTATTATTCAGAGAACGTCAGTAATACCTTGCAGCACTGCCGCTGGTCTTTCTCGAACAGTTCAATGGCGTCTTTAACGTGCTGATACTCAAAGGTGTGAGTAATCAATTTATCGGGATCGATAAGTCCTTTCTCCAGCCAGTCGATGACCACCGGGAACTTATTGGCATTCAGGCGTGAGGAGAAAATAGAGAGCTCTTTGCCGGTAATCCCCTGCTGGGCAACCTGGCTTGGATCGCTGGAGAAGCCCATCAGCACAATCCGCCCGCCCGGCGAGGCGAGATTGACCGCTTCCTGCAAAATAGAGGGGTGACAGGCCGCATCAATAATCAGCGTTGGTTTGATGCCCTTCTCTTCCAGCACAGCCTGCAACGACTGATTACCATTGTTGATGACCCAGTCGGCCCCGCAGCGCTGCGCCATCTCCAGGCGCTCGTCGATGCGATCGACCACAATCACCTGTTTCACCTTGTAGACGCCCTTCAGCGCCTGAACGGTGACCAGCCCCATCGGCCCGGCGCCGTAGATAAGCGCCACGTCCTGCTCTGTCGGGCTGGCATGGCCGGTAACGTTGGCGGCAATCGTGAAGGGTTCAACCATGACCGCGTGCTTATCGCTGATGGCATCCGGAATGACCCACGCGTTTTTAGCCGGCACCACGGCGTATTCACTGAAGCCGCCGTCGCGGTGTACGCCCAGCACCACCAGCGAGGTGCAGACGTTCGGTTTGCCCACCGAGCACGGGTAGCAGTGCCCACAGCTGATCACCGGATCAACCGAGACGCGCTGGCCCAGGCGCGAGGTGTCGACGCCCTCGCCTACGGCATCGATGACGCCAAAGAACTCATGGCCGATCACGCGCGGGTATCTGGCGAACGGATTGTGGCCGCGATAGATATGGCTGTCGGAGCCGCAGATCCCGGCCAGCTTCACCTTGACGCGCACTTCGCCTGCGGCAGGAGACGGTAACGGACGCTCTTCGATCGCCAGCGCATTCGGTTGTTGAATAACGATACTTTTCATCTTCTGCTCCTTTACCAGTTCCACAGCGTGCCGTCTTCGAGACGGGCAACCGGCAGGTAAGCGGGATCGTAGGGATATTTCGCCGCCAGTTTTTCATCAAAATCGATGCCCAGGCCCGGCTTATCGCCCGGATGCATGTAGCCGTCTTCGAAGGTCCAGTTATGATGGAACACTTCCAGCATCTGCTCGGAATAGCCCATGTACTCCTGCACGCCAAAGTTCGGTACCCACAGGTCGAAGTGCAGCGCCGCGGCGTGGCAAATCGGTGACAGATCCGACGGACCGTGTGAACCGGTGCGCACCTGGTAGAGCGAGGCGAAATCGGCAATCCGACGCATCCCGGTGATACCGCCCGCATGGGTGATGGTGGTACGGATGTAGTCGATCAGCTGCTCTTCGATCAGCTGCTTGCAGTCCCAGATGCTGTTGAACACTTCGCCCACGGCAATTGGGGTGACGGTGTGCTGGCGGATCAGACGGAAGCACTCCTGGTTCTCGGCTGGCGTCGGGTCTTCCATCCAGAACATGCGGTACTGTTCGATGCTCTTACCAAAACGCGCCGCTTCGATCGGCGTCAGGCGGTGGTGCATGTCGTGCAGCAGGTGTTCATTAAAGCCATACTTGTTACGCACGGCGTCAAACAGTTTCGGGGTAAAATCGAGGTACTTTTCGGTTGACCACAGCTGCTCTTCCGGCCAGTTACCCTTGGTGGCAGGCTCATACGCCAGCCCTTTCCCTTTAGACATGCCGTAGGTGGTTTTCATTCCCGGCACGCCGCACTGAACGCGGATCGCCTTGAAGCCCATCTCTTTGTGGCGGGCGTAATCTTCCAGCACGTCGTCGATGGTGTGTCCGGTGGTGTGGCAGTAAACCATCACCCCTTCACGGGAGGCCCCGCCCAGCAGCTGGTACAGCGGCATATTGGCGGCTTTGGCTTTGATATCCCACAGCGCCATGTCGATGGCGGAAATCGCCGACATAGTGACCGGGCCACGACGCCAGTACGCGCCTTTATAGAAGAACTGCCAGATATCTTCGATACGGTGAGCATCGCGGCCGATTAACTGCGGGCAGAGATGATCTTTCAGGTAGGACGCGACGGAGAGCTCGCGGCCATTTAAGGTGGCATCACCCAGGCCGACAATCCCTTCGTCGGTGGTGATCTTCAACGTGACAAAGTTGCGCCCTGGACAGGTGACAAATACTTCAGCCCCTACGATCTTCATGTTCTGGTTCCTTACATCTTTTGTTGTGATGCAGGAAATTTACGCAATCACCCTACTACCATACAAGTATGAAGATCGAAAAATCGTCGCTTGATCACAGATTGGGCGCTTATGCGCGCCCCCAGCCTGCCACAATGATTAACATGCCACACAGCGCAACCGCCGCGCCAGCCCAGTCGTAGAGGCTCAGCTTCACGCCATCCACCACCCGCAGCCACAGCAGCGCGGTGCAGACGTACACCCCGCCATAGGCGGCATAGACGCGCCCGCTTGCCGCCGGATGCAGCGTCAGCAGCCAGACAAACAGCGCCAGGGCAACGCCCGCGGGAATTAACAGCAGCACCGAAGCGCCCTTTTTCAGCCATAGCCAGGGCAGAAAACAGCCGAGAATTTCGCACAGCGCCGTGGCGAAAAAGAGCAAAGTTGTTTTAAACATATTTAACGTTGTCTGATGAGTGATGGGTTATCATAACCGAATGTGAAAGGAACCCTTCCACATACCTGATGTGGGTATGACCTCAAAATGGACTGTTGTAGAATCCCGGTGGTTATTCGAATTTCCACCGCCAATAAGGAAATCGCTATGCGTAAATTGAGCACACGCCTCTGTATGGCTGCCCTGCTGGCCGCTGTTGTCATCGCGCCAGTATCCGCCAACACCAGCAAACTGATTATTGAATCCGGCGACAGCGCCCAGAGCCGTCAGAATGCCGCCATGGATAAAGAGCAATGGAACGACACCCGCAGCCTGCGCCACAAGGTGAATACCCGCGCGGAGAAAGAGTGGGATAAAGAGGATGTAGCCTTTGACGCGCGGGATAAGTGCCAGCAGAGCGCCAACGTCAACGCCTACTGGGAGCCCAACACCCTGCGCTGCCTCGACCGCCGCACCGGCCGCGTGATGGCCCCCTGATTTCTGCCTGCAGGCACCGCGCTGTACTCCGCGCGGTGCTTAGTAGTATTCGATGCTGTTTTTGATGGTGTACTTCCGCGACACCGCAGGTTTAACGCTTTCATCCACCACTTCCAGCTCGCACTCCACGGGATTATCGTGGCTGTCGTAATCACAGGTCTGCTTCACGTTGCCCAGCGGCTTCTCGTTCAACTGGCTTACCGAGGTGTAGTCCAGCTTCTTGCGCTTGTCTGCCGCCGGTGTCGCTGTAATCGAGAGATGCTGCTCCCCGGAGACGGTGGTTTTACCCAGCGGATAACCGTCGGCATCGTAGCGATAGTTCACTTCCATATCCTTGCCGTGGGAGCTGACGATGAACCCGTTGTCATCGGTATCCCATGAGATCCCCGACGCAGGCAGTTCCGCCAGCTGGCATTTGCCCTGCAGCCGCAGCTTTTTCTGCTGGGTTTGTGCATCAAGATAATAATTAGCGTCCAGCACCAGGGCGATGCCGGTGTTGGCCTCGAGATCGTGCAGTTCCAGGCTGTCAAAACAGCCTTCCGTGGAGAGCGTGCCGCTGACGCGCTTTGCCACTTCCCCTTTTTCATTGAACAGCGTCTGGCTGAAGTCTTTCACCGGCCCGCGCAGGGGATCGAAATCAAACTCGTTGGAAAAACTGGCCATTTCTGGCGTAAACGACAGCGGCGCGGCGGTGTTGTCACACCCCGCCAACAGTACTGCAAGGACAAGCATAAGCGCGTGTTTATTCACATGACCTACCGATAGCAGAAGATAATTCCAGGCATATTAACAAATACAACCGTTTACATTAGCTATTATTATAGTCACACACAGTCGTAAGGAGGCAGATATGAAACGGTTACCCTGGATTACTGCACTTTTGCTGGCGGGCATTGCCCCGGCCGCGCTGGCGGCACCCGATAACTGCGAACGGATCAAAAGCGACATCCAGCAGCGGATCATCAATAACGGCGTACCGGAAAGCGGCTTTATGCTGAACATTGTGCCTAACGATCAGGCCGATAAGCCCGACGCCGAAGTGGTAGGCCATTGCGCCAATGACACCCTCAAAATCCTCTATACCCGCACCAGCAGCGGCAACTATCCGGTCAGCGGAGGCGGCAATCAGGCCCCGGCGCCACGCGAGCCGCAGTGAGTTTTACCCCCGTTAACGCGGGGGAATCTCCTTTGTTTTGATGTACATTAATATTAACTCCCCCTTAATGGGTAACACTCCCCTCCATTAGCCAGATCGTCATCACGGCTGAAATCAGTTCTCAACGACGAACCTAATGGAGTGAGTCATGTCAGATAATGAGCCAAGCGGCGGGATCAGCCGCCGTACCCTTGTCAAATCGACCGCCATCGGATCCCTTGCGCTTGCCGCGGGCGGCCTGTCATTGCCCTTTGGTTTACGCCCTGCCGCTGCCGCCGTGCAGCAGGCGCGCGCGGATAAAGTGGTCTGGGGCGCCTGTTCGGTCAACTGCGGTAGCCGCTGCGCCCTGCGCCTGCACGTGCGTGACGATGAAGTTTACTGGGTAGAAACCGACAACACCGGCGACGACATCTATGGCAACCATCAGGTGCGCGCCTGCCTGCGCGGACGCTCGATCCGTAGACGCATCAACCACCCTGACCGTCTGAACTATCCCATGAAGCGCGTGGGCAAACGCGGGGAAGGCAAGTTCGAACGCATCACCTGGGATGAAGCCCTGGATCTGCTCACTGCCAGCCTGCGCGACGTGGTGGCTAAATATGGCAACGAAGCGGTCTACATTAATTACTCTTCCGGAATTGTCGGCGGTAATATTACCCGCTCCTCACCTTACGCCTCTCTGGTGGCCCGTTTGATGAACTGCTACGGCGGTTTCCTGAGTCATTACGGCACCTACAGCACCGCGCAGATCGCCTGCGCCATGCCTTACACCTACGGCAGTAACGAGGGCAACAGCACCTCGGATATTGAAAACAGCGAGCTGGTGGTGATGTTCGGTAATAACCCGGCGGAAACACGCATGAGCGGCGGCGGGATCACGTATTACATTGAACAGGCGCGGGAACGCTCGAATGCGCGCATGATCGTCATCGATCCTCGCTACACCGATACCGCCGCCGGGCGTGAAGATGAGTGGATCCCGATTCGACCGGGTACGGATGCCGCCCTGGTGGCGGGTATCGCCTGGGTGCTGATTAACGAAAACCTTGTCGATCAGCCGTTCCTCGATAAATATTGCGTGGGTTACGACGAAACCACCCTGCCGGAAGGCGCGCCCGCCAACGGGCATTACAAGGCCTATATTCTGGGCCAGGGCGATGATGCCACCGCCAAAACGCCGGAGTGGGCCTCACGCATCACCGGTATTCCTGTCGATCGGATCGTTAAGCTGGCCCGTGAAATCGGCACCGCGAAACCGGCTTATATCTGCCAGGGCTGGGGGCCGCAGCGTCAGGCCAACGGCGAGCTGACCTCCCGCGCCATCGCCATGCTGCCGATCCTCACCGGTAACGTCGGCATTAACGGCGGCAACAGCGGCGCGCGTGAATCCACCTACACCATCACCATCGAACGCATGCCGTTGCCGGAGAACCCGGTCAAAACCCAAATCTCCTGCTTCAGCTGGACCGACGCCATCGCCCGCGGTCCGGAGATGACCGCCACCCGCGACGGGGTGCGCGGCAAAGATAAGCTCGACGTGCCGATCAAGTTCATCTGGAACTATGCCGGTAACACCATCATCAACCAGCATTCGGATATCAACAAAACCCACGACATTTTGCAGGACGAGAGCAAGTGCGAAATGATTGTGGTGATCGACAACTTTATGACCTCTTCGGCGAAATATGCCGATCTGCTGCTGCCGGATCTGATGACCGTCGAACAGGAAGACATCATTCCCAACGACTATGCCGGAAACATGGGCTATCTGATCTTCCTCCAGCCGGTGACCGCGCCAAAATTCGAACGTAAGCCCATCTACTGGATCATGAGCGAGGTGGCGAAACGCCTCGGCCCGAACGTGCATCAGCGCTTTACCGAAGGCCGGACCCAGGCAGAATGGTTGCAGTACCTCTACGCTAAGATGGTAGCTAAAGATCCGCAGCTCCCCTCTTATGAAGAATTAAAAGCGATGGGAATCTATAAACGTAAAGATCCGAACGGCCATTTCGTTGCCTATAAGAAGTTCCGCGACGATCCGGCGGCTAACCCGCTGAAAACGCCGTCGGGGAAAATCGAGATCTACTCCAGCAGGCTGGCCGACATTGCCGGTACATGGCAACTGGAGAAAGACGAAACCATCAGCCCGCTGCCGGTCTATGCCTCCACCTTTGAAGGCTGGGACGATCCTGAGCGCAGCCAGTTCCCGCTGCAGCTGTTTGGCTTCCACTACAAGGCCCGCACCCACTCCAGCTATGGCAACGTGGATGTGCTGCAGGCCGCCTGCCGTCAGGAGGTGTGGCTCAACCCGGTGGACGCCGCGTCGCGCGGGATAGCAAACGGCGACATGGTGCGGGTCTGGAACGCCCGGGGCGAGCTGCGCATTCCAGCGAAAGTGACCCCGCGCATCATGCCGGGCGTCAGCGCCATGGGCCAGGGGGCGTGGCACGATGCCAACATGACCGGGGATCGCATTGACCACGGTTCGTGCATCAACACCCTGACCACCCATCGCCCGTCCCCGCTGGCGAAGGGTAATCCGCAGCACACCAACCTGGTGCAGATTGAAAAAGCGTAAATAATGAGTCAGCGCGGGGCAACCCGCGCAGTTGAAGGATGAAGTATGAGAGAGTCGTTTGCTTTTACTGCCCGCGTGCTGGGCGCCCTGTTTTACTACGCGCCGGACAGCCCCGAGGCCGCGCCGCTGGTCACGGCGTTGACCCAGACCGACTGGCTGCACGACTGGCCGCTGGATAACGAGCGGCTGGCCGCCCTTGCCGACGAACTGCGCGAGCCTTGCGATGAGCCCCTGCGCACCGCCTGGCAGCGTCTGTTTGTTGGCCCCTGGGCGCTGCCCGCACCGCCGTGGGGATCGGTGTGGCTGGATCGCGAATCGGTGCTATTCGGGGATTCCACCCTCGCGCTGCGCCAGTGGATGCGGGACAACGGCATCGCCTTTGAGATGGCGCAAAACGAGCCGGAAGATCACTTTGGCGCCCTGCTGCTGATGGCGGCATGGCTGGCGGAAACCGGCCGTGACGCGGAGTGCGACCAGCTGCTGGCCTGGCATCTGCTGCCCTGGAGCAGCCGTTTTCTTACCGTGTTCACCGAAAACGCAGGCCACCCCTTCTACCGCGCGCTGGGCAAACTGACGCAACTGACGCTGGCAGAGTGGCAGTCCGGCCTGCTGATACCGGTGGCCGAAAAGCCGCTCTACCGTTAACCTTTCCCTGGCTTACTTTTGCTGAGTAAGCCAGGCTCTCCAGCCCCCGAACGCGGTAATATCCTTCGCCCCCTGCAGTCCGTACTCCTCGCAGATAAACCCGGTTAACCAGCGCCCGTCCTCCAGCTCCACTTTCCCGAGCCCCAGCGGGGCAGGAATGCCCGCCAGAAAGGATCCCACTTCGGCGTGCGGTAGCTCCCACACCTCCACGGCAATTGCCGCCCCGCGTTCGCGGTCGCGCACCATGCCGGGCCGTTTGCCGTCGGCCAGGGCATACAGACAATAGTGCGGCGCGCTGCGGGTTGTCTCGCGCAAGGTGGCCCCGCGCTGGCGCAGCTGGTGATTGAGCGCCAGTCCGTCCAGATGCGCCCCGCAAACGACAACCGGCAGACGATCGTGACTGGCCGCTGTCGCAGGTGCCGTCTCGTGGAGGGCGCGATCCCCCGGCAAGGCCAGATTCTGCTGACGCTGTAACGCATCGGCAAGGCTCAGCAGGTACTGGTCGGTAAACGCCCGGCCAAACAGGGTCACGCCCGAGGGCAGACCGTTCGCCATATGCCCGGCCGGCACCGCCACGGCGGCATAGTCCAGCAGGTTCATAAAGTTGGTATAGACCCCAAGATCGGAGTTGCGCTTCACCGGCTCCTCCGCCAGTTCTGCCAGGGTCACCGGGCGCGGATAGGTTGGCGTGAGCACGAAGTCCAGCTCCGCCATAATGGCATCGCATGCCCGTTTGTAAGCCTGGAGTTTGTACTGCGCGTCAAAGGCCGCCACCGCATCGGTGTCAGGGGCTTTGCCCAGCACGTCACGAATCACCGGCAGAACCGCATCGGGCTGCTGTTCAATGAGTTTGCCCGCCACGTGGTAACGCTCCGCCACCCACGGGCCGTTATAGAGCAGCGACGCCGCCGCCAGAAACGGCGAAAAATCGATGGTCACCGGCACGCCACCCAGGGCGATCAAACGCTCTTTTGCCGCGTGGTACAGCGCTTCGCTCTCTGTGCAGCCAAGAAACTCCAGCCGGTCCGGCACGCCGAAACGGAAGCCTGCTGCGGGCACGCCAAACGCCTGCGCCCCGTTCCACGCCGGGTTGGCGCGGCTGTAGTCGTCGCGCGGATCCTGAACCGCCGTCAGGGCCAGCAGCTGGCTGGCTTCTGTCGCGGTGGCGGTAAAGAAGTTCACGCAGTCCAGGGTACGGCAGGCCGGAACCACCCCGGCGGTGGAAATTAGCCCTTTGGTCGCTTTCAGCCCGACGAGGTTGTTCAGCGCGGCGGGCACGCGCCCGCTCCCGGCAGTGTCGGTCCCGAGGGCAAAGCTCGCCAGCCCCAGCGCCACCGCCAGCGACGAACCCGCGCTGGAGCCCCCCGACGGATAGTCCGCATGGACGCTGTTGCGACACGCGCCATACGGGGAGCGGGTGCCGTTCAGGCCGGTAGCGAACTGGTCGAGGTTGGTTTTCCCCAGCGGAATAGCCCCCAGCGCAATCAGCTGTCGGACGATGGTCGCATCTTCCCGGGCCTGGTAAGCATAGGCCGGACAGGCGGCGGTCGTGGCAACGCCAGCCAGATCGATATTGTCTTTGATGGCAAACGGCACGCCGTAGAGCGGCAGCGTCTGGGGCGATCCGCCCTCAAGCGCCGCCAGATAGGGCTCCAGCTCTCCCGGGGTGAGCAGATAAATAAAGGCGTTGAACTCCGGGTTCAAAGCCAGCGCCCGCTCGCGCAGGGTGTTAATCACTTCGCGCGGCGTCAGGCGGCCGTCGCGGTAGGCCTGCGTCAGAACGTCGAGGCGCAAATCATAAGGATGCTTCATGCTGTTTTCTCCAGAACCACCACACACTGACCCGCGCGCACCGGGGAACCCGGCTGGACGCGCACCTGGCTGACAATGCCGTCCTGCGTGGCAAGCAGCGGGATCTCCATCTTCATCGACTCCAGCACCACCAGCACATCGCCCTCGCGGACGGCTTTGCCCACCTCAACGCTCACCTGCCACAGGTTGCCGGAGACCGGGCTGTCGATGCCCTCCTGCCCCGGCTGGAGCGGCGCATCGTCGCCCTCATCCGCCAGCACATCGCTGCTGTCGAAATGGGCCTGGCCGTTGGCGATCCAGCGCTCGCGCTCGGCGTTAAAGGCCTCCTGCTGATGGGTGCGGAAGGCGTCGATTTCCTGAGCTTCGTCGGCGAGGAACTGCTGGTACTCCGCCAGCTTCAGGCTGGTGTGTTCGATGCGCAGCGGATAGCGCCCCAGCGGGAAATCGCGGCGAATGGTGAGCAGCTCGTCGGCCGAGACCGGGTAGAAGCGGATCTGGTCGAAGAAGCGCAGCAGCCAGGGCTTGCCGCCAAAATCCGCCACCGCGTGATAGCGGCTCCACATCTGCAACGTGCGTCCGACAAACTGGTACCCGCCCGGCCCCTCCATGCCGTAAACACACAGATAGGCCCCGCCGATGCCCACCGAGTTTTCCGCCGTCCAGGTGCGGGCCGGGTTGTACTTGGTGGTGACCAGACGATGGCGTGGATCCAGCGGCGTAGCCACCGGCGCCCCGAGATAGACATCCCCCAGCCCCATCACCAGATAGCTGGCGTCAAACACCGTTTTGTAGACCTCATCAACGTTCGCCAGATCGTTAATCCGCCGGATAAACTCCAGGTTGCTCGGACACCAGGGCGCATCCCGGCGCACGGTGGTCATGTATTTGTCGATCGCCTTCTGGCAGGCCGGGTCGTCCCAGGAGAGCGGCAGCCAGACGATGCGCGACGGCACCTCCAGCGCGTCCTGCTCGCAGACCGCCAGCCACAGCCCGGCTACGGTATCCAGCAGGCTCGCCAGCGTGAGCGCCTCCGGCTGATAGTGGATCTGCAGGGAGCGGATCCCCGGCGTCAGATCGATAACCCCGTCCAGCGCCCGCGCCTCAAGGGCCTGCATCAGGGCGTGGGCGCGAAAACGCAGGACCAGATCCAGCTCCGGATCGCCAATTTCCAGCAGCAGATGGGTATCGCCCGAAAGCCGGGCCACCAGCCGCTTATCAGCCTGCCCCTGCTCCAGCACCACCGGCGAGGCCGGTTCCACGGGCTGCCACGCCACGTCCAGCGGCTGCAGGCTGGCAATCTGCGCGGCCTGCCCCTGAGCCAGCTGCCGGGCGGTAGCGATATCCACGGGCACAAAGCGCACTTTATCCCCCGCCTTCAGCTGCCCCACCGCGTGGAGATCGGCTTCGATGATGGTGACCGGGCAGACAAACCCGCCCAGGCTTGGGCCGTCCGGGCCGAGGATCACCGGCATGTCGCCGGTAAAATCCACCGCGCCGATGGCGTACGGGTTGTCGTGAATGTTCGACGGATGCAGCCCCGCCTCACCGCCGCTCTCGCGCACCCACTCCGGTTTCGGCCCAATCAGGCGCACGCCGGTGCGGCTGGAGTTAAAATGCACTTCCCAGTCGGTGGTAAAGAAGGTGTTCATGTAGCCAGGGGTGAAGTACTCCGGCGCGCCGTGCGGGCCGTAGATCACCCGCAGGATACGCACCGCATCGAGCCTGGTGCGCAAGGCCTGGGGCAGCGACTGCTCCGGGCATAACGACGTCAATGGCGAAAGATGCAGCACGTCGCCGGTACGCAGCGCGCGCCCGGCGTGGCCGCCAAACTGCCCCAGGGTAAAGGTGCTTTTGCTGCCGAGATAATCCGGCACGTTAAACCCGCCGCGCAGGCACAGATAGCTGCGCACCCCGTCGCCGCGAATATCGCCCATCCGCAGGGTCATGCCGCCCTGCACCCGGTAGACCCGGTTGTTCTCCAACGGCTCGCCGTCCAGGGTGAGGGCAATTTCCGCCCCGGTCACCGCCAGCTGGGCATCGCAGTTAAATTTCAGCGTCGGGCCGCTGAGGGTGATCTCCAGCGCGGCTGCCCCCTCGTCATTGCCGAGCAGGCGGTTGCCAAGACGCAACGCGCGGCTGTCCATCGGGCCTGATGGCGGTACTCCCACCGCCCAGTAGCCGGTGCGGCCCGGGTAGTCCTGAATCGTGGTTTGCGTTCCGGCGCTGAGCACCTCAAGGGTCGCGGCCTGATAGACCAGCCCTTCCAGACAGCGGGTCCAGGGCTGGCCGCTGGCAAACGGGGTGAAGGTCAAAATCTGCTGCAGGTAGCTGCGGTTGGTCTCCACGCCGTACAGGCGGGTGTCCCCCAGCGCGGCGTGCAGGGCGTCAATGGCGGCTTCACGCGTCGGCTGCCAGGCGATGATTTTCGCCAGCATGGGGTCAAAAAAGGGCGGCACTTCGCAGCCGGATTCCACCCAGCTGTCGATGCGCAGGGTGCGGCGGTCGTCCGCCGGGAAGGCCACCTCGGTGAGCAGGCCGGGAGAAGGCTGGAACTGACGGCCTGGATCTTCGGCATACACCCGCGCCTGAATGGCGTGGCCCGCAGGGGTCAGGCTTTCCGCCAGGGTCGCCAGCGCAGGCAATGTTCCGGCGGCCAGCTCGATCATCCAGCGCACCAGATCCACGCCCCACACCTGCTCGGTGACGCCGTGCTCCACCTGCAGGCGGGTGTTGACCTCAAGGAAGTAGAACCGGGCGGCGTCGCTGTCGTAGACGAACTCCACGGTGCCCGCGCTGCGGTAGTTGACCGCCTTACCCAGCTTGATTGCCGCCTGGCACAGCGCCTCCGCCATGCCGTCCGGCAGGTTGGGCGCCGGGGTCTCCTCCAGCACCTTCTGGTTGCGACGCTGTACGGAGCAGTCGCGCACGCCGAGGGCAATCACCTCTCCGTTGCCATCACCGAAAAGTTGCACCTCCAGATGGCGCGCCCGCTCGATGTACTTCTCGATAAAGACGCCCGCATCGCTGAAGTTGTTTTTACCCAGACGCCCCACCGCGTCGAAGGCGTCATTCAGTTCCGCCGCGCTATAGCAGACGCGCATCCCGATCCCGCCCCCGCCTGCGGTGCTTTTCAGCATCACCGGATAGCCCACCTCTTGTGCCGCCCGCAGCGCCTCGTTGACGTCCGCCAGCAGTTCGGTGCCTTCCAGCATCGGCACGCCGTGCGTTTTCGCCAGCGCGCGGGCGGTATGTTTCAGGCCAAACAGGCGCAGCTGCTCTGGCGTGGGGCCGACAAAGGCGATGCCCGCCGCTTCGCAGGCTTCGGCAAAGGCGGCGTTCTCCGAGAGAAAACCGTAGCCGGGGTGGATGGCCTGCGCGCCGGTAGCACGCGCTGCGGCGATGATTTTATCGCTGACCAGATAGGTATTCGCCGCCGGGCCGTCGCCCAGGCTGATGGCTTCGTCGGCCTCGCGGATATGCAGGCTGCTGATATCCGCCTCGGAATAGACCGCCACGCCGCCGATGTTCATGGCGCGCAGGGTGCGCAGAATGCGGCAGGCAATCGCCCCGCGGTTAGCAATCAGGAGTTTCGTCAACATAGTTCAGACTCAATCGTGGCGGGTCGTCCCGCCGGAAACTGGCTCACCGCATGGTCGTCCACGGGGAAAAAAGGTTTACGGCAGGATCCGTCCGGCACGGACTTCAAACAGGCGGTAGAGCATCTGGCGCAGGCGCTGCCAGCGTGTCGGCGTCAGTTCCATACCAGCACCTCCGCAGGGGTCGGGTTCCAGCCGTTGCAGGGGTTGTTCAGCTGCGGACAGTTGGAGATCAGCACGATGACGTTACACTCTGCGCGCAGCTCGACGTATTTGCCCGGGGCGGAGATGCCGTCGGCAAAGGTCAGACCGCCCTCGGGCGTGACCGGCACGTTCATGAAAAAGTTGATGTTGGCCCCGATGTCGCGCTTTTGCAGGCGGCCATCGTGCAGGCAGGCGCAGAGGAAGTTATCCCGGCAGCTGTGCATGTGGCGTTTGTCGAGGGCGTAACGCACGGTGTTGCTCTCCTGGGCGCAGGCGCCGCCGAGGGTGTCGTGCCGTCCGCAGGTATCCGCCACAATAGTCAGCAGCGGGTTGCCGAGGCTGGAGTAAAGCACGCTGCCGCTGGTGAGATACGCATTGTTCTGGCGACGCAGGGTGCGCTGGGCGTCGTAGCGCTCCCGTGGGTTGTCCGCGTTGTAAAACAGGGTGTCTACCGCCTGGTTGCCTTCCAGATCCAGCAGACGCAGGGTCTGGCCTTTTTTCACTTCGAACAGGTAGGGCTCTCCCGCCGGGATCACATGGCGGAAGCTGGCGTCCTGGGCACGTTTTTCGCTGGCTATGGTCATTGTGTGGCTCCTTACAGGGCCAAAAGTTGGGTGTTGGTGATGGCGCGTTCGTTTTCCGGGCGCGTCAGCAGGGCGTTGATCGCCGCCTGTTCGTCCGCCTGTCGCCAGCTCAGCTGCACCGGGCGCGGGGCGTACTCTCTGGAGGGGTCCATCGGGTGTTGCAGCGCGGTCATCACCACCAGGGTGTCCATCGGGGCGAACAGCTCCACGTAGCTGCCCGGCTGTGAGTAGCCGCTGTGGAAGCTGAACTGGCCCTGCTCGTCCACCGTGACCTTGCTGAAGAAGTTGACCACCATCAGCAGATCTTCAAGGTTGAGATCCCACTTGCCCATCTCCACCAGCAGGTTTTCGGTGCCGTTACGAAAGAAGCCGTTGCGCAGCTCCTGATAGCGCCCCTGCCCGTATTTCTCCGTGGCTTCCGTCGCATTGAGCACCCCGCCAAAGGGGTCGTGCCAGCCGCAGGTGTCGGCGGTGATGCCCGCCAGCACGCGGCCCATATCGGAGTAGAAGCAGTGCCCGGCGGTGAGGCGCGCGGTGTGCTGACCTTTCAGGGTGTCCGGCAGGTTCAGGCGCTCGCTCTTTTCATGGGCGTTGAGCATCATCAGGCTGACGTTTGCTCCGCCTTCGATATCGGTGATACGCAGAGCCTGTCCGCGCTTGAGCACAAAGGAGAGATGGCCGCCGCCAGGCAGGATCTCGTCGCGTAAAGTTGTCGTATTCACAGGTTTACCCTCTTAATGCATAAACGTTGTCGGAAACCTTCCCGCTCATCGCCGAGAGCCGCGTCTCGTTGAGCGGAATGTCGTAGGTGATGCGCGCCCCGTAAGCGTTAGGGGCCTGGGGATCGAGGCGCACTTTGTCGAACACCAGCAGGCGGGTGCCGAGGTTGAAGCCTTCGGAGAGATCGTGGGTGACCATAAAGACCGTCATGCGGGTTTCGCCCCACAGTTGCAGCAGCAGCGCATGCATGTCCTTGCGGATCCCCGGGTCGAGTGCGCCAAACGGCTCGTCCAGCAGCAGCACGCGCGGCTGCATGATGAAGGCCTGGGCAATGGCCAGACGCTGCTGCATCCCGCCCGAGAGCTGGGCCGGGTATTTATCCAGGGCATGGCCGAGGCCGACCTTTGCCAGCATCTCTGCCGCCTGCTCCCGGGCGGCGCGTTTTTTGGCGCCAAAAAGACGCCCCAGGAGCGGGGATTGCGGCAGTTCGAGGCCGATGGCCACGTTATTCAGCACGCTGAGGTGTGGAAAGACGGAGTAGCGCTGGAATACCACGCCCCGACGGCTGTCCGGCTCGGCGACCAGCGGTTTGCCGTCGAGGGTGATCACGCCCCGGCTGGGACGCTCCTGACCGAGCAGCAGGCGCAGAAAGGTCGATTTGCCGCAGCCGGACGCGCCGACCATCGAGCAGAACTCGCCCTCTTTAATCTGCAGGTTCAGGCGCTCCAGCACCACGTGGTCGCCGTACTCCTGCCAGATATTGTCGATGGTGATAAAACTCATGCTTTGCCTCCTTCAGCCCACGGGAAACAGCGCTTGTGCAGCTGGCGCAGGGCCAGATCCATCAGCCAGGCCAGCAGCGTGATCCACAGGACATACGGGATGATGACGTCCATCGCCATATAGCGGCGCACGAGGAAAATGCGGTAGCCGAGCCCGGCGGTGGAAGAGATGGCCTCCGCCGAGATGAGGAATAACCACGCTGACCCCAGCAGCAGGCGCAGCGAGGTGAGCAGGCGCGACAGCAGTTGCGGCAGAACCACCCGCAGCACCAGCGTCCAGCTGTTGGCGCCCAGCGTCTGTGCCTTAATCAGGATCTCCTGCGGGATTTCGCAGGCGCGATGCTCCAGATCCCGGGCCAGCATCGGGGTGATGCCAATGACAATCAGCATCACCTTCGACAGCTCATCCAGCCCGAAGACGATAAACAGCACCGGCAGGATCGCCAGGGGCGGGATCATCGACAGCACCGTCATCAGCGGCGAAAGCGACGCGCGCCACATCGGAAACACCCCGGAGGTGATGCCGATGCACAGGCCAATCAGTGAGGCGATCGCCAGCCCCACCAGCAGCCGGGCGAGGCTCACCAGTGTGTCGACCCAGAACAGATACTCGCCGCTGCGTTTGTCCGGGGTGAACGCCATCCGGGAGAGGGCATCCAGCATCTGTTGCAGACCGGGCAGCAGCTTGTCATGCGGGTTGGCGTCCAGCCGCACCGCCGAGCCAAAGAAGTAGGCGGCCAGCAGGAGGACAAACGGCAGCATTACCAGCATCAGCCGCATACCTGAGGTGGGATGGCGATTAATCTGTCGCATGGAAACTCCGTCACTCATCACAGCTGGCCCGCAGCGGCCATTTTCACGAAGCTGTCGTCAAAGCGCAGTTTCACGTTGCCGGCATCACCCTGAGTAACCTTGCCCGGGAAGCTCATGCCGATGAAATCGGCGCTCTGCGCCCCCTCGCCCAGCAGCCCTTTATCAAAGGAGAACGCCGCCACGCGCTGCATGGTTTTTGCCAGCTCCGCTGACGTGACAAACGCCAGGTTGTCCTGCGGGGTGTAGAACAGATGGGTGGTTTTCAGCTGCGCCTGATAGCCCGCCAGATCGGTGCCGGACGCTGCAGCCATCGCGTTCAGGGCGCTGGCGTCCTGGGCTTTCATCAGGCCCATCATTTCGTACCAGGCCCCGGTAAGGGCTTTGCCGAGCGCCGGGTTGTCCTTCAGGGTTTCGCTGTTGACCACCATCATGTCGATGAGCTCGCCCGGCACCTGCGAGGAGCTGAACACTTCGGTGGTTTTCGGCGTGGCTTTAATCACCGACAGCTGCGGGTTCCAGGCCACGGCGGCCTTAACACTGTCGGTGCCGAAAGCGGAGACGATATCCGCGTCGGAGGTGTTCACCACGGTGACGTCTTTCTCCGCCAGTCCGGCCTTCTCCAGCCCGCGCACCAGCAGATAGTGAGAAACCGAGAGCTCCGGCAGGTAGATCTTCATCCCTTTCAGGTCGGTGAGGGTTTTGCCCTCGCCTTTCATCACCACGCCGTCGTTGCCTTCGGAGTAGCTTCCGAGGATCAGCGCCGTGGTGTCGACCCCGCCCGCCGCCGGAATGGTCAGCGCATCCATGTTGGTCATGGTGCAGCCGTCAAACTGGCCTGCGGTGTACTGGTTGATCGATTCGATGTAGTCGTTGAGCTGTACAACGTTGATTTTGATACCGTACTTGTCGGCCCATTTATCGATGATTTTACTGGTGCTGATAGTGCCCCAGGGCATCCACCCGGCGTAGATGGTCCAGCAGACGTTGAACTCTTTTTTGACGGCGGCAAAGGTGGGGAGACTGACCAGCATCGCCAGAGACAGTACAAGTGAGCGGAGTAATGGCGTTTTCTTCATGCTTGACCTCTGAGTGGCACAAAATTAGGGGGCAGCGCGACACCGTGGGTGCTGCTGTCTCCCGGGCTTTTGTCCCGCCGTGTAACCTCTCAGAGGTCGCCAGCTCTTGGACCAGTCATCCACCTGCGTGGACCGGAACCCTAGCCAGCTATTTTCAGATTGTGTGGTGCACTGCCCTTTCAGGTTTAGCTTTGCAAGGGGTGTGCCAGAAAATTTTTATGAGGTTTGTCAGTATATTGGGATTTTTCAGCGGTGGGTTTTCACCGTTTTGGTGAGGGGGAACGAGGATGGTGCACTGTAGTGGTGCCCTGAAGGGCGCTGGCTTTCCAGCGCCCGCCGGACAACCGGATTACTTGTTCTCTTTCTTGTCTGAATTCATCGTCATCTGCTCGGCTGACTTGAGGTGCTGCTCAACTACCGGGGTATGCGCGTCGGCCAGCGCCATCACGTCCGCATCCTTAATGTTTTTAGCATCACTTTTCAGCTTAGACAGCACCATCTCGTGATCTTTAGTGCCGGCGTTTTCCATATACATTTTGTCAAATTCGGCACCGCTCGCTTTTTCCAGCTTATCGGCCATCGCCTTATGTTTGGCATCCGGTTCGGTCGGCAGCGTTACGCCTTTTTTCTCGGCAACCGCCTGAACTTTGGTCAGGGCGCTACCATGGTCATCAACCATCTTCTGGGCGAAGGCTTTGACGTCGCTGCTCTCGGCCTTGCTCAGGGCGAGCTTCCCGGCGGCGACTTCATTTATATTGGCCTGCGCCATATCTTTTAACGCTTTTTCATCGCTGGCGCTGAGCTTCTCGCCGGAGGCGCTTGGTTTTGCGGCGCTGGACTGCGCGGCGCTCGTCGTCTGCGCCTGTACGCCGACGGTGCAGAACAGTGCGGCTACTGCCGATGCGGCCAGCAGCGTTTTAAAGGTGTTAGGCTTTTGCATAATGTTCTCCTGCCAGTAAGGGATGAGGTTTTATCCGGTCGTTAACCGCGCTTCGTCTCCTGTATAAGCGATCAGTGCAGTTGTCAGTATAGGGGGCAGACACCTGAATCATGATTCTTTGGGAGTTTTTACCCATCGCGGTTTTATTCAGCACGGCGCGTTTTATTTGTGACCGCAGTGATGAGCCCCTACCAAAAACCACATTAATATCATGCCTTTATAGAAACATTTTTTAACACAACCTGTTTACATTGTAATGATTATTCATATCATCTTGATAATCACTATCACCTCTGAAGGTGATGTTCTTGCGGTACGGGGCGTCCAGGCCACCGGCACTTTAAAAAATCAGGATGATCACAATAATGAAATCGCACAGTTATCGCGCGCTAAGCTCTTGTTTATTTATGACATTAGCCGCTAATGCCTCTGCTGAAGTACAAAAAGATGACACGCTGGTGGTCGCCGCCAGCCGTACGAATCACAGCATCACCGACATGGCACAAACCACCTGGGTCATTGAACAGGCTGAAATTGAACAGCAGGTTCAGGGTGGGAAAGAGATCAAAGAGGTGCTGGCGCAGCTGATCCCCGGCATGGATGTCAGCAGCCAGGGACGCACTAACTACGGCATGAATATGCGTGGTCGTTCGATGATGGTGATGGTCGACGGCGTGCGTTTGAACTCCTCGCGCAGCGACAGCCGCCAGCTGGATTCTATCGATCCTTTTAATATCTCCCGCATTGAAGTTATCTCGGGGGCAACTTCCCTTTACGGCGGCGGCAGTACCGGCGGCTTAATCAATATCGTCACCAAAAAAGGCCAGCCGGAGACGGAAGTCGAGTTCCAGACCGGCATGAAAACCGGCTTCAACAGCCATAACGATAATGATGAGAACGTAGCTGCGGCTGTCAGCGGTGGTAACGACAACGCCTCCGGTCGTCTGTCAGTGGCGTATCAGCGCTTTGGCGGCTGGTATGACGGCAACGGCGACGAGGTGATCATCGATAACACCCAGACCGGCCTGCAATACTCCGACCGTCTGGACGTGATGGGCACCGGCACGCTGAATATTGACGATCACCAGCAGCTGCAACTCACCACCCAGTATTACAAAAGTCAATCCGACGGCAAGCACGGCCTCTATCTGGGCGAGAACTTCTCAGCGGTGACGGGCGATGGCAACGCGTACAACAAAAATAATCTCGACTCCGATCGTATTCCGGGCACCGAACGCCACCTGATCAACCTGCAATATTCCAACACCGACTTCTGGGGCCAGGATCTGCTCGCGCAGATTTACTATCGCGATGAAAGCCTGACCTACTATCCCTTCCCTACGCTTTCCGGCGGCCGGGTCACCAGCATTGGGGCGTCACAGCAAAAAACCGATTTCTACGGCGGCAAGCTCACCCTTAACAGCAAACCGCTGGATAATCTGACCCTGACATGGGGTATGGATGCGGAGCATGAAACTTTCGACGCCAACCAGCAATTCTTCGACCTCAACAAGGCGGCTGCCAGCGGCGGAATGAAGCTGGACAACGCCTATAACGTCGGCCGCTATCCGGGCTACAGCATCACCAACCTCGCGCCATTCCTGCAAAGCAGCTACGACTTCTCCGCCATCACCCTGAGCGGCGGCGTGCGCTATCAGTACACCGAAAACAAGGTGGATGACTTTGTTGGCTACGCGCAACAGCAGGCGATTGCCACGGGCAGAGCCACCTCCGCAGACGCGGTTCCGGGCGGGAAAACTGACTACAACAACGTGCTGTTTAACGCCGGCATTCTGGGGCATCTGACCGAACGCCAGCAGCTGTGGTTTAACTTCTCCCAGGGCTTTGAGATCCCGGATCTGGCGAAATACTACGGTTCCGGCACCTACCAGTTGGTAAACGGCCATTATCGTCTGGTCAACAGCGTTAACGTGAACGACTCAAAACTCGACGGGATTAAAGTTGATGCATACGAACTGGGCTGGCGCTACACCGGGGATAATCTGCGCACGCAGATCGCCGGGTACTATTCCCTTTCCGACAAGACCATCAACATCAATAAAAGCGACATGACTATCAACGTCGAAGATGACGAACGTCGTATCTACGGCGTTGAAGGCCAGATCGATTATTTCTTCACCGACAGCGAGTGGAGCACCGGTACAAACTTCAACGTCATCAAATCGGAAACCCGCGTCGATGGGAAATGGGAGAAGCTGACGGTCGACAGCGCCAGCCCGTCCAAAATGAGCGCATGGGTTACCTGGGCGCCGGGCGACTGGACGTTGCGTCTGCAAAGTACCCAGACGTTCGATCTCTCTGATGAAGCCGGCAAGAAGATTGAGGGCTACAACACCGCTGACTTCATCGGCAGTTACCTGCTGCCGGTGGGCAAGCTGAGCTTCAGCGTAGAAAACCTGCTGGATGAAGACTACACCACCGCATGGGGCCAGCGCGCACCGGGTCTGTACAGCCCAACCTACGGTGCTGAGAACCTCTATACCTACAAAGGCCGCGGCCGCACCTTCGGCCTGAACTACTCGGTTCTGTTCTGACAGTGAATGCCGCCCGCTAAGCGGGCGGCAGTTTAACCGCCATAGCGCAATTCCCTGTTTGCATTACACTCATAAACCAGACCAACACACCTGCGAATTTTGAAGAGATAATGCATGTCTGCCAGCGATTTATCCCAGATGGGCATCGCCAGCGTGGCGAAAAAGGTCAATGACGACGGCCATACCGTTATTGAGAAGTGCCCGGTTGGCGACGTGGAATACGCTTTTTATCACTCCGCCGCGACGGAGCTTAAACAGGCAGGCATCGCGACGCCAACGCTCTGGTACTCTGATGCCACCCTGCGCAAGTTAACCCTGGAGTTTATTCCTCACCCGGTTGAACAGTCGTCTGTCGCAAGTGATAACGCTATCCGTATGCTGGGACGTCTGCATCGTTACCCGGTAAATAGTGCCTGGCGCTACCATACCCACCAGTGGTCAGCATCAGCGCTGCAAAAATCGCTCCTGCTCCTGGCCATACCTGAAAAATGCGCGCAGCAGCTACGGCGATTTCAGCAGTGCAGCGATGTGCTGTTTAGCGGCCAGGGACTGGTTTCGGGTGACAGCAACGCTGGCAACTGGGGAAGAAGAGAGAACGGTGAATGGGTTCTTTTTGACTGGGAGAGATTCGGACAAGGGAGCCCTGGTATCGACCTCGCCCCTCTTATAAAGGGAATGGGGACGAAGCACACCTTTATCGATCTCGCTGAACGCTACTGCCAGCTGTCCGGTCAGCATAATGTCCATGACCTGGCGCGGGAAATAGCCATTGCCAAAGCGTGGATTGTCACTGAGGTGATTGTGTTGTTGGATGCGCGGCAAAAGCGTGCATTTCCCCTTTATCTCAACTGGTATCAGGAACATCTTCCCGAGTGGTTAAACGACACAGTGAAAATGCTTTGAAGATGCGGGCGCTGACAGAGGCTGCCGATTGCCTTGACAGATTTTATTGCCGCGGTGAAAATGCTGTACATTAAAACAGTATTTATAGGGATCTGTTATGTTCGTTGAACTGGTTTACGACAAAAGAAACGTTGCGGGACTCGCAGGTGCCCGGGAAATCATCCTCGAAGAATTAACTAAGCGCGTGCACCGCATCTTTCCGGAAGCCGAAGTGAAGGTTAAGCCGATGCAGGCAAACGGCCTGAACAGCGATGCCAGTAAAAGCGATCGGGAAAAGCTGAACCGCATGCTGGAAGAGATGTTTGAAGAAGCGGATATGTGGCTGGTTTCGGAATGATGCCAAAATGATAAACGGTTCCCTCATTGGTGAGGGAATCATGGGGTAACTAACTGTTTTACCGCTCTGAATGTGCTCGCTGATCTTAACCAAGTAGTTTCAGGTCGGCTTTGCGGTGCCGCTTTTGCTCATCATAGTAATTCTCATGAGTGCCCAAACTCAGGAGGTAGATCACCAGCTTATGTTCAAGCCAGGTATAACCGAGCAGGTATTGCTGTTTCCCCATGTAAAACTTATGCACCCACAGATAACTGAGATCCCCCTTCTTCTTTTCGCCTATTTCCGGGTTTTCAATGATGTGTTCAATCTCTACATCAACGCTATCCTGCTCCTCTTTGGTCAGGCGTTTAAAGACTTTTTCAAAGCGACTTGACTGGTAGACCTCAATTTCCCGATCTGTCTTTTCTGCGCACATATTTCTTCATTCTCCCGTTATCCATTTCTGATTTCGCCAGCAGAATTTCGCTAATAAAGGAAAACGGCAGATCTGGATTATCCTCAGCAATACGCCCAATCTTAGCCCAGTGCTCAATCTGCTTGGGTACACTACGGCTCATCGCTTCTGCGTGAATTTTCACTTCTTCAACGAAATCATCATCCAGTCGAATGCTTGTTGCCATTTTAAACCTCATCATTTAGTCACCCGCGCCAGTAAGGTATTGGGATGGTTTCAATCGTTACGCCAGTTTGACGCATTACGATTAAAATTATGCGACAAATTGTCGCGTAATGCAATTTAGTGACGCGAGGAAATAGAGTGCTGCCTGGTTATTGGGTTGTATCCACTCCCCCTCTTTCTTTAAAAAAAGCAAAGGGGCCAATGAGCCCCTGAATGATTACACCCGCACTCAATGCGCAGTGATATAGGGTTCTTTCACAAACTCCGCCAGCAATCAGGCACACAGGAGGTGAACTTTTCTCCCACGATGAGTTGGGCTATCAGGTGCCGCAACGCATTGACTTTACGACCCTGAAACTGGGAAGAAAAGCGTTAACCCTGATTTACACAGGGTTACTTTGTGGTTTGCGAGGCGTCTTCCAGAAAGGGCTTGCCGGGGGCGCTGCGCTTGCCCGGCCTACAAAATTCACCCTCAAATTTTCAGCGTATCGATTACCGCTCTTAAGGCTGGTGACACGTTGCGATGGGGATAATAGAGGAACAACCCGTCCATACGCAGGCTGTAGCGCTGCAACACCCGGATCAGGGTCCCGCGCTGTAAATCATTCTCCACCAGCTCTACCGGAACGTAAGCCAGCCCCAGACCCAGGCGGGCGGCCTCGGCCTCCATATAGCTGTCGGAGAGCGCCCACTGCCCCTCGGGGCGATGCCTGATGCTTTTCTCGTCCTGAATCAGTTCCCAATGATAAAGGCTGCCGTCAGCAAACTGATAGGCAATGCAGGGATGAGCGGCTAAATCTGCGGGCGTCTGGGGGAATCCGTAGCGGCGAAGATGGTCGGGCGTGCCCACCACCGCCATCTCCATGTCAGGAGTGATACGCGTGGCGACCATGCCGGGCCCGACTTCCGGTCCCAGCCGGACACCGGCATCGAATCGCTCGGCGATGATGTCAACGAAACGGCTCTCATTCATCAGCTCCAGCCGGATATCCGGGTAGCGCTGTTTGAATACCGCCAGCTTCGGCAACAGACATTTATCGATGGCATGCTGGCTGGCATTGATGCGTACCCTGCCGGAGGGGGTCTCGCGATAGTGCGCCAGGGTGGCAAGCCCGCTGTCCAGCGCGTCAAAAGCGGATTCCGTCGCCTGATAGAGCTGCTCCCCTGCCTGCGTCAGCGACAGCCTGCGCGTGGTACGCACCAGCAGCTGCACGCCGAGCCGCTCTTCCAGCTCGCGTACGGAACGGCTGATCCCGGACTGGGCCAGACCAAGCCGTTGGGCTGCAGCGGTAAAGCTCCCCTCCCGCACCACCTGCATAAACAGGTACAGCTCGTTGTAATTTTCCCGTTTGGCCATCACGCCCTCAATTCAGAACAATTTGGTATGAATCCTAGCAGTTTTCACCCTCTAATCAGCACTATTTCTGCTAACTATACTGGCCTCACCCCAACACAGCCCGGTACCTCTTATGAAAACGTTCACACACAAACTGACGGCGGCCCTGCCTGCAATGCTGCTATGTGCATCTTTAAGTGGAGTAACGACGATGAGTTATGCAGAAACAACCAATCCGAACGCTCCTGTGTCGATGGTGACGACATGGGACAAGACCTTTGCCGAAAGCAAGAAGGTGGATCACCGCAAGGTGACATTCCAGACCCGCTACGGCATCACCCTGGTGGGCGATCTCTATCTGCCGAAAGACCGGGGCAACCGCAAGCTGGCCGCGATTGCCGTGAGCGGACCGTTTGGCGCGGTGAAGGAGCAGTCCAGCGGCCTGTATGCGCAGACCCTGGCGGAGAAAGGCTTTGTGACCCTGGCCTTCGACCCCTCATACACCGGGGAAAGTGGCGGCCAGCCGCGCAATGTCGCCTCCCCGGATATCAACACCGAAGACTTCAGCGCGGCAGTGGATTTCCTGGGATTACAGAAAGAGGTGGATCGCAACCGGATCGGCATTATTGGCATCTGCGGCTGGGGCGGAATGGCGCTGAACGCGGCGGCCATGGACACCCGCGTGAAGGCGGTCGCCACCAGCGTGATGTACGACATGAGCCGGGCGATGGGCCACGGCGTGGGTGATGGCAAAGACCGTTACTCTGCTGCCGATCGCCATGCCGTATTGCAGTACCTGAACGAACAGCGCTGGAAGGACGCCGAGAGCGGCACCTTTGCCCATGCCGGGCATGATATTTATGTCGAGAACGGCAAAGCGAGCGCGGCTGACCGTATTTTGCCAGAGGCGTTACCTGCCGATCCGCACCCGGTCCTGAAAGAGTTCTTCGATTACTACCGGATGCCGCGCGGCTTCCACGAACGTTCAGTGAACTCTACCGGCGCCTGGACCGCGACCATGCCGCTGTCGTTCATGAATATGCCGCTGCTGAGCTACGCCAGCGAAATCGCTATTCCGACGCTTATCGTTACCGGTGAAAAAGCCCACTCACGCTACTTCGCTGAAGACGCCTATAAGGCCGTCGGCAGCAAACAGAAAGCGCTGGTGATTGTCCCGGGTGCCAACCACGTCGACTTATACGACAACGCTGCCGGTAAGATCCCGTTCGGTCAGTTTGAGCAGTTCTTCAAAACCAGTCTGAAATAACCCTCTGCGCCACCTGTGTCTTACAGGTGGCCTTTATGAAATCTGAATATGTCACCACTGAGCCAAACCACACATCATAAAACTCCGCACGCATACTGGGGCGGTATTTTTGCCATGACCCTGTGCGTGTTCGTGCTGATCGCCTCGGAATTTATGCCGGTCAGCCTGCTTACGCCCATCGCCGGAGATCTCGGCGTCACCGAGGGGATGGCGGGCCAGGGCATTGCCATCTCCGGCGCGCTGGCGGTTCTGACCAGCCTGAGCCTCCCGCAACTTGCCGGGAGCATAAACCGTAAAATGCTCCTGTTGGGCATGACGATCCTGATGGCGTTGTCGGGGCTCATTATCGCCCTCGCCTCCAGCTATCTGGTCTATATGGCCGGGCGAGCGCTGATTGGCATTGCCATCGGCGGCTTCTGGTCGCTCTCTGCGGCAACGGCCATGCGTCTGGTGCCGCCGCATCAGGTTTCCCGCTCGCTGGCGATTTTTAACGGCGGTAACGCCCTGGCGACGGTGGTTGCCGCCCCGCTCGGCAGCTATCTCGGGGCTACCATTGGCTGGCGCGGCGCCTTCCTGTGTCTGGTTCCCGTTGCGGTTGTGGCCTTCATCTGGCAATGCTTCAGCCTGCCGAAGATGGAGAATAATCAGCCGTCACGCGGTACGGTACTGCGCCTGTTCCGTCAGCCGGTGGTTTCCGTGGGCCTGTTCGCCTGCGGCCTGTTCTTTATGGGGCAGTTTGCATTATTCACCTACGTGCGTCCGTTCCTGGAGACCGTCACCCACGTCAGCGCCTACGGTTTATCACTGATCCTGCTCACCATCGGCATCGCCGGTTTTGTGGGCACGCTGATTATCGCCACTTTTCTGAACGCGCGCTTTTATCAGACCTTAATGGCAATCCCGCTCTTGATGGCCGCCATCGCCGGAATGCTGGTCCTGACCGGACACCGCCTCTGGATCGTGGCCCTGCTATTGGGGCTCTGGGGACTGCTGGCGACAGCGGCACCTACGGGATGGTGGTCGTGGATCGCCCGTACTCTGCCCGACGATGCAGAAGCAGGCGGTGGGCTGATGGTGGCGGTGATCCAGTTGTCGATTGCCCTGGGTTCCACGGCGGGCGGCATGGTTTTTGATCATATTGGCTGGCAGAGCACCTTTGCGATGAGCAGCATTTTACTGCTGAGCGCGGTGGTGCTGACGTTCTGGACTTCGCGAAAGAGCGCTGTGGTGTGTTAGTGAAAAGCCCCGGAAAATGATTCGGGGCTGAAGCATCAGAGAGAAAGTTCGGAATCTTTAATATTGGCGATGGGTCCGAGGATCGCGGTATCAAATTCGCGTACCGTGCCGCCCGCAGCAACACGTTCAGGCCAGTCATGATTTGCCAGGGCGCCACGGCCAAGCGCAATGAAATCCGCCCCCTTCTCCATCACCTCTGTCGCCCGCGTCTCATCGTGGAGGCTGCCATTTGCCATAATCGTCAGATGGGGAGCATATTTCCGCGCCAGCTCAATCAATGAGAGCGGGTTATCAGGAAATGCGGGTTGCCAGGCTTCGTATTCCGTCAGGTGCAGGTAATCGATACCCGATTGAGCAAGCAGCGAAAATACCACACGGGCATCGTCCTCGCCGTTGGCCCATTTATGGAAAAAGTCATTTACTTTCCCCTGTGAGATACGGATCCCTACCGGAATATCATGACCTACCCGCTGTCTGACAGACTGAATAACGTCAAGGCTGAGTTGAAGGCGGCCAGCGATATCCCCGCCCCAGCGATCGGTCCGCTGATTGGTATAATCCGTGAAGAACTGATCGAGAAGATAGCCATTGGCACCATGGATCTCCACCCCATCAAAGCCTGCTTCGAAAACGGCGTGCGCAGCCGCATCGGCAAAGCTGTTAATAATGTCCTCTATTTCGTCTTCAGCGAGTTCACGTGGCACAGGGTATTCCCCTTCACCCCGATAAAACGTCATCTGCTTGCCTGCCGGACGAACAGCGCTGGGTGCCACAGTACCCTCCCTGAAATAGTTTCCCTGGGAGAGTGCGCCAGCGTGCTGGATTTGGGCAAAAATTCGCCCGTTCTGCTGGTGGACTGCGTCGGTAACGTTGCGCCAGCCTGCCATCTGTTCCGGGCTGGTTAACCCTGCCTGAAAGGCGTAGGTCTGGGACCATTTTTGATCAATATAAATCCCTTCTGATATCACCAGGCCGAAACCACCGCGGGCAAAACTCTCGTAGTAAACCTTCATACGATCGCTGGCGATCCCGTCTTCTGAGGCGGTGACCCGGGTCATGGGTGCGACGACCAGACGGTTTTTTAAATCAATCCCGCCAATTTTGCCCGGCGTAAAAAGAGGTATTGTATTCATGATGTGCTCCTGACAAATTAAATCGTTAACACACTATAATCACTGTTTATTCAGGCTTAAACGGGGCAAACTGATAAGGCTGTATAACGATTATCGTTATAATTGAGTGATTTTTGTTAGCCTGTTAATGACATTTGCGACGATGCAAATACCGGAGTGATTATGAATTTGCAGGACGTTGCCCTCTTTCTGGTTATAACCGAAACGCGCAGTCTGACCCAGGCGGCGAAACGACAGGGTATTTCAGCCATGGCCGTTTCAAGACGCCTCGCCTCGCTTGAAAGCGAGCTGGGAACGCGTCTTTTACAAAGGACGACCCGGTCTGTTTCATTAACGCAGGAGGGTATGGAATTTCTGCCTTATGCCCGGGCGCTTATTGAGGCAGAGTCAGGAGCCCGGGCGCTGTTTTCGCCTTCAACTCAAGGCGCGACCGGATTATTGAGGGTAACCGCCCCTTCAGGATTTGGGCGACGTCATATTTTGCCTCTGATATCAGAACTGTTATCAGAAAATCCAACGTTACGTATCGACCTGCAATTTACCGAAGATGTGGTTGATATTGTAGGGAAAGGGTTCGATGTCGCCATACGTATCGCCCCCTTGAAGGACTCCACGCTCATCGCCCGCAAAATTGCTGACAATCCGCGAATAGTCTGCGCCTCACCCGAGTATCTGAAGACGATTGGTATGCCGCATCGTGTTGATGATTTACTGAAGCATCATTGCCTCAGGCTCAGCAGCGTTCCTCAATGGATGTTCGAACGTGATGGCGAACTCCTCAGGGTCGGTGTTGATGGACGCTTCAGCTCCGATAACGTCGAAGGGGTAAGAGAGTTGTGTACCCAGGGTCTGGGCATTGCGCAGCTGACCCGCTGGGATGTCATGAAAGAAATCCGCAACGGGACGCTTGTTGAGATTAATTTCGCTGATGCCAACCCTCAGGCGTTGTCAGTCTGGGCGGTGCTGCCAACAACACGTTACCTTCCCCTGCGGGTCAGCACATTTATTGAAAAATTGAAGTTATCGCTGGTGCCTGGCAGCCAGGCTGAATTTGTCCTGCCGGGGCGATAATAGTTAATCCGGCGATGTCCCGCGCGCAAGGAGTGTGTTTTGCAGGCTCAGGCTGAGTAGCGGTCAACAACAGCATAATGTCTTCAGAACAGGACGCCGCCTGAAATGTGCGGCTGTCCCTGAGGTCTTACACCCCTATCGGTTGATAGCCCTGCCATTCCGGTCGGTCGCGGACACCTGTCTCGCAGGGCGTCAGATGAATAAACAGATCTCCGATCTTCTCAAGCAACAGGCAATCATCAACCTCTTTCAGGTTGTCTTTATGCTGCTGATCGACGCCACAGAGCAGCGTTTTCATCGCCTTTTTCTTCGCACCCTGCGCATTTTCGGCGACAAAGAGATCGAATTCATGCAGCTCGGCAAGGGTATCCGGCCTGTAACCACCCGCGTTGACGAAAAACAGTTTCTGCGCAGACGGCGATGGCTCAGGGGAAAGCGAGACGGAATAGCCATCGGCCCAGGTGATGCGGCTGTAACCATCGATATGAATTTTATCGCTATCCCCAAACCAGGCTTCACGTAGCGCAGGCCAGGCATCTTTCGGTTGGTTGGCGGCGACAAACTGAATGTCATGCACTTCAATATTCGATTTACCGGCGTTGCCACCGATATAAAACATATACAGATTCATTGATACCCTCTAAGCATGTTAATCGCTATATATTTGACTATATAACGATTATGGATGCAACTCACATGTCGGGCGTCATTCAGCCAGCTTTGTACGCCTGCCACTCGCCCCACACATTCTCTGGATCAATATCGCGGTAGCCGCGCTCTCTGATCATCTCCTCGGCAGCCTCGTCCGGCAGACGAATGGCCGTGGCGCCATCGCGGATGGATTCAACGTCCTGCCGGGTTAATTCCCGCCCCATCTCCTGTTCTTTATCAATCAGGACTACGATTAATGCGGGCACAAAAACAATCTTCATTCTTATAATCCCCTAATATGTTTGCATGCCACAGTATCATTGACAGTCATAGTTCCAAAGTCGTTAACACTCATCCGGACGGGGCTCCGCACTCAACCCAAAGGCGTAAAAACAATGCTCAGAATTCTTGGCAAAACCACCTCCATCAACGTGCGCAAAGTGCTCTGGACCTGCGAAGAAGCGGGCCTGGACTATCAGCAGGAGGATTACGGCAGCGGCTTTGCCTCTACGGAAACCGAGGCATTTCGCAAATTGAACCCGAACGCCATGGTGCCGGTGATAATCGATAATGATTTCGTGCTGTGGGAATCCAACGCCATCTGCCGCTATCTGGCGCGCAAGGCCGGGCGCGACGACCTGCTTCCTGTAGAACCGCAGGCCTGTGCCAACGTCGAACGCTGGATGGACTGGCAGGCCTCGGAATTCAACAACGCCTGGCGCTACGTCTTCCCGGCGCTGGGGCGCAAAAACCCGGACTATAACGATCCGGCCCGTATTGCGGCGGGGATCAAGGAGTGGAACCACTGCGTTATGATCCTTGAACGGCAGCTGCAAAAAACCGGCTGTTGGGTGGCAGGCGAAACCTTTACTCTGGCGGACGTGGTGCTGGGGCTGTCGGTGAACCGCTGGAAGATGACGCCTTTTGAGCATCCGGACGTGCCCGCGATTGAGGCCTGGTTTGAACGTTTAAACCAGCGCCCGGCGTTTTTACGCCACGGCAATAATGGCATGCTGTGAGCTGAAAGCTCAGGAGATTAATAATCACTTTCTTATCAAGGTTATTTTAATTAATTACTAAATCCATACCCTCCGGTGCAGCTTTAATAATTAAGCACTATCCTGGACAACCCGGGAATTGCCTTTGCTAGCCTGATTATTCAGGCAAAGCTCAAACCGGAGGTATTCTTTGCTGATTAAACTGAAGAAAGAACGAACCCATCAGGAGGATCGTCGCCTTGCCCTCTGGCTGGCCACCTCCGCAGGATTGCTGAACGCCATTGCGCTGGGGGCATTTGGCTTCTTTCCTTCCCATATGACGGGCAACACTTCGCAATTTTCCAGCGAAGTCTCCTCAACGGATCTGAACGATATTATTTTCTTTGCCACCATTATTCTGTCGTTTGTGACGGGCGCAATCATTGCGCGGATTATCGTTTTATGGGGCATTATTCAGAATGTGCGGCTGATTTTTTGTCAGGTTTTATTAATAGAGGGATTATTACTGGCCGGCGTCTCCCTGTATGAATTGTTTTTTCATACCTTCACCACCAATCGTGAAATTATTGTTTTTCTCTGCGGCCTGATGGGGATCCATAATTCCACCTCCACCCAACTCTCCGGCGGACGGGTACGATCCACCCACATCACCGGCACGTTAACCGACGCGGGTATTTCGCTGGCCTCCGTGGTGGTGGCGATGCTACGCCGGGATTACTCGAAAGACACGGCAGCCCAAAGAAGTCAGCTTAAAACCCATCTCACCACCCTTTTCTCGTTTATCAGCGGGGGAATTGCCGGGCTGATCCTGTTCAGGTGGTTTGGCTTTCATGCGATGCTGGCCCTGGGGCTCATGCTGGTTTTGGTGGCCGCCTTCTCCATCATCAGTACCTCGCTGCGGGTGCGAAAAGTTCGTGCTGCACTTGGCAAATAACAGTTACCGCCCTTTCGTTAAGTGACGTTGTCACTTAACGAAATCATCTTTAAGACTATTCTGCCCTCCCCCTGACCAGGCCTTACCCCATAAGGCTTAACTCCGGGTTTCCCCAAGTTTCATAGGGTTACGAATTTTCCCGCTTCGCTGGAACCCTTCCCGATCCCTTGCTATAGCTGAAATACCCCTGCCAAAACATGGCATAACAACAGGCAACCGGTGGTTGCTATAACGCATGCGCACAGGGAGACACACCGCAATGCACCCATTACTCAAACGTTCGCTGCTTTTTGTCGGCGCTATTATCGTGGTTCTCGCCCTCCTCGTCTGGGGGATTGGGCTCGAGACGATTAAAGCGCGCCAGGTCGATCTGGTCTATCTCGGGCAACAGCACCTGATTTTAGTCTTCTCATCGATGTTCTTCGCCCTGCTGGTCGGTATTCCCAGCGGTATTCTGCTGAGCCGCCCCGCTGCACGCGGTATCGCCGAATACGTGATGCAAATCTTTAACGTCGGCAACACCCTGCCTCCGCTGGCGGTTCTGGCGCTGGCGATGGTGGTGATTGGCATCGGCGATACGCCAGCCATTATCGCCCTGTTCCTCGCCTCGCTGCTGCCCATTGTGCGTAACACCTACGCCGGGCTGTGCTCGGTCCCGGCGTCGTTACTGGAAGCGGCAAACGGCATCGGGATGACCAAATGGCAGCGCCTGCGCCAGGTGGAACTGCCAAACGCCTGGCCGGTAATGCTCTCCGGGATCCGCATCGCCACCGCCATTAACGTGGGTACCGCACCGCTGGCCTTCCTGATTGGCGCCAGCAGCTACGGCGAGCTGATTTTCCCCGGCATTTATCTCAACGACTTCCCGACGCTGATCCTGGGCGCGGCGGCGACCGCCCTGTTTGCCCTGATCCTGGATACGCTGCTGGCGGCGCTGGGCCGTCTGATGAGCCCGCATATCGCGCGATAATTATAACAAGGAGCTTCTATGAGACTGTTTACCGGCCTGGCGGCGCTCTGTACCGCCGCGCTCTTTACCAGCCAGGCGCTTGCTGCGCCCCTGATCCTGGCGACCAAAAGTTTTACCGAGCAGCATATTCTTTCGGCCATGACCGTGCAGTATCTGCAGAAGAAAGGGTTTGAGGTTAAACCGCAGACCAACATCGCTACCGTTATCTCCCGTAACGCGATGATCAACAAGCAGATCGATATGACCTGGGAGTACACCGGCACGTCGCTGATCATCTTTAACCACATCAACAAACGCATGTCGCCGGAAGAGTCTTACGAGACGGTGAAACGCCTGGACGCGAAGCACGGCCTGGTGTGGCTCAAACCTGCCAACATGAATAACACCTACGCCTTTGCCATGCAGCGTAAGCGTGCCGAAGCGGAGCACATCAACACCATGTCGGAGCTGGTGGCGAAGATTGAGCAGGTGCGTAAAACCGATCCGGACAACAACTGGATGCTGGGCCTCGATCTCGAATTCTCCGGGCGCAGCGACGGCATGAAGCCGCTGCAGGCCGCCTATCAGATGGAGCTGGATCGCCCGCAGATCCGCCAGATGGATCCCGGTCTGGTCTATAACGCGGTACGCGACGGCTTTGTCGATGCGGGCCTTGTCTACACCACCGACGGGCGCGTAAAAGGCTTCGATCTGAAGGTGCTGGAAGATGATAAAGGCTTCTTCCCGAGCTACGCGGTGACTCCTGTGGTGCGTAAAGACACGCTGGAGGCTAATCCGGGGCTGGAAGAGGCGCTGAACACCCTCTCCGCCCAGCTCAATAACGACGTTATCACCGAACTGAATAAGAAAGTGGATATCGATCATCAGTCACCGCAGCAGGTCGCCCGTGATTTCCTGCGTAGCAAGCAGCTGCTGTAAGGAGGCGCTATGGAAACCGTTCACTACATCATTGATAACTGGGGCTATCTGTTAAGCCTGACGCTGCAACATCTGTGGCTGGTCGCGCTGGCCGTGGGCCTTGCCATTATTATCGGCGTGCCGCTCGGCATTCTGATTGTGCGCCACAAATGGCTGGCAACGCCGGTGCTGGGGATTGCCACTATCGTCCTGACCATCCCGTCCATTGCCCTGTTCGGCCTGATGATCCCACTCTTTTCGCTGATCGGTCAGGGTATTGGCGCCCTGCCCGCGATTACGGCGGTGTTCCTCTACTCGCTGCTGCCGATTGTGCGTAACACCCATACCGCGCTGGACAGCCTGCCGCCCGGCCTGCGCGAAGCGGGTCGCGGGATCGGCATGACCTTCTGGCAGCGTCTGCGCTGGGTAGAAATTCCAATGGCGCTGCCGGTAATTTTTGGCGGCATCCGCACCGCCGTGGTGATGAATATCGGCGTGATGGCCATTGCCGCCGTGATCGGCGCCGGCGGGCTGGGTCTGCTGCTGCTTAACGGCATTGGCGGAAGCGATATTCGTATGTTGATTGCGGGCGCGCTGATGATTTGTCTTTTAGCGATTGTGCTCGACTGGTTACTGCACCGTCTGCAGATCGTACTGACTCCAAAGGGGATTCGATAATGATAAAACTGGAAAACCTCACCAAACAATTTTCACAGAAACAGGGCCAGACATTTAAGGCCGTCGACAACGTCAACCTGAACGTGCCTGAAGGGGAGATGTGCGTCCTGCTGGGTCCGTCCGGCTGCGGCAAAACCACTACCCTGAAGATGATTAACCGGCTCATCACGCCGAGCAGCGGTACCATCCAGATTAACGGTCAGGACACCACTGACATGGATACCGTAACCCTGCGCCGCAACATCGGTTACGTGATCCAGCAGATTGGTCTGTTTCCGAACATGACCATCGAAGAGAACATCACCGTGGTTCCGCGCATGCTGGGCTGGGACAAAGCCCGGTGTAAAACCCGCGCCGAAGAGCTGATGGATATGGTGGCGATGGATCCGCATAAGTTCCTCAACCGCTATCCGCGCGAGATGTCCGGCGGCCAGCAGCAGCGTATCGGCGTTATCCGCGCGCTGGCGGCGGATCCTCCGGTCCTGCTGATGGATGAGCCTTTCGGTGCGGTGGACCCGATTAACCGTGAGGTGATCCAGAACCAGTTCCTCGAGATGCAGCGCAAGCTGAAAAAGACCGTGATGCTGGTGAGCCACGACATCGACGAAGCGCTAAAGCTGGGCGATCGTATCGCCGTCTTCCGCCAGGGGAAAATTGTCCAGTGCGCCAGCCCGGACGAGCTGCTGGCGAAACCGGCCAACGAGTTTGTCGGCTCGTTTGTCGGCCAGGACCGTACCCTGAAGCGTCTGCTGCTGGTATCCGCAGGCGACGTCACGGATCAGCAGCCTACCCTGACCGTGCGTCCGGCCACGCCGCTGACCGAGGCGTTCGGGATTATGGATGACAACGACATTCGCGCCGTCACCGTGGTGGATGAGAACGGCAAACCGCTGGGCTTCGTGAAGCGCCGCGAAGCGCGCAATGCCAGCGGCACCTGTGCCGATCTGCTGCATCCGTTCCGCATGACCGGCAAAGCCGAGGACAACCTGCGCGTGGTGCTTTCGCGTCTGTATGAGAGCAACACCAGCTGGATGCCGATTGTCGATGAGGAAGGCCGCTACAACGGCGAAATTTCTCAGGACTATATTGCGGAATACTTAAGCTCCGGCCGCACGCGCCGGGCGCTGAATATTCACAGCGAAGGTTAATCCTGTGAGCCGGGCACTGCCCGGCTCTTCACATTGCTAACCCCGCGTTTTCCCGCCAGAATATTGTATCTTCCCTGTTTGTGCGTAACCCATGCATCGACTTCATGCTTACCCTGATATCCGGGCCATGTTTCGCCGGTTGCTGATTGCCAGCATCACCGGCGTGCTGGCGGCGCTGGCCGTGGCCCTGTTTCGTCATGCCCTGTATTTGCTCGAGTGGCTGTTTCTGAGTAACGACAGCGGCAGCCTGGTCAATGCCGCCAGCGGCCTTTCGCCATGGCGACGCGCGCTGACGCCTGCTCTCGGCGGGCTGGCTGCCGGGCTGTTGCTCTGGGGATGGCAGCGGATGACCGCCCAGCGTCCGCATGCGCCCACCGACTATATGGAAGCGCTTGATACGGGTGACGGGCAGTTTGACTACGCCGCAAGCCTGGTTAAATCCCTGGCGTCGCTGCTGGTGGTCGCCAGCGGCAGCGCCATTGGCCGGGAAGGGGCGATGATCCTGCTGGCCGCCCTCGCCGCCTCCTTTTTCGCCCAACGCTTTACGCCTAAAACCGAATGGAAGCTGTGGATCGCCTGCGGGGCCGCCGCCGGGATGGCCAGCGCCTATCATGCCCCGTTAGCCGGCAGCCTGTTTATTGCCGAGATTCTGTTCGGCACGCTGATGCTGGCGTCGCTCGGCCCGGTGGTGATTGCCGCCGTAGTGGCGCTGCTCACCACCCGCCTGCTCAGCCCCGGCGCAAACACCCTGTACGAGGTGCATATCAGCGAAACGCTAACCGCGGTGGATTATTCATTGATTGTGGGAATGGGATTGCTGGCGGGCCTCTGCGGCCCGGCGCTGATGTGGCTCATGACCTTCAGCCATTCCCTTTTCCTGCGCCTTAAGCTCTCTCCGCCGTGGCAGTTGGCGATGGGTGGGCTCATCGTCGGGCTGCTGTCGCTGCTGACGCCTAAGGTCTGGGGCAATGGCTACAGCGTTTTGCAGGGGTTCCTGCTCGCGCCGCCGCTGCTGTCGGTGATTGCGGGGGTATTCATCTGCAAGCTGCTGGCCGTTCTGGCCAGCAGCGGCTCTGGCGCGCCGGGCGGGGTATTCACCCCAACGCTGTTTGTCGGCATGGCAACCGGAATGCTCTTCGCCCAGCTGTTTATGCTGTGGCTGCCCGGCTCCGAAACGGCGATTTTGCTGGGACTTGCAGGAATGGCGACGCTGCTCGCCGCCACGACGCACGCGCCAATCATGTCGGCGCTGATGGTCTGTGAAATGACCGGGCAGTACTTCCTGCTGCCCGGTTTATTGATTGCCTGTGTGGTGGCGTCGGTGCTGTCGCGGACGTTACGCCACGACTCGATCTACGGAGAGCACGCTGCCGAAAGCCGAGAGGTCGATGTAGTGCGCTAGCTCGCGCTGTTCGGCGCGCGGCAGGTACGGCAGTTCACCCACCAGCGGAGCGGGCAGCTTTTTGCTAAGCACCTCAATAATTTCGGCATAGTGCGCCAGACCCGGATTGATGCGGTTCGCCACCCAGCCCACCAGCGGCAGGCCGTCATTGGCGATGGCCTGCGCCGTCAGCAGGGCGTGGTTGATACAGCCTTCCTGAATGCCCACCACCATCAGCACCGGGAGTTGCTCCTGCACCACCCACTCTGATAACGGACGCAAATCATTCATCAGGCTGCGCCAGCCGCCGGTGCCTTCGACCACAACGTGTTCGACCTTCTCGCTCAGGCTGGCAAGCCCGTTCGACAACAGGGTGTAATTCACCAGACCACTGTGCGCCACGCTGCTCTCATCTTCGCTGAGGGCAATAGGGTTGATCGCGTGATAAGGCAGTTCTAAAGAGGAGACACTTTGCAGTACCAGCGCATCTTTATTGCGCAATCCTTCCGGCGTCTCTTTACTCCCTTTGGCTACCGGTTTGTACCCTGCAACACTCCTTCCGCTGGCCATCATGGCCTGCAGCAAGGCGCGGGATACCACCGTCTTGCCGACAGAGGTATCAGTACCCGTTACAAAGAAACGCTTAAGCATCACTTACTCCACCGTTATGCTCTGAAAATATAAATGAAGGTAATAATTCAGTGGAGGAAGTCTAAGGCATGCGCTATCTGACCGGTTTGAGATAGCGCAATTTTTGGTAAGACTGTAAAAAAACAGTTAACCCTGCAGCAGACGGATCAATAGTGAGCCGTTATACATCGCATCTTTTACCAGCGCCGCCCCGGCCATCGTGCCCTGATTGGTGAACTGGGTGCTTTCCACCACGATGTGCTTGCTGTAGGCCGGTAACGACTGCTGGCGGATCGAGTCGGCGATCGCCGGGAAGAGAACGTCAGACGCCTGGCTCAGGGGCGAGCCAATCAGAATTTTTTGCGGGTTAAAGAGGTTAACCATGATGGCGATAATGCGCCCGACGTTGATGCCGACGCCGGTAATGATATCTTTTGCCAGCAGATCGCCCTGCTGCGCGGCCGCGCAAAGCGACTCCACCGTCAGGGGCTGGCCGTGCAGCGTCGAACTCATCGACTGGCCGAGCCTGAGCTGGGCCAGCTCCAGCACGCTGTCAACGCTGGCGATGGTCTCCAGGCAGCCGTGGTTACCGCAGTAACAGCGCTTGCCGTAGGGATCGACCTGAGTGTGGCCAATCTCCACCAGGCTGCTGCTGCCCGCGTGCAGCAGGCGGCCATCGGTGATCACCCCGGCCCCTACGTTGTGGTCGATCACCACCTGAATGACGTCGCGCGCGCCGCGAGAAGCACCGAACAGCGCCTCGGCCATCGTCCAGGCGCTGATGTCGTGCTGAATATAGACCGGCACGCCGGTGTGATTTTTCAGCACCTCGCCGAGCGGCATCTCTTTAACGTCTTCATAAAACGGCATGCGGTGCACGATGCCATTTTCGGTATCAATGATCCCCGGCATAGTGATGGCAATGGCAGTGAGACGTTCCAGCTTCTGCTGATGATCAATAAAAAACCGATCGATAAGGGCTGTGATCCGTACTTCCAGCGGTTCAGCAGCGACAAGTTCAAGCGGCAGCTTGTCCTCCACCACCAGTTTGCTGCTGAGGTCGCGCAGCGCAAGGTAGATTTCACCGCGGCTGATGCGTAATGAGAGGTAGTGCCAGGCCTCGGTTTCCACCACCAGCCCGACGGCCGGACGGCCACGACTGCCCGGCTCCTGAATTTCTGTTTCCTGCACCAGATGCGCTTCGAGCATCTCACGCACAATTTTGGTAATACTGGCGGGTGCCAGTTGCGCAAGACGGGAAAGATCGATGCGCGAGACCGGCCCAAGCTGATCAATCAGGCGATAGACTGCGCCCGCATTGGTCTGCTTAATCTGATCTATATGCCCTGGCTGACTATCAGCAACCACCACGTACTCCCTTATTTTCGCGCTTCGAAATAAACTGTGGGCTATGGTGAAGCACTTCTACAGTAATCGTCAAATTTTTACTTAGCCTTGTGATTTACAGCACATTTTTACCCGCTTTTTTTGCCGGTCAGCGGCCCGATGAGGCGCTAATCAGCAGATCCTTAAACCGTTGTGCCGCTGCGCTCAGTTCATGATGCCGGGACCACACCAGCCACATCTCTGAAACCGCGTCCACTTCGGCAATCGCCACCCAGCGCATTTCATGTAGCTGAAGCCGCCTGAAGGAAGCCGGAAGGATCGACACGCCGAGCCCCGCCGCCACCAGACCGATGATGGTCATCGCCTCGCCCACTTCCTGGGTAATGACCGGATTCACCCCATGGCGGCGCAGTAATCCCAGGATGTCATCGTACAGGCCGGTACCGACGTGGGGATCGAAAAAGACGAACGGCTCCTGCGCCAGTTCCGTGACGGAGATTTCAGGTTTTGCCGCCAGGGGATGGTCGCGATGGATCATCGCCAGCAGCGGTTCGCGCAGCACCCGCTGCCACGCCAGGGTGTCCGGCAACTGGGTATTGCGCATCAGGCCCAGATCGAGCGAACCTTCGTTCAGCGGGACGATCTGCTCCCGGGTATTGATCTCCCGGGTCTGGATATGCACATCCGGCGACAGGCGGCGAAACGACGACAGGGTGTGCGAGACAGCGCTGATAAACGGCGCGGAGGAGGTAAACCCGATGCGTAGCTCGCCGGTTTCGCCATGATGCAGGCGTTCTGCCCGGGCAGCAGCCTCGTCCACCATGCTCAGGATCTGGCGGCTGTCGGCGAGAAACTGACGCCCCGCCGCCGTCAGCCCGACGCTGCGATTAGTTCGGGCCAGCAGACGTGCTCCCACCTGCTGCTCCAGGGTCTGAATCTGCTGGCTCAGCGGCGGTTGCGAGATATTAAGCCGCTGAGCCGCACGACCAAAATGCAGCTCCTCGGCAACGGCAACAAAGTAGCGCAGATGACGTAGTTCGATATTCATATTTTTAACGTATCATTTGAGATTATTAATATATTAGACAGAATATTTACAATTTCCTACCCTGATCCCTGTGGTCATACCCGTCACCAGAAATCACGGGGATGTTGAAGCAAGGAACTTACGTGAGTCGTACAACAACGGCTGATATCGCCCCCAGCAATGATATCGATCTCTTACCGAACAAAGCCTTACCGGCACAGCTAATCAAACGCGGCACCCCACAGTTTATGCGCGTCACCCTGGCGCTCTTCTCCGCCGGCCTTGCCACCTTCGCCCTGCTCTACTGCGTGCAGCCGATCCTGCCGGTGCTGTCCCAGGAGTTTGGCGTCTCCCCGGCCAGCAGCAGTATTTCACTGTCGATCTCAACGGGAATGCTGGCGGTCGGCCTGCTGTTTACCGGCCCACTCTCGGACGCTATCGGGCGTAAACCGGTGATGGTCACCGCGCTGCTGCTGGCGTCGGTCTGTACCTTGCTGTCGACGATGATGACCAGCTGGCACGGGATTTTGATTATGCGCGCGCTGATCGGGCTCTCGCTTAGCGGCGTGGCGGCGGTGGGGATGACCTACCTCAGCGAGGAGATCCACCCCAGCTTCGTTGCTTTCTCCATGGGGCTCTACATCAGCGGGAACTCCATTGGCGGCATGAGCGGACGCCTGCTGAGCGGGGTCTTTACCGATTTCTTCAGCTGGCGGATAGCGCTGGCGGCGATCGGCTTTTTTGCGCTGGCTTCGGCGCTGATGTTCTGGAAAATCCTGCCGGAATCGCGTCATTTCCGCCCTACCGCGCTGCGGCCAAAAACGCTGCTGATTAACTTCCGCCTGCACTGGCGCGATAAAGGGCTGCCCCTGCTGTTTCTCACCGGATTCCTGCTGATGGGCTCGTTTGTGACTCTTTTTAACTACATCGGCTACCGGTTGATGCTTTCGCCGTGGCATCTGAGCCAGGCGCTGGTCGGCCTGCTGTCGGTGGCTTACCTGACCGGGACCTGGAGCTCCCCGAAAGCCGGGGCCATGACCACCCGCTTCGGGCGCGGCCCGGTGATGCTGGTCTCCACCGGCGTAATGCTGGCAGGCGTACTGATGACGCTGCTCTCCAGCCTGTGGCTGATTTTCGCCGGGATGCTGCTCTTCTCCGCCGGCTTCTTCGCCGCCCACTCTGTTGCCAGCAGCTGGATCGGCCCGCGCGCCCGCCGCGCGAAAGGCCAGGCATCGTCGCTGTATCTGTTCAGCTACTATCTGGGCTCCAGCATCGCCGGGACGCTCGGCGGCGTGTTCTGGCACCAGTACGGCTGGAACGGCGTCGGCGGGTTTATTGCGCTGATGCTGTGTGCGGCATTGCTGGTGGGACGGAGCCTTCATCGTCGTTTGCAATGAGATTTTTTTCACTACATTCTCACCGGACTGTAAATTCATTTATCGCAAACCGAGGTTTTCAAAGGTTAACAGCTCAAATGCCTGATGGCGCTACGCTTATCAGGCCTACAAAACCGATCTGCACGCTTGCAATAATGTTACGTGGCCTCGTGTTTCGCCCGACCTGATGGTACTTTTAGCTATCAGTTGATGCAGACATGAGGTCTTAATGAAAAAGAATAACTATCAGCAACTCACCCGCACCTTCCAGCGTCTCTCCCGTTTCTCTCACCTCTCCGCTATCGCCAGCTGGGACATGTTCACCATGATGCCTGCAGGCGGTAGCGCCGCCCGGGGTGAAGCCCTGGCGGAACTGAGCGTGTTGCAGCATCAAATCCTGACCGACAAAAACGTAGCCGACTGGCTGCGTAACGCCGAAAGCGAAGATCTTAACGACGTTGAACAGGCCAACCTGCGGGAGATGGCTCGCCACTATCAGCAGGCGGCTTTGCTGCCGGAATCACTGGTTGAGGCGAAATCCCTGGCGGGCAGTAAATGCGAGCATGCCTGGCGTACCCAGCGTCCGGCGAATGACTGGCAGGGTTTTTCCGCCAACCTGAAAGAGGTGGTGAAACTGAGCCGGGAAGAGGCTCGCCTGCGTGCCGAGGCGAAAGGCTGCACCCCGTACGATGCGCTGCTGGATATCTTCGAGCCGGACATGACCAGCGCCCGGCTGGACGATCTGTTTGGCGATCTCAAAACCTGGCTGCCGGATCTGCTGGCGCAGGTGGTCGAGAAGCAGGCGCAGCAGTCCTTCGTGCCGCCGCAGGGCCCGTTCCCTACCACTATCCAGCGTGAGCTGGGGCTGGAGGCGATGAAGACCCTGGGGTTCGACTTTAACGCGGGCCGTCTGGACGTCAGCGCCCATCCGTTCTGCGGTGGCGTGCCGGAAGACGTGCGCATCACCACCCGTTACGACGAAGACGAACTGCTGAGCGCTCTGTTTGGCGTGATCCACGAAACCGGCCACGCGCGATATGAGCAGAACCTGCCCCGCAACTGGCTCGGTCAGCCCATCGCCCTGGCTCGCTCCACCGCCATCCACGAATCACAGAGCCTGTTCTTTGAAATGCAGCTCGGGCGCAGCAAGGCCTTCCTCAACCATCTGCTGCCGGCGGTTCAGGAACGTTTCGGCAGCCAGGCGGCGTTCACCCCAGAGAATTTCGTCGCCTGGAACCAGCGGGTCAAGCCTGGCTATATCCGCGTGGATGCCGACGAGGTGAGCTATCCGGCGCACGTGGTTTTGCGCTACGAGATCGAGCGGGCGCTGATCAATGGCGATATCGAGGTGGAGGACATCCCGGCGCTGTGGGATGAGAAGATGCAGGCATGGCTGGGGCTGTCGACAAAAGACAACTACCGCAACGGCTGTATGCAGGATATCCACTGGACCGACGGCGGCTTCGGCTACTTCCCGTCGTACACCCTGGGTGCCATGTACGCCGCTCAGCTGTTCAGTGCGGCAAAAAACGCGCTGCCGGGGCTGGACGCCTCCATCGCCGCCGGGGATTTCAGCGCCCTGTTCGACTGGCTGCGCCAGAACATCTGGCAGCATGGCAGCCGCTTCACCACCGCCCAGCTGATTGAGCAGGCGACCGGGGAAGATCTTAACAGCCGCTACTTCCGCGACCATCTGACGTCTCGCTATCTGTAACTCATCACGCCGGGCTTCTGCCCGGCGTTGTACATTAGGTTACACGCCGATACCAATCACTCACGGAAGCCCCGGATTTTCAGGGATATAGTTCTTTCAACGGCCCCGCAGTGGGGTTAAATGAAAAAACCAATTCGAGGGTAAGATGATGAAAAAAGTATTAGCTCTGGTTGTTGCCGCTGCTATGGGTCTCTCTTCTGCTGCATTCGCTGCTGACACTGTCGCGAAAACCGCTGCACCAGCTGCGACCGCAACCACCACCGCGGCACCGGCTGCCAAAACTGTGCACCACAAAAAACACAAGAAAGCTGCTGTGCAGAAAGCGCAGGCTGCTAAAAAGCACCACAAAAAAGCCGTGAAGAAAGAAGACGCAGCGCCGGTTGCCCAGAAAGCCCAGGCAGCTAAAAAACACCATAAAAAAGCAGTAAAACACGAAGCAGCCGCTCCAGCTGCTAAACCGGCTGCATAAGCCACTTAACCTACCGTGCCCCTGGCGGGTACGTTAGTCATCCGGCGCTGAACCGGCAAGGTGTCAGCGCCGTTTTTTTATCCGGAGGGCGTTATGTTGCAGCGCTATCGGTTTGAGGTGATTCTCATCACGCTTATTTTATGCGCACTTGTTGCAGGTGTGTTTTATATTTCCTGAGTGTAGCACGCTGATTTTACTCCCACTTTCGCGCTGTCCCGTCTATAGTTAATTACCAGGGTTCATATTTAATAATCATAATTATTCCCTTCAGAGTGTGATATGCGTAAATCTGTTGTGATTGTACTGGGAACGTTTTTTCTCTTTTCTGGGTTAAGTCATGCGGACAATGGCGACGACGAGGCCGCGAACGCAAAAGAGGTACAAACGCTGTTTTTTGGGCATGACGATCGCACGCGTGTCGCTGACCCCTCCCGCGCGCCGTGGGATGCCATTGGCCAGCTGGAAACGGCCAGCGGAAACCTCTGCACTGCAACCCTCATTACTCCTCAGCTGGCGCTGACCGCCGGACACTGCCTGCTGGTGCCGCCAAAAGGCAAACCCGATACCGCCGTTGCCCTGCGCTTCGTATCGCAAAAAGGGAGCTGGCGCTACGAAATCCACGGCATTGAAGGCCGGGTTGATGCATCATTAGGCCGACGGTTAAAGGCCGACGGCGATGGCTGGATCGTGCCGCCTTCCGCCGCGTCGTGGGATTTTGGTCTGGTGGTGTTGCGCAATCCGCCGTCGGGCATTACCCCGCTGCCGCTGTTTGCCGGTACCAAAGAAGAGCTGACCGCTGCCCTGAAACAGGCCGATCGCAAGGTGAGCCAGGCGGGATATCCGGAAGATCATCTGGATGTGCTCTATACCCATCAGGACTGCATCGTCACCGGCTGGGCACAAAACAGCGTGCTGTCCCATCAGTGCGACACCCTGCCAGGCGACAGCGGTTCACCGCTGATGCTGAAAACCGCTGCGGGCTGGCAGCTTATCGGCGTTCAGAGCTCGGCACCGGCGGCGAAAGATCGCTGGCGGGCCGATAACCGGGCCCTGTCAGTCACCGGCTTTCGTGACAAGCTGGCCGAACTGGCCCAGCAGTAACTCAGCACTGGCGCTGCTGGCGTAGCGCCATAATCGCCTCTATCGGCATTGGCTGGCTGTACCAGTAACCCTGGAGCTGATCGCAGCCCGCCAGTCGCAGCAGCTTCATCTGTTTTTCGTTCTCCACCCCTTCAGCCACTACCGTCATCCCCAGCGCGCTGGCAATGCGCACCGTGCCGCTCACCAGCGCCGAGGCCTGCTCGTCGTGATCCACCAGCCCGGCCAGCGACTTATCGATCTTGATGGTATTGAAGTTAAAGCGGCGCAGATAGCCGATGCTGGAGTAGCCGGTGCCGAAGTCGTCCAGCGCCACCGCAATGCCCTGCGCCTTGAGATTGTTGATGGCCGAGCGGGCCCGCTCCGGGTTCTCCAGCACGTAGGTTTCGGTCACTTCCAGCTGCAGGCGGGTTGCCGGAAAACGGCTGAGCGCCAGCGCCCCCTCCACTTTGGCTTCAAACTCGGGGTCGCGAAACTGCGCCGGGGAGATATTGACCGACAGCTTCAGATCCCTGTACGGCTCCAGATCCTGACAGGCCCGGCTGAGAACAAACTGCCCCAGGCCGTAAATCAGCCCGCTGGTTTCGGCGATGGTAATAAACTCATCCGGCGCCAGCGGCCCTTCCGGTCGCCGCGGCCAGCGCACCAGCGCCTCCACGCTGACCATTTTCTGGCTGCGGGCATCGATGATCGGCTGATACCAGACATCAAACTCGTTATGCTCCAGGCCATGGCGGATCTGCTCTTCAATCGCCAGCCGCCTCTCGCGCTCGTTGTTCAGCTCGACGTCATAGTGCGTAACCCGTCCCTTGCCGGTGATTTTGGAGTGGTACATGGCGATATCGGCGCGGCGGAACAGCTCGGTGCTGGTGCAGTCCACCAGCGTGTCGCTGGCGATGCCGATACTGGCGCCTATGTGGATCGAACGCTCACCGACGGTAATCGGTGAGTGAAGGTAATCAAGAACAAAGCCTGCAAACGCCGAGGCCAGCGCTTCGGCGTTGTCGCCGCCGATGGTCATGGCGAACTCATCCCCGCCCATCCGGGCCAGCATGCCGTCTTTGGGAACATTGTCGCGCAGCGCGCCTGCGATGGTGACAATCAGCTCGTCGCCCACCTCATGGCCATGGATATCATTGACGTCCTTAAAGCCATCGAGATCGATAAACACCACGCTTTTGCGATCGGTATCGCCGCGCTGGCTCACCCGCTCCAGCTCTTCAATCAGCGCCCGGCGGTTGGGCAAATGGCTTAGCCAGTCGGTGCGCGCCACCGATCTTGCCAGCGTCTCACCGCGCGCCAGTTTATACAGCCCCACGCAGCTGAAGAGAATAAAAAGTAATATCAGCGCCGCCGTGAGCAGCACGATTTGGGTGATATCGAGGGAGGCCGCTTTCGCCGCAGCCGCCCCCGGCAGGCGCGGTTGCCACGAGAGATACCCCAGCACTTCCCCGGATGAGCTATTCAGCGGCACGCTGACGTCGCTAGCCCGCTCCGGCGTAAAGGTCAGGTTGTCGATCTGAAAGGTATTCCCGAGGTCGCGCAGGATTTGCGGGTTAATATGACGGGTGATAACCAGATAGCGGCGGGTATTATCTCCCGCCCTCAGACTGCCGATCGTCGGTCGGATCAGCCCCACGCCAACAAAAGCGATACCCGCCCGGGTGCGGGTGATCCCGGCGTAGATGTTTTTATCCGATCGCAGGGAGTTGGTATGCATCAGGATCAGCGACTTTAAGCCGTCGCCAAAGAAATCGAGATTTTTCTCCGCAAAAGGCTGGCTTTTGAACGATCCCCACAGCACCTGGAATCGCTCATCAAGAACAAAAGTACCATCATAAAGATTATTGACCTTGTAGCCCGCGCCCCAGGTGTTGTAGAGCCAGTCGATGTCGAGCGCCGGGCGATAGGCTTCACGCACCGCGTCATCCCAGACGGCATTATCAATCACCAGCGACCAGACCCGGTTTACCGAGGTCTGTACCGCGCCCTGCACCGAGAGCGCCGTGCGCTGTTCGTCGATTTCGTTGGCTTTACTGCTGATGAGGTTGAGGGAGAGGTACAACAAGGCGACAACAGAGAAAATTAAGCCGACCCCTGCCATGAAGATCATAACAAACAAGGTCCTGGCAGAAGGAATTTTACGCCAGCTTAATGGGTTATACATGCATTGGCCGTCCTGTTTTATGCCCTCAGTTTAAGCGTAATACAGGACATGGATTTCGCTGCCTGTAATGACAGGCAGCGACGCTATCAGGCCAGTTTTATCATGATCATTCCGGCGAGCAGCAGAATCAGCCCCATCCACCCTTTATGATTCAACCGTTGACCAAACAGGATCCAGCCCGCAGCAAGCGTGGCCGCAATACCAAACCCGCCCCACAGGGCATAGGCAACCGACAGATCAATGCCTTTTACCGCCTGCGACAGGGCGCTGAACGCGCCGAGTACCGCGGCAATGGAGAGCAGACCATAGATTTTGCGGCGAAAACCGTCGGAAAACTTCAGCAGAACGTTGGCGGCAATCTCCAGCACGATAGCTAGACCTAACCAGGCAGCATGCACCCACTCAAACTGTTGCATGGGACACCTCCCCGCGTGGTTTCGCCGGTTTGCGGGTTCCGGATTTGATTAATATTATTCCCGCCACCAGCGTCGTCAGACCGGCAATTTTCATTGCGGAAAGCGACTCATCAAACAGCATAACGCTGAACAGGGTAATTAAGAGAATACCAATGCCTTCCCATAACGCGTACGCCACGCCCAGTGCGATTTTTTTAACCGCAAAACTGAGGAAAATATAGGACAGCGCAATCATCGACAGCATTAAAATATAGCCGCTGTGGCTGCCCGTGACGCTGGCCCATTTCATGGAAAGTGTGCCGGTTATTTCAGCGACAATAGCAAGGGCTAAGAGGATCCAGTAAAACATGTTTTTCTCCTGCTTGAGAATATAATCCTTCGCGGCTCGCCGTTAGCGGCAGCCGGGTAAAAAAATACAACAGATTGGCCGGGCGCGATGCGCCAGCTCAGGCAGAGAGAGGGTCTACAGCGCGTTGCGCCAGTGTTGCTCGCCAGAAAGCAGGCAAAAAGAGGAGTACAGAGCGGAACTGGGATTTGATAAAACGATGCTGAACAAATTGTCCATAAAATTACAATTATCTGCGGTGTTGCTTCTCGTCAGTGCAGATGAAAATTGTCTCCGGTAGTTAAACACAGCTGATTTTTACCATAAGCCAGGATTTTACTCAAAGCCTTTTCATTTCTTTACCCTCGCCGTTTGCGTTTGGTTAATTTATTAAAGGCGCTGCGCCGTTAGAATATATAAAAAGGACAGCATCAGGAGCCAGCATGGCGAAACCCATTATTACCCTCAACGGATTAAAAATAGTCATCATGCTTGGCATGCTGGTGATTGTCCTGACCGGGATCCGTTTTGCGGCGGATATTATCGTACCCTTTATCCTGGCGCTGTTTATCGCGGTGATACTTCAGCCCGTTGTACGGCGTCTGATGCGCCTGCGCCTGCCGCGGGTGCTGGCTATCACCCTGCCGATCGTACTTATCGTGGTGCTGATGGCGTTACTGGTGGCCTATCTTGGCACCTCGCTGAATGAGCTGGCCCGCACCCTGCCGCACTATCGCACCTCGCTTGCCGTGCCGCTGCTGCATCTGGAGCCCTGGCTGCAGCGGGCCGGGATTGAAGTGTCGATGGAAGAGCTGCTGAAGTACATCGATCCCAATGCCGCCATGACCCTGGTGACCGCCCTGCTGTCACAGCTCTCCAGCGCCATGACCTCCATCTTTTTACTGCTGCTGACGGTGGTGTTTATGCTACTGGAGGTGCCGCAGCTTCCGGCGAAGCTCCAGCCCATGATGACCCGCCCGGTGGAAGGGATGGCCGCCATTCAGCGCGCGCTGGACAGCGTTTCGCACTATCTGGTGCTGAAAACCGCCATCAGTCTGGTGACCGGGCTGGTGGTATGGGGGATGCTGACGGCGCTGGAGGTGCGGTTTGCCTTTGTCTGGGCGCTGCTGGCCTTTGCGCTGAACTATATCCCCAACATCGGCTCGGTGCTGGCCGCCATCCCGCCCATTGCCCAGGTGCTGGTGTTCAGCGGCTTTTACTCTGCGCTGGTGCTGCTGGCCGGCTATCTGCTGGTGAACCTGATTTTCGGCAACATCCTTGAACCCCGGCTGATGGGACGCGGTCTGGGCCTCTCCACGCTGGTGGTGTTTCTGTCGCTGATATTCTGGGGCTGGCTGCTGGGGCCGGTGGGGATGCTACTCTCGGTGCCCCTGACCATTATCGCCAAAATTGCGCTGGAGCAGACCGAAGGCGGTAAAAGCATTGCCCTGCTGCTCAGTGATATGAGCCAGTCTCGTTAAGCATTATTCAAACGCCAGCACCGGCTTGCAGGTACGCCCCGCCTGCCGGTAGTGGGCCAGGGCCGACTGCCAGTCGGTGAACGGCAGTAACCTGGCGTCACTGTACTGGCTTGCGGCCAGCAATGGCCATATTTCACGGAACGCCGCCTGCCACGCCTGCGGGTTCAGGGCCTCGAAGTGGTTACGGATATGGAACCAGTGCATGGGTGGGAAGTGACGTTGTAACGTAAAGGGCTGACCGGAGAGCAACCCGTAGCAGATAAAGGCTGCGCGTTTGTCCATCGCACCCAGAATGGTCTGCGCAAGCTCGCCGCCGGTGGCGTCGAAGGCCAGATCGCTGGTCGCCGCGATGGCACATATGCTGTCGATGTCCTGCTGGGCGACGGGCGTAATCCCCATCCCCCGCAGTCGCTCCCCGTGGATCGCCGAACGGTGAATGCCGTACACCGCCGTTGCCCCCTGCCGTAGCGCCCACTGCCCCAGCAAAATGCCGCAGTCCGAACCGGCGGCGGTCAGCAGCACCTGTTTGCCCTGCACGGGGTAGAGGCTGAGCATCAGCCAGGCCGCCATCGGGTTGATAAACGCTCGCGCCGCCAGCGGTGTGGCAACGGTATCGGGCACCGGGATCGCCATAGATGCCGGGCAATCCACGTACTGCTGCCAGGTGCCTTCCCCACGCAGGGGCAAAACCCGTTGACCGAGAAGAGAGGCAGCGCTGTCGGGGGCGGCAATCACGCGCCCCACGCCTTCGTATCCAGCAATGGCCGGCAAGGTAATACGATGGCGGTAGGCACCGGTAATGGGGATCAGATCGGAGGCATTGACCGGGGTCATCAGCATCTGCACCCGAAGATCGCCCGGTTGCAGCGGGGCTTTTATCGCGGTCTCCTGCTGCAGGACAGACTCAGGCTCACCAAACTGGCGGTAGCATAATGCGGTGTTTTCCATGAACGTTATGTTTTAGCGGCTGCGTTTGGCGTGGCGCTCAAAGTTTTCCTGTTTCGCCTCGCCGGATTTACGCAACGCTACGTAACAGGCACCGCTGCCGCCGTGGTGCGGCTGGGCAACGCAAAACGCCTGCACCGCGTCGAACTCCGTCAGCCAGCGCGCCAGATAGCTGCGCACGATGTTGGCGTGGGAATTATCGTCGCGACCTTTACCGTGAATGATGATCAGGTTACGCAGGCCGTCGCGCTCAGCCTGGCGAATAAAGGTAAACAGCTGCTGGCGGCACTGCTCAACGGGCTGGCGCAGCAGGGTCAGGCTCGCCTGGCGCGGATACTTGCCCGAGCGCAGCTTGTCGGTAACGCCCTGCTGCACCCCTTCGCGCTGGAAAGCCAGCGGCTCGGCCAGGGGGATCACGTCCAGAAAACCGGTGGTCAGAAAGTTATCGAGCTGGCTGGTATCCACAGGCTGGCGGGTGCGCGTGGTGCGGGCGGGTTGCCAGTGGACATCAGTGCAGCGCTTAAGAGGCTGGACCTCTTCCATCGCATCAAGAAAAAGCGATTTATCGTCTGGGTTCATGGCATCCTCCTGCTTAGCTGACAGGCTACTATACCTGCGCCCAACTCCCGGCTCAATGCGGTGTTGTCCTGCCGGACGGGTTCCTGCTCATCATTTAAAAAAGAATTATAGATAAAGTTAATGCAATTAATATTTAATCAGTCCTTAAGATTATTTTTATGAATGTTTAACTTTATGACTTACATTAAACTTTTTAAAACCAGGCGCTTTCTTATCTGTATAATCGTCAGGAAATGTTATATATAAAGGTATCTGCACTAAGGAAACAATAAGCAGAGTCGCATGTGGAGCAATGCTGTGTGTACTGTGGGGTCTGTTGGATGTCGACAGGCTCCATTTTTTTATCCTTAATTTGATTAAGAAATAACCTGCCGGGCGTGACGTCTGAATTGTGTGATTAATGACGCGGTTAACGGCGTCTGACGGGAATCCCTTCTTTGTATAAGGTAATAGGTTGCTTTGGGTAACGGCTCTTTTACCGGGATCATCACCAGACGGTGCGCCAGAAGCGGGTCGCAGCCCAGCTCCTGCGGCAGAATGCTGAGAAAATCGCTTTGCGCTATCAGACTGATACTTGACGAAAAGGTTTCACATACCACGCCAATATGCGGGATCTGCTCCCGGTGGGAAAACATCTCTTCCAGCTGCTTATAATAACTGCCGCGCGGGGTTGGCATCGTCCAGCTATATTTCAGTAACTCATTAATAGATTTAGCGCCAGTGGCCGGATGCCCTTCCCGACAAAATATCGCAAAGGGTTTCTCAAACAATTTTTCGAACGTGAATTCATGATCGTAAGGCCCCTGATAATAAGTATTAATCGTGAAATCGAGTTCGCCCTGGCGTAATTCATTTATCATCGAAACTAATTGTCCTTCCATTATGCGCACCTTGACCTGCGGGTGCTGCTGATGGAAGCGGGTAATGACGGCAGGCATTAACATGCGGGCGATACTGGCCCCCATGCCGATATTAATCTGCCCGGCCTGCTGGCCCTGCCGCTGACGAATATCATCCTGCGCGTTGCGTAGCTCCTCGAGGATCAGGCTGGCATGTTGGTAAAAGCTCTCGCCGCACTCGGTGAGGGTCACCCCTTTACTGCGCCGGACAAACAGCTGCGCCGAGATCCCCTCCTCCAGCTCTTTAATGGATTTGGTTAACGCCGGTTGCGACAGGCTCAATACCCGGCTGGCACCCCGAATGCTTCCCTGCTTTGCCACTTCCACAAATGCCCGCAACTGATGAAATTTTACCTGAAATGTCATGTCGGCACCGATAACCGTTGTTTATCAGAGAAAAGAAACTGTCATCTACTGTAATGGAAATGAATGTGCGAGGGTAAGCCACGAAAGGTTAAATCTGTGAAAAAACGGTTAGTGATAAGTAAAAACTATCACAGTGTGAAGCAGTTCACATATTCTTATGATACAGGAATCGATATGCATACTCTGGCGCAGGATCTGAAGGCCCTCTTCCCGCAACTCACCGCCTGGCGGCGCGATTTCCACCTTTATGCCGAATCCGGATGGGTGGAATTCCGCACTGCGGCAAAGGTCGCCGAGGTGCTTGACCAGCTGGGCTACGACCTGGCGATGGGGCGCGATGTGGTCGATGCCGACAGCCGTATGGGCCTGCCTGACGATGCCACCCTGGCAGCAGCCTTTGCCCGTGCCCGTCAGCAGGGCGCGCCTGAAAAATGGCTCGGCGCGTTTGAAGGCGGCTTTACCGGAATTGTCGCCACGCTGGACACTGGCCGTCCGGGGCCAACGCTGGCGTTTCGCGTGGACATGGACGCGCTGGATCTGGATGAAGCCCGTGACAATGACCATTTTCCCTTCCGGGAGGGGTTTGCCTCCTGTAACGACGGCATGATGCATGCCTGCGCCCACGACGGTCACACCACCATCGGTCTTGGGCTGGCGCATCTCCTGATGCAGTACCGGGAGCAGCTGAACGGCACCATCAAACTTATTTTCCAGCCTGCCGAAGAGGGCACCCGCGGCGCGCGGGCGATGGTTGCGGCAGGCGCGCTCGATGGCGTGGACTACTTCACCGCTATCCATATCGGCACCGGCGTGCCTGCGGGCACCGTGATCTGCGGCAGCGATAACTTTATGGCCACCACCAAATTCGACGTCCGCTTTACCGGCGTGGCGGCGCACGCTGGCGGCAAACCTGAAGAGGGACGTAATGCCCTGCTGGCTGCCGCCCAGGCCGCCATCGGCCTGCACAGTATCGCCCCGCACAGCGAAGGGGCTTCCCGGGTGAACGTCGGCGTGATGCAGGCGGGCAGCGGCCGTAACGTTGTGCCTGCCAGCGCCCTGCTGAAGGTGGAGACCCGCGGCGAGAGCGAAGCCATTAACAGCTACGTCTTCGGGCGCGCGAAAGCGGTAATTGACGGCGCGGCGACGATGCACGGCGTCAGCCATGAGCTGCGCCTGATGGGTGCGGCGACCTCAAGCCAGCCGTCCCCGGCGTGGGTGAACTACTTACGCGAACAGGCGGCGCAGGTTCCCGGCGTTGAACAGGCCATCGACAAGGTGAAAGCCCCGGCCGGCTCTGAAGACGCCACCTTAATGATGGCGCGGGTTCAGCAAAACGGCGGGCTCGCCTCCTATATGGTGTTCGGCACCACCCTCAGCGCCGGGCATCACAACGAAAAATTCGACTTTGACGAGACGGTGATGCTCATTGCCATCGAAACCCTGGCGCGTACCGCGCTTAACTTCCCGTGGACGCGAGGTGTGTAATGCAGACCATTTACCGTTTTGTTGAGGATGCCATCGACACCCGCGCGCAGCAGTTTACCGCCATTGCCGATGAGATCTGGGATCACCCGGAAACCCGTTTTGAAGAGTTCTGGTCTGCCGAACGGCTGGCCGGTGCCCTGGAAGAGGCAGGTTTTAAACTTACACGTCAGGCTGGTGGCATACCGAACGCCTTTATGGCCAGCTACGGCGAGGGGAAACCGGTTATCGCCCTGCTCGGGGAGTACGACGCCCTTGCGGGATTGAGCCAGCAGGCGCACTGCGCCGCACCGCAAAGCGACACGCCCGGGGCCAACGGCCACGGCTGCGGGCATAACCTGCTCGGCACTGCCGCCCTCGCGGGCGCCGTGGCGGTGAAAAGCTGGCTGGAGCAGCACGGAGGGAGCGGCACCGTGCGCTTTTACGGCTGTCCGGGGGAAGAAGGCGGCTCGGGTAAAACCTTTATGGTGCGCGAGGGGCTGTTCGATGACGTGGACGCCGCCGTCACCTGGCATCCCGAAGCCTTCGCCGGGATGTTTAACGTCAGTACCTTAGCCAACATCCAGGTCGCCTGGCGTTTTCACGGCACCGCGGCCCATGCGGCGAACTCCCCGCATCTGGGGCGTAGCGCGCTGGATGCCGTCACGCTGATGACCACCGGCACCAATTTCCTCAATGAACACATCATTGAAAAAGCCCGGGTTCATTACGCCATCACCGACACCGGGGGGATCTCACCGAACGTGGTCCAGGCCCAGGCGGAAGTGCTGTATCTGATCCGCGCCCCGGAAATGGCCGACGCGCAGCAGATCTATGAGCGTATCGAAAAAATTGCCCAGGGCGCGGCAATGATGACCGAAACTACCGTGGAACGACGCTTTGAAAAAGCCTGTTCCAGCTACCTGCCTAACCGCACGCTGGAAGCGGCCATGTACAGCGCCGTGCAGCATTACGGCACCCCGGCATGGAACGATGAGGAACGCGCCTTCGCCGGGGAGATCCGCGCCACGCTGAGCGACAACGATCTGCAAAACAGCCTGAAAAACATTGCCGCAACCGGGGGTGAAGAAGGAAAACAGTTTGCCCGCCGCCACCAGCAGACCCTGCTGATTGACGAAGTGGCGCCTTACGCCATCACCGATAACGTGCTGGCAGGCTCTACCGACGTGGGCGATGTCAGCTGGAAAATGCCGGTGGCCCAGTGCTTCAGCCCCTGCTTTACCGTGGGCACGCCGCTGCATACCTGGCAACTGGTGGCGCAGGGCCGCACCTCCATCGCCCATAAAGGCATGCTGCACGCCGGTAAAGTGATGGGCGCCACCGTCCTGAATCTGTTGCAGGACCCGGCGCTGCTGACCGCCTGCCGGAAGGAGTTTACTCAGCAACTCAATGACAAACCGTATCACTGCCCGATCCCAGAAAACGTGACACCGTCACCTTTAAAATAATAAAACTACACAACAACATAACAACACAACACTCCCGAGGAACGCCCATGAGTATGTCATCCATACCTTCGCATTCCCCATCCGGCAAGCTCTATGGTTGGGTTGAAAGGGTCGGCAATAAAGTGCCACATCCTTTCCTGCTTTTTGTCTATTTGATTGCGATTTTGATGGTCGCTACCGCCGTTCTGTCCGCTTTTGACGTCAGCGCCCGCAACCCGGCTGACGGCAGCATGGTGGCGGTGAAAAATCTTCTCAGCGTCGAAGGTCTGCACTGGTTTTTACCGAACGTAATCAAAAACTTCAGCGGCTTTGCCCCGCTGGGTGCCATCCTCGCGCTGGTTCTCGGGGCGGGTCTGGCTGAGCGTTCCGGCTTACTGCCTGCGCTGATGGTTAAAATGGCCTCTCACGTCAGCGCCCGCTACGCCAGCTATATGGTGCTGTTTATCGCCTTCTTCAGCCATATCTCCTCGGATGCCGCATTGGTGATCATGCCGCCGATGGGGGCGCTGATCTTCCTGGCGGTAGGACGCCATCCGGTGGCGGGCCTGCTGGCGGCCATTGCCGGTGTCGGCTGCGGCTTTACCGCCAACCTGCTGATTGTGACTACCGACGTGCTGCTCTCGGGCATCAGCACCGAGGCGGCAAAATCCATTGATGCTGCGATGCACGTCAGCGTGATCGACAACTGGTACTTTATGGCCAGTTCGGTGATTGTGCTGACCATCGTGGGCGGGCTTATCACCGATAAGATTGTCGAGCCGCGTCTCGGCAAATGGCAGGGCAGCAGCGATGAGAAGCTGGATTCGTTATCGCCGGAACAGCGCCGGGGCCTGCGCGTGGCCGGGTTGGTCTCCCTGCTGTTTATTGCCGCCATTGCGCTGATGGTGGTGCCGGAGAACGGCATCCTGCGCGATCCGGTGAAACATACCGTCCTGCCTTCGCCGTTTATTAAAGGCATCGTGCCGCTGATCATCCTCTTCTTCTTTGTGGTCTCGCTGGCCTACGGCATCGCCACCGGCAAAATACGTCGCCAGGGGGATCTGCCCCAGCTGATGATTGAGCCGATGAAGGAGATGGCCGGGTTTATTGTGATGGTGTTCCCGCTGGCGCAGTTTGTTGCCATGTTTAACTGGAGCAACATGGGCAAGTTTATGGCGGTGGGGCTCACCGACATTCTGGAAACTGCCGGGCTGAGCGGCGTGCCGGCGTTCGTTGGCCTGGCGCTGCTGTCGTCCCTGCTGTGCATGTTTATCGCCAGCGGGTCGGCCATCTGGTCGATCCTCGCCCCTATCTTCGTGCCGATGTTTATGCTGCTCGGCTTCCACCCGGCGTTTGCGCAGATCCTGTTCCGCGTGGCTGACTCGTCGGTGATCCCGCTGGCCCCGGTGTCGCCGTTTGTGCCGCTGTTCCTGGGCTTCCTGCAGCGCTATAAACCCGAGGCGAAGCTGGGTACCTACTATTCGCTGGTACTGCCCTATCCGCTTATCTTTTTAGGGGTATGGTTGCTGATGTTGGTGGCGTGGTATCTTGTCGGCCTGCCCATCGGGCCTGGGATCTACCCGCGACTGAACTAAGGAACGCCAGATGCTGAGATTACTCGAAGACAAAATTGCGACGCCCCTCGGGCCGCTGTGGGTGATTGCCGATGAGCAATTCAACCTGCGCGCCGTCGAGTGGGAGGAGCACAGCAACCGGATGGTGGAGCTGCTGAATATCCACTACCGGACGCAGGGCTACGAGCGCATCAGCGCCAGCAATCCGGGCGGGCTGAGCGATAAGCTCTCCGCCTGGTTCGAAGGCGATCTCAGCATTATCGATACCCTGCCGACCGCCACCGGCGGCACCCCTTTTCAGCGGGAAGTGTGGCAGGCGTTGCGCGCTATTCCCTGCGGGCAGGTGATGCATTACGGGCAGCTGGCAGAGCAGCTTGGCCGCCCGGGTGCGGCGCGTGCCGTTGGGGCGGCAAACGGCTCCAATCCGGTCAGCATTGTAGTGCCCTGCCACCGCGTAATCGGGCGTAACGGCACCCTGACCGGCTATGCTGGCGGGGTCCAGCGCAAGGAGTGGTTACTGCGTCACGAAGGCTATTTACTGCTGTAGTTCCAGGCTTTTAGTGCTTAATATTCCTTAAGTTAGACGAAATATCCGCAGCCAAGTTGTGGGATTTCAAGAAGATGCTGGCATGTTCACGTAACTTGTCCTTATTGATGGTTTACCAGGCTTACGCGGGGTCAAAAAAGATGTTAAAATTGACCAATATCAATTAAGGCTTGAGCAAACCTATGATCCCGGAAAAGCGAATTATTCGACGCATTCAGTCTGGCGGTTGTGCTATCCATTGTCAGGACTGCAGCATCAGCCAGCTCTGTATCCCGTTTACCCTGAATGAGCATGAGCTTGATCAGCTTGATAATATTATCGAGCGTAAAAAGCCGATTCAGAAAGGGCAAACGCTGTTCAAAGCGGGAGACGAACTGAAGTCGCTGTACGCTATCCGCTCTGGCACCATCAAAAGCTATACCATCACCGAACAGGGCGACGAGCAGATCACCGGCTTCCACCTGGCGGGCGATCTGGTGGGCTTTGACGCCATTGGCACCGGTAACCACCCGAGCTTTGCTCAGGCGCTGGAAACCTCAATGGTTTGCGAAATCCCGTTTGAAACCCTCGACGATCTGTCAGGCAAAATGCCTAACCTGCGTCAGCAGATGATGCGTCTGATGAGCGGTGAGATCAAAGGCGATCAGGATATGATTCTCCTGCTTTCCAAAAAGAATGCAGAAGAGCGCCTCGCCGCGTTTATCTATAACCTCTCCCGTCGTTTCGCCGAGCGCGGTTTCTCGCCTCGTGAGTTCCGTCTGACCATGACCCGTGGCGATATCGGTAACTACCTGGGCCTGACCGTTGAAACCATCAGCCGTCTGCTGGGTCGTTTCCAGAAAAGCGGCATGCTGGCGGTAAAAGGCAAGTACATCACCATTGAAAACGGTGAAGCGCTGGCGGTGCTGGCGGGCCACTCGCGCAACGTTGCATAAATTCATCTGACTTCTGCTTGCCAGGTCGGTAATTTTACTGATTTATTGATCTGGCAAAACTTCCCCCCTGTTTCATTTCAGATATATAGGTTACTCTTTTAATTACAGACTGTGGTGACAGTAGTAAGGAGACCTGTATGGCAAAGTATCAAAACATGCTGGTGGCCATCGATCCTAATCAGGACGATCAACCGGCGTTACGACGAGCTGTCTATTTACATCAACGGATTGGTGGCAGAATCAAAGCGTTTCTGCCGATATATGACTTTTCTTACGAAATGACCACCCTTCTGTCGCCTGACGAACGCACCGCTATGCGTCAGGGAGTGATCAGCCAGCGTACGGCGTGGATACGCGAACAGGCAAAATTCTATCTTGATGCCGGCGTGCCTATCGAGATTAAAGTGGTGTGGCACAACCGTCCGTTTGAAGCCATCATCCAGGAAGTGATTAGCGGCGAACACGATCTGCTGCTGAAAATGGCCCACCAGCACGACAAGCTTGAGGCAGTGATTTTCACCCCGACCGACTGGCATCTGCTGCGTAAATGCCCGTGCCCGGTGTGGATGGTCAAAGACCAGCCGTGGCCGGAAGGCGGTAAAGCGGTGGTGGCGGTCAATCTCGCCAGCGAAGAGAACTACCACAACGCCCTGAACGAGAAGCTGGTCAAAGAGACGGTCTATCTCGCCGAGCAGGTTAACCATACTGAAGTCCACCTTGTTGGCGCCTACCCGATTACCCCTATCAACATTGCCATCGAACTCCCGGAATTTGATCCTACCGTTTATAACGACGCTATCCGCGGACAGCATCTGCTGGCGATGAAAGCCCTGCGGCAGAAATTTGGTATCGATGAGAAACTGACCCACGTGGAGAAAGGGCTGCCGGAAGAGGTGATTCCGGATCTGTCAGAACATCTGCAGGCCGGTATCGTGGTACTCGGCACCATCGGCCGCACCGGTATTTCTGCAGCCTTCCTTGGCAACACGGCGGAACAGGTGATCGACCATCTGCGCTGTGACCTGCTGGTTATCAAGCCGGATCAGTATCAGACCCCGGTCGAACTCGACGACGACGAAGACGACTAAACGTAAAAAGCCCGCCAGTTTGGCGGGCTTTTTTTTAGCTCTCGGTAACGGGTTGCTGCGACGGCGGCTGTGCGCCCTCGCCCTCTTTCATCCAGGGGGCATGCAGCACCATGCTTGGCAGGGCCAGTTTGACACCCTCCTCGTTCAGGCTCTCGAGGATCCGGATGTTAATCTCCTGCTGAATGTCCATGTATTTATTGTAATCCGCAGTATTGACGATATGCACCACCTCAAAGGTCAGCCTGTCCTTATCAAAGCCAAGCAAGTGGGCGCGGTCAAAGCGCGTTTCGCCGATATCGGTGATGATCTTCTTCACGTTATCGCCAATGACGCGCAGTTTCTCGGGCGGGGTGTCGCTGGCCACGCCGAAGGTAAAGACGATACGGCGGGTCTGCATACGCTTATAGTTATGCAGCGTTTGCTGAAGCAGGATCGCATTGCCACAGACAATCTGCTCCCCGCTCAGGCTGCGAATACGCGTTGTTTTCAGACCGATGTGCTCCACCGTGCCGGCAACGTCGTTAAACACCACGAAATCGCCAATCTCAAAGGGCTTATCGAACCCAATAGAAAGTGACGCGAAGACGTCGCTGAGAATGGTCTGCACCGCCAGAGCGATAGCGATACCCCCCACCCCAAGGCTGGCAACCAGAGCAGTGATGTTGACGCCCGCGTTGGCAAGAATAGACAGCAGCATCACTGACCAGACAATCGCCCGCAGGATCAGGCCGGTGATCACCAGGGTGACCGGGTTTTTATGGCTCCCCGGCGACAGCATGACGTGCCGAAGCCAGGAGACCACCCCCTGATCCATCCACAGCGCCACCTGAATCGCCAGCACCAGGAACCAGGCGTGGCTGAGCGCACCGTAGAGGCGATCCGGCAGTTCGACAAAGCGCAGGCTAAACAGGAATGCCACCACGAACAGCAGGATCCGGCTGGTGCGGTTAAGCATCTCCGTGAGGATAAAATGCATCTTATTTGTGGCGGGATGTTTGTCGCCCCAGCTGGTAATGCTCTTATGGACAAAGGTGATAAGGCGTTTCAGCAGCCAGTACACCAACAGCGTCACTACCGTTACGGTCGCGAAGCCAATCCAGAATGTGGGGGTCATCATTAACGTCAGAATATCGAAACGTGACAAAAACTGCATTCTCCCTCCTCCCTTAATGTAAAAAGGAAAGTATAGACAGTGAGAATGTTTAGCCCGCATAAATGAGAAAACCGCCCTGTTGTGGGCGGTTTTTTATCAGTCGTGAAGCCTTGCTTACAGCGCTTTCAGGATCGCATCCACGCTGGCTTTGGCATCGCCAAACAGCATGTGGGTGTTCTCTTTAAAGAAAAGCGGGTTTTGTACGCCAGCGTAACCGGTGTTCATGGAGCGTTTGAAGACGATAACGTTCTGCGCCTTCCACACTTCCAGAACCGGCATACCGGCGATTGGGCTCTTCGGATCGTCCTGCGCCGCCGGGTTAACGGTGTCGTTGGCGCCGATAACCAGCACGGTATCGGTGTCGGAGAAATCGTCGTTGATTTCATCCATCTCCAGCACGATGTCGTAAGGCACTTTCGCTTCAGCCAGCAGCACGTTCATGTGGCCTGGCAGACGCCCGGCAACCGGGTGAATACCAAAACGCACCTTGATGCCGCGGGCACGCAGACGCTCGGTGATTTCCGCCACCGGATACTGAGCCTGCGCCACCGCCATGCCGTAGCCCGGAGTGATGATGACCGAGTGCGAGTTTTTCAGCATGTCGGCGGTATCTTCAGCGCTGATCTCACGATGCTCACCCACCTCGTCGTCACCATCGGAAGTTTGACCGTCGGTGCCAAAGCCCCCGGCAATCACGCTGATGAACGAACGGTTCATCGCCTTACACATGATGTAGGAGAGGATCGCACCGCTCGAGCCCACCAGCGCACCGGTCACGATCAGCAGGTCGTTGCTCAGCATAAAGCCCGCCGCCGCTGCCGCCCAACCGGAGTAGGAGTTGAGCATGGAAACCACCACCGGCATGTCCGCACCACCGATGGAGGCCACCAGGTGCCAGCCGAACGCCAGCGCGATGATGGTCATCACCAGCAGCGCCAGCACCTGCATGCCCACGCTGTCGGTACGCACGAACACCACCATCAGCACAAACGACACCACCAGCGCGGCCAGGTTCATCTTGTGACGGTTTGGCAGCATCAGCGGTTTAGAGGAGATCTTGCCGCGCAGCTTGCCGAACGCCACGATAGAACCGGTAAAGGTCACCGCACCGATGAAGATCCCAAGGAACACTTCGGTCAGGTGGATGTTGACCAGAATCGGCTCCATCCCCGGCTCGTGATACAGGTAGCTGTTAAAGCCAACCAGCACCGCCGCCAGACCCACGAAACTGTGCAGAATCGCTACCAGCTCCGGCATTTCGGTCATTTCAACGCGTTTAGCAAGACGAATACCAATAGCGCCGCCGATGATCATCGCCACCAGGATCCACGCAACGTTGCCGGTGTCCGGCCCGAATATCGTGGCAATCAGCGCAATCGCCATCCCGGCGATACCAAAGTTGTTACCCTGCTGCGACGTTTCATGTTTTGAAAGCCCAGCGAGACTGAAAATAAACAGGACCGCGGCAACAATGTATGCAGCTGTAACTAATCCTCCAGACATAAGTTACCCCTTATCCCTTACGAAACATTTTCAGCATGCGCTGAGTCACGGTGAAACCACCGAAAATATTGATACTGGCGATCAGTACCGCGATAAAGCTGAGGAAGCTGACCCAGCCGCCGTGACCAATCTGCAGCAATGCCCCTACCACGATGATCCCGGAGATAGCGTTCGTCACCGACATCAGCGGGGTATGCAGCGCATGGGAGACGTTCCACACCACGTAGTAACCCACCACGCAGGAGAGCGCAAAGACCGTAAAGTGACCGAGGAACTCTTTCGGCGCAACGTCTGCCAGCCAGCCAAACAGGATAATGGCCAGCGCCATAAAGGCGAATTTGCGCCACGGCGAGGCAGGTTTTTCCGGTTCTTTTGGTGCCGGAGCGGCTTTAGCAGCGGCCTGCGGCTGAGCGGAAACCTGAATAGGCGGTGCCGGCCAGGTGATTTCACCCTCGCGCACCACGGTAACGCCACGCACAACGACGTCTTCAAAATCAACGGTGACGTTGCCGTCTTTCTCTTTGCACAGCAGCTTCAGCAGGTTGACCAGGTTGGTACCATACAGCTGAGAAGACTGGGTCGGCAGACGGCCCGGCAGGTCGGTATAGCCGATCACTTTTACGCCGTTGGCGGTGGTAGTGACCACGCCCGGGACGGTGTATTCGCAGTTACCGCCGTTTTGCGCGGCCAGATCGACGATCACGCTGCCGGCCTTCATGGAGTCAACCATTTCGCGGGTGATGAGCTTCGGTGCGGGTTTGCCCGGGATCAGCGCGGTGGTGACAATGATGTCCACCTCTTTCGCCTGAGCGGCAAACAGCGCCATTTCGGCTTTGATAAAGGCCTCGGACATCACCTTCGCGTAGCCGTCGCCGCTGCCGGCTTCTTCTTTAAAGTCCAGTTCCAGGAACTCGGCGCCCATACTCTGCACCTGTTCTTTCACTTCCGGACGGGTATCAAAAGCACGGACGATAGCGCCCAGACTGTTTGCCGCGCCAATGGCGGCCAGACCCGCAACGCCAGCCCCAATCACCATCACTTTCGCTGGCGGGACTTTACCCGCAGCGGTGATCTGACCGGTAAAGAAGCGACCAAACTCGTGCGCCGCCTCGACGATGGCACGGTAACCGGCGATATTCGCCATCGAGCTCAGGGCATCCAGCGACTGCGCACGCGAGATACGCGGTACGGAGTCCATTGCCATTACGGTGACGCCACGCGCCGCCAGTTTCTCCATCAGCTCCGGGTTCTGGGCTGGCCAGATAAAGCTCACCAGGGTGGTGCCCGGGTTCAGCAGCGCGATCTCTTCCTCTTCGGGTGCATTGACCTTCAGAATAACGTCCGAATGCCAGACGTTAGCGCCGTCTACAATCTCTGCGCCCGTCTGAACGAACGCCTCGTCATCGAAACTTGCCAGCTTGCCTGCGCCGCTTTCAACCGCGACGGTAAAACCCAGTTTGAGCAGCTGCTCCACCGTTTTTGGTGTCGCCGCTACGCGGGTTTCATTGGCAAACCGTTCTCTTGGTACCCCAATACGCATAGTAATCCCTTCCATCGGTTTTTGATGATGGTTTGTCGAATATTCATCACAGATATATAACGACAGTGACAGGTGTTAACCTGCCGCTAACCAATATCTGCAGAAAATAAAACGGTAACAAACTTTCTATAACCTACTGAAAATACCGCCTGTGATCCACAGCAAGAAAACACTTTTTATGCCTTTAACTGTCAAAAATAAGCGATCGGCATCTCAGACAGGCATATCTGCCTTTATTTATCCGCCAGGGCCGATGTTTAGCTCAGTCGAAGCGGGAAAAACACGATATAGCGCCAGCTAGAAACAACTTATTAACATTAAATCAACTTGTGAAAGTTATATGCTTTATTAGTTTTACTGGTCAAACGCGTGTTTTTTCAACATATCACTAAATGTTATAGATATTGTTCGTCCCCATCGCCATGGCCACAAAAAATGCCGCAGACAGCAGAGGGTGTTAAATGCAATAATCGTCAACGTTTTCAAATTAACAACTACACCAGTACCTGGTTTGCGTAAGGCGAAGGATTATTTTTATGAAGCTCAAGAACACTCTCCTGGCGTCAGCACTCCTTTCTGCGACCGCCCTGTCCGCCAACGCGGCGACAGAGTTAACGCCGGAGCAAGCGGCAGCAACGAAACCTTACGACCGCGTTATGATCGTAGGTCGTTTTAACTCAATTGGCGATGCGGTTAACGCTGCATCAAAACGCGCCGATAAAGAAGGCGCCGCTGCATTTTACGTGGTTGATAACTCTGACTACGGCGACAGCGGCAACCAGCGCGTGCTCGTTGCGCTGTATAAAGAAAATGCCCCGAAAGCCGATGAGGAGAAAAATCGCGTTATTAATGGCGTGACGGAACTGCCAAAAGACCAGGCCGTTCTCCTTGAGCCTTACGATACCGTCACCATTCAGGGCTTCTACCGCAGCCAGCCTGAAGTCAACGATGCCATTACCAAAGCCGCGAAAGCGAAAGGGGCTGACGCCTTCTATATCGTTCGCCAGATCGATGCAAACCAGGGCGGTAACCAGCGTATCACTGCCTATATCTACAAAAAAGACGCGAAAAAACGTATCGTCCAGAGCCCGGACGTTATTCCTGCTGACTCTGATGCCGGCCGTGCGGCTATCGCCAAAGGTGGCGAAGAAGCGAAGAAAGTTGAGATCCCAGGCGTGGCGACCAGCGCTGCACCGGCTGCCAGCGTTGCTGGCGTAGGCCGTTTCTTTGAAACGCAATCCACCAAAGGTGGCCGTTACAGCGTCACGCTGAATGACGGCACTAAAATTGAAGAGCTGAACAACGCCACTGCCGCGCAGATGGTGCCGTTTGACAGCATTAAATTTACCGGCAACTACTCCAACATGACCGAAGTCTCCTATCAGGTGGCGAAGCGTGCGGCGAAGAAAGGGGCCAAATATTACCACATCACCCGCCAGTGGCAGGAGCGCGGTAATAACATGACCATCAGCGCAGACCTGTACAAATAAGTAAAGTGTCTCATTCAGGCGGCCTGGTGCCGCCTTTTTTTTGCTTTTTAGCCAGATTTCGGCCCATCCTCATTGCATGCTTTCGTGACACTCCGTAAAATCCCGCGCCTTAGCGTGATCCACCATTTTTATGCGCTTCGACAAAATAATTATTCTGCTTTTGACCCCTTTTTAAACAGGATGCCAATGGAAAAGAAACTTGGCCTGAGCGCTTTAACTGCGCTTGTTTTAAGCTCCATGCTCGGTGCGGGTGTATTCAGTCTGCCGCAGAATATGGCCGCCGTGGCCAGCCCGTCTGCGCTGCTTATTGGCTGGGGGATCACCGGTGTAGGGATCCTGCTGCTGGCCTTCGCGATGCTGCTGTTAACGCGCATCCGTCCTGACCTTGATGGCGGCATTTTTACCTACGCCCGCGAAGGCTTTGGTGAACTGGTAGGTTTCTGTTCCGCCTGGGGCTACTGGCTGTGCGCGGTGATCGCCAACGTCTCTTATCTGGTGATCGTCTTTTCTGCGCTGAGTTTCTTTACCGATACGCCTGAACTGCGGCTGTTTGGCGACGGCAATACCTGGCAATCCATTGTGGGCTCCTCGGTGCTGCTGTGGGTCGTGCACTTCCTGGTGCTGCGGGGCGTGCAGACTGCGGCAAGCATCAACCTGGTCGCCACTCTGGCGAAGCTGGTGCCGCTGGGGCTGTTTATTGTGCTGGCGTTTATCGCGTTTCGTCTCGATCTCTTCAGCCTGGACTTTTCCGGCGTGGCGCTGGGCGTGCCGGTCTGGGAGCAGGTGAAAAACACCATGCTGATCACCCTGTGGGTGTTTATCGGGGTGGAAGGCGCGGTCGTGGTCTCGGCCCGCGCGCGCAATAAGCAGGATGTGGGCCGCGCCACGCTGCTGGCGGTGCTGGCCGCGCTGAGCGTCTATCTGCTGGTGACGCTGCTGTCTCTGGGCGTGGTGGCGCGTCCTGAACTGGCGGAGATGCGTAACCCGTCAATGGCGGGCCTGATGGTGAAGATGATGGGCTCCTGGGGCGAAGTGGTCATTGCTGCGGGTCTGATCGTCTCCGTGTGTGGAGCTTACCTGAGCTGGACCATCATGGCGGCCGAAGTGCCCTTCCTCGCCGCGACCCATAAAGCCTTTCCGCGTCTTTTCAGACATCAGAACAAGAACAATGCCCCGTCCGCGTCGCTGTGGTTGACCAACATTAGCGTGCAGGTTTGTCTGGTGCTGATCTGGCTCACAGGTTCTGACTATAACACCTTGTTAACCATCGCCTCTGAGATGATTCTGGTACCCTATTTCCTGGTGGGTGCATATTTGTTAAAAATAGCGACCCGACCGATGCATACTGTCGTGGGAATGGGTGCCTGCATTTACGGCTTATGGCTGCTCTACGCCTCCGGACCGATGCATCTGCTGCTCTCCGTCGTGCTCTACGCGCCGGGACTGCTGGTGTTTATTTACGCCCGTCGCACGCACCAGCTCCAGCACGCGCTGAAGCGTCGTGAAATCGTGCTGATTGGATTGTTACTGGTTGCCGCACTACCGGCAACGTGGATGTTGATGGGATAAGCGACCGCGTCCCATCGTCGAACGGATAAGGAGAACACGATGGGACAGGCAAAACCGCTCCCGATCCTGATTACTGGCGGAGGCCGTCGTATTGGCCTCGCGCTTGCCCACCATTTTTTGAATCTTCACCAGCCGGTGATTATCAGCTATCGCACGAAATATCCGGCGATAGAGACGCTTTGCGAGGCGGGTGCGACCTGTGTTCAGGCCGATTTTGCCACCGACGAAGGCATTATGGCCTTTGCCGAACGGATAAAAGCGGAAACTCCGGGATTACGCGCCATCATCCATAATGCCAGTGCATGGATGCCGGAGAGCCCTGAGACGCCGCTCAGCGAAACGCTCTCGTGCATGCTGCAGATCCACGTCCATGCCCCTTACCTGCTGAACCACGCTTTACAGGAGCTGCTGCGCGGTCACGGCCATGCCGCCAGCGACATCATCCACTTTACCGACTACGTGGTTGAGCGCGGTAGCGATAAGCACATTGCTTATGCCGCCAGTAAAGCTGCCCTGGACAACATGACCCGATCCTTTGCCCGCAAGCTGGCACCGGAGGTCAAAGTTAACGCCATCGCTCCGTCGCTGATTATGTTTAACGAACACGACGATGCCGACTATCGTCAGCAGGCGCTGAACAAGTCCCTGATGAAAATCGCCCCGGGTGAAAAAGAGGTGATTGATTTAATCGACTACATTCTGACCAGCTGCTACGTCACCGGCCGGTCATTTGGCGTGGATGGCGGACGGCCGCTGCGTTAGTGAAAGCGGCTCCAGAAGAAGATTAACACCCAGGCGCTGAGGCTCCAGCAAACAACCGCTCCGCCCAGCGCCAGGGGCAAACGCATTATTCCGGTGAAATACCATAGCGAGAGCAGATAGATAAAATAGGGAATAATCGACCACATGCCAAAGACGATGGTCGCCCGCAGCGCCTCAATGCCGCGCTCAGAGGCGACAATATAGTGGGCGATTAAAGCAAAGGTCGGAAACAGCGGGATCAGCCCGGCTATATAGTAGTTTTTGGTTTTCGCCAGCACTCCAATCAGTAACACCACCAGCGCGCCAATCGCCGCCTTAATCAGCAGTCCCATCCCTTTCTCCTTAACAATTCAATAACAGTGCCGGGCAGCATAACGGAACGGCAACATTTTGCGAATGATTAATGGAAGGTTAAGGTTGCGCGGTGTATGTTGGCGTTTTCTGCAGACACAGACTTTGAATGAACAAGATCGTATACGTTGAGGATGAACCCGAAGTAGGCCAGCTGATAGCCGCTTACCTGGGTAAACATGATATTGAAGTCATCGTCGAACCGCGCGGCGACCGTGCTGAAGAGGTGGTGGCGCGGGAAAAACCCGATCTGGTGCTGCTGGATATTATGTTGCCCGGCAAAGACGGCATGACCCTGTGCCGGGATCTGCGCGCCCGCTGGCAGGGCCCGATTGTGCTGCTCACCTCTCTCGACAGCGACATGAACCATATCTTGTCTCTGGAAATGGGCGCCAACGACTACATCCTGAAAACTACCCCTCCGGCAGTGCTGCTGGCGCGTGTGCGCCTGCATCTGCGCCAGCATGTTGCCACCTCCAGCGAAACCCCGGCCCCGCAACTCACTCCGCATAAAGCGCTGCGTTTCGGTACGCTTTCCATCGACCCGGTGAATCGTCAGGTGCTGCTTTCCGGCGAGCAGGTGGCATTGTCGACGGCGGATTTCGATCTGCTGTGGGAGCTGGCGACCCATGCCGGGCAGATTATGGACCGGGACGCGCTGCTGAAAAACCTGCGCGGCGTCAGCTACGATGGCATGGACCGCAGCGTGGACGTGGCGATCTCCCGCCTGCGCAAGAAACTGCTGGATAACGCCACCGAGCCGTTCCGCATTAAAACCGTGCGTAACAAGGGCTATCTCTTCGCGCCCCACGCCTGGGACATGTAAAGCGGCTGCCGCCAAGGTAAGCGGCCTCATTCATTATCCTTCCCCTGGTGATTAACCTTTTGCTACCGCCCTCATAATATGTATTATGTTATAACATAACATTTATGGGGAAGGTAACGTGTTTATCAAATACAGCGCAATGGCATTAGTGCTTGCGACACTGGCGCAACCGGCGATCGCCGCAACAACTTATCCGCTGACGGTAGAAAACTGTGGGGTAAAGGAGACCTTTACCCAGGCTCCACAGCGGGTAGTGACGGTGGGGCAACACGAGACGGAACTGCTGCTGGCGCTGGGGCTTGAGAAGAAAATCAGCGCGACCTCGGTCTGGTTTGGCCCGCTGCCCAATGCGCTTTCAGAGCAGGGTAAGGCGCTGAAAAAGCTGGCAGATAACGCCCCTTCCTTTGAAGCGGTCACCGCGCAAAATCCCGATCTGGTTCTGGCGCAATATCACTGGCACATCGGGCCGCAGGGGGAAACCGGCACCCGGGAACAGTTTGCTTCCCTTGGCATTCCGACGTGGATCTCCCCTGCCGACTGCATCGGCAAAAGCGTCACCGACAGCTCGAATGCCGACGGAGCGCGCAGCACGCCTTTCTCCATCGCGGAGATCGAGCGTGAGATCAGCGAACTGGCAGCAATATTCGATGTTCAAGCCCAGGGTAAAGCGCTTAACGCGGCGCTGAAACAGCGTATTGCGAAAGCTCAGACCCTGGCGGCTACGCAGCAGACCCGCCCTCTGAAAGTGGTGTTCTGGTTCTCCAGCAGCCGTCTGAAAGGCGATCCCTGGGTGGCGGGCGATTATGGCGCGCCGGGCTGGATCAGCAACACGCTGGGGCTGAAAAACATTATTGATTCACATGATGAATGGCCCGCCGTCACCTGGGAACATATCGCCCAGGCGCAGCCGGACGTGATCGTTATCGCCGAAATGTCCCGTCGGCTCTACCCCGCCGATGACGTGGCGGTTAAAAAGGCATTTTTAAACGACGATCCGGTGACCCGAAACATCCCCGCCGTAAAAAACGGTCACATCATTGTGGTGCCCGCGATGTCACTCAATCCCTCACTGCGTAATGTCGATGCCGTCGAGGCCATCGGCGAAAAACTGGCGACTTATCAGGCTGAACGATGAGCATGCTGACTCTGCGCGCCACCTTTACCCTGCCACGCTGGCGGCAGGGTAGCCTGCTGGCTGTCGGGTTACTGACCCTGCCGCTGATGCTGGTTTTCGCCGCCACCGTCGGGGATATGCCGGTGTCATATGGAAATGCGGGGAAAGCCATTCTTAACGGCCTGGGTCTGGGAAACTATGCCATGCCTCAGGTCGAGGAAGGGATTGTCTGGCAGTACCGCATGAGCCGGGCGCTGATGGCGGCCTGCAGCGGCGGCGGACTGGCGCTCTGCGGCCTGGTGATGCAGGCGATCCTGCGTAACCCGCTGGCGGAGCCGTATTTACTGGGGATCTCCTCCGGCGCCTCACTGGGTGCCGTCTGCGTGATGCTGCTCGGGATCGGCGGCGGCGCGCTGGGCATCAGCGGCGGGGCCTTTATCGGCGCCTGCTGCGCATTCGGGCTGATCATGCTGATCACCCACGGCATGACCGACAGCCCGCCCCGCATCCTGCTGGCGGGTATTGCCGGGACGCAGCTCTTCAACGCCATGACCGCGTACATTGTCAGCACCTCCGCCAACGCCGAGCAGTCGCGTAGCGTTATGTTCTGGCTGCTGGGTAGTCTGAGCGGCGTGCGCTGGCCGGATGCGCTGCTGGCACTGGGGGTGGTTCTGGCCGGGTTCATCGTGATCTTCGCCTTTTCACGCTCGCTGGATACCTTCACCTTTGGCGATGAAGTCTCCACCACCCTGGGCGTGCCGGTGACTCTGGTACGCATCATCCTGCTGCTCACCTGCGCCCTGGTGACGGCGGTGATGGTCAGTATTATTGGCGCAGTGGGGTTTGTCGGGCTGGTGATCCCGCATATCACCCGGATGCTGTGCGGCCCCGGGCACCGCCGCGCTGTTCCCCTGACCTTCCTGGTCGGGAGTCACTTTATGATCCTCGCGGATGTGGTTTCCCGCACGCTGATTACCCACCAGGTGCTGCCGATTGGCGTGGTCACTGCGCTAGTGGGCGCGCCTGCCTTTGTCGTTCTGCTCTATCGCAGCCGGGAGAAAAGAGTATGACTATTTCATTGAGAGAGCTGCAGGTTACCCTGCAGTCCCGTAAGGTGCTTCAGGATATCAATCTGGAGCTAGGGAGCGGCGAGATCGTCGGTCTGCTCGGGCCAAATGGCTCGGGGAAATCAACGCTGCTGCGCTGTCTGGCCGGGTTAATCCCACGGCATGCGCACCATATTCAGTTTGATGGCACTCCGCTCAATAAAATCTCCGTGCGGGATCGGGCAAAACAGCTGGCGTTTGTCCCCCAGCATGCCGGGGTGGATGGCGATCTCAGCGTGGAGCAAATTGTCCGGCTGGGGCGCACGCCGCACCGCCGGGGACTTTTTGGCTGGAGCGAGAGCGACAACCAGGCGGTGGAGAACGCCATCCATCAGATGAAGCTCTCTGCCCTGCGTCACCGGCTCTGGCGGCAGCTTTCAGGCGGCGAGCGGCAGCGCTGTCAGATTGCCCGCGCCCTGGCCCAGCAGCCGCGCGTGTTGATCCTCGATGAGCCCACCAACCATCTGGATATCGAGCATCAGCTGGAGCTGATGACGTTGATCACCCGGTTGCCCATTACGGTGGTGGTGGCGCTGCACGATCTTAATCTCGCCGCCAACTACTGCCATCGGCTGGTCCTGCTGAAATCCGGCAAGGTGATAGCCAGCGGGCCGCCGGATACCGTGCTGACGCCAAATATGATTGAAAATGCCTGGCATGTGCAGGCAAACGTGATGAAGCAAGACGAAACCTTCAACATTCGCTATGCCATGAGGCAGCCCATTGCGTAAAGTATGCGATGCCCGTTCAGGGAAAATGATTCTTAAGACCGGGCGGCATTGTTAACGCGTTGTATTTGGGTGATATTTCATGAAAAAACTGTTCGTTCAGTTTTACCTCCTGCTGTTTGTCTGCTTCCTGGTGATGACCATGCTGGTCGGGCTGGTCTACAAATTCACCGCCGAGCGGGCGGGCAGACAGTCGCTGGATGATTTGATGAAAAGCTCGCTCTACCTGATGCGCAGCGAACTGCGTGAGATCCCCCCTCACGACTGGGCGCGGACCATCAAAGAGCTGGATCTGAATCTGTCCTTCAAACTGCGCATCGAGCCGCTGAAGAAATACACCCTCGATGCCCCGACGATGCAGCGACTGCGTCAGGGCGACATTGTGGCTCTGGACGATCAGTACACCTTCATTCAGCGAATTCCGCGCAGCCATTATGTGCTGGCGGTCGGCCCGGTGCCCTATCTCTACTTCCTGCATCAGATGCGCCTGCTGGATATCGCCCTGCTGGCCTTCATCGCCATTTCCCTCGCCTTCCCGGTGTTTATCTGGATGCGTCCCCACTGGCAGGACATGCTGCGTCTGGAAGCTGCCGCCCAGCGTTTTGGCGATGGGCACTTAACCGAGCGTATCCATTTCGACAGCGGTTCCAGCTTTGAGCGCCTGGGGGTAGCGTTTAACCAGATGGCGGACAACATCAACGCCCTGATCGCCAGCAAAAAACAGCTGATTGACGGCATCGCCCACGAACTGCGTACCCCGCTGGTACGACTGCGTTACCGGCTCGAGATGAGCGAAAACCTGACCGAGGCGGAGTCCCTGGCGCTGAACCGCGATATCAGCCAGCTCGAGGCGCTGATTGAGGAGCTGCTGACCTACGCCCGCCTCGACCGGCCGCAGAACGAGCTGAAGCTCACCACCCCGGACCTGCCCGCCTGGCTGCGCAGCTACGTGGAGGATGTGCAGAGCGTGAACCCGCAGCGCACGCTGCTGATCAACAGCATGGACGGCGATTACGGCGCGCTGGATATGCGGTTGATGGAGCGCGTGCTGGATAACCTGGTCAACAATGCCTTGCGCTACAGCGATAACCGTCTGCGAATTTCATTGCAGCTGGACGGCAGCCGCGCCAGTTTGTCGGTGGAAGATGATGGCCCGGGCATTGCGCCAGAGGCCCGCCAGCGCGTTTTTGAGCCGTTCGTGCGTCTCGACCCGAGCCGCGACCGCGCCACCGGCGGCTGTGGCCTGGGTTTGGCGATCGTTCACTCCATCGCCCAGGCGCTGGGCGGCGACGTCAGCTGTGAAGCCAGCGACCTCGGCGGAGCCCGTTTCTGCTTTAACTGGCCCGTGTGGCACCACATCGCCCTGCCCATCCCTGACTGACCTAAACCGCACGCTGGCCTGACCCGGCGTGCTGTGCTATAAATTCAGTATGTTGTAACTATTATGGTGTGCAATGGCTACTTACGATTTGATCGAACGCTTAAACTCCACCTTCCGCCAGATGGAGCACGAGCTGGCGGAATTAACGCCCGAACTCCAGGCCTGCCGGTTGCTGGCCGGGCGCGTCTTCTCCCTGCCGGATGTCGCCAAAGGCGCCGAGCACGATCCGCTCAACGCCATCGCGGTGAAGCAGCATCTCAGTCAGGAGGCGCTGACGATGGCCCTCCAGCACTATCGGCATCTGTTTATTCAGCAGCAGTCCGAGACCCGCAGCAGCAAGGCCGCCGTGCGCCTGCCGGGGGTGATCTGCCTGCAGACCGATGCCGCGCACCGGGAGCAACTTACCGCCCGCATCGCCAGCATTAACGCCCTGAAAGCAGAATTTGAAAAAATCGTTACCGAAGAGTCGGGCCTCGCACCTGCCGCCCGTTTCGAGTGGGTGCACCATCAGCTGCCGGGATTGATTACCCTTAACGCTTATCGCACGCTGACGGTCATTAACCACCCCGCCACCCTGCGCTTCGGCTGGGCCAACAAGCACATCATCAAAAATTTCACCCGGGATGAGGTGCTGGAGATGCTGGAGAAAAGCCTGAAATCGCCGCGCGCCCAGGCGCCCTGGTCGCGGGATCAGTGGGTTGAACGTCTGGAAGCGGAGTACACCGCCATCCACGCGCTGCCCGCGGATGCCCGGCTCAAGATCAAACGGCCGGTGAAGGTGCAGCCCATTGCCCGCGTCTGGTATGCCGGTCAGCAAAAGCAGGTGCAGTACGCCTGCCCGACGCCGCTTATCGCGCTGTACGATGCGGATCAGGGGGCGGTGATCCCGGATATCGGCGAGCTGCTGAATTACGATGCTGACAACGTTCAGCATCGTTATAAACCCCAGGCGCAGCCGCTGCGCTTAATCATTCCGCGGCTGCACCTGTACGTGGCGGAGTGACTATTTCAGGCTGCCGACCATCTCTTGTGGGCGTACCCAGCTGTCGAACTCGGCCTCGGTGAGATACCCCAGCGCCAGCGCGGAGGCTTTCAGGGTCAGCCCCTCTTTGTGCGCTTTTTTGGCGATTTCTGCCGCCTTGTCGTAGCCGATGTGGGTGTTGAGCGCCGTCACCAGCATTAGCGACTCATTGAGCAGCTGGCTGATGCGCTCGCGGTTAGGCTCAATGCCCACCGCGCAGTGCTCGTTAAAGCTCTCCATTCCGTCAGCCAGCAGACGCACCGACTGCAGGAAGTTATGGATGACCATCGGACGGTAAACGTTAAGCTCAAAGTTGCCCGATGCGCCGCCCATATTCACCGCCACGTCGTTGCCCATCACCTGACAGCAGAGCATGGTCATGGCTTCGCACTGGGTCGGGTTGACCTTACCCGGCATGATGGAGCTGCCCGGCTCATTCTCGGGGATGCTGATCTCGCCGATGCCGCAGCGCGGGCCGGAGGCCAGCCAGCGCACGTCGTTGGCGATTTTCATCAGCGAGGCCGCCAGCCCTTTCAGCGCCCCGTGGGCATGCACCAGCGCATCACAGGTGGCCAGCGCTTCGAACTTATTCGGCGCGGTGACAAACGGCTGCCCGGTGATGGAGGCCAGCTCTTTTGCCACGCGCACCGCGTACTCGGGATGGGTGTTAAGCCCGGTCCCCACCGCCGTACCGCCCAGCGCCAGCTCCGCCAGATGCGGCAGGCTGTGGTCGATGTGCCGCAGGTTGTGCTCGAGCATCGCTACCCAGCCGGAAATCTCCTGGCCGAGGGTCAGCGGCGTGGCATCCTGCAGATGGGTACGGCCAATTTTGACGATATCGGCAAAGGCCTGGGATTTGTCGTGGAGGGTCTGCTTCAGCACGTTCAGCTGCGGGATCAGCTGCTCGCGCAGGGCGATCAGCGCCGCCACGTGCATCGCCGTCGGGAAGACGTCGTTGGAGCTCTGGCTTTTGTTGACGTCGTCATTCGGGTGGATCTTGCGCTCCATGCCGCGCACCCCGCCGAGCAGTTCACTCCCACGGTTCGCCAGCACCTCGTTCATGTTCATGTTGCTTTGGGTGCCGGAGCCGGTCTGCCAGATGGCGAGCGGGAACTCATCGGGATGTTTACCGGCCAGCACTTCATCGGCGGCGGTGATGATAGCGGTGGCTTTTTCCGCCGCCAGCAGGCCTAAATCCTGGTTGACCTTCGCCGCAGCGCGTTTGGTCAGCGCCAGGGCCTGGATCAACGAGACCGGCATTTTTTCAGTGGAGATACGGAAATGTTCCAGCGAACGCTGGGTTTGTGCGCCCCAGAGTTTGTCCTGCGGGACGTCGATGGCACCCATCGAATCTTTCTCACTGCGTGAGGTGGTCATACTTTCTCCTTGATAACAACGAAGTGGGTTGCTCACAGCTCAAAGAAACAAGTATTGATGAGATCGGGAAAAGGGTATGGCGCTTTGTGCGCTCTTTTTGTTGCCGGGCTTGTGCCGGGTGGCGCTGCGCTTACCCGGCCTACATGTTCAGTAGGCCGGGTAAGGCGAAGCCGCCACCCGGCAGGTTTTTCAAACTACTTCACGCACGCCGAACACTGGGACGACTGGATCTGCTTGAAGAAGTCGTTACCTTTGTCATCCACAAGGATAAACGCCGGGAAGTCTTCCACTTCAATTTTCCAGATAGCCTCCATACCCAGCTCCGGGTACTCAACGCACTCCAGGCTCTTGATACTGCCCTGCGCCAGCACTGCGGCCGGGCCGCCGATACTGCCGAGGTAGAAGCCGCCGTGTTTGTGGCAGGCGTCGGTCACCTGCTGGCTGCGGTTGCCCTTCGCCAGCATGATCATGCTGCCGCCGTTGGCCTGCAGCTGGTCGACGTAGGAGTCCATACGCCCGGCAGTGGTCGGGCCCAGGGAGCCAGACGCATAACCGTCCGGCGTTTTGGCCGGGCCTGCGTAGTAGATCGGGTGATCCTTAACGTACTGCGGCAGCCCTTCGCCGTTATCCAGACGCTCTTTCAGCTTCGCGTGGGCGATATCGCGGCCCACGATGATGGTGCCGTTCAGCGACAGACGGGTAGAGACCGGGTACTGAGAAAGCTGGGCCAGGATCTCGTTCATCGGACGGTTCAGGTCGACGTGTACCGCCTCGCCCTCGCCCGCTTTACGCAGCTCTTCAGGAATGTACTTGCCTGGGTTGTTTTCCAGCTTTTCAATCCAGATCCCGTCGCGGTTGATTTTGGCTTTGATGTTGCGGTCCGCCGAGCAGGAGACGCCCATGCCCACCGGGCAGGAAGCGCCGTGACGCGGGAGACGGATCACGCGAATGTCGTGGGCGAAATATTTGCCGCCGAACTGCGCGCCGAGGCCGAGGTTCTGCGCTTCCACCAGCAGCTCCTGCTCCAGCTGTACGTCGCGGAACGCCTGGCCGTGCTCGTTACCTTCGGTCGGCAGGCCATCGTAGTATTTGGTGGAGGCCAGCTTCACGGTTTTGAGGGTGCTTTCTGCCGAGGTGCCACCGATGACAAACGCAATATGGTACGGCGGACAGGCGGCGGTGCCGAGGGTGCGCATCTTCTCCACCAGGTAGTTCTTCAGCTTGCCTGGAGTCAGGAGCGCTTTGGTCTCCTGATAGAGGTAGGTTTTGTTGGCGGAACCACCACCCTTAGCGATGCACAGGAATTTGTATTCGTCGCCATCCACGCTGTAGAGGTCGATCTGCGCGGGCAGGTTAGTGCCGGTATTGACCTCTTTGTACATATCCAGCGCGGCGTTTTGCGAATAGCGCAGGTTGTCTTCGATATAGGTGTTGTACACGCCGCGCGCCAGGGCAGCTTCATCGCCGCCGCCGGTCCAGACGCGCTGGCCTTTTTTACCGGTGATAATGGCGGTGCCGGTATCCTGGCAGGTCGGCAGAATGCCTTTCGCCGCGATATCGGAGTTACGCAGGAACTGCAGGGCCACGTACTTGTCGTTTTCACTGGCCTGCGGATCGCTGAGGATATCCGCGACCTGCTGCTGGTGCGCCGGGCGCAGCATAAACGAGGCGTCGTGGAAAGCCTGCTGCGCCAGTAAGGTCAGCGCCTGCGGCTCAACTTTCAGGATCTCCTGTCCTTCAAACTCGGAGACAGAAACGTGGTCGCGGGTTAACAGGTAATATTCGGTCTGATCCTTGGCCAGCGGGAAAGGATCTCGGTAATGGAAGGGTTTATTCGACATTGATCTCTCACTTACTGCTTCGGTCTGTTTATTTAGAGCAGATGTTCCGCTGCCCTGCTTAAAAGCGAGTTAGCCTATCCTACACAATTTTTTAACAAAAACTGAGACTAGTACGACTTTTTCCGCGTGCAGGTTACATCCGTGCGGTTTATTGCTTTAATACGGGCAGATAATTCCACATATGAAACAGGGCTTGATAATGCAAAAACTCATCAACTCAGTGCAGAACTACGCCTGGGGAAGTAAAACTGCGTTAACGGATCTCTACGGTATCGCCAACCCGGACAACCTGCCGATGGCAGAATTGTGGATGGGGGCGCACCCGAAGAGCAGCTCAAAAATTGAAGATGCCCGGGGCGTGCGTTCCCTGCGTGAGGTTATTGATGCCGATAAAACCACGCTGTTGGGCGGTGCCGTCGCCGAACGTTTTGGCGAACTGCCATTCCTCTTCAAGGTGCTTTGCGCCGATCAACCGCTCTCCATTCAGGTTCACCCGAACAAGCAGGCCTCCGAAGAGGGCTTTGCGAAAGAGAACGCGGCCGGTATTCCGCTGGATGCCGCCGAACGTAACTACAAAGATCCCAACCACAAACCGGAACTGGTTTTTGCCCTGACCCCGTTCCTGGCAATGAACGCCTTCCGCGAGTTCTCTGAGATCGTCTCCCTGCTGCAGCCGGTCGCCGGGGCGCACAGCGCCATCGCCCACTTCCTTGAAAAGCCGGATGCCGATCGCCTGAGCCACCTCTTCGCCAGCCTGCTCAATATGCAGGGCGACGAAAAATCCCGCGCCCTGGCGGTGCTGAAAGCGGCTCTGAACAGCCAGAAAGGGGAACCCTGGGAGACTATTCGCGTCATTTCAGAATTTTACCCGGACGACAGCGGTCTCTTCTCTCCGCTGCTGCTGAACGTGGTGAAACTGGAGCCGGGCGAAGCGATGTTCCTGTTTGCCGAAACGCCGCACGCCTACCTTAAAGGCGTGGCGCTGGAGGTGATGGCGAACTCCGATAACGTCCTGCGTGCGGGGCTGACGCCAAAATACATCGACATTCCTGAACTGGTGGCTAACGTCAAATTCGTCGCCAAACCGGCCGCTGAGTTGCTTACCCAACCGGTGAAAAACGGCGCAGAGCTGGACTTCCCGATTCCGGTGGATGACTTTGCTTTCTCGCTGCATGACCTCGGCAGCGACGAGACCCGTATCGCCCAGCAGAGCGCGGCCATTCTGTTCTGCGTTGAGGGCGAAGCCGTGCTGAGCAAGGGTGACGAGCGCCTGGTGCTGAAGCCTGGCGAGTCAGCCTTTATTGCGGCGAATGACTCTCCGGTCAGCGTCAGCGGCGTGGGTCGTCTGGCGCGGGTTTTCAACAAGCTTTAGTGAACCGCTGAATTTTTTAACAATTATTGCTAAGCTATTGGTAATCTTATGACCTCACCGGGCGGTTTTCACCGCTCGGTTTCATTTTAGGGATAATCACGATGAAAAAATCGGTTGTAGCTGCAGGCGTTATTGTTGCTTTAGGGCTGGTCTGGACGGGCGCGGCCTGGTACACAGGGAAACAGCTGGAGAGTCGTCTGTCAGAGATGGTGGCGCAGGCGAACGGTGAGCTTAAGCGTACCGCACCGGAAGCCGGGCTGGAGCTGAGCTATCAGGATTATCAGCGCGGCGTGTTCAGCAGCCATCTGCAGATGGTCGTTAAGCCGGTTGCCGGCAGCACAAATCCGTGGCTGCAGCCGGGGCAAAGCCTGGTGCTGAACGAAGAGGTCGACCACGGCCCGTTCCCGCTGGCCCAGCTGAAAAAGTTCAACCTGATCCCTTCTATGGCCTCGGTGAAGTCGACTCTGGTCAACAACGAAGCCTCTAAGCCGCTGTTCGATCTGGCGAAGAATGAGTCGCCGTTCGAAATTAATACCCGCATCAGCTATGCCGGTGACACCCGTTCCGATATCGCCCTGAAAGCGCTGAATTACGAGAATGGCGACGAGAAAGTGGCGTTCAGCGGCGGCAACTTCCAGCTTGATGCCGATCGCGACGGCAAAAACGTCACGCTGAAAGGCGAAGCGGCAAGCGGCCTGGTCCACGCGGTGAACGAGTACGATCAGAAAGTCCAGCTGACCTTCAATAACCTGAACATCGATGGCAACAGCCGTCTGACCAGCTTTGACGAACGCATCGGCGATCAGAAACTGACCCTTGATAAAATGGCTATCGCCATCGAAGGCAAAGAGATGGCGGTGCTGGAAGGCACGGATCTGAAAGCGACTGCGGATCTGTCTAAAGATGGCAAGAGCATCAACAGCCAGCTGGATTACAGCCTGAAGAGCCTGAAAGTGCAGAATCAGGACCTGGGTACCGGCAAGCTGACGCTGAAAATCGGCAATATCGACGGTCAGGCGTGGCACCAGTTCAGCCAACAGTACCGCGCCCAGAGCCAGGCGCTGCTGGCGGATAAAGAACTGATGACCAATAACCCGGCGCTCTACCAGCAGAAAGTGGCCGAGGCGTTCTTCGGCAATCTGCCGATCCTGCTTAAAGGCGAGCCGGTAATCACTCTCGCCCCGCTGAGCTGGAAAAACAGCAAAGGCGAAACCAACTTCAACCTCTCGCTGTTCATGAAAGATCCGGCCACCGCGACGGGTGAAGCCCAGACCCTGGCCCAGGAAGTGGATCGCAGCGTGAAATCGCTGGAGAGCAAGCTGACCATCCCAATGGACATGGCGACCGAGTTCATGACCCAGATTGCGAAGCTGGAAGGCTACAACGAGGATGACGCCGGGAAGCTGGCCAGCCAGCAGGTGAAAGGCCTGGCGGCGATGGGACAGATGTTCCGCATCACCACCGTGGAAGATAACGTCATCAGCACCAGCCTGCAGTACAGCAATGGTCAGGTGACGCTGAACGGTCAGAAAATGCCGCTGGAGGAGTTCGTTGGCATGTTCGGCGTACCGGCCCTGAACCTGGCGCCACCGGCCGAGCCTGCGGCACCAGCAGTACCGCCAGCGCCGGCCGCTCCGGCAGCACCTGCGGTTCCTCAGCAGTAACGGTTTAACCCCTCTTCGGAGGGGTTTTTTATTGCCGCTTATCCTTTCCAGCCGGTAAGGAAATCCAGCAGCAGGGCATTGACCTTCTCCGGCTGCTCTTCCTGCGGCAGATGACCACACTCCTCAATGGCATACGCCCTGAGATCGTCCGCCATTTCCGCCCAGACGCTTTGCATATCGAACAGCTTTCCGACGGCGTGGAAATCATTGCCCCACAGCGACATCACCGGGCAGGCAATTTTGACGTCAGCATCGGCAAGATCCTGCGCCACATCCTCCGCGTTAGCGCGATAATCCGCCATGGCCCCGCGCACGGCTCCGGGGGCCTGATACGCCCGGACGTAGGTATCAAATGCCTCGCCGCTGATGGTTGACGGATCAAAGGTCCAGTCCGAGAAGAAGTGACGCAGCCAGATATGCTCCCGACCGGCAATCAGGGCTTCCGGCAGATCGGGCACCAGGTGGAACAGAAAGAACCAGTACGCCCGGGCGATGGAGGCATTTAAATCGCGGGCAACGATACGCGTCGGGACGTTGTCCATCACCACCAGACGGTCCACCAGCTCCGGATAATCTTTCGCAAAGCGGGTTGCGACCCGCGCCCCACGGTCGTGCCCCACCAGCACCACTTTTTCCAGCCCCAGCGCGCGCATCAGCTCCCGGATATCCCGCGCCATATTGCGTTTATCGTAGCCGGAGGCGGGTTTATCGGTTTCCCCGTAGCCACGCAAATCCGGAGCGATTACCCGGTAGTGTTTTGACAGAACAGGGATCTGATAGCGCCAGGCGTAGTGGGTTTCCGGAAAACCGTGCAGCAGGATAACCGGCGCGCCTTCCCCCTCCTCAACCACAAACTGACGGATGCCATTTGCCATAACGGTATAACTTTTCATCTTTATTCTCTCGCCTTATTTCAACAGTGGCACATCGGCCGCACGCTGGTACGGGCCGTAGTTCGCCGGATTCCAGCTGTAACCCTGCGGGATTGTGGAGAGCTGGCCGATCCCCGGAAAGGCCAGATGCGCCGCCGCCAGCCACTCGCCATCTTTCGCCAGGGCGTTAAATTCTTTTTCACGGGACGCGGAGGCTTTCTTCGCGTCCACGTCAAAGCGAATCGTCACTTCAGGGTGCGGGAACTGCACGGCGGGCGCATGGATCAGATCGCCAATGAAGTTAACGGCCTTCCCTTCTGAGGCAAAGCGGTAGAGGGTGCTGCCAGGAGTGTGGCCGGTGGCATAGGCGGTCTGGACCTCCGGAATGGGCGAGGCGGGCGGTACGAAGGTTTTCAGCCGTCCGGCCGCTTTATAGGCTGCCAGGGCATCCCGGGCGATGGCGAAATACTCCTTCGCATTCGCGGGGGCACTGGCTTCTTTCGCCGGATCCAGCCAGTAGTCGGCCTCCCCCTGCGGCACGTAAACCGTGGCATTGGAGAACAGCGCTTTACCGGCTGCATCGCTCAGACCGCACACATGATCCAGGTGAAGGTGGGTCAGGAAGATGGTGTCAACCTGCTCGGGGCGATACCCGGACGCCGTCATATTGGGGATCAGCTGTCCGGCGGTTTGCGGTACACAGTGGCCCGCCCCGCTGTCAATCATCACCAGATGTTTCCCGGTATTGATCAGAAAGGCGTTAAAGGAGGTGGGCATGCGCTCTGCATCAATCTTATGTTGCGCCAGCAGCTCGCGTATTTTGCTGGCCGACAGGCCTTTTAATAAGGAGGGCGAGAGATCGTTGTAGCCGTCAAACAGCGCCGTGACTTCATAGGCTCCGACAGCCAGGCGGTAATATCCCGGCACCTGCTGTTTAATCTGGGCGGGCGCATCAGCCAGGACGGCGCTGGCCACAAACAGGCTGCTGAGGGCTAAAACTGCGGTCATCTTTTTCATCTTCACTCCGAATTCACCGTTAATCTGAATGTGAAGTGACTATGGCGCTATAACGACAATTAGTGTAGATGTGTAATTTGATAGGCCAGTATAACGAGAAACGAGATAATGAGACTGGAAGAGGTAGAAGTGTTCGTGGAAGCGATCAAAGCGGGCAGTCTGGCGGGCGCCGCGCGTCGGCTGTCGATGAGCGCCATGGCGGCTTCGCGGTGCCTCAATAATCTGGAGGCGGAGCTTGGAGTCCGGCTGGTGCATCGCACCACGCGCTCCCTTTCCCCCACCAGCGACGGCGCGGTTTTTTTGCCCCATGCCCAGGCGCTGCTGGAGGACAAAACCAATGCTCTTGCCGATCTGTTTCCTGACGGCACCCACCTTACCGGGCGGCTGCGCATCACCGCCTCGGCGGCGTTTGGGCGGAAGATCATCGCCCCGATGCTGCCCGACTTTATGCGCCAGCATCCTGCCCTGCAGGTGGATCTGCTCGCCACCGATGAACAGGTTGATATTGTCGCCAGAGGAATCGACGTGGCGTTACGTATCGCCCCGCTGCGGGACAACCGTCTGGTGGCGCATCGCCTGTGCGATAACCCCCGCGATTTGTGCGCCAGCGCTGAATATCTGGCGGCGAACGGCTATCCGAAAACCCTCAGCGATCTGGCGACGCACAGCTGCTTAACCACCTCCGATACCACCCACTGGGCGTTTGACCAGGGCGGGCAGCGCAGCAAACAGAAGGTGTCCGGGCGATTTTCGGCGAACTCCATTGAGGCGATCTTTGAGGCGTGTCTGGGGGGAATGGGTATCGCCAACCTCTCCCGCTGGTACGTTGAGCCCGCCCTGGCGCAGGGCCAGCTTGAGCGGATCGTGCTGGAGGATGCCCAACCGGAGGCCCTGGCCGTCTGGGCCGTTTACCCGACGTCGCGACTGATCCCGGTGAAGGTACGTAAGTTTGTTGAAGCCCTTGAGGCGCGGCTGGCGATGAACCCGCTCACGCCATAAGCGTAACGCTATTTCACCGTCACCAGCCGGGCTGAAACGATCTGGTGCCCGGCCTGCACGTCGGATTTCTCGATGCGCTGCATAATGCGGTCTGCCAGGGTGTAGCCCATTTCGCGCGCGGGCGTGGTCGCCCAGACGATGGGCAGATCGTCCAGCGCGTTCTCTGACACATCCGCAAAGGCGCCGAGCGCCACCTGATGACCGAAGAAGGTTTCAACTCCGCCTTCCCCACTTTGTCGTCCGGCACGGATCAGGCCAAACCAGGCCCCCATGGCGATGACGTCGTTGTAGCAGATCACGGCGCTGATGGTCGGGCTGGCGCGCAGCAGTGCATTTATCGCCTCTGCCGCCTGCTTCTGGCTGGAGCCGCACTCCACCACCCACTCGCTGTGGAACGGCAGCCCGTATTTAATCAAGGTCGCGCAGTAGCCGCCCACCCGTTCGGCGCGGGTCAGCGACGAGCTTTGCCCGCCCAGCCAGGCAATGCGCTGATGGCCGCGATGAATAAGATGTTCGGTCAGCATTTGCGCCGCCTGCATGTTGTCCGGGCGCAGAGTATCCGCTTCGTCCAGATAGCTGGCGCGGGAGGCAAACACCAGCGGAACGCCCTTCTGTGCGGCCCGCTCGCACAGCTCATTACTCACCCCGGAGGCTCCGGCGACGATCACGCCATCCACCCCTTGCGTCAGCAGCATGTCGAGACGCTGGAGCAGCTGGTCGGCCTCGCGCCCGCCGGCCAGCAAAAAGACCATCCGCCCCTGGGCTTCCAGCGCTTCCGTCAGGCCTGCGGTGAGCTCAGCATAAAACGGCGACGTGAGGTCGCGGACGATCAGGCCAATCACCCCGCTTTGCCCACCCCGCAGGGCGGATGCCTGGCGGTTGCGGACAAAACCGAGTTGCTCAACCGCCTCGTTGACGCGCTGGCCCGTTGCGGGAGAGATGCGTCCTTTACCGCTCAGAACCAGTGAAACCGTGCTGACGGAAACCCCCGCCGCCAGCGCGACGTCGTTGATGGTGATCTTTTTCGCTACAGCCATGTGGTGGCGTGACTCCCTGATAATGAGATCGCTAAAACGTTTTATCAATACGTTATCTTTATACTCTCTGCCAAAGCCTGAGAATGTGATTTAGCGCGCACTAAACTTTGATAAAACGTTTTATCTTCTCGCAGCACTGAGACAGGTAAACTTATTTTAACAATAAAGGAGTCGTTTTATGACGGCGAAAGCAGCACAAAAAATCTCGCTGTGGGAGTTTTTCCAGCAACTGGGTAAAACCTTTATGCTGCCCGTGGCTCTGCTCTCCTTCTGCGGGATCATGCTGGGGATCGGCAGTTCGCTCAGCAGTCACGATGTCGTTACCCTGATCCCGGCGCTGGGGAATCCCGTGCTGCAGGCGATCTTCATCTGGATGAGTAAGGTCGGCTCCTTTGCCTTTAGCTTCCTGCCGGTGATGTTCTGTATCGCTATCCCGCTGGGGCTGGCGCGCGAGAACAAAGGCGTGGCGGCGTTTGCCGGCTTCGTTGGCTATGCGGTGATGAACCTGGCGGTCAACTTCTGGCTGACCGCGAAAGGTATTCTGCCGACCACCGACGCGGCGGTGCTCAAAGCCAACAACATTCAGAGCGTAATTGGTATTCAGTCTATTGATACCGGGATCCTCGGAGCGGTGATCGCAGGGGTGATTATCTGGATGCTGCACGAGCGTTTCCACAATATCCGCCTGCCGGACGCGCTGGCCTTCTTCGGCGGTACCCGCTTTGTGCCGATTATCACCCTCGTGGTAATGGGTCTGTTTGGTCTGATCATTCCGCTGATTTGGCCTGTCTTTGCCATGGGCATTACCGGCATTGGCCGTATCATTAACAGCGCGGGGGATTTCGGTCCGATGATCTTCGGCACCGGGGAACGCCTGCTGCTGCCGTTTGGACTCCAGCATATTCTTGTCGCCCTGATCCGCTTCACCGAAGCGGGCGGCACCATGGACGTATGCGGTCACGATGTGAGCGGCGCGCTGACCATCTTCCAGGCGCAGCTGAGCTGCCCGACCACCCACGGCTTCTCGGAGAGCGCCACCCGCTTCCTCTCCCAGGGTAAAATGCCTGCCTTCCTCGGCGGCCTGCCGGGTGCGGCACTGGCAATGTACCACTGCGCCCGTCCGGAAAACCGTCATAAGATTAAAGGCCTGCTGATCTCCGGCGTTATCGCCTGCGTGGTAGGCGGCACCACCGAGCCGATCGAGTTCCTGTTCCTGTTCGTGGCGCCGGTGCTGTATCTGATTCACGCCGTGCTGACCGGTCTGGGCTTCACCACCATGGCGGTGCTGGGCGTGACCATCGGCAACACCGACGGCAACGTGATCGACTTCGTGGTGTTCGGTATTCTTCATGGCCTGTCGACCAAGTGGTATCTGGTACCGGTAGTGGCCGCTATCTGGTTTGCGGTGTACTACGGCATCTTCCGCTTCGCCATCACCCGCTTTAACCTTAAAACGCCGGGACGTGATATCGATAACGCGGCAAGCGTGGAACAGGCCGTGGCAGGCGTCACCGGCAAATCCGGCTACAATACCCCGGCAATCCTCGCGGCGCTGGGCGGTGCGGATAACATTACCTCGCTGGACAACTGCATCACCCGTCTGCGTCTGTCGGTAGCGGATATGTCCAAAGTGGATACCAACGCCCTGAAGGCCAACCGCGCCATCGGCGTGGTGCAGCTTAACCAGCACAATTTGCAGGTAGTGATCGGCCCGCAGGTACAGTCAGTGAAAGATGAGCTGGCGACCCTGATGCGAACAGTAGAAGCCTGATGCCTCAGCCCCCTCACCTGAGGGGGTTTTCTTTTAAGGACACGTTATGTTTGATTTTTCAGCCGTCGTGGATCGTCACGGCACCTGGTGTACCCAGTGGGATTACATTGCGGACCGCTTCGGCACCGCCGATCTGCTGCCCTTTACCATCTCGGATATGGATTTCGCCACCGCCCCCTGCATCATCGACGCCCTGCAATCGCGCATCGGCCACGGGGTGTTTGGCTACAGCCGCTGGAAAAACGACGAATTCCTTGCCGCGGTGGCACACTGGTTCCGCCAGCGCTTTAACAGCACCATCGACACCAACGCCATCGTCTACGGTCCGTCGGTGATCTATATGGTGTCGGAGCTGATCCGCCAGTGGTCAGCGCCCGGCGACGGCGTGGTGATCCACACCCCGGCCTACGACGCGTTTTACAATGCCGTGGCGGGCAATCACCGTCAGGTGGTCTCCGTTGGCCTGCATAAAACGCCTGCTGGATGGCAGTGCGACATGGCGGAACTGGAAGCGGTGCTGGCCCAGCCGCAGAACACTGTTTTACTGCTTTGCAGCCCGCACAACCCCACCGGCAAGGTCTGGACCCGGGATGAGCTGAAAACCATGGCGGAACTGTGCACGCGTTACGGCGTAGCGGTGATCAGCGATGAGATCCATATGGATATGGTCTGGGGCAACCACCGGCATACCCCGTGGTGCGAGGTGGCCCGCAGCAAATGGGCCTTGCTGACCTCGGGCTCCAAGAGCTTTAACATTCCCGCCCTCACCGGGGCTTACGGGCTTATTGGCGACGAGGCCAGCCGCACGGCGTATTTACAGGCGCTGAAGGGACGCGACGGGCTCTCTTCGCCGTCGGTGCTGGCGCTGGTGGCGCACATTGCCGCTTATGAGCAGGGTGAGGCCTGGCTGGATGCGCTGCGCGGGTATCTGGAGGCCAATTTGCAGTATGTGGCCGACAGGCTCAACGCCGCCTTCCCCGCGTTAAACTGGCAGCCGCCGGAAGCGACCTATCTGGCGTGGGTCGATCTCCGCCCGCTCAACATTGATGACAAAGCGCTGCAAAAGGTGCTGATTGAGCAGCAAAAGGTGGCGATTATGCCGGGCTATACTTACGGCGAAGAGGGTAACGGTTTTATCCGCCTTAACGCCGGATGCCCGCGCAGCAAGCTGGAGCAAGGCGTCGAACGCCTGATTGCCGGGATCAACGCCCTGCGGTGATCCTGTTGCGCAACGGATATTTATCTTGCGCAAATAGCTTTTTCATCGTTTTTGTTTTTATAATGTGTCGCACTTCTACTAATAAAGAGTGCGACCATGATTGATACCACCCTCCCGCTAACTGACGTTCACCGCCACCTTGACGGCAACATCCGCGCCCAGACCATTCTGGACCTTGGTCGTCAGTATAATTTAACCCTGCCCGCACAAACCCTGGAGACACTGATCCCGCATGTGCAGGTTACGGAAAACGAGCCGGATCTGGTCAGCTTTTTGAGCAAACTCGACTGGGGGGTAAAAGTTCTCGCCTCGCTGGACGCCTGCCGTCGCGTCGCCTTTGAAAATATCGAAGATGCCGCGCGCAACGGTCTGCACTACGTCGAGCTGCGTTTCTCCCCAGGCTATATGGCGATGACCCATAACTTGCCGGTCGACGGTGTAGTAGAAGCGGTGATCGCAGGCGTTCGCGAAGGGTGCAAAACCTTTAACGTTGAAGCGCGTCTGATCGGGATCATGAGCCGCACCTTCGGCGAAGCCGCCTGCCTGCAGGAGCTTGAAGCCCTGCTGGCGCACCGGGACGGTATCACTGCGGTGGATCTGGCCGGTGATGAGCTGGGCTTCCCGGGCAGCCTGTTCCTTTCCCACTTCAACCGCGCCCGTGATGCTGGCTGGCACATCACCGTCCATGCCGGTGAAGCGGCGGGCCCGGAGAGCATCTGGCAGGCTATTCGTGAGCTGGGTGCCGAGCGAATCGGTCACGGCGTGAAGGCGGTGGAAGACAGGGCCCTGATGGACTTCCTGGCCGAACAGCGCATCGGGATCGAATCCTGTTTAACCTCCAACATTCAGACCAGCACCGTGGCGACGCTGGCGCACCATCCGCTGAAAACCTTCCTCGAGCATGGGGTACTGGCGTCCTTGAACACCGACGATCCGGCGGTTCAGGGTGTGGATATCATTCATGAGTACAACGTGGCTGCCTCGCTGGCAGGACTGAGCCGGGAGCAGATCCGCCAGGCGCAGATCAACGGGCTGGAGATGGCATTTTTAACGCCGGCCGAGAAGCAGGCGCTGCGCGACAAGGTCGCACGCGGATAAGAAAACGCCCGGCACTGCCGGGCGTTGTTTTTTATGCCAGACAGAGAGTCGCGCGATGTTTCGCCGACTCGATACCCAGCTCAATCAGCTCCATAATCTGAATCGCCTGACTGGCCGGAACCGGGTTTTCCCCGTCGCCGTTCAGCGCATCGCGAATACCGGCGTAATAGGCCGGATAGTTGCCCGGCAGCGTCAGCCAGGTCTCTTCCACGAGTTCTTCGCCTTCGACGCGGGTCAGCACACCATCACGCATGTCGTAACCCCAGTCCTCCTGCGGCAGACGTTCGCCGTTCTTCAGACGATCTTCCTGTGGGTCGAGACCAAACTTCACATAGCTGCCGCGGGTGCCGTGGACGATGTAACGCGCGGATTCCGCCGCGGCCACCATGGTGCCGTGCAGCACAACGCGACGCTGCGGGTAGCTCAGCACCGCATGGAAATAGTCCGTCGCCTGCGCGCCAGGACGCAGCTGGGCCAGATCGACGTTCAGGCTCACCGGCAGACCAAACAGGTTGACGGCCTGGTCGAGAAGATGCGGAGCCAGATCGTACCAGATGCCGCTGCCCGGGCCTGCCTGCTCACGCCAGCGGTTACGCACCTGGGGACGGAAACGGTCGAAATGGGATTCAAAAAATGCCACTTCCCCGAGGGAGCCGTCGGCAATCAATGCCTTAACGGTGAGGAAATCGCTGTCCCAACGACGGTTGTGGAACACGGAGAGCAGTTTACCCAGGCTTTTCGCCAGCGCATCCAGCTCGCGCGCCTGTGACAACGTCACGGTGAACGGTTTATCCACGACCACATGCTTGCCTGCTTCCAGGGCCGCTTTCGCCAGCGGGAAGTGGGTGTCGTTCGGCGTCGGGATGACGATCAGATCGATAGTCGGATCGTTAAAAAGATGCTTCGGCTCGGAAACCACCGGCACGTTTGGCCAGTCGGCGTGGACTTTTGTCGCATCGCTGCTGGAAATTGCTGCCAGCTCCATCCCCGGAGTGCCATCAATCAGCGGGGCGTGAAACGTTTTACTCGCATAACCATAACCTATTAATCCAACACGGATTTTGTCGCTCATGAAATCGCCTCTCATCTTTTGACACTCATATTTCACACTATCTCTTCTCACCTCACAATAGATTAATCTGGCACTCCTCGCTTTAAAGCAACACAAGCAATCAGTAATTTCTGATTAACATTTATAACTCGCTGAATACAATCGTAAAACATCAATGCAAAGCGCTTGCCGGAAGGCATAGCGCGCTGTAAAATTCTGGATCTGTATTTATGGATAAAACAAATAACGAATCATGACGACAATAATTAATCGAATTATCGAGTTAGCAGGGTGGATTGTGCTGGGCGTGTCGGTGATATTGCTGGGCATTGCCAGCCATATTGATAACTACCAGCCGCCAGAACCGGTGAATACGGTCAATCAAGCCAAGCCTCATGCACTGATCAAAAATAGTGACATATGATGTCAGTTGCTTATTGCCAGCCGTCATGAACAGCGTTACCCTTCTTCGCCAGGCGTCGGCCGACGCCTGATTTCGTCAGCAAAGAATATTCTTAATTTTGCCGATGCGTTTCTGCAAAATGTTTACGTCTTATTTGAACCGTTTATTATTCGACCGAATTACTCTTTTGGTATTACTCACTCGTATATGGAAAATTATTAAAATGACAGTTCAGGACTATTTATTAAAGTTTCGCAAAATTAATTCCCTTGAAAGTCTGGAAAAGCTCTTTGATCACCTGAATTATACCCTGAATGATAATCAGGAGATTATCAGCATGTACCGCGCCGCCGATCACCGTCGCGCAGAGCTGGTCTCTGGTGGACGCCTGTTCAACGTCGGCGAAGTGCCTAAGTCAGTGTGGCGTTACGTGCTCTAAAAGGATACTCATTCCCCGGAAATGTTATATACTCTCGCCCCTGCTAATTTGCGGTTCGCGCTTTAATGACTTCGGGAGAGAACATGACCACTACGGCTGGAGAAAGAATTGGCGGCTGGTTACTTGCTCCGCTTGCCTGGCTGCTGGTTGCATTATTAAGTGCCTCGCTGGCCCTGGTACTTTACTCTACTGCGTTAATTACGCCGCACGCGTTAAAGACGCTTGGTGCGCAAAATACGACTGCTATTGTCATGTGGTTTATTTCCTTCGCCTTCGCGATTGCCATGTGGTACTACACGCTGTGGCTGACCATTGCGTTTTTCAAACGCCGCTGCAGTGTGCCTAAGCACTATATTATCTGGCTGCTTGTCTCCGTATTGCTGGCCGTGAAGGCCTTCGCTTTTTCGCCGGTATCCGATGCGCTGGCGCTGAGACAACTTCTCTTCCCACTGCTGGTGACCGCGCTGTTTGTGCCCTACTTTAAGCGCTCGGCACGTGTGAAGAACACCTTTGTGAACCCGTAATAACCTTACAGTTAACCTGTTGTCGCCTGCGGCGGTTTATCCGATAATAGGCGGCTTTTTTATGTCAGGCTAAATAATGACCGATTACTTACTGCTCTTTGTCGGCACGGTGCTGGTAAACAACTTCGTTCTCGTGAAGTTCCTTGGCCTGTGTCCGTTTATGGGCGTCTCCAAAAAGCTGGAAACGGCGATGGGGATGGGGCTGGCAACCACCTTCGTGCTGACCCTGGCCTCGATCTGCGCCTGGTGGGTAGATACCTGGATCTTAATCCCCCTTGGTCTGACCTATCTGCGCACGCTGGCCTTTATTCTGGTTATCGCTGTGGTGGTGCAGTTCACCGAAATGGTGGTGCGTAAAACCAGCCCGGCGCTCTACCGCCTGCTCGGCATCTTCCTGCCGCTGATCACCACCAACTGTGCGGTGCTCGGCGTGGCGCTGCTCAACATTAACCTTGGGCACAATTTCCTGCAGTCGGCGCTGTACGGCTTTTCCGCAGCGGTCGGCTTCTCGCTGGTGATGGTACTGTTTGCGGCGATCCGCGAACGCCTGGTCGCGGCCGATATCCCGGCACCGTTTCGCGGTAACGCTATCGCGCTGGTTACCGCCGGTCTTATGTCTCTGGCCTTTATGGGCTTTAGTGGTCTGGTGAAGTTGTAATGAATGCAATCTGGATTGCCATTGCTGTCCTCGGCGTTCTGGGACTGCTGTTTGGCGTTATTCTCGGTTACGCCTCACGCCGCTTTGCGGTAGAGGACGATCCGGTTGTCGAAAAAATTGATGAGCTGCTGCCGCAAAGCCAGTGCGGCCAGTGCGGCTATCCTGGCTGTCGCCCTTACGCCGAGGCGGTGGGCACCGGCGGCGAGAAAATTAACCGCTGTGCCCCTGGCGGCGAAACGGTAATGCTCAAAATTGCCGGACTGCTGAACGTGGAACCCCAGCCGGTCGACGGTGACGAAAGCGCCCAGGAGCCGGTGCGCATGCTGGCGGTGATTGATGAGCCCAACTGCATCGGCTGCACCAAATGTATTCAGGCCTGCCCGGTGGATGCCATCGTGGGCGCCACGCGCGCCATGCATACCGTGATGGAAGATCTGTGTACCGGCTGTAACCTCTGTGTTGCCCCCTGCCCGACCCAGTGCATTGAGTTACGCCCGGTAGCAACCACAACTGACAGCTGGAAATGGGATCTTCAGACCATTCCGGTGCGCATTATTCCTGTGGAACAACATGCTTAAGTTATTTTCTGCCTTCAGAAAAGAGAAGATCTGGGATTTCGACGGCGGTATTCACCCGCCGGAGATGAAAACCCAGTCCAGCGGCACGCCGCTGCGCCAGATACCGCTGGCCAACCGTTTTATTATCCCTCTGAAACAGCACATCGGCGCTGAGGGTGAGCTGTGCGTGAAGCCCGGCGACAGCGTGTTACGCGGCCAGCCCCTGACCTTCGGGCGCGGGCGTATGCTGCCTGTCCATGCCCCGACCTCCGGCACCGTGGTGGCGATTGCCCCCCATACGGTGGCCCACCCTTCCGCGCTGTCTGAAATGTGCATCGTGATTGAAGCCGATGGCGAAGATCGCTGGATCGAGCGCGACGGCTGGAGCGACTACCGCAGCCACAGCCGGGAAGAGCTAATCGCCCGCATCCATCAGTCCGGCGTCGCCGGTCTGGGCGGCGCAGGCTTCCCGACCGGCAACAAACTGCAGGGCGGCGGCGATAAGATTAAGACCCTGATCATCAACGCCGCCGAGTGCGAACCCTACATTACAGCGGACGATCGTCTGATGCAGGACTGCGCGGCGCAAATCGTTGAGGGTATTCGTATCCTCGCGCACATTCTGCAGCCGCAGGAAGTCCTGATCGGCATCGAAGATAACAAGCCGCAGGCCATCTCCATGCTGCGTGCGGTGCTGGCGGGTAGCCACGACATCGGCCTGCGCGTGATCCCGACCAAATACCCTTCGGGCGGTGCGAAGCAGCTGACCCAGATCTTAACCGGCAAGCAGGTTCCCCACGGCGGTCGTTCGTCTGATATCGGCGTGCTGATGCAGAACGTCGGCACCGCCTATGCCGTGAAACGTGCGGTCATTGACGGCGAACCGCTCACCGAGCGCGTCGTTACCCTCACCGGTGAAGCCGTCAGCCGTCCGGGCAACGTCTGGGCGCGTCTCGGCACTCCTGTCCGCCACCTGCTCGATCAGGCCGGTTTCTGCCCGAGCGCTGAGCAGATGGTGATCATGGGCGGGCCGCTGATGGGCTTTACCCTGCCGTGGCTCGATGTCCCGGTCGTGAAAATTACCAACTGCCTGCTGGCACCGTCCGCCAGCGAAATGGGCGAAGAGCAGGAAGAGAAAGGCTGCATTCGCTGTAGCGCCTGCGCCGATGCCTGTCCGGCAGATCTGCTGCCCCAGCAGCTGTACTGGTACAGCAAAGGGCAGATCCACGACAAAGCAAAATCCCACAACCTGGCCGACTGTATCGAGTGCGGTGCCTGCGCCTGGGTTTGTCCGAGCAATATTCCGCTGGTGCAGTATTTCCGCGTCGAGAAAGCCGAAATTTACGCCATCGCCCAGGAAGAGAAGCGTGCTGCCGAAGCCAAAGCACGTTTTGAAGCGCGCCAGCAGCGTCTTGAGCGTGAGAAAGCCGCCCGCGAGGAGCGCCACAAGAAAGCCGCGGTTCAGCCTGCGGCGAAAGATCAGGACGCCATCAACGCCGCCCTGGCCCGCGTGCGCGAGAAGAAAGCCACCGCTACCGAAGATGTAGTGATCCCGGCAGGTCAGCGTCCGGATAACAGCGAGATGATTGCCGCCCGCGAAGCGCGTAAAGCCGAGGCCCGGGCGCGGCAGGCAGAAAAAGCCCAGGCAGCCGCAGCGCTGCCGGAAGCCGATCCGCGTAAAGCTGCGGTGGAAGCGGCGATTGCCCGCGCCAAAGCCCGCAAAGCGGCCCAGCCGGAAGAAAGCCAGGCCGAACCGGCTCCGGTCGATCCACGTAAAGCCGCGGTCGAAGCGGCGATTGCCCGCGCGAAAGCCCGCAAAGTGGCGCAGCCGGACGACATTCAGATCGAACAGACGCCGGTCGACCCACGCAAAGCCGCGGTCGAAGCGGCCATTGCCCGTGCGAAAGCCCGTAAAGCGGCGCAGCCGGAAACGACCCCGGAAGAAAAATCCCCTGTCGATCCGCGTAAAGCCGCGGTCGAGGCGGCCATCGCTCGTGCCAAAGCACGCAAGGCGGCGCAGCAGGAAGAAGAACCGGCAGCCAATGACGATCCACGCAAGGCGGCAGTTGCTGCCGCCATCGCGCGCGTCCAGGCGAAGAAAGCCGCACAGCAGGCAGTTAACGAGGATTAAATGGTTTTCAGAATCGCAAGCTCCCCTTATACCCATAACCAGCGCCAGACATCGCGCATTATGATGCTGGTTTGCCTGGCCGCGCTGCCGGGCATTGCCGTTCAGTTCTGGTTTTTCGGCTGGGGTACGCTGCTGCAAATTATCCTCGGCTGTGTCAGCGCCCTGGCGGCTGAAGCGCTGGTGCTTAAGCTGCGCAAAATTGCCGTAAGCAAAATTCTGGCGGACAACTCCGCCCTGCTTACCGGTCTGCTGCTGGCTATCAGTATTCCCCCCTTCGCCCCCTGGTGGATGGTGGTGCTCGGCACCGTATTTGCGGTTATCATCGCCAAGCAGCTGTATGGCGGCCTGGGGCACAACCCCTTTAACCCGGCGATGATTGGCTACGTGGTGCTGCTGATCTCCTTCCCGGTGCAGATGACCAGCTGGCTGCCGCCGCATGACATCGCCGCAACGGTGCCAGGTTTTATGGATGCCGTGCAGGTGATCTTCTCTGGCCATACCGCCAGCGGCGCTGATATGAACAGCCTGCGCATGGGCGTGGACGGCATCAGCCAGGCAACACCGCTTGATACCTTCAAAACCTCCCTGCACGCGGGCCATAGCGTGGAGCAGATCCTGCAGTACCCGATTTACAGCGGCGTGCTGGCGGGCGCAGGCTGGCAGTGGGTTAACCTCGCTTATCTGGCGGGCGGGCTGTTTCTGCTGTGGCAGAAAGCGATCCGCTGGCATATCCCGGTGAGCTTCCTGGTGACTCTTGCGGTCTGTTCCGGGCTGGGCTGGGCGTTCTCGCCGGAGTCGCTGGCATCGCCGCAGATCCATCTGCTCTCTGGTGCCACCATGCTGGGTGCGTTCTTTATTCTGACCGACCCGGTGACGGCCTCCACCACGAACCGTGGACGTCTCATTTTTGGTGCGCTGGCCGGTCTGCTGGTGTGGCTGATCCGCAGCTTTGGCGGTTACCCGGACGGCGTGGCCTTCGCCGTGCTGCTGGCGAACATTACCGTACCGCTCATCGACTACTACACCCGTCCGCGCGTGTACGGCCATCGCTAAGGAATACGCCATGTTAAAGACGATGCAAAAACACGGTGTGACCCTGGCGCTCTTTGCCGCGGTGCTGACCGGCCTGACCGCGCTGGTCAACGGGTTAACCAAATCCACCATTGATGAACAGGCGGCCCGTCAGCAGAAGGCGCTGTTTGACCAGGTTATTCCGGCCGATTTGTACGATAACGAACTGCAGAAGAGCTGCTACCTTGTTCAGGCTCCGGCGCTGGGCAAAGGTACTCACCGTATCTATATTGCCCGTAAGGGCGATACGCTGGTCGGTACCGTAATGGAAGCAACGGCCCCTGACGGTTACTCCGGCGCTATTCAGCTGCTGGTCGGCACCGATTTCTCCGGTACCGTGCTGGGCACGCGCGTGACTCAGCATCACGAAACGCCAGGGCTTGGGGATAAAATCGAAACCCGCTTAAGCGACTGGATTTTGCATTTCGCTGGTAAAATGATCCACGGTATTGACGATCCGGCCTTTGCGGTGAAAAAAGATGGCGGCGAATTCGATCAGTTTACCGGTGCTACCATCACCCCACGTGCGGTGGTGAATGCCGTTAAGCGCGCGGGCGTCTACGCGCAAACGCTGCCTGCGCAAATTAACAATCTGCCCGCCTGTGAGGAGTGATCATGAGCCAGGTTAAAGAGGTTATTGTCCAGGGGCTGTGGAAGAACAACTCCGCCCTGGTGCAGCTGCTGGGGATGTGTCCGCTGCTGGCCGTCACCTCGACCGCCACCAACGCCCTGGGCCTGGGCCTTGCCACTACGCTGGTGCTGACCCTGACCAATCTGTCGATCTCTGCCCTGCGTCGCTGGACGCCGTCAGAAATTCGTATTCCGATCTACGTGATGATCATCGCCTCGGTGGTGAGCGTCGTGCAGATGCTGATCAACGCTTACGCCTTTGGTCTTTATCAGTCGCTGGGGATTTTTATCCCGCTGATCGTGACCAACTGTATTGTGGTGGGACGCGCCGAAGCCTTTGCGGTGAAAAACGATCCGCTGATTTCCGCCCTTGATGGCTTTGCCATCGGGATGGGGGCAACCGGAGCGATGTTCGTGCTGGGCTCGATGCGCGAAATCCTCGGCAACGGCACCCTGTTCGACGGCGCGGACGCGCTGCTGGGCGGCTGGGCCAAAGCCCTGCGCATTGAAGTGTTCCACACCGATACGCCGTTCCTGCTGGCGATGCTGCCCCCTGGCGCGTTTATTGGCCTCGGCATGATGCTGGCGGTGAAATACCTGATTGATGAGAAGCGCAAACGCCGCGCTGCCGCTCGCAGCGCAGAGGAAGGGATCCCTGAGAAGGCCTGATGAACAAAGAGAAGCGTTTAACTATTTTGCAGCGCCTGCGGGATAACAACCCGCACCCGACGACCGAACTGAACTTCACCTCGCCGTTTGAGCTGCTGATCGCGGTCCTGCTCTCCGCGCAGGCTACGGACGTGAGCGTGAACAAAGCCACCGCCAAGCTCTATCCCGTAGCCAACACGCCCCAGGCGATGCTGGAGCTGGGCGTCGAGGGGGTAAAGTCGTACATCAAGACTATCGGCCTGTTTAACAGCAAAGCCGAGAACGTGATTAAGACCTGCCGGATGCTGATTGAGCTGCACGGTGGCGAAGTACCGGAAGATCGCGCTGCGCTGGAAGCCCTGCCCGGCGTGGGCCGCAAAACCGCCAACGTGGTGCTGAATACCGCCTTTGGCTGGCCGACCATTGCCGTGGATACCCACATCTTCCGCGTCTGCAACCGGACGAATTTCGCCCCGGGCAAAAACGTGGAGCAAGTTGAAGATAAGCTCCTGAAGGTGGTTCCGGCGGAGTTTAAGGTCGACTGCCACCACTGGCTGATCCTGCACGGGCGCTACACCTGTATTGCGCGTAAGCCCCGCTGTGGCTCCTGTATTATTGAAGATCTCTGTGAATATAAAGAGAAAACCGATGCCTGAAACCGTCATCCGACGGTTTTTTCATGATGTAAATCCCTTACACTAAGCATGACTATCTTTTAATCCCGCCTTTTGCAGTTTTTCCAACTGAGCTAAAGTGCATGCTTCGCGCATTGTGCGGCTATATAACAATCAAACAGGTTAATTGTTTTTTCGTCAGCGAAATTTTCTATATAAATGTGATCTCGATCACCCTGTTCACACGCTGTTAATTTTATGTGTCAAAAAGGCTATCAAGGCCTTACAGCATCAATAATTATCCCCTTTATACCCGTAGATATGTCCGGGTATTTTTCAGAATGCAGGCCATATCACTGCTTAACACCTTTTACAGCAGAACATATCGCCACATGGCGATTTTTTCCCCTGACTGACAGTGAAAAAAACCAGTTTCAACGCAACGGTAAAATTTAACGCTAAATAACATTTGGGTTTCTGGCGCATTATAGGGCAAGAGTTAAATGTAACAGACTATTACAAACACCTTGCCAGATGGGTCAGGATAGTGAACATTACCCGCCGTTTCCCCTCCCACTATAACTATAAAGCGGATGGACTACGGTCATCACGCTGTGAACACCCCCGTTAATATGGGATGTAAAAAAAGAGGTATATGTGTCTACTGCAAACAATAAACCAGCTGAAGAGAGCGTAAGTCTTAACGCTTTCAAACAACCGAAATCGTTCTATCTCATTTTCTCTATTGAGCTGTGGGAGCGTTTTGGTTACTACGGTCTGCAAGGGATCATGGCGGTTTACCTGGTTAAACAACTGGGTATGTCCGAAGCCGATTCCATCACGCTGTTCTCTTCCTTCAGTGCTCTGGTGTACGGTCTGGTCGCGATTGGCGGCTGGCTGGGCGATAAAGTGCTGGGTACCAAACGTGTCATCCTGCTGGGCGCCATCGTTCTGGCTATCGGTTATGGTCTGGTGGCATGGTCCGGTCACGATGCCGGCGTGGTGTATATGGGTATGGCGACCATCGCGGTCGGTAACGGCCTGTTCAAAGCGAACCCGTCTTCCCTGCTTTCTACCTGCTATAAGAAAGATGACCCACGTCTGGACGGTGCATTCACCATGTACTACATGTCCATCAACATCGGTTCCTTCTTCTCTATGCTGGCAACCCCGTGGCTGGCAGCAAAATTCGGCTGGAGCGTGGCGTTTGCCCTGAGCTTCGTCGGTATGCTGATCACCGTGGTGAACTTCCTGTTCTGCCGCAGCTGGGTTAAAGACTACGGTTCAAAACCTGACTTTGCCCCGGTGCAGAAAGGCAAACTGCTGGCAACTATCGTCGGTGTTGTGGTGCTGGTTGCTATTGCGACCTGGCTGCTGCACAACCAGGGTATCGCCCGTGCGGTGCTGGGCGTGGTTGCGCTGGGTATCGTCTGCATCTTCGCGAAAGAAGCTTTCTCTATGCAGGGCGCAGCGCGCCGTAAGATGATCGTTGCCTTCATCCTGATGGTTGAAGCCATTGTCTTCTTCGTGCTCTACAGCCAGATGCCGACTTCTCTGAACTTCTTCGCGATCCGTAACGTTGAGCACTCTATCCTGGGTATCGCGTTCGAACCTGAGCAGTTCCAGGCCCTGAACCCGTTCTGGATCATGATTGGTAGCCCGATTCTGGCTGCTATCTACAACAAGATGGGCGACCGCCTGCCAATGCCGCACAAGTTTGCTGTCGGTATGGTGCTGTGCTCTGGTGCGTTCCTCGTACTGCCGCTGGGTGCTAAGTTCGCCAGCGACGCGGGTATCGTCTCCGTTAACTGGCTGATCCTGAGCTACGCGCTGCAGTCTATCGGTGAGCTGATGATCTCCGGTCTGGGCCTCGCGATGGTTGCACAGCTGGTTCCACAGCGTCTGATGGGCTTCATCATGGGTAGCTGGTTCCTGACCACTGCCGGTGCTGCCATCATCGCCGGTAAAATCGCGAACCTGATGGCCGTGCCATCTGACGTGACCGATCCGCTGCAGTCCCTGCATGTCTACGGCGACGTGTTCCTGCAGATTGGTATCGCCACCGCGGTCATCGCTGCGCTGATGATGCTGACTGCGCCGAAACTGAACCGCATGACTCAGGACGACGACACTACCGCTAAAGCGAGCAAAACCGCCACCGCGTAATGTCATCGGGAAACGACTGAACGGAAGCCGCTAACTGTGCGTTAGCGGCTTTTTTTTTACCTTGTGGCGCACTAACATAGAGTAAACCTACGTAAACAGGAGTGACCGATGAAACTGTTCTATAAACCAGGCGCCTGCTCTCTTGCCTCCCACATTACGCTGCGCGAGAGCGGTAAAGACTTCACCCTCAACGGTGTCGATCTGATGAAAAAGCGTCTGGAAAACGGCGATGATTTTTTCGCGGTGAATCCTAAAGGCCAGGTTCCGGCCCTGCTGCTGGAAGACGGTACCCTGCTGACCGAAGGGGTTGCCATCATGCAATACCTCGCCGACAGCGTGGCAGACCGCCAGCTGCTGGCCCCTACCGGCAGCATTGCCCGCTATAAGACCATCGAGTGGATGAACTACATCGCCACCGAACTGCACAAGGGCTTTACCCCGCTGTTCCGCCCGGATACCCCGGAAGAGTACAAGCCGACCGTCCGCGCCCTGCTGGAGAAAAAGCTGCAGTACGTCAACGAATCACTGAAAGATGAACAGTGGATCTGCGGTCAGCGCTTTACCATCGCCGATGCGTATCTGTTTACCGTCCTGCGCTGGGCACGCGCCGTGAAACTGAACATGGAAGGGTTAAGCCATATTGACGCTTATATGCAGCGTATGGCGGAGCGTCCTGCCGTGGCGGCAGCGCTGGAAGCGGAAGGGTTGAAGTAAGAGGATTTTTTTTGCCCGGCGGCGCTTCGCTTGCCGGGCCTACAGATTCCGTAGGCCGGGTTAGCGAAGCGCCACCCGGCTTTTTTTATCAGAGCTGGGTCGCACTAAAGACGTGTTCTGGCTTCGCTATACGATCCTGGGCGGCCACCACCTGCAGTTCGTACTCCTGCATCGCTTTGGTGGCGATCATAATCTCATACACCGCCGCCGTGACGTGCTCCAGCGCATCACGCACCGTTGCACCCTGCAGCAGTTTCACCAGCAGTAGACCGCTGGTGACATCGCCCACGCCTACCGGCTGGCGGCTGCCGAAATCCACCAGCGGACGGCTGATGTGCCAGGCTTCATCTTTGGTTACCAGCAGCATTTCAAAGCGATCCGGGCTTAATCCGGCGCGGGCCAGATGCTTCACCAGCACGATCTCAGGCCCCATCACAATCAGTTCGCGGGACGCCGCCACGGCCTCTTCCACGCTGTTCACCGGGTGCTCGCAGAGGATCTCCAGCTCGATAAGGTTCGGGGCGATAATGTCGCTGGCCGGTAAAGCGTGACGCACGTGGAACTCCGCCACGCCCGGTGCCACGATACAGCCCTTTTCCGGATGGCCCATCACCGGGTCACAGAAGTATTTCGCCGCCGGATTCGCCGCCTTCACCTGGCGGACGATACCGAGAATATGCTCGCCCTGCTCTGCAGAACCCAGGTAGCCGCTCAGCACGGCATCGCAGGTTTTCAGTTTGTCGATATCGGCGATGCCCTGAACAATCTCCGTGAGATGAGCGGGCGGCATCACGCAACCGGTCCACTTGCCGTATTGCGTATGGTTGGAAAACTGAACGGTGTTTAACGGCCAGACGTTGGCCCCGAGACGACGCATCGGAAACTCAGCGGCGCTGTTGCCAGCATGCCCAAAGACAACGTGGGACTGGATGGCGAGGATATTCTTCATGTTCTTACCACAACCCTGAAAAAATAAAGGGGCGTGGTTTCCCACGCCCCTGTGCTTTTATGATTATTTCCAGCAAACCAGACAGTAATTCTTCTTACCGCGACGCAGTAAGGTATAACGACCAAACAGACGATCGCTGTCGGTGAAGATGTACTCCGGGTCAGACTGTTTTTCACCGTTAATGGTGATGGCGTTCGAGGCGATGGTTTTACGTGCCTGACCGCGGGACGGCTGCAGCTCAGAATCCACCAGGGCCTGCATCAGATCGGCGCCTTTGTCCATCTCAACCATCGGCACACCATCCTGCGCCAGCTGTTCGAAGTCCTCTTCGCTCAGATCGCTTAAGGTGCCGTTAAACAGGCTGGCGGTGATACGCTTCGCCGCTGCCAGGCCCTCTTCACCGTGAACCAGCTTCGTCACTTCATCTGCCAGCACGTACTGGGCGCGTGGCGCTTTACCGCTGTTCTTGTCTTCTTCTTCCAGGGCATTGATCGCTTCGATGTCCATAAAGGTGAAGAACTTCAGGAAGCGATAGACGTCAGCATCCGCGGTGTTGATCCAGAACTGGTAGAACTTGTACGGGCTGGTTTTCTTCGGATCGAGCCATACCGCGCCGCCTTCAGTTTTACCGAATTTGGTGCCGTCTGCTTTGGTGATCAGCGGAACGGTGAGACCAAAGACCTGGTTCTGGTGCAGACGACGGGTCAGATCGATCCCGGAGGTGATGTTACCCCACTGGTCAGAGCCGCCAATCTGCAGGGCAACGCCGTGCAGTTCGTTCAGACAGGCGAAGTCATAACCCTGCAGCAGGTTGTAGGAGAACTCGGTAAAAGAGATGCCCTGATCGTCACGGTTCAGACGCTGCTTCACCGCTTCTTTGTTGATCATCTGGTTAACGGAGAAGTGCTTGCCGATATCACGCAGGAAGGTCAGCACGTTCATGCCGCCAAACCAGTCGTAGTTGTTCGCGGCAATCGCTGAGTTCTCACCACAGTCGAAGTCGAGGAATGGGGCAACCTGTTTGCGGATTTTTGCCACCCACTCCTGCACGGTGTCTGCCGTATTCAGTTTACGCTCAGCGGCTTTGAAGCTCGGGTCGCCAATCAGACCCGTTGCGCCGCCGACCAGTGCCACAGGCTTATGGCCTGCCAGCTGGAAGCGTTTCAGGCATAACAAAGGAACCAGATGCCCCAAATGCAAGCTGTCAGCGGTAGGATCGAAGCCGCAATAGAGCGCGATCGGGCCTTGCGCCAGTCGCTCTGCTAACGCTTCCTCGTCCGTCACCTGGGCTACCAGCCCCCGCTCTTGCAATTGTTTAATCAAGTTACTGCTTGCCATCAAATTCTCCATGTATAAAACGACTGCACCTTTGCCGGTACACGACTTTTCGCCAGACGCGAAAGGTACATAGAATAAAGCGCTGACACCCGTTGTACCAGCGCTTAAGAGAACAAATTTCGGGGATTAAGGTGCCAGACGATCGATTTTCCAGGCATCGTTATCGCGCTGGTATAAAAAGCGGTCGTGGAGTCGATGTTCACCGCCCTGCCAGAACTCCATCTGCTGGACCTGGACGCGGAAACCGCCCCAGAAGCTCGGCAGCGGCACTTCGCCCTGCTGGAATTTCTGTTTCAGCTCGAGGAACTTGCTTTCCAGCACGCCGCGGGCAGAGATGCGGCTCGACTGTTTAGAGACCCAGGCGCCAATCTGGCTGTCGCGCGGTCGGCTGTGGAAATACTTCACCACCTCAAGCGTGGAGAGACGCTCAACGGTGCCGGTGACCATCACCTGGCGCTCCAGCATATGCCACGGGAAGAGCAGACTGATACGCGGGTTGTGTTCGAGGTGCTGCGCTTTGCGGCTGCCGAGGTTGGTGTAAAACACCAATCCTTTATCGTCGTAATGCTTGAGCAGGACAATGCGCTGGTAGGGTTGACCCTTTTCATCGACGGTGGCGACCACCATCGCGGTCGGATCGGCCAGTTTTGCTTCACAGGCCTGTTTCAGCCAGTGTTCAAACAGCACCAGCGGCTCGGCGGGGAGATCCTGGCGACGCAGGCCGCCTTTGGTGTATTCGCGCCGGAGGTGCGCGATTTTCTGCAATTCATCGTTATCTGACATGGCGTTAGCTGACGTTGACAATGGGTGACGCTATTGTGCGCCGCCCCCTGCAAAATCTCAACGCTTCGGATTTTCGATCTGACAATTGTTCAGCACAATGCGATCGCGCTTGTATACCGTCGCACTGTCACCTTTCGACCAGAAGACATACACCCCGTCGCTGTAACGGGTACCGGAGGCTGACATTCCCTGCTTCAGCGTCAGCAGCTTATTGTCATAGACGAAGCTGACTTCCTGGCGCGGATTATTGAGCTTAACGGTGAGCGGTTTTTCTTCACACTGATAGGCCAGGGTGTCGGTTTGCATGCGCTCGACGAACTGGTTGTAGACGCTACAGCTCGCCAGCAGGAAGGGGGTAAAAGCAAGAAGCAGTTTTTTCATGGGTAAATTCCGAAGACTTTTTGGTCCCGGAGGGCGCGAACGCCCTCCCGTTTTTTTCGGTATTTTTACCCACGGCGTGCTTAAGCGAAATTCGGTTAACTCTGATTTTGCCGCGGATTCGCTGGAAAAACAGCACCTAAGACGCTGGCTTCACGGGCACCGGTCACTGAGGGCAAGTTCCCCGGCAGCCCAGCCACGGTGCGCCACGCCAGCCAGGCGAAGGCCAGCGCTTCCATGTCGTCACCGCTGATCCCCGCCTTGTCGGTGGTGGTCACCTCCGTACCCGGCAGCAGACCGGCGAGGCGCGTCATCACCAGCGGGTTACGGCCGCCGCCACCGCAAACCAGCAGACGCTCGCAGCCACCGCTGAGCAACACCTGTTCCGACACCGAAACGGCAGTGAGCTCCGCCAGCGTGGCCTGCACGTCCTCAGGAGCCAGGCCCGGGAAGTTCGCCAACTGACGTTCGAGCCAGCCGTAGTTGAAGTATTCGCGGCCGGTGCTTTTCGGCGCCGGTGCGGCAAAATAGGGATCGCACAGCATGCTTTGCAGCAGCGGGATAATGACCTTGCCACTGCAGGCCCACTGGGCATCTTTGTCGTAGGGTTTGCCCGCCTGACGCCAGATCCAGGCGTCCATCAGCATATTGCCCGGCCCGGTGTCGAAACCGCGCACCGGCTGGCCGGGGATCAATAAGGAGAGATTGGCGATGCCGCCGATGTTCAGCACCATGCGGCGCTCCGTCGGATGCGCCAGCAGCGCATGGTGGAACGCGGGAACCAGCGGTGCGCCCTGCCCGCCAAGCGCGATATCCCGGCGGCGGAAATCCCCTACCACCGTCACGCCGGTTTTGGCGACGATGTGGTTGTTATCGCCAATCTGCAGGGTATGCGGAGCCTCGCCGCCCGGCTCATGCCAGACCGTTTGCCCGTGACAGCCGATCGCCACGACATCCTGAGGGCGCAGGTTCTCCTGATCCATCAACGCCTGCACGGCATCACCGAACAGGCGTCCCAGCTGCGTATCCAGCTGCCCCAGCTGCGACAGCGTCAGCTGTTGGCCCTGACAGATATTCAGAATCGCTTGTTTCATGTGCTGAGGAATAGGCCAGCTGAGGCTTGCCTGCTGCGCCACCATATTCTCATCTATTGCCGCAAGAACGACATCCACACCATCCAGACTGGTTCCTGACATTACGCCAATGTAGCGACCCGATTTCATCCGTTTTCCTTTATCCGTATGGGCTGATGACTCACTCCACCATAAACCGATAATCAATGCTACGGCGGACTAATACTTTTTAACAATAGCTGGCACCCGGCATCATTCCAGGAATTATCCGCATCGCCCGCAGGGTGATATCGTCGCTTGTATAGCTATGGTTGATTGAGTTTCGAGTATCATTCTGATTGTGTTTGAGCAAAGATAGGATTTATGGCTATTGATGCCATATAATTTAGCCATAACGGATGCTCAAAGAGCGTTTTTGGTGAACAGGAGATTCAAATGATTTTACGTGTACTGGCCGTTTCGTTAGTTGGATTTACTCTGGCTGGCTGTGTGAACGACAGTTCCCTTTCCGGGGATGTGTACAGTGCCTCTGAGGCGAAACAGGTTCAGAATGTCACTTATGGCACCATCGTGAACACGCGCCCGGTACAGATTCAGGGCGGTGACGAGAACAACGTGATCGGCGCACTGGGTGGTGCGGTACTGGGTGGTTTCCTCGGTAACACCGTCGGTGGCGGCACAGGCCGTTCTCTGGCAACCGCTGCGGGTGCCGTAGCCGGTGGTGTTGCAGGTCAGGGCGTCCAGGGTGCGATGAACAAATCCCAGGGCGTTGAGCTGGAGATCCGCAAGGACGACGGCAGCACCATTATGGTGGTCCAGAAGCAGGGCAACACCCGATTCGCGGCAGGCCAACGCGTAGTCCTGGCCAGCAACGGCAGCCAGGTTACCGTATCTCCGCGTTAATAACGTTACGGACGTGGTCTCCTGACCACGTCCGTTCTCTTTTAGTAGCACTCACGTGAATATATTCACTTAATACATTCACCGCACTTATATTTAATACTTCCATCTCTTGTTCCTGCGCAAAGTATTACACCTGCGCATATGAGACTATTCGCAAATCCTTCGATATTTTTAATTTTAAAGTTATATATGCTTGCGATAAATCATTATATTAAGAACAAGTATGTTCAGTTCTTTGTGGGCTGTTTTATTGTCATCGGGATCTTACATTCTCTGTTTAATGAACTGGTGGAAAAGATCCCCTCGTTTTCACCGCTTTTGTTTCCCATGCTCACCATCTTTTTACTGGTATTCCACCTTTTCATTGCCAGTTTTATGGCGATGAAATACTGGTGTGACAGGATGCGGTTATATCTGATGGCCTTTTCATTCGCCTTCGCCGGTTCGGCTCTGCTGATGGTGGGCACTCTTTCCAGTTACCCGGCCTGGCTGGATCTGTATCAGTTTGACGTCGTTAACTACAACGACGCCATGATCTACTTTACGTTCCGCCATCTGCTGATGGCCGTGCTGTTTATCGTCTCGGCCGTGCTTTTCGCTCTCCGCAACCGTTCGCTGTCACGCACTTTCCATGTGGCAGTCATTTCCGGGATGTTTATTTACACGGCTCTGATATTGATCCTGGCCTGGCTCTATTCCAGCAACTCGCCTTTATTAACATTAGACCTGGTTGACAATGAAACCCGGCAATATATGTTGCTGTGGAAAAAGCCAACGAACATCACGCTTATTGCGCTCTGGGTTATTTCATTAGCAACCCTGATGAGTATTACGCGGGTGCGTAACCTGTTCTGGATTGGCGGTAACTTCTTATGTATCTGTTATATCGCCACGCTTGCGATGCTGTTTTTAGGTGGGCACGCGGAAGATCTCTCCTGGTATCGCGCCCGGTTATTTGAAGCCGTCGCCACGCTGCTGATTATTTTCGTTCTGCTGTATGACGTCTTTAATCTTTATCGCGAGTCGCATCTGAAGTATCAGCAGTCTTATCAGAACTCCATTCGCGATCCGCTGACGCGGCTTTATAATCGCAGCTATTTTTATGACACCCTCAATCACGCCCTGCGCACGGTAAAACCGACGGAGCCGGTCTCGGTTATCGTCAGCGATCTCGATCGTTTTAAGCGCATCAACGACTGCTACGGGCATCTGCAGGGAGATAAGGTGTTGCAGTTTGTCGCTCAGCTGCTGATGGATTCGGTTCGGCCGCAGGACGTTGCGGCACGCATCGGCGGAGAGGAGTTTGTCCTGCTGTTAACCCATACGCCTCCCGAGGCGGCACGCCAGGTGGCAGAGCGGATCCGCTTAAAACTGAGCAGCTTTGATAAAGCCAGTACCGACGGGCAGCTTCCCGAGCCCATCACCATCAGTATGGGGGTGTTTACCGCCACGTCGAAAATCAGTGCTGAAGAGTGCGTCGGGTACGCAGACAAGGCGATGTACGAGGCGAAAGAGACCGGGCGTAACCGGGTGGTGGTATTTGGGTAAAGAAAAAGCCTTGCATCAGCAAGGCTTTTTTAAAGGTCAGTCGCGGGACTGTAGCTCATTGATATTGTGCTCGAGCCGGGCAACCAGCGCGATCAGCAGTTCCAGTTCAGCAGGTGAGATCCCACTGAGGATTTCACCGCGCGTTTTGCTGATAACCGCCTCCATCTCTGTGATGATGGGGGTCGCTTTTTCAGTGAGTTTAATCCGCTTGGCACGACGATCGCTGGCACAGGTCTGGCGTGAAATCAGCCCCTTCTCTTCCAGTTGATCGAGCGTACGTACCAGTGAAGGCTGCTCGATGCCTATCGCTTTTGCCAGTTGGATCTGTGACTGGTCGGGCGGCAGCTGATGAATGTTATGCAGCGTGACCCAATGCGTCTGTGTCAATTCCAGAGGTTTCAGGCGATGGTCAATCAGAGCACGCCAGATGCGTACTAACCTGGCCAGATCAGAACCTAATGGCGATTCCAATTTCATCTCCTTATAATTAGCTTGCTAAGTTATTATACTGATTTTAGAATAGTGTGCAGCATTTATATTGCCAAAACAAATGCAATACTGCATTCAACCTTGACGACAGTCTGTTTTACACTTTGTTATGACGCCCCAGCGCGTTATGCGGCCGCGCTTTTTGGCCACTACCCCATTTGCAAAGGAACCGGCACGTGAATTTCACGCTTAACGCCACGGGGTTACCGCTTCAGGATCTGATAGTGGGTGCCTCGGTTTATTTTCCTCCCCTGTTTAAAGCGGTGATGCTGGGTTTTGTTCTCTGGCTTGTCACCCACCGCTTACTGCGCGACTGGATCTATTCCGGTGAAATCTGGCATCCCATGCTGATGGATCTTTCACTGTTTGTCCTGGCAGTATGCCTGGGACTGGTTCTGTTGATTGTGTGGTGACTAACATTATGAAAACAATTAAATATTTTTCATCATTACTGGTTCTGGCCCTGGCGCTGATTGCCGGCTGGTGGCTCTGGAACTATTACATGCAGTCACCCTGGACCCGGGACGGAAAAGTGCGCGCCGAACAGGTCAGCGTAACGCCCCAGGTCTCCGGCACCATTACCACTCTTAAGATTAAAGATAATCAGTTTGTGCATGCGGGTGAGGTGCTGTTTCAGATTGATGAGACGCCTTACCATATTGCGGTGCTGAACGCCGAAGCCCAGCTGGCAAAAGCCCAGTCCGACCTGGCAAAAGCCAATAACGAAGCCAACCGTCGCCGCCATCTGTCGCAAAAGTATATCTCCGCAGAAGATCTGGATACCGCCAACATTAACGTCAAGGCGATGCAGGCCAGCGTGGCGGTAGCCGAAGCAACCCTCAAACAGGCCCAGTGGCAGCTGACCCAGACGGTGGTTAAAGCCCCGGTAGACGGCTGGGTGACCAATCTCTCCACCCGCGTGGGCGATTATGCCACCACCGGCCAGCCGGTGTTTGCCCTGGTCGATAGCCACTCCTTTTACGTGGTGGGCTATTTCGAAGAGACCAAGCTCCGGCATATCCGTGAGGGTGCGCCAGCGCAGATTGTCCTCTACAGCGGTTCGCAAAGGTTACAGGGTCACGTATCCAGTATCGGTCGCGCCATCTACGATCAGAGCGTGGAGACCGACTCTGGCCTGGTGCCGGACGTTAAGCCTAATATCCCGTGGGTGCGGCTGGCGCAGCGCATCCCGGTGCGCATCGCTTTTGACCAGCTGCCAGCGGACCTGACCCTGGTCTCCGGCACCACCTGCACCGTTTCCATCGGCACCGCGCCGTGAACTGGCACAACCTGCCGTGGCTTAAAGCGTCCCCGGCGCAGTGGCGCTATGCCCTGCGCAACGGGATTGCGATGTGCCTGGCCCTGACCGTCGCCTACTGTCTCAACCTGGATGAACCCTACTGGGCGATGACCTCGGCGGCGGTGGTCAGCTTCCCGACCGTGGGCGGCGTAATCAGTAAAAGTCTCGGCCGCGTGGCGGGCAGCCTGCTTGGCGCAACGGCGGCGCTGATTATTGCCGGGCATACGCTCAACGATCCCTGGCTGTTTCTGTTCAGCATGGCTGCCTGGCTCGCCGTCTGTACCTGGGCCTGCGCCCATTTCACCAACAACGTCGCCTACGCCTTCCAGCTTGCCGGTTATACCGCGGCGATCATCGCCTTCCCGGTCATCGATATCCTCGACACCACCCAGCTGTGGGATATCGCCCAGGCCCGGGTGTGCGAAGTTATTATCGGTATTCTCAGCGGCGGGGTGATGATGATGATCCTCCCCAGCACCTCCGACGGCACCGCCCTGATTACCGCCCTGAAAACCATGCACAGCAGGCTTCTGGAGCACGCCAGCCTGCTGTGGCAGCCCGAGAGCAACGATGCCATTCGCCTTGCCCATGAGAAGGTGATCGCCCAGATCCTGACCATGAACCTGCTGCGCATTCAGGCCTTCTGGAGCCACTACCGTTTTCGCCGCCAGAACGCCCTGCTCAACTATCTTCTTCACCAGCAGTTGCGGATGACCAGCGCCATCTCAAGCCTGCGCCGCATGCTGTTGAACTGGCCCAACCCGCCCGCCCACACCCGTGAGGTCATCGACCAGCTGCTCGCCGCCCTTGCCCGGCCAGAGTCCGACTTCTATACCGTGGCGCGGATTATCGCCCCGCTCAGGCCGGAAAATAGCGACGATTATCGCCATCGCGCCTTCTGGCAGCGGTTGATTTACTTTAGCCGCCTCTATTTGCGCAGCAGCCGCTGGATTAAAGCTGTGGAAACGGCTACCCCGATTACCGAGTTTGCGGTGCCCCGCAGTCCGGCGCTGGCGCGCCATACCGATAATCTTGAAGCGCTGTGGAGCGGCTTTCGCACCTTCTGCGCCCTGAGTCTGGTGGGGGCCTGGACCATTGCCGCCCAGTGGGATGCCGGGGGAGCGGCCCTGACCCTGGCGGCGATCAGCAGCGTGCTCTATTCGGTGGCGGCCTCGCCTTTTAACTCGCTCACCCTGCTGCTGCGTACCCTGGTTCTGCTGTCGCTGTTCAGCTTTGTGGTTAAGTTTGGCCTGATGGTGCAGATCTCGGATCTGTGGTTGTTCCTGCTGTTTCTGTTCCCGCTCCTGACCACCATGCAGCTGCTGAAGCAGCAGATGCCCGCCATGGCCGGTCTGTGGGGTCAGCTGATTGTGTTTATGGGGTCATTTATTTCGGTGACCAACCCGCCGGTGTATGACTTTGCCGATTTCCTCAATGACGACCTGGCAAAAATTCTGGGCGTGGGGCTGACGTGGCTGGCCTTCGCGGTGCTGCGCCCGGGATCGGACGCGCGGAAAAGCCGTCGTCACATCCGGGAGCTGCGGCGGGGATTTGTCGATCAGCTCAGCCGCAGGCCGCGGCTTAGCGAGAATGGATACGAATCGCTGGTCTATCACCATGTGAACCAGCTCAATACCAGCCAGGACGCGCTCGCGCGACGCTGGCTGCTGCGCTGGGGCGTGGTATTGCTCAACTGCAGCCACGTGGTCTGGCAGCTTCGCGACTGGGAGACCCGCTCAGATCCGCTCTCCCGGGTGCGTGACGTCGCGGTATCGCTGCTGCGTGACATCATGAGCGAGCGCGGCGTCCAGCAGCGCCCCCTTGCCACCACCCTGGACGAGCTTCAGCGCATCTGTGATGCCCTGGCCCATCATCCGCAACCGGCCGGGCAGGAGCTGGCAGCCCTGATCTGGCGACTGCACTGCTCGCTATCCCAGCTGGAACAGGCGCCCGCGCCGGGCACCCTGAGCGATCAGATCACCCCGCAGGCGTAACGCGCCCCGCCACCGCCAAGCGGTTTTGGCTGATCCGACATATTATCACCGCCGACGTGGATCATCAGCGCCTTGCCCTTCACCTCATCCAGCTTTTTGAGGCGCGGGGCGACGACCGGGTCGGTGGCTTTACCGTCGTTATTCACCACCAGCGCGGGGAGATCGCCTAAGTGGCCCATGCCCTCCGGCCCTTCATGTTTACCGGTGTTCTGAGGATCGAGGTGGCCGCCTGCGGCCTCAGCGGCGGAGGGTTTGCCGTCTTTCATAGCGGGTTCGCAGGAACCTTTGGCGTGGACGTGATAACCGTGTTCGCCCGGCGGGAGGGCTTTGAGATCCGGGGAAAACTCCAGCCCTTTATCGGTTTCGGTGATTTTCACCGTCCCGATGGACTGGCCGATCCCCTGAGAGGTGACGAGGTTCATCTTGACTTCTTCGCTGGCGGCCTGCGCACCTGCGCACACCACCAGCGTTAACACTGCCAGAGTAAATCGCTTCATATGACCTCCTTGGTTATTTTTTGCCCCTTAAGTTTATACCAGGGGCAAGGTTTTAACCGGAAAGTCAGATAAATAGAGAATTACGGCACGTCGTAACCCAGCGCGGCTTTACGGATGCGGAACCACTGCTGACGGGTCATGTTCAGCTGCTCTGCCGCCAGCGCCGAACGCACGCGCTCAATTTTGCCAGAACCGATGATCGGCAGCGGCTGGGATGGCAGGCGTAAAATCCACGCGTACACCACCTGCTCGATGGTTTCGGCGTTCAGCTCCTGAGCCACCTGCGCCAGCTCATCGCGCAGCGGCTGGAAGGATTCATCGTTGAACAGACGTCCACCGCCGAGGCAGGACCAGGCCATCGGGCGGATGCGCAGCTGCTGCAGCTGATCGAGGGTGCCGTCCAGCAGCAGCGGCTGATAAACCGGCGAAATCTCAACCTGGTTGGTCGCGAGCGTAAACGGCAGACGCGACTGCAGCAGCGCGAACTGCGCCGGCGTGAAGTTAGAAACGCCAAAGTGGCGCACCTTGCCGCTCTGATGCAGGGCGAGGAAGGCTTCGGCAACCTCATCGGCATCCATCAGCGGGTCGGGACGGTGGATCAACAGCAGGTCAAGGTAATCGGTCGCCAGATGGGTGAGAGACTGCTCGGCGCTGCGAACAATGTGGTCGCGGTCGGTAATATAGTGGCCGAGGGCATGCTCTGCCTTCGCGGTGGTGGCGATCCCGCACTTGGTGACGATCTCCATCCGCTGGCGCAGCGCCGGGGAGAGCTTCATCGCCTCGCCGAAGGCCGCTTCACACTGGTAGCCGCCATAAATATCGGCGTGATCGACGGTAGTGATCCCCAGATCCAGATGCTCTTCAATAAAGCTCGCCAGCTGTTGGGCGGACATGTTCCAGTCCATCAGACGCCAGTAGCCCATCACAAAACGGGAAAACTCCGGGCCCTGCGGGGCAAGGGTAATACGCTGAACCATAGTTATTTCCTTTAAAAAAATCTGCGGAGAGTATACGCGTTTACGGGGCTAAAACAGTGAGGGCTGCTGCGGTTCTTCGGGTTCGGGGGGCTTGTTTGCGCGCAATTTGCGCAAAAGACGCTGGCGGCACAGGCGAAGGATCTCCTGTTTCTGGGCGTCGCTCATGGACTGCCAGTTAAAGCGCTCTTCCCGGCTGCGCATACAGCCGCGACAAAATCCGCGCTCGTCCGACTGGCAAATCCCCCGGCACGGGCTCTGGACAGGAAAGAACTCCAGTTGTTCAGCCACACGTACCTCCCCGGACCCAAGATTTAGTAAAGTGAAGACCTTAAGCCGGGGTTACGCAAGAGGTCAACCACAGAATTGTGGCATTAAGGTTTCACTAATCTTCGCTCTTTATACTCGCCTCATCAAAATAATCCCTGGTTTTAATGATGATGCTGACCCTTAAAAAGTTACAGTGTAACGACACGAAATTTACGCTGGGCTGCGCACTGCTGTTTACCCTGTTAAACGCCCTCTTTATTCACCGCAGCTGGCAGGTGATCTCCCCGGCCCGGCTGCATGATTTTCTTTTCGCCCTTACCGTGCCGCTGGTGTTGTTCTGCGGCTGGGTTATCGTTTTCAGCATTCTGAACATCCCGTTGATCCGCAAACCGCTGCTGGTGGTGCTCACCCTCGGCTGCGCGGCGGCGACCTGGTTTATGTTTACCTACGGGGCGGTGATTGACCAGAATATGATTGTCAACGTCTTCGAGACCAACTCCCAGGAAGCGACGGCGCTGATCACGCCTCAGCTGCTGCTGTGGCTGGCCGTCGCCGGTCTGGTGCCTGCCGTCGTGCTGGCGATGATCCGCATCCGTCCGGGTAAGTGGTGGCAGACGCTGTTGATGCGCGTGGCGGCTATCCTCGCAAGCCTGGTGGTGATTATTCTGGTGGCGGCGGTCTTCTATAAAGACTACGCCTCGCTGTTTCGCAATAACAAAGGCATCGTCAAAATGGTGACGCCAGCCAACTACGTCAGCGCCATCGCCAAGTACAGCAAGGCGCGCTGGTTCGCAGGCGACCAGACCTTAATCCGTCTCGGTGAAGACGCGCGTAAAGGCCCGGTGCTGATGGCGCAGCAGAAAAAGACCGTGCTGGTGCTGGTGGTCGGTGAAGCCTCCAGGGCGGAAAACTACTCCCTTAACGGCTATGGTCGCGATACTAATCCTGAACTTGAAAAGCAGAACGTGATTTACTTCCCGCAGGCCTCCTCCTGCGGTACCGAAACCGCCGTCTCCGTGCCCTGCATGTTCTCGGGTATGCCGCGCAAAAAATACGATGCCGACCTTGCCCATCATCAGGAAGGGCTGCTGGATGTGCTGGGCCACGCCGGGGTCAACCTGCTGTGGCGGGATAACGACGGCGGGTGTAAAGGTGCCTGCAACCGCATCCCGCACACCGACATGACGCAGTGGAAGCTGGATCAGTTCTGTAAGGACAAATCCTGCATTGACGACGTTAACCTCTATCGGCTGAACGACACCCTTGATGGCCTGAAGCAGGATACGGTGCTGGTGATCCACCTGATGGGCAGCCACGGTCCGGCCTACTACGAGCGCTATCCGGAGCAGTACCGCAAATTCACCCCAACCTGCGACACAAACCAGATCCAGGACTGCGATCATCAGGCGCTAATAAACACCTATGACAACACCATTCTGTACACCGACAGCGTGCTGAGTAAAACCATCGACGCCCTGAAAGCGCGTCAGGCGACGATGAATACGGCGCTGGTCTATCTCTCGGATCACGGCGAATCGCTGGGGGAAAACGGACTCTATCTGCACGGCACGCCGTACATGCTGGCCCCGGAACAGCAGACGCACATTCCGTTTATGTTCTGGCTGTCGCAGGATTATAAAAAGAACTTTGGCGTGGACGAGCAGTGCCTGCGCGACCAGGCGGCGAAAGAGGCGGTGTCGCAGGACAACCTCTTCTCCACGGTGCTGGGGATGATGAATATCCAGACCTCGGTTTATCAGCCGCAAATGGATCTGCTTACCCACTGTCGTCGAACATAAGGCTTGCATTAGACCGATTGGTCTACTACATTGACGGCATGAACAAGCATACTGAACACGATACACGCGAACATCTCCTTGCGACCGGCGAGCGTCTTTGCATGCACCGCGGGTTTACCGGGATGGGTCTGAGCGAGCTGCTGAAAACCGCCGATGTGCCGAAGGGGTCGTTTTATCACTACTTCCGCTCCAAAGAGGCGTTTGGCGTGGCCCTGCTGGAGCGCCACTATGCGGGCTACCATCAGCGTCTGGCCAGCCATTTCGCCAGCGGCAAGGGCAACTGTCGCGATCGTGTTCTGGCTTATTATCAGGAGACGCTGACCCAGTTCTGCGCGCAGGGCATTATCAGCGGCTGTCTGACGGTAAAACTTTCTGCCGAAGTGTGCGATCTCTCTGAAGATATGCGCACGGCGATGGATAAAGGGGCCACGGGTGTCATCACCCTGCTGGCGCAGGCGCTGGCGAAGGGACGGGAAGAAAAATCCCTGACCTTCATCGGTGAACCGGTCACCCAGGCGCAGGTGCTTTATTCCCTGTGGCTGGGTGCCAACCTGCAGGCCAAAATGTCCCGCAGCGCGCTGCCGCTGGAGAGCGCGCTGGATCATGTTAAGAACATCATTGCTACGCCTGGCAATTAACAGGCGTTTTTATTTATCGAATCACTAGACGACCGGTCTACTCAGGAGTCACTATGTCAGCCGAAAAATTATTTACCCCGCTCAAAGTGGGCGCGATCGAAGCACCCAACCGTGTCTTTATGGCCCCCCTCACCCGTCTGCGCAGCATTGAGCCGGGCGATATCCCGACCCCGCTGATGGGTGAATACTATCGCCAGCGCGTCAGCGCGGGCCTGATCATCTCCGAAGCCACGCAGATCTCTGCCCAGGCCAAAGGCTATGCTGGCGCACCTGGCCTGCACAGCCCGGAGCAGATCGCCGCCTGGAAGAAAATTACCGACGGCGTGCATGCCGAAGATGGCCGCATCGCGGTGCAGCTGTGGCACACCGGCCGCATCTCCCACAGCAGCCTTCAGCCTGGCGGTCAGGCGCCGGTGTCTGCCTCTGCCCTGAACGCCGGTACCCGCACCTCTCTGCGTGACGAAAACGGCAATGCGACCCGTGCGGATACCACCACCCCGCGCGCACTGGAGCTGGACGAAATCCCGGGGATCGTTAACGATTTCCGCCAGGCGGTAGCCAATGCCCGCGAAGCCGGTTTCGACCTGGTTGAGCTGCACTCTGCCCACGGCTATCTGCTGCACCAGTTCCTGTCGCCGTCTTCTAACCAGCGTAACGACCAGTACGGCGGCAGCGTTGAGAACCGCGCCCGTCTGGTGCTGGAAGTGGTTGATGCCGTCTCGAAAGAGTGGAGCGCAGATCGCATCGGGATCCGCGTCTCGCCGATTGGCTCTTTCCAGAACGTGGACAACGGCCCGAACGAAGAAGCCGACGCCCTGTACCTGATCGAAGAGCTGGCCAAACGCGGCATCGCCTATCTGCACATGTCCGAACCGGACTGGGCCGGCGGCGAACCTTACTCGGATGCGTTCCGCCAGAAAGTACGTGACCGCTTCCCGGGCGTGATCATTGGTGCGGGCGCGTACACGCCAGAGAAAGCCGAAGAACTGATCAACAAAGGGCTGATTGATGCCGTGGCCTTTGGTCGCGCCTACATCGCCAACCCGGATCTGGTGGCCCGCCTGAAGCACAAAGCCGAGCTGAACCCGCAGCGTCCGGAGAGCTTCTACGGTGGCGGCGCAGAAGGTTATACCGATTATCCCTCTTTATAATCCCTTCATTGATAGCGGCGGCGATTCGCCGCTATACTAAAACATCGTTTCTGTTCAAGATGATAAAAAGCTAAGAGGATAATATGCGCCTACTTCACACCATGCTGCGCGTTGGCGATCTGCAACGTTCCATCGAGTTTTACACCAACGTGCTGGGCATGTCCCTGCTGCGCACCAGCGAAAACCCGGAGTACAAATACTCCCTCGCCTTCGTGGGTTACGGCGAAGAGAGCGAAGAAGCGGTTATCGAACTCACCTACAACTGGGGTGTGGATAGCTACGAGCTGGGTACCGCCTACGGTCACATTGCGCTGGAAGTGGATAACGCCGCAGAAGCCTGCGAGCGCATTCGCAGCAACGGCGGCAACGTCACCCGTGAAGCGGGTCCGGTTAAGGGCGGCACCACGGTGATTGCCTTCGTTGAAGATCCGGACGGTTACAAAATCGAACTGATTGAAGCCAAAGACGCCGGTCGCGGTCTGGGCAACTGATTGTAACGGGCGCGCAATGCGCCCGTTGTTTTACTGCATCTCATTGCGAAATTTGCCATAATGCGCACTGCTTTTTTCCCCTTGTAAGAGATCCAGATGTCCGATAACGCTCAACTTACCGGTCTGTGCGACCGTTTTCGTGGTTTTTATCCTGTTGTGATAGATGTCGAAACCGCTGGATTTAATGCCAAAACCGATGCGCTGCTGGAAATTGCCGCCATCACGTTGAAAATGGATGAACAGGGCAATTTGCTGCAGGACTCCACGCTGCACTTTCACGTCGAACCTTTCGAAGGGGCGAACCTGCAGCCTGAGGCGCTGGCGTTTAATGGCATCGATCCCCATAACCCGCTGCGTGGGGCAGTGAGTGAATATGACGCGCTGCATGCCATCTTCAAAATGGTGCGCAAGGGAATGAAAGACCAGAACTGTAACCGCGCGATCATGGTGGCGCACAATGCTACCTTCGATCACAGTTTTATGATGGCTGCCGCCGAGCGCGCGTCGCTCAAGCGCAACCCGTTCCATCCGTTTGTGACCTTCGATACCGCCGCCTTAAGCGGACTGGCGCTGGGGCAGACCGTCCTCTCTAAAGCCTGTATTACCGCCGGTATCGATTTTGACGGTACCCAGGCGCATTCGGCGCTTTATGACACCGAGCGGACGGCGGAGCTGTTTTGTGAAATCGTTAACCGCTGGAAACGCCTCGGCGGCTGGCCGCTGCCGGACGCCGAGAACAACGCATAAAAAAAGCGACCTCAGGGTCGCTTTTTTATTTACCGGGACGCGGAATTATTCGGCGCCTGGCTCTTCTGATTTGTATTTCGCAGCCGTCTCTTTGATCAGCTGTTGCAGTTCGCCGCGCTGATACATCTCAATCAGGATGTCGCAACCGCCTACCAGTTCACCGTCAACCCACAGCTGCGGGAAGGTCGGCCAGTTAGCGTATTTTGGCAGCTCAGCGCGGATATCCGGGTTCTGCAGAATATCAACGTAAGCAAAACGTTCGCCACAGGCAGACAGCGCCTGGACCGCCTGAGCGGAGAAACCACAGCTTGGCAGTTTCGGAGAACCTTTCATGTACAGCAGGATCGGGTTTTCAGCGATTTGTTGCTGAATTTTTTCAATAGTAGTGCTCATGTTTTGCTTCCTTTTACTTCTGTTACGGCAATAGTCTGACATTGTAGCGTTTCAGGCCGACTACGGAAAATAACATTTTTGTCACCTTTATGATTTTACCGCGCGTCCTTTAAAGATGCATTCACAACATACCTTATCGCGAGATTAGCTGCGGTTTTGCACAGCTAATGTACAGAATGCCCCTGTGAAATTCTGATATTTTTGCACTTGCTAACGAAACACAGTTTTAGATGCAAAAAGTTTATTAACGTCGGGCCTTTTTATAGATTAGAATCGACGAGTTTTGTAAATCATACGCAGGGTTATTTATATCCTGCGATTACCAGGGGAATGCCCAGTGGCGCGAATAAATAATTTCTCGATCACGCTCTGTGCTTTGCTGTTTTCATCTCTCACCTTCACGCCGGTGGCAAACGCCTCAGAGCAGGCGCGGCCTTCTGCCGCCCATAAAACGCATCTGGCGAAAGCCACCGAACCTAATAAAAAAAGCAGCACCAGTAAAACCAGCAAAAAAGAGAGCACGAAAAAAAGCACTACCAGCAAAAAGAGCAGCAGCAAAAAAAGTAGCCTGGCTAAAACACAGCCAGCCACCTCCAGCAAGAAAAGCAAAAATTCCTCCCGCAGCGCGACCCGTACCACTCAAACCGCCTCCCGCGCTGTGACAGAAAAATGCACCACCCGTAAAGGACGCAAAGCGCAGTGCGTCAAAACCAGCAAAACCACGACCCTTGCTGAAGCGCATAAAGTCCGGGTGCAAAAGGCGCAAAAAACGGCGTTAAATAAACTAATGGGCCAGATTGGTAAACCCTATCGCTGGGGCGGTTCCTCGCCGCGTACCGGTTTCGACTGCAGCGGCCTGGTTTATTACGCCTATAAAGACCTGGTTAAATTCCGTATTCCGCGCACCGCGAACGAAATGTACCACCTGCGTGACGCCTCTCCGGTCGATCGCGGCGAGCTCGAAAGCGGCGATCTGGTGTTCTTCCGCACCCGTGGGCGCGGCACCGCCGACCACGTGGGCGTTTACGTGGGCAACGGCAAATTTATCCAGTCCCCGCGTACCGGCCAGGACATTCAGATCACCTCCCTGAGCGAAGACTACTGGCAGCGCCATTACGTCGGCGCGCGCCGCGTGATGAAAGCCAACACCCTGCGTTAATCTCCCCTACCCCGCTGGCACGCCAGCGGGGTAAGTTCTTCTTTTGCATACCCTTTCAATTTGCTACTCTACCCTTACATTCAATATGGTTATTGAATGGATCACTATAATAAGGAGAGAAGCAATGTCGTTTGAATTACCTGCATTACCGTATGCAAAAGACGCCCTGGCCCCGCATATTTCTGCGGAGACCCTGGAATACCACTACGGCAAACACCACCAGACCTACGTTACCAACCTGAACAACCTTATCGCCGGTACCGCCTTTGAAGGGAAAACCCTGGAAGAGATCGTGCGCAGCTCCGAGGGCGGCGTATTCAACAACGCCGCACAGGTATGGAACCACACCTTCTACTGGCACTGCCTGGCACCACAGGCCGGTGGCGAACCGACCGGTGAACTGGCAGATGCCATCACCGCTACCTTCGGCAGCTTTGCAGAGTTTAAGGCGAAGTTTACCGACGCGGCGGTGAAGAACTTTGGCGCAGGCTGGACCTGGCTGGTAAAAGAGGCGGACGGCAAACTGGCCATCGTTTCTACTTCCAACGCGGGCACGCCGTTGACCAGCAACGCCACCCCGCTGTTAACGGTGGATGTTTGGGAGCACGCGTACTACATCGATTACCGCAATGCGCGCCCGAACTATCTTGAGCACTTCTGGGCGCTGGTAAACTGGGCGTTTGTTGCGAAGAACTTCGCGGCGTAACAAAAAAAGCAGAAGGCCCGGCCTTCTGCTTTTCTGTTTTATTCGGTAGCACACACCGGATCAGGTTGTTTTCTGTCAGCAGTCAGCACCAGCAGAAGCCCCAGCGCCGCAATGATGGCCCCCATCACCGGAACGAAGCTGTAACCCAGTCCGCCCGAGATCACCGCCCCACCGGCCGCCGCCCCCAGCGCATTCCCGAGGTTAAACGCCCCGATATTCACGGAAGAGGATAACCCCGGCGCATCGCTCGCTACGCGCATCACGCGCATCTGCAGCGGCGGTACTACCGCAAAGGTCGCCATTCCCCACACTACCATCGCAAATGCCGCGCCCACTTCGTTACGCGCCAGCCATGGGATCGCCAGCATGATGACGATCAGCAGCAGTAAAAACCCCTTCAGGGTGCCGCTCACGGAGCGGTCCGCCAGCTTGCCGCCGAGGAAGTTGCCAAGCGAGAAACCGACGCCAATCAGCACCAGCATCGCGGTGACAAAGGCAGGCGTGGCGTTGTTAATGTCATGCAGGACCGGTGCAATGTAGGTGTAGAGCGTAAACATCGCCCCGGCACCGAGCACGGTAGTCAGCAAGGCCGAGAGCACCTGCGGGCGCATCAGCACCGCCAGCTCTTTGCGCACTTCCGGCTTTTCGCCCGCCCCGCCCGCTGGCAGAGAGAAGAACAGTGCGATCATCGAGACCACGCCGAGCAGCGCGGTTGCGAGGAATGACATGCGCCAGCCGATCGCTTCGCCCATCCAGGTCGCGGCAGGGACGCCGCCGATGTTGGCGATGGTCAGCCCCATAAACATGGTTGCCACAGCGCTGGCCTGTTTGTGCTTCGGCACCACGCTTGCGGCCACCACCGACCCGAGGCCAAAGAAGGCGCCGTGGTTGAGGCTGGTCAGAATGCGCGACAGCAGCAGGGTGGTGTAATCCGGGGAGAGCGCCGAGAGAACGTTACCGACGGTAAAGATCGCCATCAGGAAGATCAGCGCGTTACGGCGACCGCGGTGCGACAGCAGCAGGGTCATCAGCGGCGCCCCCACCATCACGCCGATGGCGTAGGCGCTGATCAGCATGCCTGCCGCGGGAATAGAAACATCCACACCCCGGGCAATCACCGGTAACAGCCCCATCGGGGAAAACTCGGTGGTGCCGATACCAAACGCACCAATGGCCAGGGCCAGCAGCGGAAAATTGATTCTCATACTTCAACTCCAGACACCGTGTCGTCAGGCGACACAGAACAATGAAGGCGAAAGCATGACATCAATCACAAAAAATGAGAAGTTAACAATTTGGCAAAAGATTTTTGCAGGGAGCGTAACAATAAAGGAAGGGAGACGAGGGAGCGGTGACTCCCTCGCGAGGATCAGTGCAGCGCAGCAGTCAGACCGCTTGCTACGATCAGACCCAGAACAATAATGGTGGTAACCAGCGAAAACTTAAGATCGGTACTCATCAATTTTTCTCCTTTTAATCACCCCATGAAGAGTGAGCTTGCTCATTTTTGCACAGTTCAGGGTAAAAATCTTGCGGGAATTAGGTTGATATCCATTTTTACTCTTCCCCTTTTGGTCAAGATCAGACAAAATTCCACGCTAAATTTATTAGCGTACCGGCCATTGACCCCCTCCTGACGTCCTGTGTCGTTTTCCCGGCGTACCGCAATTCAAATTGCGCAATTAGGGCGAGTGAAGGCAAACGTTTACCTATTGGTTTTTCAGGAGCTTAGATATGGTCTGGAGTGACATCTGATGGCAACAATTAAAGACGTAGCGAAACGCGCAAACGTTTCCACTACAACCGTATCACATGTTATTAACAAAACCCGCTTTGTGGCGGAAGAGACGCGTAACAACGTCTGGGCAGCGATCAAAGAGCTGCACTACTCTCCCAGCGCCGTGGCCCGCAGTCTGAAGGTGAATCACACCAAATCGATCGGCCTGCTGGCGACCAGCAGCGAAGCTCCCTACTTCGCAGAAATTATTGAAGCGGTAGAGAAAAACTGCTTCCAGAAAGGCTATACCCTGATCCTCGGCAACGCCTGGAACAGCCTCGAGAAGCAGCGGGCCTATCTGTCGATGATGGCGCAAAAGCGCGTCGACGGCCTGCTGGTGATGTGCTCCGAATACCCGGAGCCCCTGCTGACGATGCTGGAAGAGTATCGCAATATTCCGATGGTGGTGATGGACTGGGGCGAAGCGAAAGCCGACTTCACCGACTCGGTGATCGATAACGCCTTTGAAGGCGGCTACATGGCCGGACGTTATCTGATTGAACGCGGTCACCGCGACATCGGCGTTATTCCGGGGGCGCTGGAGCGCAATACCGGTGCCGGGCGTCTGGCCGGTTTTATGAAAGCGATGGAAGAAGCGTTAATCACGGTGCCGGAAAACTGGATCGTGCAGGGCGACTTTGAGCCGGAGTCCGGCTATCGCGCCATGCAGCAGATCCTCTCCCAGAGCCCGCGTCCGACCGCTATTTTCTGCGGCGGCGACATTATGGCGATGGGTGCCCTTTGCGCCGCCGATGAAATGGGTCTGCGCGTGCCGCAGGACGTTTCGCTGATCGGGTATGATAACGTGCGCAACGCCCGGTTCTTCACCCCGGCGCTGACCACTATCCACCAGCCAAAAGATTCGCTGGGAGAGACGGCCTTCAACATGCTGCTCGACCGTATCGTCAACAAGCGCGAAGAGTCGCAGTCCATTGAAGTGCATCCGCGTTTGATCGAACGCCGCTCCGTCGCCGATGGCCCGTTCCGCGACTACCGCCGTTGATCCCCTCAGGGAGCCAGCACCTCTGGCTCCCGCAGCCACTCCCTGTTCATCGTTTCACTGTCCCCCAGATAATCCAGCAGCCACGCCAGCGCCGGTGACATATCGTTTTGCTGCCAGGTGAGGCAGCAGGCCGCATCCGGGAACGGGTTCTCCAGCGTCAGTTCTACCCATTTGCCGCTGTCGATCCACGGGCGGGCAAAATGCACCGGCACCATCCCCACGCACAGTCCGGCCGAGAGGCAGGTTGCCGCCGACTCCCAGTCCGGGGTGACGATCCGCCGCTGGTTGTCCAGCAGCCAGGTGATGCGTTTTGGCAGCGAGCGGGAGGTGTCTTCCCGCACCAGCGACGGCCAGTTGCGCAGGGTATCATCGCTGAGCGGGCCGGGGAGCGCGGCCAGCGGATGATGGCTCGCCACCACGCAGATCCAGCTCAGCATGCCCATATCGCGAAACGCGTAGCGTCCCCCCACCGGGATCGCCTGGGTCGCGCCGATGGCCATCTCCACCCTGCCGTCCGCCAGCGCATCCCACACGCCGTTAAAGACCTCCTGGGAGACCCGCAGCTCGACGTCGGAGAAGTGACGGTAAAAATCGACAATCATCTGGCGGGTGCGCTCGGGGCGAACGATGTTGTCCACCGCAATGGAGATGTGCCCGCGCCAGCCGTTGGCGATCTGCTGGCACTGTTCGCGGGTGATCTGCATTTTTTTGATAACAGAGCGCCCTTCTTTAAGAAACCACATGCCGGCCGGGGTGAGCTCCACGTCGCGATGGCGCCGTTCAAACAGCGGCACCGCCAGCCACTCCTCAAGCTGACGCACCGTATAGCTGATCGCCGAGGGAACGCGGTGCAGCTCCTGGGCCGCGCCGCTGAAACTGCCGTTACGCGCCACGGCGTCCACCACTTCGAGGGAATATTCAGACCACATTTTCTGCCTGCAAAAAATTTGAATGCAACCGCCAAATATTAGCGTTTCACAAGCGGGATTGCACTGCCTACACTCAGCGGCTACCTAAACCTGCACCTATAAGGACAATAAAACAATGCAACCCAGGAAAGGATTTTTAGTCTGGCTCGGCGGCCTGAGCGTACTGGGCTTCCTCGCCACCGATATGTATCTGCCTGCCTTCTCGATCATGCAGGAGGATCTGCAAACCCCGGCGGCTGCCATCAGCGCCAGCCTGAGCCTCTTCCTTGCGGGCTTTGCTTTCGCGCAGCTGCTGTGGGGACCGATGTCCGACCGCTTCGGGCGTAAGCCGGTTCTGCTGGCCGGTTTAGCCATCTTCGCGCTGGGCTGTCTGGGCATGCTGTGGGTACGCGTTGCCACCTGGCTGCTGGTGCTGCGCTTTATCCAGGCGGTAGGCGTCTGCGCGGCGGCGGTCACCTGGCAGGCGCTGGTGACGGACTACTACCCGGCGACGCGGACCAACCGGATTTTTGCCACCATCATGCCGCTGGTGGGGCTGTCACCGGCCCTGGCACCGCTGCTCGGCAGCTGGATCCTCGCCCATTTCAGCTGGCAGGCCATTTTTGCCGTGCTGTTTGCCATCACCCTGGTGCTGATGATCCCGGCCTTTTTCCTGAAGCCGGTCGCGGCAAAAGCGGATCGGTCTGAGTCCCGCGTCACCTTCTTCACCCTGCTCCGCTCGCGTGTTTATCGCGGTAACGTGCTGATCTACGCCGCCTGTTCCGCCAGCTTCTTCGCCTGGCTGACCGGCTCGCCGTTTATCCTCAGCGAGATGGGCTACAGCCCGGCAGCGATCGGCCTGAGCTACGTGCCGCAGACTATCGCCTTCCTGATTGGTGGCTACGGCTGTCGCGCTGCGCTGCAAAAATGGCAGGGTCACCAGATGCTGCCGTGGCTGCTGGGCCTGTTTGCGCTCAGCGTGATCGGCACCTGGGCGGTCGGATTTATTCCGGGCGTGAGCCTGGCGGAACTGCTGATACCCTTCTGCCTGATGGCGGTGGCGAACGGCGCGATCTACCCTATCGTCGTCGCGCAGGCACTGCGTCCCTTCCCTCAGGCCACCGGCAGCGCGGCGGCGCTGCAGAACACCCTGCAGCTGGGCCTCTGCTTCCTTGCCAGCCTGCTGGTCTCATGGCTGATTGCCACCCCGCTGCTGACCACCACCAGCGTGATGGTCGCCACCGTGATACTGGCCGCGCTGGGCTACCGGATGCAGTACCTCCCTGCCCGCCAGCAGCATGACGAGATGCAGGCGGAGTCCTCTCGCGCCTGATGGCGTAACTGATTAGGGTGCTAACGATTTTCTGTTGAAGCACCCATTTATCAGGCCTATACTTATTAGCGCATTCTGATAAATACGAAAATTATTAAGTATTAACGGGAGCCGGAGTGCTCCCGTTTTAGCATGGATGGCCTTTCGGCAAGGGTTATCTCCCTTCCTCTGTTCTACGTCGGATATTAGCCTCGCGGGTCACACCGTGAGATTTCTCACAAACCATAAAGAGCGGCTACGCTGTTTAAGGGTTCTGATCACATCATGTGGTGGAGAAGCTATGAGTTCATCGTGTCTGGAAGAAGTCAGCGTTCGCAAAGATAACTGGTACCGGATAATCAATGAAATGCTGAGCCGTGCAGGGATCACCATCAACGGCCCGGCATCCTTCGATTTGCAGGTCAAACACCCCGATTTTTTTAAACGCGTCCTGCAGGAAGGGTCGCTTGGCCTTGGCGAAAGCTATATGGACGGCTGGTGGGAGTGCGAGCGCCTCGATATTTTTTTCAATAACGTCCTGCGGGCGGGCCTGGAGCAGCAGTTGCCCAGCCACCTGAAGGATACCCTGCGTATTGCCGCTGCCCGCCTGTTCAATCTGCAAAGTAAAAAGCGCGCCTGGATTGTCGGCAAAGAGCATTACGATCTCGGCAACGATCTGTTCAGCCGCATGCTCGACCCGGCCATGCAGTACTCCTGCGGTTACTGGAAACAGGCGGCCAGCCTTGAGCAGGCGCAGCAGGACAAACTGCGCCTCATCTGCGAAAAACTGCAGCTGGAACCCGGCATGAGGGTGCTGGATATCGGCTGCGGCTGGGGTGGTCTGGCGGAGTTTATGGCGCAGCACTATGGCGTCAGCGTGGTGGGCGTCACCATTTCAGCGGAACAGCAGCGCATGGCGCAGGCGCGCTGCGCCGGTCTGGATGTCGCTATTCTGTTGCAGGATTACCGGGATCTCAACGACCAGTTCGATCGCATTGTCTCGGTGGGGATGTTCGAACACGTGGGGCCGAAAAACTACCCGACCTACTTTAAGGTGGTGGATCGCAACCTGAAGCCCGACGGCCTGTTCCTGCTGCACACCATCGGCTCCCGAAAAACCGACCATCGCGTCGATCCCTGGATAGATAAGTACATCTTTCCGAATGGCTGTTTACCGTCAGTACGCCAGATTGCGAATGCCAGCGAACCTCATTTTGTGATGGAGGACTGGCATAACTTTGGCGCTGACTACGATACGACGCTGATGGCCTGGCATGAGCGCTTTATTGCCAGCTGGCCGGAGATCGCCGACAACTATTCTGAACGGTTTAAACGGATGTTCAGCTATTATCTGAACGCCTGCGCCGGGGCGTTTCGCGCCCGTGATATTCAGCTGTGGCAGGTGGTATTCAGCCGCGGCGTGGAGCACGGCCTGCGGGTAGCCCGCTAAATAAAATACCCCGGCATGCCGGGGTATTTTTTATCACGCGTCGTTGAGCGTCTGCTGGATGGCGGCGGCCTCTTTTGCCGCCAGCACGCGCTCCACGGTATCCACCACCGCCTGGGTTTGCGGATCGATTTCGATATTCACCCTGTGGCCCAGCTTTTTGCTGCCGAGCGTCGTGCGCTGCAGCGTCTCCGGGATCAGGTGCACGCAGAAGCGGGTCGGCGTCACTTCACCGACGGTCAGGCTGATGCCATCCACGCCAATAAAGCCTTTATAAAGGATGTATTTCATTAACGACGGATCCTGAACCTTAAACCAGATCTGGCGGTTATTTTCCGAAGTCAGGATTTTGGCAATTTCTGCGGTGGTCATAATATGGCCCGACATTAAATGTCCGCCAATTTCGTCGCTGAATTTCGCGGCGCGCTCAACGTTAACAATATCGCCTTCAGCCAGGTCGCCAAGATTGGTGATGCGCAGCGTCTCTTTCATTAAATCGAAGCTGATCAGGTTACCGTTAATCTCGGTTACCGTCAGGCAACAGCCGTTGTGTGCAACCGATGCCCCGGTCTCCAGCCCATCGAGCATCTCATCCGGCAGGGCGACGACGTGGGTGCGGAAGTTGGGTTTTTCATCAATGGACACCAGCTTCGCGGTGCCCTGCACAATACCAGTAAACATGCTTACGACTCCTGTTTGTTCTTTCGGTGATAACACCGTTTAATCCCACCACAATAACAGTTGAAAAAAGAGGTTGCCAGTACCCACCTTTTCTGGCGATTTTTTCACTAGATAAATAGCTTATCCCCGCTACAATAGCTGGACTTCCCCGCATCTTCTTTTTGCTGTTTTCTCGCAGCGACTTTTATTCTTTCAAATAACAACAATATCAAAGGTGTTCACGTGCAGAAGTACATGAGTGAAGCGCGTCAGTTATTAGCTCTGGCAATCCCGGTGATACTCGCGCAAATCGCCCAGACCGCAATGGGATTCGTTGATACCGTAATGGCGGGCGGCTACAGCGCCACCGACATGGCGGCGGTGGCTATCGGCACCTCTATCTGGCTGCCCGCTATTCTCTTCGGCCACGGCCTGCTGCTGGCGCTAACGCCGGTTATCGCCCAGCTGAACGGCTCCGGGCGTCGCGAACGTATCGCCCATCAGATCCGCCAGGGCTTCTGGCTGGCAGGCTTTGTTTCGGTGTTAATCATGATCGTGCTGTGGAACGCTGGCTATATTATTCACGCCATGCACAATATCGATCCGGCCCTGGCGGATACCGCCGTCGGCTATTTACGCGCCCTGCTCTGGGGTACGCCGGGATATTTATTCTTCCAGGTGATGCGTAATCAGTGTGAAGGCCTGGCGAAAACCAAACCGGGCATGGTGATGGGCTTTATCGGCCTGCTGGTCAATATTCCGGTGAACTACATCTTTATTTATGGTCATTTCGGCATGCCGGAACTCGGCGGTGTCGGCTGCGGCGTCGCTACCGCGGCGGTCTACTGGGTGATGTTCTTCGGCATGCTCTCTTACGTGAAGCGCGCCCGCTCGATGCGTGATATCCGCAGCGAGCCGGGTTTCAACAAGCCGGACATGGAGGTGGTGAAACGCCTGGTGCAGCTCGGCCTGCCTATTGCCCTGGCGCTGTTCTTCGAAGTGACGCTGTTCGCCGTGGTCGCGCTGCTGGTCTCACCGCTGGGGATCGTGAACGTGGCCGGACACCAGATCGCCCTGAACTTCAGCTCGCTGATGTTCGTTCTGCCGCTGTCGCTCGCCGCCGCGGTAACCATTCGCGTGGGCTATCGCCTCGGCCAGGGCTCCACGCTGGAAGCGCAGATCGCGGCCCGCACCGGAATTGGCGTAGGGATCTGCATGGCGGTCTGCACCGCGCTGTTTACCGTCACGCTGCGGGAGCAGATCGCCCTGCTCTATAACGACAACCCGGAAGTGGTGCTCCTCGCCTCCCAGCTGATGATGCTGGCGGCGGTGTATCAGATCTCCGACTCCATCCAGGTGATCGGCAGCGGCGTGCTGCGTGGCTATAAAGATACGCGTTCGATCTTCTTTATTACCTTTATCGCCTACTGGGTGCTGGGCCTGCCGAGTGGTTATATCCTGGCGCTCACCGATCTGGTGGTGGATCGCATGGGCCCGGCCGGTTTCTGGATGGGCTTTATTATCGGCTTAACCTCTGCCGCGATCATGATGATGCTGCGCATGCGGTATTTGCAGCGCCAGCCCTCCAGCGTGATATTGCAACGCGCCGCGCGTTAAATACCCACCAGCCGCCTGCGGGCGGCTACTTTCTCTTCATTTTGCGCGGGAATACAGCAATCGCGTGAAATCTGAAAGAAATTTGCAGTTTGCCTCTTGCCTCGTGCGGCCACTGCCGCTAATATCCGTCCCCGTTGTCACACACAACATTGCGTTCATAGCTCAGTTGGTTAGAGCACCACCTTGACATGGTGGGGGTCGTTGGTTCGAGTCCAATTGAACGCACCATTCTGCGTCCGTAGCTCAGTTGGTTAGAGCACCACCTTGACATGGTGGGGGTCGTTGGTTCGAGTCCAATTGAACGCACCATTCTGCGTCCGTAGCTCAGTTGGTTAGAGCACCACCTTGACATGGTGGGGGTCGTTGGTTCGAGTCCAATTGAACGCACCATTCTGCGTCCGTAGCTCAGTTGGTTAGAGCACCACCTTGACATGGTGGGGGTCGGTGGTTCGAGTCCACTCGGACGCACCATTTCAGTCCTGAAATGGTGCAACTCCTCTTCTTATCTGATTTATCGCTTTCAGCCTCGTTTCTGAGTTGCTCATCACCCGTTTTCTACCACACTTATCCTGCATGGCATTATTCCCATGGATTCGGTAAAAAAACAGCAGGTGGACACAATGAAAAAGATCGCCATTGTCGGGGCTGGCCCCACCGGTATTTATACCCTCTTCTCGCTTCTGAAACTGAACACACCGCTCTGCGTCACCGTCTATGAGCAGGCCGAAGAGGCAGGCGTCGGGATGCCCTACAGCGATGAAGATAACTCGCGCATGATGCTGGCCAATATCGCCAGCATCGAGATCCCGCCCCTGTTTTCGACCTATCTCGAGTGGCTGCGCACCCAGAGCGACGCCCATCTGGCGCGCTACGGCGTGCAAAAATCCGCCCTGCACGACCGGCAGTTCCTGCCGCGTATTCTGCTGGGCCAGTATTTCCGCGATCAGTTCCTGGCGCTTGTCGGGCAGGCAAGAAAACAGGGCTTTGAGGTTAACGTCCTCGAGTCCTGTCAGGTCACCGACGTCGAGGCCACGCCTGACGGAGTCAATCTGTGGGCCGAGGGTGAAACCGAGCCTGAGCCGTTCGATCTGGCCGTTATCGCCACCGGCCACGTCTGGCCTGATGAAGATGCCGCCTCGCGCTCCTTCTTCCCAAGCCCCTGGTCCGGGCTGATGGAGGCCAAAATCCCGGCCTGTAACGTCGGCATTCTTGGCACTTCGTTAAGCGGGCTGGACGCGGCGATGGCCGTGGCCATTCAGCATGGCAAATTCATCGAGACCGATGATGAACAGATCCATTTCCAACTGGATGAGTGCAGCGAGGCGCTGAAGATTGTGCTGATGTCCCGCTCGGGCATCCTTCCCGAAGCCGATTTTTATTGTCCGATCCCCTATGAGCCGTTAACTATCGCCACGGAACAGGCGATTGACGCGGCCATCGAGCAGGGTTCAGAGGGCTTGCTCGACCGCATCTTTGAACTTGTCGTTGCCGAGCTCAAGCATGCCGATCCCCAGTGGAGTGACGCGGTAGCGTTAGAGACCCTGACGGCCGACAGCATTCGCGACGCCTGGTTTGCCGACCGCGAGAAACATGGCCCGTTCCGTTGGGCGGTCTCTAACCTCAATGAAGTGGAGCGCAACAAGCGCGACAAACGCACGGTGCCGTGGCGCTATACGATCCTGCGGCTGCACGAGGCCGTCGAGAAGATTGTTCCCCACCTGACGAAAAAGGACCGGGAGCGCTTTAAGGTCGGGCTGGCGCGCGTTTTTATCGACAACTATGCGGCGATCCCGTCTCAGTCCATCCGCCGACTGCTGGCCCTGCGCGAGGCGGGCATCATCAGCATTCTGACGCTGGGTGACGACTATGAGATGGCGGTAAAAGAGGACCGGACGGTGATCGAGGCCCGGGGCGAGGTCGCGTATTTCGATGTCTTTATCGATGCGCGCGGGCAGAAACCGCTCAAGACCAAAGACCTGCCGTTCCCGGTGCTGCGCCACCAGCTGGAATCCGCCGGAGAAGACATACCCGACGTGGGGGACGATTACACCCTGCTGGCACCGGAGTACCTGCGCGGGCGCATCGCCTTCGGCGCACTGCCGTATCTGATGCACGATCGCCCCTTTGTCCAGGGTCTGGTGGTCTGTGCCGAGATCGGCGAGGCGATAGCGAAAGCCGCCGTCCAGCCCGCCTCGCGGGTGCGCAGACGGCTGGACTTTACGGACGAGTAAACGCGGTTTCGCAGGCGGCGGCCAGCGCCAGCAGCGGGGCTTCATCCGCCGCTGGCGAAAGAATTTCCAGCCCCACCGGAAAGCCGCTCCGCGTTCTGCCGCAGGGCAGCGTGATGGCGGCGAATCCGCTGATTGCTGCAAGCTCCGGCGCGCAGCCGGGGGGCATTTTCTCCAGGCTCTCCGGGATCCGGCTCACCGTCGGGTAAAGAAAACCGTCTAAACGTTCCTGCGCCGCTCGTTGTGCCAGAGCCTGACGCAGCCGACGACGCAGCTGCCGTCCGGCGAGCCATGCCGGAGTTTTCAGCCTGTCGCTGGCGAGCATCTGCGTCAGCAACGGTAAAAACTCTGGCAAAAATCGTCCTGAAGCGACAATCGCCCGCAGATCGCCGGGCGCGCCCGGATGCTGTTTTAGCCAGGCGTCAAACCCCACCCGAAATTCATACAGGCTCAGGCAGGTTACCACCTCAATTTCCCCCAGGATCGGCAGGTCTGTCTCCACAAGCGTCGCGCCGTGACGCGTCAGCCGCGCAAGGGCGGCGTGCCACACCTCATGCTGCTGAGCATCAACGCCCTCCAGGGCGCGGATCGTTCCAAAGCGCACTCCTTTCAGCGAAACCGGCTCAACGGCGCGCGGCCTGTGGCCGTGGAGTATCCCGTGCAGCAGCGCCGCATCCTGCACGCTGTGGACCATCGGCCCCACCGTATCTTTACTCAGGGAGAGCGGCGCAATCCCCTCCATCATGGCCCGGCGCAGGCGGGGTCTTAGCCCCACCAGCCCGGTGTAGCTGCACGGGATGCGGATCGAACCGCCGGTATCGGTGCCGAGTGCCCCTTCCGCCATGCCGGCAGCCACCGCCGCCGCGCTGCCCCCGCTGGAGCCGCCTGCGGTGATGCCGGGAAACAGCGGATGGTGCACGTCCCCGCCGAGTGAGCTGCGGGAGCGGACGTCAAAAGCAAACTCGGACATATTGGCCCGGGCGAGAATAATCGCCCCGGCGGCGCGTAATCTTTGCACCACCAGCGCATCGGTGGTAGGTCGAAGCGCGGCCAGCGCCTCGCACCCTGCCGTGAGCGGTTGTCCGGCGCAGGCAATATTATCTTTGACGATCAGCGGCACGCCGTGCAGGGGCCCCAGCAGCTGGCCGCGACGGCGCAGCGCCTGGCACTGTTCCGCCTCGGCCAGCGCGTCCGGGTTTACCCCAAGTATGGCGTTCAGCTGCGGCTGGGCGGCGATAATCGCCAGCCGCCGGGCTATTTCCTCAACGCAGTCCCTGGGGGGAATCAGCCGTTGTTTTTTCATACCGTCCCTTATCATGCCGGAGGCCAGGCCTGCGCCCGGCCTCCCGTCGCCGTTAGTCGCGCAGCCCGGAGGTGATGGCGTCCAGCGCTTCCGGACGCAGGCGGATCTCCGCCGCACGGCGGTGGCCCTGCATCCCCTCGGTACGGCTCTGGCGGATTGCCGGTTCCGCAATGGCGGCGATGCCCTGCTCGTCGATCCACTGATGGGTACAGATTTTAACGTAGGCTCCCACCCACAGCCCGCCGGTGTAGCGCGCCGCCGCCATGGTGGGCAGGGTGTGGTTGGTGCCGCAGCATTTATCCGAGAAAACCACGCTGGCGTTCTGGCCGATAAACAGCGAGCCGTAATTGCGGATTTTCGCCGCGGTGCCGTGCGGATCCCGGGTATGGACCTGCAGATGCTCGGTGGCCATGTAGTCGGCGAAGGCGATCAGCTGCTCTTCGCTGTCGCACACCACGATCTCCCCCTGGCGACGCCAGGCTTCACCCGCCGTCGCGGCGGTCGGCAGCGTGGTCAGCTGGCGTTCGATCTCGGCCAGGGTTCCCTCGGCAATCGCCCGGCTGGTGGTCGCCAGCCCGACGCGGGTATGAACGTCATGTTCGGCCTGCGCCAGCAGGTCGGCGGCAATAATGCGCGCATCGGCGCTGTCGTCGGCGATGGTGAAGATTTCGCTCGGTCCCGCCAGGGCGTCAATCCCCACCTTGCCGAACACCTGGCGCTTGGCCTCGTTCACAAAGGCGTTGCCCGGCCCGACAATTTTATCCACCGCCGGGACGCTCTCAGTGCCCCAGGCCATCGCCGCTACCGCCTGAGCGCCGCCGATTTTAAAGATGCGATGGGCCCCTGCCAGGTGACAGACCGCAATCATCGACGGGTGCGCCGCGGGCGGCAGGCAGGCGATAATCTGTTCGCATCCGGCCACCGTGGCGGGCACGATGGACATCACCGGCGCGGAGAGGATCGGGTAGCGCCCGCCCGGGACGTAGCAGCCCACCGTCTGGACCGGAATGATCCGGTGCCCCAGATGCACGCCAGGCAGGGTTTCCACCTCCAGCGGCTGCATGGTGGCGAGCTGGGCCTCGGCAAAGCGACGCACCTGGGCGATGGCAAACTCGCTGTCGCGGCGGGTCTGCGGGTCCATCTCGCGCAGCGCGGTTTCGATCTCCTCAGGGGTGACTTCGAACTGCGCCGGGACCACCTTATCAAACTGCTGCGAGAAGTCTCTCAGGGCGGCATCGCCCTCGCCCTTCACGCGCTCGATAATGGCGCTGACCTTATCGGTTAACGATTTGTCGGCCTGCGCGTCCTGCCCCTGGGGACGTTTGATCCAGCTCACCTGGTCCACGATTGACTGTACAGACATTATGCTTCCTCCATTTGACCCAGTTTGATTTGTGCCAGCAGCGCCAGATGATCGTAAATCACCCATTCGTCGACGATTTTGCCGTTGATAATGTGGTAGTGAGACATACCCATCACGAACAGGCGTTCCCCGGTCGGTTTACCCAGCTCGCCGTAGCCCAGGTGATGGCCCTCGATGATCCAGCGAATCGCCACCTTGGTGCCGCCTTCCTCGCACGGATTGGAGCAGATATGCTGCGGCAGCCAGGCGCCATCGGGGATCATGCCGATCAGGGCCAGCGTCTGGTGCGTCACCGACGCCGTGCCGTACAGCTCTTTCATCAGCGGGCCGTGCCACTGGACGTTCGGCGCATAGACCTCTTTGATCTTGCCGAGCATGCGGCGGTTGTAGATTTCGTGCATCCAGCGCAGGCACTGCTCTTCGGTGTCGGTATGGGCAATGGAGACATCGCAGACCATCTCCGGCGGATACTGCCCCAGCATGCGGCCGTTTTCGCCGATGTCGGTGACGCGAAAACCCTTGTCGAACTGCTCTTTCGCCATGTTGTAAGCGATTTCGTCGGTGTTCAGCCCCAGCTGCTTCATCAGGGACATATTGTCGCTCACCACCCACTCACGGTAGATCTTGTTCTCGTGGATCATGCAGTCGGCCACGGTGCGGGTGACAAAGGTGCGGTTGGTCGGTTTGCCAAGGTGGCTGAACTGGGTGTGACGCCCGCTGCCGGTCACCAGGTGCGAGGTATAAAAACCGTCCACGTCGTTACCGTTCCAGATAACCTGCGTTGCCATACCGCGACGTTCCGGGAAGGCCACCAGACGCTGGAGCGTATCCTGCACCACCTGCTCGCGGGTATAGAGGGTGCCGAGCGCGTTATATAAAACGCAGTTGTGGGTATAGTGGGTGTAAATTAATCCCACGTCGCGTTCATCCCATATTTTATGGGTGCAGCGAACAATATAATCGACAATATCGGTATAACACTCATCGAACCCGCGTAATGATTGCGCGCGGGGACGTTTCTCCGGCACTAAATCAATAAAGTCGCGACGCTCAACCTGTAATACCGGTTCCTCACGGGTGGGCTTATTGTTTTTTTCAGGTACGGCTGGTGCTTTATTCGTTGCTTCAGTGGAAGACATATGAACCCCTGCTTCTGTTTTCAGACAATACGATCCCGCACCCGGAATGGATGGAGAGTGGAGCCGCAATATTTATTGCGGCGGATTTAAAAACGTTTCAGAGAAAAAATATAACGGAGGCGAACCTCCGCTTAATTCACGATTTGCGACCAGATAGCTAATTCATCAATACCAAGATATTCGCGAATAATTAACCCATCGCGCAGTTCAAGCTGGCTGATACCGGTAATCGACACCGGTTTACGGGTCGGCACGCCAAATTTACCGTAGCCGTCGTGCCAGGTCAGGAGCGACCAGCGCAGGGAGATGCGCACCGGCTCGCCAGGATCCCGACGCACGATCAGGTGGTGCAGCTGCACTTCGCTGTCGGCGAATGACGCCCGGTAGCCCGACAGCAGCGCGGCGATCTCCTGCTCTCCCGTGCCGCTGCAGTGGCCCGGAGCATAGAGGGTGGCGGCGGGATGGTACAGCCCCGGCACGGTGCCGCTGTTGCCCCCGGCCCACATGGTCAGATAGCGCTCCACCACGCCGGCAATCGGCCCCTCAACGTCATCCCCGTCCGGGCCCCCCGCCCAGCGGGCGTCGAGCGTTTCTGCGGTGGCAGGGGTAATGCCGAGCTGCTCCTGCATCACCGCCAGATTGCGCGCGAACGCCTGCACGTTTAAGCCGAGCTGGGCGACAATCGCCGCCCGGTCCTGCAGGAGCCACTCCTGGCGCACCGCGCCGTCGGCGCAGATGCGGTCGGCCCAGGTGCGCACCCAGAGGGTTTTGCCGCTGGGCGCGCCGAAGAAGCCTTCGCCCATGTGGCGGATGCAGGCGATGGTGCGCTGGGCGGCGTAGTACTCATTGCCCGGATTCTCGGTCGCCAGAATATCTTCCGTCAGCACAGTGCGCTGGGGAAAGCTGTGCATCGCCTCGAGGGTCAGGCGCATAAACTGCTGCAGGTCGGTCAGTTGCTTTTCCGGGGTGATAAAGACCACCGGCGAGGCGTAAAAGTCGGCGAGCTGGCCGATATCTTTTTGCTCCCAGACCACATGAGTCAGGGTGAGAATAAACTGTTGAATGGAATCGAACTGGGGGCTGAAGCCCGGCAATCTGCTCATTTGTCCTCCTGCGTCTGGAACATGTCATAACCCTCTGCGTCGAGGGCACCCGCATGCGGTCGGCGCGCAGAGTGGCGTACCACCAGCTTGCCCGGCACGGTAATTTGTTCAGGTTCGATAGTGCCGCTGTCGATCTGCTTCATCAGTAACTCCACCGTAGCGCTGACCATCTCTTCAACCGGCTGCGACGCGGAGGTTAAGGCGTAGGAGGCCCAGCCGGACGGGCCGATATCGTCGTATCCCACCACCGAGACATCCTCCGGGATGCGCAGGCCAAACTCGTAGCGCGCCACGTCCATAACGATCACCGCCATATGGTCATTGGCGACAAAAATGGCGTCCGGCGCGGGCGACGTGGAGAAGAGCGCGTAGGCCGCGCGGGCGGTTTCCTGGGCATCGTAGTTGCCGTTCACCACCCGAATATCGTCGATCCCCTGCTCCTGCAGGGCCTGCTGATACCCGCGCTGGCGGGCAATATTCACCGACGAGTCCGCCACGCCGCCCACGTAGGCAAAACGCTTATGCCCTGCCGCCAGTAAAAACTCGGCAATCTGGCGGGAGGCCGCTTCGTTATTGCTGTTGACGCTCGAGGCCATTCCGCTCTCTTCGCTGCGGTTAAACAGCACCACCGGGATCCCGGCGGCCAGGCACTCCTGGGAGAGATCCAGCGACAGCGTGACCGAGGCAAGCACGATGCCGTCCACCCGGTACTGCATGATCTGGTCGAAAATGCGATCCACATTGCCGTCACGATCGCCCACGAACAGCAGCAGGTGATAGTTGAGGGTATCCAGCTTTTGCGCCAGCGCCTCAAGCACCTGCGGGTAAAACTGGTTATCAAAATAGGAGATCACCACCCCGATGATGCGGGATCGGGCCGTGTTGAGCGAGCGGGCGATGGCGTTGGGTCGGTAGCCCAGCTCCCGCGCAGCCTTCAGCACCTTCTCACGCGTTGCCGGTGAGATGCTGGCGCCCGGCGTGAAGGTGCGGGACACCGCCGACTGTGATACTCCCGCCAGCTGTGCCACCTGTTGCGAGGTCACCGCTGTAAAAGTCTTACGTTTCATTACCCGTGTTCCTTATCCCTGACGCTTCCCGAACCGGCGTCTGTGGCAGGTCATTCCCCTGTCACCGCGCCGCAGGAAGCGGGTACTTTTTATACTTACACCATGTTTGCATGCGTATGCAACAGCCTAAATTATTTTTTTCACAATGGTGACAAACGACCTTTACAAAATTGAAACCTTTTCGTAACTTCAATTTTTGAATACGTATGCAGCGCAGTTTTCACACCGTCAATTGTACCGGGCAGATTGGGCAGTATCCAAAAGGATTGAGCCGGTAAACGTTGTACTTGGCTGGTTATAACCCATTAATTCTTAAGAGGTTCACAACCATGTTTCGAGCACTGTTACGCCGACCTGAAGCCCGGCTGTTTTTTATCATCAGCGTGTTGTTTTTTATCTGTATTCACAGCATTGATGCGTTTCTGGCCCCGATGATGATCAATCAGGGGATGGAGCCGCAGGTGATGGGGATCATCATGGGGGCCAGCGGCCTCGCCACCCTGCTGATCCGCTTCCCGCTGGGGATTATTTCCGACGTGGTGAAGAGTCGAAAAATCTTTATCCAGGCCGCGCTGGTGCTGCCGATTATCGCCTGGCCGCTGGCCTGGCTGGAGCCGAACGCCATCACCCTGTACCTGGCCAAAGCGGCTGACGGCGTCACCGCCGCCACCTGGGTGCTCTACAACATCCTGTTTATGCGCTACTTTGACCGCAAAGACGCCCCGGCCGCGGTGGCCTTTCTGGCGCTGGCGGGGCCGCTTGGGGTGTTCCTCGGCAACTGCATCGGCGGCCTGTTGATTCACTATTTTGAGAACAACATCGCATTTTTCGTCTCCTGCGTCTCGGCGCTGGTGGCGCTGTTCCTCACCACCCGCATCCGGGATGTGCATGACCCGGTGAAAGCCCCGACCCTGAAAGCCTGTATCGCCGGGGCCCGCCAGCAGTTGGCCGACCGCTCGGTGTGGCTGATTGGTATTCTGGCGACCCTCGTCATCCTGGTGCCTTTTGCCACCCGCGATACGCTGACGCCGATCTACGCCGAGCAGTTAGGCGGGCGTGCCGGGATCTTAACTTTGCTGAGCAACATCCATCTCATCTTCTACGCCCTGGCCATCGCCCTGTGCAGCAGCCTCTTTTACCCGCGCCTGGGGCTGTTGAAGACGGCGGTGCTGGGCATTGTGCTGCAGGTGGTGTCGACCCTTGGCATCCCCTTCACCAGCAATCTGTATGTCATCTATCTGTTGCAGGCGCTGGCCGGCTTCTCCTTCGGGATGGCGTTCGCGGCCTTTATGTCCCTGAGCGTGGTCAATACCACCTCCGATGAGCAGTCCACGCGCATGGGTCTGTTCCAGACCATCTACTCCTGCGGGATGTTTGCCGGGCCGGTGATCATGGGGGTGATGATGCAGCATATTAACCTCTCGTCCGGCTATCTGTTTATTGCTGGCCTGTCGGTTGTGGCGGCGATTGTCACCCCGCTCTCCGTGCGCTGGGTGAATAACCGTAAAATGCCTGCGTCTGCGGAATTATCTATTAACGGTCCACTCGCGCCCGCGCGCGACCAGTAATTTTTAAACACCCATACATTTATCCCGGCCTGCCGGGAGGACAGTCATCATCTTAACTATGCGAGGACGATATTGTGGCTTATATGCTTAAAACCAGTAAACCGGTTCAGGAACGTCAGGATGCACAGCGACAAATAAGGGAAACGGTAGAGCTTATTCTGGCGGATATAGAAAAACGCGGAAATAAAGCCATTCGCGAATTATCGGTTAAGTTCGACCGCTACGATCGTCAGGATTATCGCCTGAGCGACGCGGAAATTAATGCCTGTATCAATAAACTGAGCCGCCAGGATATTCACGATATCGAATTCGCTCAGGAACAGGTATTTAATTTCGCCCGGGCGCAAAAAGGCTGTCTGCTCGATCTGGAAATTGAAACCCGTCCGGGCGTGATTCTCGGGCATAAAAACATTCCTATTAATGCGGTGGGTTGTTATGTCCCTGGCGGGAAATATCCCCTGCTGGCCTCGGCGCATATGTCGATTATCACCGCCAACGTGGCGGGCTGCTCGCGCATCGTCAGCTGTGCCCCGCCGTTCGGCGGCGAGCCTGCCCCTGCTATCGTGGCGGCGCAAAAAATGGCCGGGGCCACTGAGATCTACGCCTTAGGCGGCATCCAGGCCATCGGCGCGATGGCGCTCGGCACCGATTCGCTGGCTCCGGTGGATATGCTTGTCGGCCCCGGCAACGCCTTTGTGGCGGAGGCCAAACGCCAGCTGTTTGGCCGGGTGGGGATCGATCTCTTTGCCGGTCCGACCGAGACGCTGGTGATTGCCGACGACAGCGTGGATGCTGAAATGTGCGCCACCGACCTGCTGGGGCAGGCCGAGCACGGCGTCACCACCCCCGCCATTCTGCTGACCAACTCGATGACGCTGGCTAAAGAGACGCTGCGGGAGATCGAGCGCCTGCTGGAAAAACTGCCCACCGCCGACATCGCCCGTCAGGCCTGGCACGACTACGGGGAGATCATCGTCTGCGACAGCTACGACGAAATGCTCGCCGAAGCCGACCGCATCGCCTCCGAGCACGTGCAGGTAATGACTCACCGCGACGACTGGTTCCTCGCCAACATGACCAACTTCGGCGCGCTGTTCCTCGGCCCGCGCACCAACGTGGCTTACGGCGACAAGGTGATCGGCACCAACCACACCCTGCCGACGCAAAAAGCGGCGCGCTATACCGGCGGCCTGTGGGTGGGCAAATTCATGAAAACCTGCACCTGGCAGAAGGTACTCAGCGACGAGGCCACCGCCGAGATCGGCAGCTACTGCTCGCGCCTGTCCCTGCTGGAAGGCTTCGCCGGTCACGCCGAGCAGGCTAATATCCGCGTGCGCCGCTACGGTCAGGTGGAGGTGCCTTACGCCACCCCTGCGCCGGTCAGAGAGAAGGTATAAGCCATGACCTTTCCTCAGATGCCCTCCTTTAGCCTGCACGGCAAGCGTGCCCTGGTGACGGGCGGCTCCAGAGGGCTGGGGTTCGCCTGCGCCGTCGCGCTGGCCCATGCCGGGGCGCAAGTGTGGATCGCCGCCCGGGATCGCCAGACGCTGAAGGCGGCGACGACCCTCGCCGCCGAGCGCGATCTGCGCCTGCATCCGGTGGTGCTGGATATCACCGATGTCACCCAGGTTGAGGCCGTAACCGATGCCCTGCCCGCGTTCGATATTCTGGTGAACAGCGCCGGGCTGGCGCGCCACGAGCCGTTTCTGGCGGTCAGCGAGGCGAACTTCGATGCGGTCATGGCGATCAACCTGCGGGCCACCTTTTTTGTCAGCCAGCGGGTAGCGGCCCGGATGCGCGAGGCGCGCATTGCGGGCTCGATCGTTCATATCTCCTCCCAGATGGGCCACGTCGGTGGCCCGAAGCGCAGCGTCTACTGCGCGTCGAAATTTGCGCTGGAAGGGTTAACCAAAGCCATGGCGCTGGAGCTGGGCGAGGACGGGATCCGGGTCAACACCCTCTGCCCGACCTTTGTTGAGACGGCGCTCACCGCCTCGTCGCTGGCCGACCCCGACTTTCGCCGCTACGTGCTGGAGAACATCAAGCTCGGACGCACCGGCACGGTTGAGGATGTGATGGGGCCGGTGGTGTTTCTCGCCTCCGGTGCCGCAGGGATGATCACCGGCAGCGCGCTGATGGTCGACGGCGGCTGGACCGCAACCTGAGGAGACATATGAATAATCACGCCCTGCCGCTGGTGCTGATCGGCGGCACGCTCTGTAACCCGCGCCTCTGGCAGCCGGTGCTCGACAGGCTCAAGGTCTCTGACGTGCGGTGCATTACGCTTGCGGACGCTACCTCGGCGGCGCAAGCCTCCCGCTCGCTGCTGAGCGAACTGCCGCCGCGCTTTCTGCTGGCGGGCTTCTCGCTGGGGGCGATTGTGGCGCTACAGATGGTCGCCGACGCGCCTGGGCGCATTGCCGGGCTGGCGCTGCTGTCGGTGAACCCCCTTGCGGATGCGCCAGAAAATGCCGCTCCCCGTCGCGAGGCGGTGCGCGCTGCCCGGCAGCAGGGGCTGACGAACTGGCTCTCCGCCAGCCTGTGGCCGAAGTACGTTGCCCCCTCGCGTGTGGATGACCAGGCCCTGCACGATCTTATTTGTCTGATGGCAGAGGAGAGTGGCCTTGATACCCTCGCCACACAGACCGAAATCGCCATTACCCGGCGGGACAATCGCGCGGCGCTGGCCGCCCTCGCCTGCCCCATCATCGTTATCAACGGCCTGCACGATCCCATCTGCACGCCTCATCACCACCAGCGGGTGGCGCAGAGCGCGCCTCAGGTGAAGCACGTCACCGTCGCCTGTGCCGGGCATTTCACCCTGCTCGAAGCGCCCGACGAGGTTGCCCTCCCGCTACGTCACTGGATCCAGGAGTGTTTACATGCGTAAGAACAGACTCAGGGCAATGCCGGACGGCAGCGCCATTATTAACGGCTGGCTGGCGATCCCGTCGGGCTACAGCGCCGAGATCGTCGGCCATCAGGGCTTTGACGCGGTCACCGTCGATCTTCAGCACGGCATGATCGACTTCGCCAGCGCGCTGTCGATGCTGCAGGCGCTCTCCGCTACCCCGGCGGTGCCGCTGGTGCGGGTCTCCGATAACGACCCGGCGCAGATCATGCGCATGCTGGACGCGGGGGCCTACGGCATTATCTGCCCGATGATCTCCACCCCGGAACAGGCCCGGCGCTTTGTGGCCGCCTGCCGCTATCCGCCGCTGGGCAACCGCTCCTTTGGCCCGGCCCGCGGCCTGCTCTACGGCGGGGCCGATTACCCGCAGCACGCCAACGATGAAATTCTGACCCTGGCGATGATTGAAACCCGTGACGGGCTGGCGAATCTCGATGCGATCCTCGCTACCGAGGGGCTGGATGGAGTATTTATCGGCCCGAACGATCTCTCGTTAACCCTGACCGGCAGCGCCAGCGCCGAATCGCAGCACCCTGAGATGCTGGCCGCCATTGAGCTGGTGGTCAGCCGCTGTCGTCAGTGGCAGAAAATCGCCGGGATCTTTTGTACCTCCGGCGACGCCGCCGCCCGGCGCATCAGCGAAGGTTTTCAGTTTGTCACCCCGGCGAACGATGTCATGCAACTTGGCCGCGCCTCACGCGAGGCTATCGCCCTGGCGCGCGGCAACGCGATCCCTAAACCCGGCGCTTCAGGCTATTAACAGGAGAGAACATGAAAGCACGTCACATTACCCCGGAACTGGCCCGCACCCGTCTGGTTGCCCCTGAAGATATGGTGTCCTGCAATCTGGCCTTTATCGACTGCAAGCTTCCCGGCTCGCACCTGAAACAGAACTACTCCTTTATTGGCCCGGGCGTGACCCAGTCGTCCGCCCAGGTGGTGAATATCCCGGAACCGCACGGCTTTAACATCGGCGCGGCGGCGATGCCAAAAGGGGTGACCAATAACCTGCACCTGCACTTCACCGCCGAAGTGTTTTTGATCCACGAGGGAACCTGGCGCTTTCGCTGGGGCGCCAACGGCGAAAACGAAGCCGAATTCAGCGCCCCGGCTATCCTCTCTATCCCGACCTGGATCTTCCGCGGTTTCACCAACGTCAGTAAAGAAGAGACCTGCGGCATGGTCTACACGGTGCTGGGCGGGAATAACACTGGAGGGATCATCTGGCATCCGTCGATTCTGGCCGCGGCCAGCGAGTATGGTCTCTACCTGAGCAAGGAGAATATGCTCCTCGACGTCAATGCGGGAGATACCCTGCCGGGGCCGGAGGGGCTGCTGACCCTGCTGCCGGAGCACGAAATCGCCGCCCTGCGCCACTACTCCGTGGAGGAGATGCGCCAGCGGGCGGTGACCGGGGAGGATCGTCGCTGGTCGGCGGCGGGGTTACTCGATTCGGTGCTGCCGGGCCACGGCGGCGAGATCGCCCCGGTGATCGGCTTTGGCATTAGCCAGGATAAACACGCGGAACCGGCTATCGTTAACCCGCACGGCTTCTCCGTTGAGTGGCTGCGCCTGAAGTCAGACCACGTGGTGGGCCGCCACCTCTGCCCGGACGTGCAGGTGATCATGGTCTTTAAGGGCACGCTGGAGGTGACCTGGAATGAAGAAGGCGAAGAGGTGAGCATTGTCGCCCCTGAGCGTTCGGTTATTTCGATCCCGGCGAACAGCTGGCGGCGCTACCGCGCCCTGGAGGGCGACATGGAGTGCATTCTGACGACGGAAGGCGATCAGCGTAAGCGCGTGTACTGGGATCGGGAGATACTCCAGCAGGCAAGAGCGGCGAACCGCTGTCTGGATCCGGATGGGTTTGTTACGGCAGTGGATCTGTTACCGGAAACGGCGAAGCGCGCGGGGCTGAAGCTCGAAGCGCTGCCGTAAGGAACGTCAGGGCGGGTTACCCCGCCCTGAATTCGGCACGTTACTCGAAGTAAACGCCTGGGTTTTCGGACAGAGAGACGAAGGTTTTGGTCTCTTTATCCAGGGCGCGAATGTCGCCGCTTTCGATATCGTACACCCAGCCGTGCAGGCGAATGGCGTTGTTACGCAGGCCGACCGCGACGGAAGGGTGAGTTTTGATGTTGCTCAGCTGGGCGAAGACGTTCTCCTGCACCATGGCATTCACTTTGTCGGTCGGGTTATCCCAGGTTTTGTTTTCCACGACCGCTTTCGCCGCATCGGAGTAACGCAGCCAGTGTGAAACGGCAGGCATCGGCTCGAGGTTAGCGTTGTCGGCAATGGCCTTCATCGCGCCGCAGTTAGAGTGGCCGCAGATCACGATGTCGGTAACGCCCAGCGCCACAACCGCGTATTCGATGGTGGCGGACACGCCGCCCGGCTCTGGCCCGAACGGTGGCACGATGTTGCCAGCATTACGAATGACAAAGAGCTGTCCCGGCTCCTGCTGGGTGACTAATTCCGGCACCAGGCGGCTGTCAGAACAGGAGATGAACAGCGCTTTGGGATTCTGACTGGACGCCAGACTGCGGAACAGGTCTTTACGTTGCGGAAAAACTTCTTTTTGAAAGCTGAGAAAACCTTCAATGATATGTTGCATAGCAATGTCTCATTTTTTTGTGATTGTACAGGCATGATCGAGATCACGGTTTTTGGAGTTTACCCACCGGCCCCGAGTTCAGACAAGCAATATATTTCTGCACCGACCGCATAACAATCTCCCTCGCATTCCCGGCAATGTTCTGCCCTTCAAAGGCGCCGTAGAGGCGTTCGAAGGGGACGTTTTCCAGCCGCGCGGCGATTTCCGCCACCTCACGTGCCGGCAGCGGGAGCATGTTCGGGTAGCTCCACATAAACGACACCGCGTCTTTTCCAGGGGTCACCTGCAGGATATCCCCCGCCAGCAGCGTGCCACCGGCGCGGTTCCAGTGCAGCACCGTGCCTCCGGCAAAATGGCCGCCCAGCCTGTGCAGCGTCACGTCCGGGGCGATCTCAAGCGAGTCCCCTTCCCAGAAGCGCAGCGCCGGGCTGCTTCTCATCACCCACTCGCGATCGCTGGCGTGCAGGTACACCGGGGCGTTAAAGGCCTCCGCCCAGTCCTGCATGGTGGTGTAATAGTGCGGGTGCGAGATGGCGATAGCGTCGATACCGCCGAGGGCGGTTATCAGCGCGTGGGTGGCGGGGTCGAGGTTGGCGATGCAGTCCCACAGCACGTTACCCTGCGGGGTGCGCAACAGGATCGCGCGCTGGCTAATGGCAAAGGCAGGCACGGTTTTGAGCGTTAGCAGATCGGGTTCAATCTGTTGCCACTTGTTGGTATGGGTGCGGGTCAGGGTGGCAAAATCTACCCACGCCTGGCCCGTCGCGGGCACGTACTGGCGTTCATCGTCGCAGATGGCGCAGCGTTGGGGTTCGCGGGGGGCGTCATAGGACGTGCCGCAGGTTTTACATAAGACGATCATCACTCCTCCTGAGCGCGGGTGAGTCATCAGTATGGCAAGGATTATCCTTATGTGCGCTGGGGTGCCTCATCCCATTCTTTTGCTCTATAATACGACCTGGAACAATAACCGAACAAAGCAGGTAAACGATGGAAATTGATCTCAACAATCTGGTGTTTGACGGGCTGGATGAAGCCGAAGAACGTAACGCTGAACGCCTTGAAGATGCGGATAAAAAAGCGCAGGCGATTGTCGCGGACGATGATTGCGGCGACGCCTGCAAGATCTGATGTAAAACGCCGGGTGGCGGCTTGCGCCTTACCCGGCCTACAAAACCGTAGGCCCGTGCAAGCGAAGCGCCGCCGGGCGATTGACTACGACTTCGTCAGGCTTTCAATCGCCTGCTGGGCACAGGCTTCATCCAGATGACCGCCCGGTGCACCGCCAATCCCGATGGCGCCAATCACCTCATCACCCTCTTTCACCGGCAGTCCACCCGCCAGCAACAGGAAACCCGGGATATCTTTTAAGTTTTGCGCGCCCGCATTGCTCTGGGCCGACTCCATCACTTTCCCCGACGCGTTTTTGGTGCTGAGCGCGGTGAAGGCTTTCATCTCGCTGGCTTTCAGGGTATGTGGACCGGCGTTATCGGTGCGCTGTACCGCTTTCACCACCCCGGCGCGATCCACCACCGTGACGCTGACCTGATAATTTTTGGCCGTACAGGCCTGAATCGCCGCGCTGGCTAACGCGTTCGCCTGGGTCAGGGAGAGACTCTTTTGCGTCACGGACTGTGCGTGCGCCGATACGCTGACCATCCCTGCTACACACACTGCCGCCATCATTAACTTTTTCATCGCACATCCTCTGGTAAGTGGAAACAGATGCAGCGTATCGAAGCGGGCGAAGAAATGTTATTCGGTTGACTACGGGGTGATCCTGGTAGTTATACGGATTGTAATTTGTCGTATTCCCGGATGGCCTGCACCAGGCTGGAAACGCCCAGCTTGAGGAACACCGCCGCCCTGTGCGCTTCCACCGTCCGGGGCGAGAGATTCAGCCGGGCGGCGACCTCTTTATTACTGCTGCCTTCCATTAACGCCAGCAGCACTTCATGCTCCCGGGAGGTGAGCTGCTCAAACAGCGCCTTTACGCGTTTCGCCTCCTGCCATACCCCCACGCGCCGCTGGCTCTCTGCGAGCGCGGCGGTGATGGACTCGATCAGCTTGTCGGCGTCCAGCGGCTTGGTGAAGAACTCAAACACCCCGTTGTGAAACGCGCGGCGGCAGGCATCAATGGTGCCATGACCGGTCATCAGGATCACCGGCAGCAGCGGCCACGGCCATTTCCCCTCTTCCAGCCAGGCCAGCCCGCCTTTGCCCGGCATGCGCATGTCCAGCAGCAGGCAGCCGGTCAGCTCTTTTCCTGCCTGCTGCGCGGCGGTAAAGGCGGCAATACTCTCAAAGGGCTCCACGCGCCAGTTCATCCCGGTGAAAAGAAAAACCAGCGACTCCCTGACTGACGCATCATCATCAATTAACCAGATGACGTTATCCATGAACCTGACTCCCGTGGTGAGCAAACTGCAATCTGATCCTGGCTCCGCCTTCCGGCGCATTGTCCAGCGCGAGCGTGCCGTTCATTCGGGTAACTAAAGACTCCGTTAAGGTCATCCCCAGCCCCGTACCGCCCTCCCGCCCGCTGTAAAAAGGCATAAAGGCGTTGTGGAGTGCTTCCGGGGTAAAGCCCGGTCCGCCGTCGGCGATCTCGACGTGCACACGTTCGCCCTCACGATGGCTGCGGATATGCACCCAGCCCGCCGCGCGGTCCTGCTGGGCCTGAATGGCGTTGCTGAGCAGGTTATGCAGCACCTGCTCCAGCCACAATCGGTCGGCGCAGAGGGTTCGGGCATCGGTGGCAAAATCATGGGTAAGGTGAATATGTCTGGCGGTGCGTTCGTGCTCCAGCAGGTTGCCGACGTGCTGCCAGCACTCGGCGAGATCCACTTCACCTAAGGTGACGGCATCCTGGGTAACGTGCTCGCGAAAGCGGGTCAGCAGCTCGCTAATCCGCCGGGTCTGCACCAGCGCCGAGCCCAGGGCCTGGGATACCGCTGCGGGGTTATCCTGATCCAGCTGGCGCTGCGCGCCCTGGATCCAGGTCTGAACCGCCGTCAGGGGCTGGTTGATCTCATGCACGATGCCGGCGGTGATCTCCCCCAGGGTATTGAGCCGGGCGTGTTGATAGTACCAGGCGCGCTGGTCGGCATTCTGGCGCTGCTTGCGCTGCCAGAGGATCAGCCCCCCTGCCGCCACCACAACAGCCCAGCCGATAAACAGCAGGACAAACGGCAGCAGCGTCACGTTAAGCCACGCCGGTCGGGCGTCGGCCAGCAGCACGAAGGGTTGAGTATGCTGGGGAAACTGCCGTTGCCAGTGCCAGAAGGCGTCCGTGGGGGGCGGCGGCAAATGGCCAGTAAGATCAAGGCTGATGCGGGTAAACCGGGGCCAGGCGTTGATGACAGGCGCGAGGTCGATCAGCACCCGGTTCTGCCGCCAGGGGTTGTAGAGCCAGTACTGCGTGCCGGACAGGGGTTCAACCCGGGCGGCGTCGAGGGCGCGTCCCTGGGTCTTTTGCAGGTCATGGATCTGCGGGAATTTTTTGCCCAGCGCCGCCAGATCTTCATCGCCATTCAACAGCGGAAGCACCGACTCATTCTGGGTGAGAACCGCGCCGATCTCCGTATACGCCGTGGCAAATTCACGGTCGAGCTCCCAGAACTGGCGGCGGATCTGTTCGGCATACAGCAGCACGCTGCTGAGCAGGCAGAGCATCAGCCAGATCAGAAGCCCACGCTGGAGAAATTTTTTGCTGTTCATTTATTTAACTGGCGCTGGAGGAAGACGCCAGAGACCTTAGCAGGAAGCTAGGCCGGGGACAAAACTTGCGCTGATTTTTGGATGTCAGCGTCCAGAATGGCAGGCGGTGCGGTGAAGAACGCACACCTCATTCCAGTAGGTTTCCCGCACCTGGCGGTGTTCAGCGTGACGTTTTGTCATGGAACCACTCCGGATCGATGTTGGCGATATCCACGCCATACAGGCTGGCTGCCGGCAGAATGGATTCAATAATACGCTGCGCGCTGTTCTCTTCCGATCTTGCGGTAAAAAACCGCCGTAACGTACTCATCAGTTTGCCCATTGCCTTGTCCTCGTTTGCTCAGCCTGAATGCAGTTAACCAGCATTCTGCCCCCCTGAGAAATACCGATTCCGGCAGAGGATTTGCGCCAGACGCAAAAGCAGTTTTCTTTTACAGCCATGTAACACGCTGTTCACTAATGAGTTTTTTCATATAGCAAAGTCAATATTGGCATTTGGCGACCAGTGCCGGTTATGGGAGCGTATGAGGACAAAACAAGAACAGGTGCAGAGGAATTTATGGCAATACACACAAAACGGGCGCTGGTACTGGCTTTACTGGCAGCAGGCGGGATATTTTCTGCAGAGGTGCAGGCCGACCAGCTGGCGGATATCAAGGCGGCGGGGGTCGTTAAGGTCGCCACCTTCGATGCCAACCCGCCGTTTGGCTCAATAGATGCGAAAAGCCACGAGATCGTCGGCTATGACGTCGATTTTGCTAAAGCGCTGGCGAAGACCCTCGGGGTAAAACTGGAGCTGGTCGCCACCAACCCGGCGAACCGCATCCCGCTGCTGCAGTCCGGCAAGGCGGATCTGATCGTGGCCGATATCACCATCACCCCGGAGCGCGCTCAGGTGATTGATTTTTCAACGCCGTACTTTGTTACCGGCCAGCAGTTCCTGGTTCCGGCCAGCGGCGCGGATAAACTCGACGCCTACAGCAAGGCGCGTATCGGGGCGGTGAAGGGTACCACCGGGGAGCAGGCGCTGCATCAGCGTTTCCCGCAGTCCCGCGTGCTCTCCTATGACGATATTCCGCTGGCGCTGACGGCGTTGCGCAACGGCAACGTGCAGGCGATCACTCAGGACAGCACCATTCTGGCGGGGCTGCTGGCCCAGGCACCGGATAAGGCGAATTTTAAAATTCTCCCGGACCTGCTGAGTAAAGAGGAAATTGGCGTCGGGGTGAAAAAAGGCGAAACCGCGCTGCTGAAGGTGGTGAACGATGAGCTGGTGAAGCTGGAGAAAAGCGGCGACGCGGCCAAAATCTACGATGTCTGGTTTGGCCCACAGACGCCCTCCCCGCAGCCGCGCGCCTTTAAAATAGAAGCCCAGTAATATGCTGTCAGGTCTATTTTCTCGCTCCGCGGCCCGTGCCGCGGATTTTTCATATCTGGAGCAGGCCAGCGTCACCTTCAGTGAGGTGGTGAAACGCTACGGCGATCGCCCGGTGCTGAAAGGCATCAACCTCAGCGTGATGCCCGGTGAAGTGGTCGCCATTCTTGGCCCGTCGGGTTCCGGCAAATCGACGCTGATCCGCCTTATCAACCAGCTGGAAGAGCTGACCTCCGGCGACATTCTGATCGACGGGAAATCCACCCGCCAGCTTCCCCGCCAGGCGTTGCGCCAGCTGCGCAGCCGGGTGGGTTTTGTCTTCCAGCAGTTCAATCTGTACAGCCATCTGACGGCGCGGCAAAACATCGCCCTGGCGCTGAAGCATGTTCACGGCTGGCAGCCAGCCGGGGCCGATGCCCGCGCCGACGCGCTGCTGGCGCAGGTGGGGATGGCGGATAAAGCCGACCACTACCCGGAGGCGTTATCCGGCGGGCAGCAGCAGCGGGTGGCCATCGCCCGCGCCCTGGCTTCCTCACCGCAGATCGTTCTGTTTGATGAGCCCACCTCGGCCCTCGATCCCGAGATGATCGGCGAAGTGCTGCTGGTGATGAAAGCCCTCGCCCACAGCGGGATCACCATGATTGTCGTCACCCATGAGATGCAGTTCGCCCGGGAGATTGCCGACCGGGTGGTGTTTATCGACGGCGGACACATTCTGGAAGTGGCACCCCCGGCGCAGTTCTTTCAGCATCCTGAGCATCCCCGCACGCAGCGTTTTCTACAGAAGGTGCTTAACCCGCTGCATCCGGGAGCGTCCTGATGCCCGCCCTCGACTGGCAGGGGGTGCTGACCGGCCAGCCTCTGACGTGGATCCTGTCCGATTTTCTGACCACCCTGTGGGTGACGCTCGCCGGGATGGCCGTCGCCAGCCTCATTACCCTCTTCTGCCTGGGATTGCGACTCGCCGGAGGCCGCCCTGGCGCAACGATTGTCGCCGTGTGGGTGTCGCTGTTTCGCAATACCCCGCTGCTGGTGCAGTTGCTGTTCTGGTACTTCGCCGCCTGGAACGGGCTCCCGCAGGGTTTTCGCACCTTTGTGATGGACGATCACAGCTGGTCGGTGCTGCCGGGCCAGGTGTGGTGGTTTACGCCAGAGTTTCTCTGCTCCGCCTGGGGGCTCGGGGTCTTTACCTCGGCGTTTTTGACGGAGGAGATTAGCGCTGGCCTGCGCGCCGTCTCTGCCGGGCAACGCGAAGCCGCCGTGGCGCAGGGGTTTTCTGCCTGGCCGCTGCTGCGGCATATTCTGCTGCCGCAGGGGCTGGCGAACGCCTGGCAACCGGTTGTTGGGCAGTATCTCAACCTGATGAAACTTTCGTCCCTGGCCAGCGGCATCGGCTTTGCGGAACTGACCTATCAGGTGCGCCAGATTGAGAGCTATAACGCCCACGCGCTGGAGGCCTTCACCATCGGCACGGTACTGTACCTGCTCACCGGCGTGGTGATGGGCCTGGTGCTGACCAGACTGGGCACCGCAAACCGGCGGCGTCAAAACGTCGCCCCAGCCACCCGGAGTGAGGAGTGAAGAGAGATGTTAGCCGGACTGAACGTGATTACCGATAACCTGAATTACCTGCTCTGGGGGCGGGCTGCGGCCGGGGAGCCCGGCGGCGTGCTGCTGACGCTGCTGATGGCCTTCGGCGCTGCGGCGCTGGCGCTACCGGCCGGGGTTGCGCTGGCGGGGCTGGCGTGGCGTTTTCCGGGAGTGATACGCAAAACCCTGTTTGTCTGGGCGGAGATCATCCGCGGCATCCCGCTGATTTTTGTCATCTTCTGGCTGTGGTATCTGCTGCCGCTGATGACCGGCGGCGATCTGCCGGGGGCGCTGACCGTCACCCTGGCGCTGGCGTGGTTTACCGCCGCCGCGGTGATGCACTCGGTGCTGGCCGGGCTGAGGGCGTTGCCGGACGGGCAATATGAAGCGGCGCAGGCGCAGGGGTTTGGCGCGCTGCAGACCCTGGGGTTCGTTTTGCTGCCGCAGGCGTTGCGCAACACGCTGCCTTCGCTGCTGGGGATTTTTATCAGCCTGCTGAAGGACACGTCGCTGGCGTTTATTGTCAATATGCCGGAGCTGACCACCGTGGCAGGCCAGGTGAACAACCGGGTGCAGATTTACCCGGCGGCTATTTTTGTTTTTACCGGTGTGGTCTATTACCTGCTGTGCTGTGGGGTCGAACAGCTGGCAAAACGCTGGCAGCTTAACCGGCCAGCGCTTTAACGACGGTCTCCATCGCCTGGGTGGTCAGTTCACTGCGTTTCACCCGCTGGTTCGCCAGCGAGGTGCGCAGTACCCCGGCGATGACAATATGCTTTGGCTCCTGCCCTAAATCCCGCATTTCAAGCACGACTTTGCCTACCACGCGGCACATCTCCTGATACAGCGCTTCGTCTTTGGTTACATTGCCCATGACTTTCACTCCATTGCCTTAAAACGCCAGCTTAATTCATTCATCGCCCGTATACAAAAAAAGCCCGGCGAGGGACCCGCCGGGCTTTAATATCAAGCTGATAAATCAGTTGTTAACCGGGATCACCGCGCCTTTATACTTGGTGCGGATCCAGTCCTGGATCTCTTTGGAGTGCAGGACGTCTACCAGCGCCACGATGTCCTTCTTCTTCTCATCGCCACGGTGGACGGTGATGATGTTGGCGTACGGGTTGTTCTCACCGCTCTCTACCGCAATCGGGTCGTGAACCGGATCCAGACCAGCGTCGATGGCGTAGTTAGCGTTGATGACGACCGCAGCGCCTTCATCGTTGTTGTACATCTGCGGCAGCAGAGAGGCTTCAACGTTCGGGGTGAACTGCAGCTTTTTCGGGTTCTCAACGATATCGCTGATGCGCGCGGTCACTTTGTCGATGCCCGGCTTCAGCTTGATCACGCCCTCTTTCTCGAAGATAGAGAGGATACGACCCTCTTCAGAGACCGCATCACGCATGATGATTTTGCCGCCTTCCGGCAGATCTTTCAGCGATTTGTACTTTTTAGAGTAGATACCGATCGGCTCGATGTGGATCGCACCGGCGCTGACGAAATCGTACTCTTTATCCCCGGCGTGATCTTTCAGCACGCTGTTCAGGTAAGGGATGTGCTGGAAGTAGTTGGCGTCGATGTCGCGACCCGCCAGGGCGGTGTTCGGCAGGATGTAGTCCTGGAACGGTTTGATCTCCAGATCGATACCCTGTTTCGCCAGAATCGGCTTCGCCTGCTCCAGAATTTCGGCGTGCGGCGTGTTGGACGCGCCCACGGTCAGGGTGTCAGCCCAGGAGGCAAAGCTCAGGGCGCTCAGGGTTGCTGCGGCGATCAACGTCAGTGTCTTTTTCATGATGATGGTTCCTGTGTGTTATTCGTGTTTATCTTTTATCTAACAGTGAAGTAATGATGTCGCCGCAGAACTGGATAATGAAAACGATGATCAAAATGGTCACCGTTGCCACCAGCGTGACGTCACCATGGTTGCGCTGGAATCCTTCCAGATAAGCCAGATTTCCCAGACCACCGGCACCAATCACCCCTGCCATGGCGCTGTAGCTCACCAGGGCAATCAGCGTCACCGTGATCCCCGAGACCAGGGCTGGCGATGATTCCGGCAGTAAAACCCGAAAAATTAAGGTACTCAGACGGGCCCCCATCGAGCGCGTCGCTTCGATCACCCCTTTGTCCACTTCACGCAGGGCAATCTCCACCAGACGGGCATAGAACGGCGCGGCACCGACAATCAGCGCGGGCAGTGCGGCGTTCGCCCCGAGGATGGTCCCCACCACGGTTTTGGTGAAGGGGATCAGCAGCACAATCAAAATAATGAACGGGATAGAGCGGAACACGTTCACCACAATCGAAATGACGCTGTAGACCGTGCGGTTGTGGAACATCCCACCGCGGGCGGTTAAAAACAGCGCCAGGCCGAGGACCAGACCCAGTACAAAGGTGGCGACGCCGGAGAGCGCCGTCATGTACAGCGTTTCCAGGGTGGCGGCCCAGAGCTGGTCCCATTTCAGGTGCGGGAAGAGATTCTCAGCCATGTTTAATTACCTCGCCTTCAATATCACTGTGCTGCAAATCGGCGAGGATATTGTTAAGTTGTTCTTCCGTTGCCACCACGTGCAGCCAGAGCTGGCCGAATACGCCGTGAGCGGTTTGCGTCATTTTGCCGTGCAGGATGTTAAACGGCAGGCCGTAGCGCAGCGTCAGTTCTCCCACCACCGGCTTATGGGTGCTGTGCCCGGTAAAGGTCAGCTTGATGACGGTGCCTTCCAGATCGTTTGCCAGCTCGGTATTGAAGGTCTCTTCTTCCGCATACTGGCTCACCTGGCGCACAAACTGTTGCGTAATCGGCTGCTGCGGGTGGGTAAAGACCTGCAGTACCTCGCCCTCCTCCACCACCTTGCCGTTTTCCATCACCGCCACGCGGTCGCAGATTTTGCGCACCACGTGCATCTCATGGGTGATGAGCACGATGGTCAGCTTAAAACGACGGTTAATGTCGAGGAGCAGATCGAGGATCTGATCGGTGGTCTGCGGGTCCAGCGCCGAGGTGGCCTCATCGCAGAGCAGCACATCAGGGTTATTCGCCAGCGCGCGGGCAATGCCGACGCGCTGCTTTTGTCCGCCGCTCAGCTGGGACGGATAGGCCTGTTCGCGGCCCTTCAGCCCCACCAGCTCAACCAGTTCCGTCACGCGGGCTTTAATTTTGGCCTTTGGCACTCCGGCAATCTGCATGGAGAAAGCGATGTTCTCGCTCACGGTGCGCGACCACAGCAGGTTGAAGTGCTGAAACACCATACTGATTTTCAGCCGCGCCTGGCGCAGGGTTTCGCCTTTCGCCGCCGAGATGTCCTGGCCGTTAATGGTCACGCTGCCGGTGGTCGGTTTTTCGAGGCCGTTAAGCAGGCGAATTAAGGTGCTTTTGCCCGCGCCGCTGTAGCCAATAATTCCATAAATCTGTCCCTGCTCTATCGCCAGGTTCACATTATCAACGGCCGTCAGCGCCACTTTTCCGTTGTCAAAAATCTTCGAAATATTCCTGAGTACAATCATTATTCGGGTAATCCGTTCGCCTGTGGCGGTTTAGCAGTATGGATGTCCAAATGATAGTAAACAGCCGTTATTAGCTTTTAAATGAATGAAAAGGAATATCTTATAACTTTGAGTGATATGCCGCGCCGCGCGCGGGAAACGGCATATTGCTTATTTTCAGCAATCAATAGTTGAGGAGCGGCAATGGGTAATCGCCATAAAAATGGGGCATTTGCCTTAAGGTTTTTCGCTGGCGCAACATCCTTGCAGCGAACCTTAACGCCTTGATAACAATCCTTTGTGAAACTGCATATAAAATTTTTGAAACGCTGTTTTCATTTTCCTTTTGCGCATCTTTAAGCGTATAATGCGCGCCAAACTCCTGATGAATGGTTTCAGCGCTTGGACTACAAAAAACAACGCACACAACTTACCCTCTCCTCCTGGGCTGAAACACAGGCACACATTCTTCTGCACGCTCAATTGATGTCACCTATCCTTACTGCGTGTCATAAAAAATTTCGCAACACAGGTTTGACTCTGAGGCCCTGCGCCCCCGGAGCGAGAATTCCATATCCTTCCCAACTTAAAGACTAAGACTGTCATGAAAAAGACGAAAATTGTTTGCACCATCGGCCCGAAAACCGAATCTGAAGAGATGCTGACCAAAATGCTGGACGCCGGCATGAACGTGATGCGTCTGAACTTCTCTCACGGTGACTATGCTGAACACGGCCAGCGCATCCAGAACCTGCGCAACGTGATGAGCAAGACCGGTAAAAAAGCAGCAATCCTGCTGGATACCAAAGGTCCAGAAATTCGTACCATTAAACTGGAAGGCGGCAACGACGTTTCTCTGAAAGCGGGCCAGACCTTCACGTTCACCACAGACAAGTCTGTTGTCGGCAACAGCGACATCGTTGCTGTAACCTATGAAGGCTTCACCAGCGATCTGTCCGTCGGCAACACCGTTCTGGTGGACGATGGCCTGATCGGTATGGAAGTCACCGCTATCGAAGGCAAAAACGTTGTTTGTAAAGTACTGAACAACGGCGACCTGGGCGAAAACAAAGGCGTTAACCTGCCGGGCGTTTCCATCGCACTGCCAGCGCTGGCTGAGAAAGACAAACAGGACCTGATCTTCGGTTGCGAGCAAGGCGTTGACTTCGTTGCGGCGTCCTTTATCCGTAAACGTTCTGACGTCGTTGAAATCCGTGAGCACCTGAAAGCCCACGGCGGCGAAAACATCCAGATCATCTCCAAAATCGAAAACCAGGAAGGCCTGAACAACTTCGACGAAATCCTCGAAGCGTCTGACGGCATCATGGTTGCGCGTGGCGACCTGGGCGTTGAGATCCCGGTTGAAGAAGTTATCTTCGCGCAGAAGATGATGATCGAGAAGTGTGTCCGCGCGCGTAAAGTGGTTATCACCGCGACGCAGATGCTGGACTCCATGATCAAAAACCCACGTCCAACCCGCGCTGAAGCCGGCGACGTAGCCAACGCCATCCTCGACGGTACCGATGCCGTTATGCTGTCCGGTGAATCCGCGAAGGGTAAATACCCGCTGGAAGCCGTATCCATCATGGCGACCATCTGCGAACGTACCGACCGCGTGATGCAGAGCCGTCTGGACAACAACAACGACAGCCGTAAGCTGCGCATCACCGAAGCGGTGTGCCGTGGCGCGGTAGAGACTGCCGAGAAGCTGGAAGCCCCACTGATCGTTGTGGCGACCCAGGGCGGTAAATCTGCGAAAGCCGTACGTAAGTACTTCCCGAACGCGACCATTCTGGCGCTGACCACTAACGAAGTGACCGCGCGTCAGCTGGTGCTGAGCAAAGGCGTGGTTCCACACCTGGTGAAAGAGATCGCTTCTACTGACGATTTCTACCGTCTGGGTAAAGAAGTGGCCCTGCAGCTGGTTGAGCGTGGCCTGGCGCAGAAAGGCGACGTAGTGGTGATGGTTTCAGGTGCGCTGGTTCCAAGCGGCACCACTAATACCGCATCTGTTCACGTCCTGTAATAATACCGAACGAATTAATTTGTTTAAAAAGCGTCCTTCGGGGCGCTTTTTTTATTTCCGCTATCAGCCAAACTTATTAAAAAAGCAAATCGGGTTTTTCTATTTAACGGGTACGTTTTCTAAGATGAATCCGATGAAAATTGTCTGTTTTAACACAACATTTTTGACGAAATAGTCAAAACAGGTGTTTCTTTGAGCGAACGATCAAAAATAGGCATATTCCCATCAAAAAAATATTCTCAACCTAAAAAACTTTGTGTAATACTTGTAACGCTACATGGAGATTAACTCAATCTAGAGGGTATTAATAATGAATCGTACTAAACTGGTACTGGGCGCGGTAATCCTGGGTTCTACTCTGCTGGCAGGTTGCTCCAGCAATGCTAAAATCGATCAGCTGTCTTCTGACGTTCAGACTCTGAACGCTAAAGTTGACCAGCTGAGCAACGACGTGAACGCAATGCGTTCCGACGTTCAGGCTGCTAAAGATGACGCAGCACGCGCTAACCAGCGTCTGGACAACCAGGCTACTAAATACCGTAAGTAATAGTACCTGTGTTAATAAAATGGCGCACATTGTGCGCCATTTTTTTTGCCCCGCATTTTGCTCTACTGAATCGCCTGCTCCTGCCCACCTTGTGATGCCGCCACCGGCAAGCGCGTGTTCTGCGCCGACAGCCCCGTACTGTTCACCGCCTGTCCGGCTCCTGTTGATACCACTACCGGGATACCTGCCCGACGCGACAAGGCTTTATTCACCAGCAGTTTATCGCTGCCGCCCTGTGAGACAAATGACGTAAAGGCGCTGGACTGCGCGATTGACACCGTCTGTGGGTTTTCGCCCTCTACCATTGCCAGCGGACGATGCACTTCAACGTAGCGCTTACCGTCCGGCTCAACCGAGAACTTTACCGGCTCATTGATGATCTGCACCCGCGTACCGACCCGGGTCTGGGCGAAAAGCGCTTTGATATCCGGGGCGTTCATGCGCATACAGCCGGAGCTGACGCGCAACCCGACGCTGTCCGGCGCGCTGGTGCCATGGATCAGGTATTCACCGTTGCCTATGCCCAGACGCAGCGCAAAGCGTCCTAACGGGTTATTAGGCCCTGCGGGTACCACCGGGGGCAGTTTGATACCCTGCGCCAGCGAGCGCGCTCTGATGCCCGCCGTTGGCGTCCAGGTCGGATTCGGGATCTTCTGGCTGATTCGCGTGGTGGACACCGGCGTCTCCAGCCCCAGTTGGCCAATCCCCAGCGGATAGACCTGCACGCTGTTTTCACCCGGCGGATAGTAGTAGAGCCGCAGCTCCGCCAGGTTCACCACAATCCCTTCCCGGGGGGTATCCGGCAGCAGCATCTGCGACGGAATGGTGATGACCGTTCCCGGCGCCGGATAGACCGGGGCGATGGTATTATTGGTTTCGAGTATTAAATGCGCAGCGGTATTAAACCGACGCGCGATTGCCTGCAGGTTATTATCACCTTCCTGAACAATATACGTCTGGTTTTGCCCGATAAGCCGGCTGCCCGCCGGTGGCAAAGGATAATCCACCGCCCAGGCGCTATTAAGCGCGCTAAGCGAACCAAAAAGAATGAGAGTTAATAGAGACGCGCGCTTCATACTGAGATTCCTTATTCACTGACGGATCGTCAGAAAGCTGAAAAATCCGCGAGGCGGGAGCCGTCTCGCGGAACAGAATGAGGGCTGTTTAGATAGTTTAGCTAATGTTGGCGGCTTTGGAGCGGATTGCGCGGATCATCGCCTCAAGCCCCTGAGAACGGGACGGCGTTAAATGCTGGGTGAGCGCCATTTTTTCAAACCACGGGCGCACGTCAAAGGCGACAATATCCTGAGGGGACATCTGCTGATATAAAATAAACACGACGGCAATAAGGCCTTTCACTATTGCCGCATCACTGTCGCCCGCTAATTCAATCATCCCGGCTTCATTCTGGTGCATTATTATCCACACCTGGCTCTGACAGCCCTGAATACTATTTTCCGGAACATGGTCGCTTTCGCTAAGGGCAGGCAGACGCTGCCCCAGCTCAATGATGTAGAGGTACTTCTCTTCCCAGTTTGCGCAACGGGTAAAGTTGCGCAGCAATTTGTCTCTGTCTGGCAATGCAGCCATCTCTTACCCTCTTGTTAGCCCAGCAGACGGTGGATACGCTTCAGCCCTGCCACCAGTCTGTCGACCTCTTCCGTTGTGTTGTACATCACCAGCGACGCGCGGCACATCGCCGGTACCTGATAGAACGCCATCAGCGGCATGGCGCAGTGGTGTCCGGTGCGCACCGCCACGCCATAGTTATCAAGAAAACTGCCGACGTCATAGGCGTGGTGCTTGCCGAGATTAAAGGCAATCACTCCCAGGCGACCTGCCGGGCCGTACAGCGTCAGATCCGGCACGCTGGCCAGCTCCGCCAGCGCGTAGCGCATCAGCATCTGCTCATACTCGGCGATGGCATCCAGACCAATGGCTGACACATACTCCATCGCCGCGCCCAGCCCGATAATGCCCCCGGTGTTGGGCGTGCCCGCTTCAAATCGCCACGGCGCGCGTGCGTAGGTGGTGCCTTCGTTCAGGCTGACGGTGGCGATCATCGACCCGCCCCCTTCCCACGGCGGCATGGCCTGTAAAATCTCGTCTTTAACGTAGAGGACGCCGATGCCGTTTGGCCCGTAGAGCTTGTGCCCGGAAAAGACGTAGAAGTCGCAGTCCAGCGCCTGCACGTCCACCGTATGGTGCATCACCGCCTGGGCGCCATCGATCAGCACTTTCGCCCCTGCCAGATGGGCTTTGGCGATAATCTCCGCAACCGGGTTTTCGGTGCCCAGCACGTTGGAGACCTGAGTGATGGCCACCAGCCGGGTGCGTTCATCCAGCAGGCTTTCCAGCCGCTCAAGCTGTAAGGTGCCGTCCTGATTAAGCGGGATCACCCGCAGCTCTGCCCCGACGCGCTCGCACAGCATCTGCCAGGGGACAATATTGGCGTGGTGCTCCATCTGGGTGATGATGATGTTATCCCCCGCGTGAACCTCCGCGCTGCCCCAGCTGTTCGCCACCAGGTTGATCCCCTCGGTGGTGCCGCGCACAAAGACCAGCTCCTCCGGCGAGCGGGCATTTAAGAACGCCGCCGCCCGGGTGCGGACGTTTTCCATCCGCTGGGTCGCTTCGGCGCTGAGGGTGTGGATCCCCCGGTGCACCGCCGCGTAGCCGTGCCGGTAAAATTCCGCTTCGGCCTCGATCACCTGGGCAGGCTTTTGCGCGCTGGCGGCGCTGTCGAGATAGGCAAGCGGCAGACCGTTCACTTCACGGGTCAGGACGGGAAAATCCGCCCGCACTTTCTCTACAGGGAAATTCATGCCACACCTCCAGGCAGACGCAGGCCGATACGCGCCAGCACCTGCTGTCTTAATGTTTCATGCCCGAGGGCCTCGGTCAGTTCGGCAGCGAAGGCGTAGATGATCATCTTCTCTGCCGCCTGTTTGTCGATCCCGCGGGAGCGAAGATAGAACATCTGCTCGTCGTCGATCCGGCCCACGGTGGCACCGTGGCTGCACTTCACGTCATCGGCGTAGATTTCCAGCTGCGGTTTGGTGTCCACCTCCGCCAGGCGGCCCATCAGCAGATTGTTGTTGGTCATCTGCCCGTCGGTTTTAATGGCGTGCTGGGCCACGTTGATCAGCCCGTTAAAGACCGCGCGACCTTTGTCGCTGACGATGGTCTTATGCAGCTGACGGCTGTTGCAGTAGCCCTTGTTGTGCTCAAGCCAGGTGCGGGTGTCGCACACCTCGTTTTTCACCGGCATCGCCAGGCTGTTGATGCGCAGGGTGGTGTTTTCACCGTTCAGCTGGGTGCTGGTGTTATGGCGCAGGACCGCGCCGCCCAGCAGGAAGCTGTGGCTGAACGCCGACCCATCGGCGGCCATCTGCAGATCGTTATGGGCGAAGTGGTGGCTCGCCGCATTCTCAAACGCCAGCTTAATATGGTGCAGCCGGGCGTTGGCCGCCACGTTCATGGTCAGGCGCGCGCCGGTGAAATGGCGCATGTCGTTGAGACTGACGTAGTGTTCAACGATCGTGGCTTCCGCCCCCTCGGCAAGTTCCAGATGGTGGCGATAATGAGCGGTGTTGATCTCCTCACCTGCCAGCCCCTGGGTGATATGCAGCAGGAGCAGCGGCTTCGCCGGGCGGGCGTTACGCTTCACGCTGATATGGGTCACGCTCTGGGCCAGGCTTTCGGTCAGATGCAGGAACAGCTCCGGCTGAACCGCTGTCGGCAGGTTCTGACGTTCGTCGTTGATCACCACTTCGAACCCGCTCTCGTCGGTGCTGTCGCTCAGATCCGCGTTAAAGCGCCCGTCGACAAAGACCAGCCGTGTGGCATCCAGGGTCAGCGCCAGCGCATCGCGGTCGCGAGGTTCAACGCTTGCCGGACGCGCCACGAACTCGCCGTTGAGCAGCCCGTCCAGCGGGGTGTATTTCCAGTTTTCGTGCTTACGCGTCGGCAACCCGAGGCGCAGCATCTGCTGCAGGTGCTGTTGCGCCTGCTCCGAGCGCGTCTGGCCCTGCGCTTCAAACAGACGATGCCACTGCTGCAGCGCGTTACTGCTGTTCGCTAAGCCAGCCATAGCCCTGCTCCTCCAGCTGTTTGACCAGCGTGAAATCACCGGATTTCACAATTCGCCCCTGATAGAGCACATGCACGTAATCAGGCTTGATGTAGTCAAGGATGCGCTGATAGTGGGTGACGATGATGAACGACCGCTTGCCGTCGCGCAGGGCGTTAACGCCGTCGGCAACGATCTTCAGGGCGTCGATGTCCAGCCCGGAGTCGGTTTCATCGAGGATGCACAGTTCCGGCTCAAGTACCGCCATCTGCAGGATGTCGTTACGCTTCTTCTCCCCGCCGGAAAAACCGACGTTGACCGAACGGGTAAGCAGATCTTCCGGCATCTTCAGCAGCTGAATTTTCTCTTCCATCAGATCCTGGAAGTCGAAGCGATCCAGCTCCTCTTCGCTGCGGTATTTGCGCACCGCGTTCAGCGCGGTCTGCAGGAAGAACTGGTTGCTGACCCCCGGGATCTCCACCGGATACTGGAAGGCCATAAAGATGCCCTCTCCGGCTCTCTCTTCCGGCGACAGCTCCAGCAGATCTTTGCCCTTAAAGTCCACCGATCCGCCAACCACTTCGTAATCTTCGCGCCCGGCCAGTGTGGCCGACAGCGTACTTTTCCCGGAGCCGTTAGGGCCCATAATGGCATGCACTTCGCCCGGGCGAACCTCAAGGCTCAGGCCGCGCAGGATCGCTTTATCTTCCACACTGACCTGTAAATCTTTAATGCTTAACATGTGCTTTCCTTAATCCTTAACCGACGCTGTGTTCAAGGCTAATCGCCAGTAATTTCTGTGCTTCCACGGCAAACTCCAGCGGCAGTTCAGAGAACACATCCTTACAGAAGCCGTTGACAATCATCGAGATGGCGTCTTCTTCGCTGATGCCGCGCTGCAGGCAGTAGAAGAGCTGATCTTCGCCAATCCGCGAGGTGGTCGCTTCGTGCTCCAGCTGGGCGCTGTTGTTGCGGCACTCGACGTACGGGAAGGTGTGCGCCCCGCAGTCCGGGCCAATCAGCATCGAGTCGCACTGGGTAAAGTTACGCGCGTTGGTCGCCGTCGGCATGATTTTGACTAAGCCGCGGTAGCTGTTCTGGCTTTTACCCGCCGAGATCCCTTTCGAGATGATGGTCGATTTGGTGTTCTTGCCGATGTGGATCATCTTGGTGCCGGTATCGGCCTGCTGATGTCCGCTGGTCAGCGCCACGGAGTAGAACTCGCCGATGGAGTTATCCCCGCGCAGAATGCAGCTCGGGTATTTCCAGGTGATGGCGGAGCCGGTTTCCGACTGGGTCCAGGACATCTTGCTATTTTCACCTTCGCAGAGGGCGCGTTTGGTGACGAAGTTCAGGATGCCGCCGGTGTTGTTATCCCCCGGGAACCAGTTCTGTACCGTGGAGTATTTTACTTCCGCGTCTTTATGGATGATCACTTCCACTACCGCAGCGTGCAGCTGGTAGCTGTCGCGCACCGGGGCGGAACAGCCCTCGATATAGCTGACGTAGCTGCCCTCGTCGGCGACGAGGATAGTGCGTTCAAACTGGCCGGTTTTCTCGGCGTTGATGCGGAAATAGGTGGAGAGTTCCATCGGGCAGCGCACGCCCTTCGGCACGTAGATAAAGGTGCCGTCGGAGGCTACCGCCGCATTCAGGGCGGCAAAGAAGTTGTCGTTGCCCGGCACCACGGTACCGAGATACTTCTTCACAAGCTCAGGGTGATCGTGGATGGCTTCGCCGAAGGAGCAGAAAATAATTCCCTGCTCGCCGAGCTTTTCCCGGTAGGTGGTGGCCACCGACACGGAGTCGAAGATGGCGTCAACCGCCACTTCACGCCCTTCTCGCACCGGCACGCCGAGCTGTTCGAAGGCCTCTTCCACCTCTTTGCTTAAAAAGGCATTGGCCCCGGTCTGCTGCACCGCACCGGGCTCTGAGGCGCAGGTGTCGTCGCAGTTGCCGCAGGATGGCGCGGAGTAGTAGCTGTAATCCTGATAGTTCAGCTTGTCGTAGTGCGCCTTCAGCCAGTGCGGCTCGTCCATCTCCAGCCAGGCCCTGAACGCATTCAGGCGGAACTCCAGCATCCAGTCGGGTTCATTACGTTTGGCCGAAATGGCGCGAATGACCTCTTCATTGATCCCTTTTGCCAGCTCGTCGGTCTGCAATTGGGTGAAGAAGCCCTCTTTATAATTAATATGGCCACCGGACCAGGTGTTGACATCGTCAGTTGCTTCAGTATGTCGAGACATAATACCGCCTATACCCCAAAACTTTCGCCGCAGCCGCATTCGTTCTGGGCTTTCGGGTTATTGAATTTGAATAACTGGTTCAAGCCTTCGCGCACGTAATCCACTTCCGTACCGTCAATAAACGGCATCGCCTGTAGCGGCACATAAAGTCGGGCACCGTCATGTTCAAAGACCAGATCGTCTTTCTCCGGCTGGCTGACGGTCGTCAGGACATAGCCGAAACCGGCGCAGCCGGTCTGCTTCACCCCTAACCGCACGCCAAGCATGCCTGCCTGTTTGCTGACCAGGTCGCGAATGTGCGCCGCAGCGGCAGGCGTAAGCGATAATCCACGCCACGCGAAATCTGTCGGATCAAACGTTTCTGAATGCTGTTCCATAAGTCCACCTCATGTATTGCGCCCCCTGGGCATAACACCATGTTAGTGATAATGATTATCACTTCAACCCCTCAGTTGCAGGGTCATTCGGCTTAATCGCCCTTTTTGCTTACTTTCATTAAGCATAGACCCTGCTGACGGGCTTATCAGGCCTGAGGGCGAATGTTTAATTTGTTGATAATGCTGAGGATTACGAAAGGAAATCGGCAGAAATGGTCAAAAGCGAAAATATGTATAGAAAATGCCTATTTTTGGGATAGCTCTTTCTACGCTCACTTGATTGCGCCGTGACACCGCTTTTATACGCATCCGGATCATCAACTTTCTCTTCTGCGCAACGATGTCGTTTTGGCTATTTAATGCGTATTTCGCGTTTTGCCTGAATATCCGCTTTATCACCTCAACCCGCTCTCACCCTTGCCGATAAAGACCCTGAGAAATGTAATTGCTTCAGTCCATCTTAAAGGAGTCGACTTGAAAAATTTAAAAATTAGCTCAGGGTTAATGATCGTGCTGGGATTATTTACCCTTATGCTTGTGCTCTCCAGCGGGCTGGGGCTTTATTTCCTCAAGCTCAGCAACAGCTATGTGACAAAGATGAGTTATAACTCCAGCGAACAAAAAGCGTTGAATGCCACCCGCGATAATCTGTTAAGCGTGCGTATATTGATTGACTCAACGTTTCAGGCCAGGATCCATAACGAGCCGGTTGATACGCCGGAAACAATGAACAAAATCAATGCCCTGCTTAAAGAAGCCGATCGGCAGTATCAGCTGTTTGTTGAGATCCCCGGCCTGTCTACCTCGCTGCCAGAATTAGGGCAGCAGATGAACCGCAGCTACAATCAAATGGTTGAGACGGTTAAATTGAATCAGGGAGCATTAAATTCAGACGCTTCCGCGCAGGATATAAAAGCGTTTCTGGACAGCCACCGCGAGCAGATTAACAACGCGCGTAAACAGTGGGACAGCGATTATACCGCTTATATTGCTAAAACTCAGTCAGCATTAGATAAAGTTATTCAGTTCAGCAATAACTCTTATTCGTTTTCGTTAATTCTGATGTCGGGCATGATTATCGTCGCGATTATTATGTTCTTCATGATCAATATCTGGATGCGGAAAACGCTGGTGCGTCCATTGCAGGATGTCGCGCACCACTTCGACAATATTGGTAACGGAAATCTGACAGGGGAGATCCGCGTCACCAGCACCAATGAAATCGGGCAACTGTGCGCCTCGCTGCAGGCTATGCAGGCCGGACTGAACGACACTGTCAGGTCGATTCGAAACGGCGTGGAGACGATCAATATCGGTACGCAGGAGATTGCCTCCGGGAATAACGATCTGTCCCGGCGCACGGAAGAGCAGGCCGCAGCCGTTGTCGAGACGGCGGCCAGCATGGAGCAGATCACCTCTACCGTGAAGATGAATACCGATAACGCGCTTAATGCCTCACAGATGGCGCAGAATACGGCGAAGATCGCCAGCGCGGGCGAAAAGCAGATGCAGGATGTGACGCAAAAAATGGATGCCATCAGCCAGAGTGCGCAGAAGATGGTCGACATTATCAGCGTGATCGACGGCATCGCGTTCCAGACCAATATCCTGGCGCTGAATGCCGCCGTGGAAGCGGCGCGCGCCGGGCAGACGGGCCGCGGCTTTGCGGTGGTGGCAGGGGAAGTTCGCAATCTCGCCCGTCGCTGTGCCGAATCGGCCAAAGAGATCACCACCCTGATAAACGAATCGACGCTCTATATTCAGGAAGGTGCTGCGCTTGCCGGTAAAACCAGCCAGACGATGCTTGAAATCAGCCAATCCGTTGGCAAGGTGAACCAGGTGATGGAGAGTATTGCCCTCGCCTCCGAGGAGCAGCGCCGGGGCGTGGAGCAGATCCGGGTTGCAATCACCCAGATGGATCACGTCACGCAGCAAAACGCCGCACTGGTGGAAGAGGTCGCGACCACGGCCGCAGGGGTTAACGATCAGGCGGATCTGCTGGCACAAAGCGTGGCGGTATTCCGAGTGAAGCCGCAAAGCGTCTGACGCTTTGCCAGACAACCAGCCCCTGTGGGCTGGTTGTCGCATTCCAGCGCGCCATCACGTTCTTAGGCATTCGCGCAGCAAATTTATCTGGGTATTTTTTTCCCGCATTCTGGACAGCAGCACCTGCAGGTCGTGGTCGCTGCCCAGCTGGAATTTCTGCATAACGTCATACTTATGCGCATACACCGTTTTGTAATCGATCTGCAGCTTTTTGGCGATTTCAGGCGTCGACAGCCCCTGATACAGGCTCGCCATGATCACGGTTTGCCGGGGCGATAACGTCCGGTGATGGCAATCGGCGCAGGAGAGGCTGTCGCTCTTTTGCTCATCGCTCTGCAGGGTTTGCCATGCCGCCCGGAAAACCTGATAAAAGTCGTTTAACGGGGCATCCCGCGAGATGAAAACCATCTCTTTAAAACAGCCCGGTAACGTCTCTTTATCGTACTGTTCGCCACTGACCATACCAATCATCACCCCTTTATTGCGGGCCAGTAATTCGGGCGTGCAGATAAAAGGCTCGCCCCGGCAAAGAGAGAGCACAATAATATCGGCATCGCTGATGCTCTCCCGGGTAAATTCCGTAATAAAATTAATCTCACTCAGAAACTGCGTTCTGAATACATCGGCAATGAAATTTTTCAGCGCATAACAGTAAAGTGTCTCTGTCTCTTTAATAAGCACGTTGATGGTCATATCTCTCCTCCACTTCCTGTTTATCGTCTTTCGTATTCAGAATTAGTTGTATTCCAGCGTCGCGACCACCGCGACGCTGAGGGTGCCGGGGGTGACACCGCCGGTATCGGAATAAGCAATCGCCTGCATATTCATGGTGGCGGTACGATCGGCAGCAATATTTTGGGTAATGCTGTTACCCGGGCCTTTTAAGCTCCCTGAGCTGGTTTCAATAATGCCCAGTGCGATATTCGTCGCTGAACCGCTGTTCTTGTAATAATTCGTCCCGGCCACGGGATCGGCGGTTCCGCTAAAGGTGGCCGTCACGCTTTGGGTTGCTGCCGGGCAGTCGGTAAAGGTGAGACTGAAAGGCACGGGCGTGGATGCTGAAGCCGGTGTCACCATATTTTGTGCCTGCATGTTCCCGAGACTGACGTTTACAACCGAGTTTCCCCCGTTAAACACACACGGGGAGGCCACAATTCTGCCTTTTACGGCGATACTGACCGCATCCGTTGCTGCCGCCCCGGCGGTAAACAGGCAGGCGAACGCGGCCGCGATGATATTGAGCGTCATCGACCTTTTCCTTTTATTGATAGGTGAGGATCAGGGTGGCACTGGCATTTGCGATTCCTGTGCTTACCGAGGTTTTGGTTTGATAATAGCGGGCGGTGATTGCGAAACTCTCCTGACCGCCTGTCGTCTGTTTCAGCGCAATGGTGCTGTTGAGTACCAGTGGTCTGCCGTCATAAAGCAACTGCACGCCGACACCGTTAGCGACGCCCGGCGAGCCCTGTCCGGATAGCGCCAGCACGCTGTTGTCACTGAATCCTGGGTACTGAACGCCGCTCAGCGTGACGTTAATATTGGCGCCACTGTCGCAGTTGAGGCCGAGGTTCTGCGTGTTCTGCCCCCGTTCCGGGACGGTGCCAACGGTATCGCCGAAATCACCTGCCGGTATGTCGCCCAGGGGGAACACCAGATTTGGCGTCGTGATGTCACAGGCCACCTGAGTAATCGAACCGGTTCCTGCATAAACCGGGATCTCCGGGGCCGCCGCCCCACCCCGATATTGCTCGGTCCAGGCCACAAACGACACCAGTTGCCCGGTTACCGAACCCGAGGTGATATTGCCGGTTTTCCAGAACTGGATGATCGGCTGGAAGTTGCTGGCATCCACTTCATTCGGATTCGACGACCATGAGGCTGTGAACAGATCGGCCCCGAGCCAGGTATCGCCACTGAATGAGTTTGGTCCGGCGGTGGTTTTCTCATAGTAACCGAGTGAGACCCCAACGCCCGGCAGGTTGGTTTGATACACCCGGCGACCATTAGCGGAGGTAAACGCATAGGTTAATACCCCGCTTTTCATCCCGGTGGTTGAGCCTTCATTTCCGGTTGCCGTGCAGCTGTATGCCAGCGCCATCGAGCCATAAATTTCGTTGCTTATCGCCTGCCCGACGGGAACATCGCGCTGGACGATAATATTGCCGTAATTAACGGAATAAGGGGCGCCGATAGTGGTGTAATCACACCCGTATCCGTAAAGCGGAAATACGATCCCCAGCAAAATTAACAGACGTCTGATAATAGACATTTCGAGTAATCCACATAAATTTATTTAACGGCAAACAACATCGGCACGAATAATATCGCTGGCGGGTTGCTTGTTATTAAGTGTGTAATGAGCCTGGCAACGCTGTTGTTCACCTTCGCCCCACTTCACGGTCAATTTCACATCCGGCTGCAAACCGGTTAAATAAACCTGCCCGCTATCGCCGACAATAAAGCCCGAATTCTGCGCCCCGTTCACCGTGGCAATTGCCCCGAACGGAACGGGCTGGCCATTTTGCCGGGTGAGCGTCATCAGGATCCGCTGCCCGACGCTGGCGACATAGCTGGCCCGCACAATGGCCCCCCGGGTCGGCACAACGGTCTGCACCGTCTGTTCCAGTTCAACGTCGGCGGGCAGGGTGTCGGTCAACAGCGAGATATCGTTTTTCCGGTACGGCGTAATATTGCCGCTCAGGGTATAACCGCGGTAATCCGTCCTGGCCCCCGACTGGTTTTGCACCCCTACCCCGGCAGCCCCCGGCGCTTTGATCAGCACGTTGGTTTCGCCCAGCGCCTGAGAAAAGGTGATGCCGTCTTCGTGGGCAACCACCCCACCCTGCAGGCCGTAATTCAGCCGATCGCTGTGCTGGTCGTAGCTGTAGCCAGCGGTCACTTCACCGTAGGTGCCTTTGTAATCCCCGTTAACGTTGCCGGTATACCCCACATTGTTGGTACCGTACCCCTGCTGGACGTTCCAGCTAAGCGCATTATTTTCCAGCGCGGTGCCGTTGATCCCCAGATTGTGCGTGGTGCCACCGTTCTTACTGGCGGTGACGCTGTAGTTCACCCAGGTCTGCGGCAGGAAGGCCGCCAGCGGAACGCTGATATTGAAAGCGACCATCTGGTCTTTAGCATACCGACCGTCGCTGTTGCTCCCGTTGTGACTGTAGGTGTAGGTCAAGCCGTAACTGACACTACGCCAGAAGTTGTTATAGCCCAGGCTCCATGAGGTCTTCGACTGACCATCGTTCCAGTAATCTTCCCTCATGGCGCTTAAAATCAGAGAGCCGAGGTTATTGCCCAGGGACTGGCTCATGGTTAGCTCGGCACGGTTACGACGCCTTTCGATGAGCGCACTGTCGCTGCCATAAGAGTCCAGCACCTCCTGCATCCCGTAAAAGCCGCGGGTGGAGTAGCGATAGCCGGCGATGGCAAAGTTGGTCCCGGTGCCGATAAAATTCTTGCTGTACCGCGCCCGCCAGGACTGACCGTTCGATTTTTGCTCATCTTTCGGCGTGGACCAGCCCTGGGTGACATCCGCGGAAAAGGCGCCGAAATCGCCCATATTTTTTCCCAGCCCGGCGGCCAGCGACTGGTATTTACTCGCACCCTGAAAACCGCCGTACAGGGTCAGGCCATACGGAAGTCCGTAGATCCCGGTCAGCTGGCTGAACGGCGTCTTATCGACGCGGCTATCCCATGAGCGGTACTGCCCGCCGGTGACGGCGTACTTCAGCTGCCCTTCACGCTGCAAAACCGGCAGGGAAGCAAAGGGCACGGTAAAGTGCTGCACGCTGCCGTCGGCCTCGTTAATGGTGACGTCGAGATCCCCTGCGCCACCGGTCGGGTACATATCGGTAATTTCAAACGCGCCCGGTGCAACATAGTTCTGGTAAATCTGGTAGCCGTTCTGGCGGATAATCACCTGCGCGTTGGTTCTGGCAATGCCGCGCACCACCGGGGCGTATCCCCGGAGCGAATCCGGCAGCATGTCATCGTCTGACGCCAGCTGTCCGCCGCGAAAAGGCAGGCTGTCAAACACGTCGGCCGGTGAGGAGCTGTCTCCGAGCGTCAGCTGGGCTTTCAGCGGGACAATGCCGCGCTGGGCATAGGTATAGACGCTATCCCACTGCGTGTGGCCGTCGTTGTCCCGTGACCAGGTGGTGTAGTTGCGCAGTCGCCAGGGGCCGATGTTGAGGCCCGGTCGCAGGTTGGCGTACTGGCTGCTGTCGTTGCCGCCGTTTTTGTTCAGGTTGTTTGCGCCGCTCAGCGAGTAGTTGAGCATCGCGGCGGTGATCCCGTCATCCCACAGCGCAGGCTGAACATAGCCTCTGGCCTGCATCGACAGCGCAGCCTGCGGGACGCTGATCACCAGGCGCTGGCTGGTAAACTGAAAATCAGTGCTGGCCTGGGGAATGGCCCCCAGACGCGCACATGGCGTACCGGGCTGATTAAGCTGTGGAAAGTGCTCCGTCTTAACGCCCCATTTGCTCAGCATTTCGACGCTCAGACAGGGCTCAAGCCGCGTCTCCCCCTGCGTATCACTGACTTTGTTAAAGGTGATGTCCTGGGTATCCGTCAGCTGACCGTCAAGTATGATATCCACATGGTAAATACCTGCCGCCTGGGAACCTGTTTCAAAACCCTGTAGATCGGCCTTGTCGATGCCTGGATTATCGAGCTCGATTAAATCCGGGTTAAAAAATTCTCGTGCATGAGTTTTATTTAAACCACTCGCCAGGGCAAGGGTAATAAACCATGCCAGCCACGTGATTTTATATCTACTGATGTCCATCTTAACGCTGCTCCATGAATATCACCTTTAACCCCTGTTATTGGTCACAGGTTTGCCGTATGTGCTTCCCCTGTACCGCCAAAATCGCTGATCAATTTAAATACCACTGCACCTGACGTGATTTGTGCAGGCAGAGAGATTGCCGTTTGTGAATGCGGCAATATCCAGGTTGCTTCCGGCACTTTTTTACCCCCGACGGTAATTTCGTTGAAATTCATGACATAGTCGGTAGGGTTAGTAACCTCTATTTTATTTCCACTGCGTCGCCAGGTTAATTTATCGGCCTGCTCCTCTGGTGTTGAGCGCTTTAATCCTGCCGGACGGTAAATTAATTTAATGCGTGTTTTTACGGCAATTTGCAGCGAGTTCTCCACCGTGGTTGCTGAAGGAATCGATTTTATATTCAGCCAGAACAGACTCTCACGATCCTGAGGTAATGCCCCGGTTAATACCACCCGCTCAACGTTTTGCTGTCCTTTATCCAGCCGGTAAAGAGGTGGCGTAATAATAAAAGGCGGCTTTTGCGTGCTGTCACCCGCCGCCTCTATCCACGACTGAATAAGATACGGCGAGTTGTCAGGATTATTTACGTTGATAGACGCTTCTTTTTTACTGCCATCAAAGACAAGGCGAGTTCCGCCAATAACGATACCTGCCTGTGCAGTTGATACGCCGGTCAGAATAAGCAGACTGGAGAGCAGGGTTTTGTGAACGAATTTCATTACATACCTCAGTAACAACGGGGCCGTTTTCCGGCCCCATCTGATATCCGGTCAGGAAATCAGTTATAAACAACAGAGAAGTTGGCGACAGAGTTTGCTGGCCCCGCCGTCACGCTTGACGCCGTGGAAATATACTGAGCATAAAACTTCAGTGTATTATCCTGGGTGCTGCTCAGAACATAGTTGTAGTTATTCTCGCCATGCAGCGGCAGATCGGCTTTATCTGCAGACATCAGATTAATCGCCACCCCGGTCGCCGCACCGGCAACTGAAGAGTTAATGGCCAGCAGGCTTGGGTTAACTAAATCCGGCGCACCGTCAAAACGGACTTTTGCTGAGGTGACGGTAACGGGACAATCTTTTAATATAATGTCGAAGTCTTTTGCTGCGGTTCTGTCCCCCATACCTGCGAATTCTGATTTATAGAAGTTACCAATGACCACAGTCTGGTTTTGCGATGCAACGGCAACCTCACAGGCCGAATCCAGAATATTCCCGGAAAAATTAACCGTCCCTGCTGCCGCGAAGACAGAAGAGGACGAAACGGCAGCGAGAGCTGTTAACGCAACAATAATAATATTCTTTTTCATAAAATCATTTCCTTAATTACTTTTGTCATCACCATTTTTGGGCAAAAGCATCCATAAGGTGTTTATCACCTTTTATTTTTGTATGCCCGCTATGCTGGTTCCTGGGTGTAAATAAAAGAACAAAACCCTGTCTGCATATAAAAGACACTGTCTGTTTTTTACTCACATGGCGGCAATTTATATAAAGACCTCCCCAAACTCAAATTGTTTTTCAGTCTAGTTGTAGACTTTGGGTCAGCTTTTTTTCATTGGCATCACCGACGAAATTCAGCACATCGTGAGGGGCCCCATCTCATTCTTATGAATAGAACCATGCCTGCCCTCGTTGGGTCTATTAATAGACTCAGTAGAAAAACAATGATCAATCATGATGTTAACTAACGAGGCTTGTGTCCGGTCTATTTTTAGACCAAACCCACATATTCCCTGCGTCAATGGTTTTTAAGATAATCCTGCCCGGTAATAACCAGCCGATAATTTGCTTAGATTGAGGTCACCTGATGAATACCCGAATGACGGCGGTAAAGGCCGGTCCCAATACATCTTCGCTGGCGTTAAAACCTTTTGCCGATATAGAAAAACTTATTGCGCATCTTCGACCTTTTACCGAGACCCTGACGGTTAATAAGGGCGAAGTGGTACATTATTACGAGGCGGATGTTCGCCAGTGCTGGCTGTTATTAAAAGGCAGTGTGGCGCTGCATCGCCGTGGCGATGGCGTGGTGCTGAATTCAGAATCCGCACCCTTTATCCTGGGTGTGAGCAGCCAATTGTGCTCGGAGCATTTATATGCCAGGGCGCTGGAAGATTCTGAAGTGGCACGTATGCCGCTGGAGTTATTTAATCAAATCATCGCCAATGATGGGTTATGGGAATATTTTTCCCGGCTGCTGATCTACACGGTTTCCCGCATATATGAGCATTGCTCGCAAATATCGCAGATGTCCGCGTATGACATTATTCGGGTGCAACTGGTGGAACTATTACAGGAACCCGATTCGGTCCGGCTCAATACCACCGCGGCGGCTTACATAAAAAGCCGCACCTACCTTTCCCGAAGCGGCATCATGCGCATTCTGTCAGAGTTGCGTACCGGGGGATATATCACCATGCAGCGGGGCGTACTGCTGGATATTCACCACCTGCCGCAAAAATATTGATGCGGCTGTGTAACCCGTACTTCTCAAAGCCGAGTGGCACTATAATAATCGTCATTACGTCACTCTCAGCTCGCAGGTTATTTTATGTCATCGCCAACAACGCTCCCCGGTTCGGTTCCGCGTGGGTCGCCCTGGTCTCAGGAACTTATTACCCATCTGCAACCCCACGCCACCATTTACGACGCTCAGCGGGGGGAACGCTTTGATCTGTGCGTAAAAGGTCAGGGGATCTGTTATCTGATCATCGAGGGAAGCGTGGCGATCTATCGCCGGAGCAACAATATGCTGCTGTCAACCGCCACCAGCCCTGCGGTTTTCGGCCTGGCGAACCTCACGGATATCTATTTTGACGACTATTTCAAAACCATTAAGCCGTGCAAAATTGGCATTATTCCGGCGGATAAGGTCAACGCTATTTGCCAGCAGCAGGATCTGTGGGGATTGGTTTCCAGCCATCTGATGTTTGTCTATAACCGGCTCTACCACCACATCATGCCCGAGGGCACGCCAACGGCGTATGAGTTAATCCGCAAGCACCTGCTGGAACTGATGAACGAAGATGAGAGTTTTCGCGAAAAGATCACCGCAGAGAGGTATATCCGGGATAAGACGCAGCTTTCACGCAGCGGCGTAATGCGTATTCTGGCCGATCTGAAAGCCGGCGGTTATGTGGAAATGGAAGAGGGCCGACTGATTAAAATTAACAAACTCCCCACTAAATATTGAGTGAATTCGCACATGTTCGCATTGTAAGCGTATTCCGAATCTCAGTCGGATGGCTGAGGCGATCCCCTCCTGGTGCGCTATGCTTTGGCAAAAGGGCAGCATACGGAGGGGAAAATGCTCATTGCACTTGTGACCATCGCCGTCGTTGCCGTCGTCATTACCGGGCTGGTTATCCTGTCTGCCATGCAGGACATTAACAACGATTACTGAGTACCAAAAAGAAAGCCCTTAAGACTACCTGAGGTAATCTTAAGGGCTTCTCGCTCCATCCGGCGCTTATCTCCGGCACTCAATATGGCTTAGCTCTTGAAGGAGCATAGGAATAGTCTCATAAATCTGAGGGTGCGAATTAGCATAAATTGCGGCCCGCCAGGAAGCGATGCTATTTCAACGAGATGGAAAAGCAAAAAGGCCGCATTCGCGGCCTTTTCTTATACTACGGCGGTGGTGAGCCGCGACGTGCAGCACAGCCGGTCCTGCTCATCCAGAATCTCAATCTGCCACACCTGGTGACGTCCGCCGGTATGCAGCGCGCGACAGACGCCGCGCACCCGACCGCTGCGCACGGAACGCATGTGGTTGGCATTCACCTCCAGCCCCACCACCTTCTGCTCCCCTTCGGTGCAGAGATAGCCCGCCACCGAACCCAGAGTTTCGGCCAGCACCACAGAGGCGCCGCCGTGCAGCAGGCCAAACGGCTGATGGGTGCGGCTGTCCACCGGCATAGTGGCTTCCAGTTCATCCTCGCCGATGCGGGTAAACTGGATATCCAGCAAGCCCACCATATTTCCGTCGCTCATGGCGTTTAACGCCTGCAACGTGACCGCGCGTTTCCAGATCATCCCATTATCTCCAGTAAGGCCTGCAGTGGATGGCGCACGCCGCTGCCCTCGACGCGTTTGACCTGGCTACGGCATGAGTAGCCGGTCGCCAGACAGCGGTTACGCGGCAGACGCTGCATCGCCTGGTGCCAGGAGAGCTCGTAGATCCCGAGCGAGTTGGCGTGGTTCACCACCTCATGGCCGTAGGTTCCGGCCATACCGCAACAGCCCACGCTGACGCTCTCCAGCTTCGCGCCAAAGCGAGCAAAGATAGCGGCCCACTGCGCAGGCGCCCCCGGCAGCGCGGTTACTTCGGTGCAGTGCCCGAACAGATACCACGGCTCGCCGCTGGTCTCCGGCGCGGTTTGCGCGTTGACAACCGATGGCAGCCACTCGTGCACCAGCATCACGTGGAACTCGCCGCGCTTGTCGCCGAGCGTCTGTTTGTACTCATCGCGATAGCAGAGCACCAGCGCCGGATCGACGCCCACCATCGGCATGCCCAGCTGCGCCACCCGGCTCAGGAAGTCCGAGGTCTTTTGCGCCGTTTTCGCAAAGCGGTTGAGGAAACCTTTAATGTGCTGCGCTTTGCCGTTCGGTGAAAACGGCAGCAGCACCGGCTGGTACCCCAGCCGCTCGGCCAGACGAATAAAATCGGCCACCACCTGCGCATCGTAATAGCTGGTAAAGGGATCCTGCACCACCAGCACCGTTTTCGCTTTTTGCTCGGCGCTCAGGGTCTCAAGCTGCTCGAGGGTCAGGTTAGCGGAGCGGTGGCCGACCATCTGACGCTGCAATGACGGCGTGGAGAGCAGCGGCAGGTCGATCATGCCGATATGCTTCTCGGAGAGTTTGCGCACCAGCGGCTGGTTGATAAAGAAGTTAAAAGTGCGCGGCGCGCGGGCCATCAGCGGGGCATAGCTCTCCACCGTGGCCACCAGATGATCGCGCATCGGGCGCAGATAACGGCTGTGATAGAGCTGCAGGAAGCGCGAGCGGAACTCCGGGACGTCGATCTTAATCGGGCACTGGGTGGAGCAGGCTTTGCAGGCCAGACAGCCCGACATCGCCTCTTTCACCTCGTGGGAGAAGTCATACTCCCCTTTGCGCGCATGCCAGCTGTTGCGGGTGCGTTCGACCAGGGTACGCAGGCTGGCGCGTTTTTCCGGCAGCTCTTTTTCCAGCGCCAGCGGATCCACGCCGCGGTCGGCGAGCAGACGCAGCCACTCGCGTACCAGCGTCGCACGCCCTTTCGGCGAGTGGATGCGGTTGCTGGTGATCTTCATAGACGGACACATCGGGCTTTTAACATCAAAGTTAAAGCACAGGCCGTTGCCGTTACACTCCATCGCCCCGCGCCAGGACGAGCGCACGGCAATGGGGATCTGACGGTCGAAGGTGCCGCGTTTGACCGCATCCACCTGCATCATCGGGGCGTCAATGCCTTCCGGCGGGCAGATTTTACCGGGGTTGAGGCGGTTGTCCGGATCAAAGGCGGCTTTGATTTTGCGCAGTTCGCCGTACAGCTGCTCGCCAAAGAAGGCCGGACTGTATTCCGCGCGGAACCCCTTCCCGTGCTCGCCCCACAGCAGGCCGCCATACTTCGCGGTGAGCGCCACCACGTCGTCGGAGATCTGCTTCATCAGTATCTCCTGCTGCGGATCGCACATATCCAGCGCCGGGCGCACGTGCAGCACTCCGGCGTCGACATGGCCAAACATGCCGTAGCTCAGGCCGTGGCTGTCGAGCAACGCGCGGAACTCGACGATGTAATCCGCCAGGTTTTCCGGCGGGACGCAGGTATCTTCGGCAAAGGGGATCGGCTTGGCCGCCCCTTTGGCGTTGCCCAGCAGCCCCACCGCTTTTTTACGCATCGCATAGATACGCTCGATGCCGGAGAGATCGTTGCACAGCTGCCAGCCAATCACCCCGCCCTCGCCCCGGGCGATGAGCTCGTCCAGGCGCTGGCACAGGTTCTCAACCTGGCTTTCGATAAGCCCGGCGTCATCGCCGGCAAATTCAACGATGTTGAGGCCAAGCATCTCTTTGTCGGGCACGTCGGTAATCAGCTCGCTGACCGAGTGCCAGACGATATCTTCCCGCGCCAGGTTGAGCACTTTGGAGTCGACGGTTTCCACCGACAGCGCGCGGGCATCCACCATAAAGGGCGCGTTACGCAGCGCAGAGTCGAAGGAGTTGTACTTCACATTCACCAGGCGGCGGACTTTGGGCAGACGAGTGATGTCGAGACGCGCCTCGGTGATAAAGGCCAGCGTCCCTTCGGAACCGGTGAGGATGCGGGTCAAATCGAACTGGCTGAGATCGTCATTAAAGACATGGCGCAGATCGTAGCCGGTCAGGAAGCGGTTCAGTTTCGGGAATTTATCGATAATCAGCTGGCGGTTGTCGCGACAGCGTTCCAGTACGGTGCGATAGATGCGCCCGGTGGTGGTGTTGTCTTTTCCGAGCGTTTCGGCAAGCTGAACCGGCATCGGCTGGGTATCGAGAATATCACCGCCCAGCAGCACCGCCCGCACGCCGAGGACGTGATCGGAGGTTTTACCGTACACCAGCGACCCCTGACCGGAGGCGTCGGTATTGATCATGCCGCCGAGGGTGGCGCGGTTACTGGTCGACAGCTCCGGCGCAAAGAAATAGCCGTACGGCTTCAGGTACTGGTTCAGCTGATCCTTAATGACCCCGGCTTCCACCCGCACCCACCCCTCTTCCGGGTTGATCTCAATGATGCGGTTCATGTAGCGGGACATATCGACAACGATCCCCGTGTTCAGCGCCTGGCCGTTGGTGCCGGTGCCGCCGCCGCGAGGGGTAAAGATTAATGAAGCGAAGCGCTCCTGGGACGCCAGACGGGCAAGGAGTGCCACATCAGCGGTAGAACGGGGAAAAACGACTGCATCGGGAAGTAGCTGGTAGATACTGTTGTCGGTCGCCATCGTCAGCCGGTCGGCATAACGTGTGGCGGTATCGCCGGTAAAACCCTGTTGCTCCAGTGCCTGCAAAAAATTCAGCACCAGCTGAACGACGCCGGGTGCCTGAGAAATTTGTGGGATCATTACTGTCGACCCTGCCCAATCTGAATAGTTGTAGATAATCGTTTGCGTTGTGTCTCACATTTTGTATCACATTTTAAACGTATCCGCCCGACAGAATTACAGGCAGAATCTGCCTGTTAAAAATGGCTGAAATCACTAATGATTATAGTGATGCGGTTTCATGTTCTCGCCGGTCTGCCGGTGTTCTCACAAGGTGAATTTCATTTATGGTCAATCGACACCAGCCCAGGGACGTTGCACAAGTTTTGCTGTCGGTGCTGTTCCTGGCAATCATGATTATTGCGTGTCTGTGGATTGTTCAACCCTTTATTCTTGGCTTTGCATGGGCGGGGACCGTGGTGATCGCCACCTGGCCGCTGTTCATTCGCCTCGAGCGTTTACTGTTTGGCCGCCGGACACTGGCGGTGCTGGTAATGATGGTGCTGTTGGTGCTGCTGTTTGTTATCCCGGTTGCGTTACTGGTGAATAGCCTGGTGGACGGCAGCGGCCCGCTCATTTCCAGCATCACCAGCGGCGATATGACGCTGCCGGAAATGGCCTGGCTGAACGACATTCCGCTGATTGGCGACAAGCTCTATGCCGGCTGGCACAACCTGCTGGACATGGGCGGCAGCGCCATTATGGCGAAAGTGCGGCCCTATATTGGCGCCACCACCACCTGGTTTGTGGGTACCGCTGCCCATCTGGGCCGCTTTGTGGTGCACTGCGTGCTGATGCTGCTGTTCAGCGCCCTGCTCTACTGGCGCGGAGAGCGGGTAGCCCTTGGGGTGCGTCATTTTGCCACCCGTCTGGCCTCGACGCGCGGCGACGCGGCGATGCTGCTGGCGGCGCAGGCGGTGCGCGCGGTGGCGTTAGGCGTGGTGGTGACGGCGCTGGTGCAGTCGGTGCTGGGCGGTATTGGTCTGGCGATCGCGGGGGTGCCTTATGCCACCCTCTTTACGGTGCTGATGTTGTTAACCTGTCTGATGCAGCTGGGGCCATTGCTGGTTCTGGTTCCGGCAATTATCTGGCTCTACTGGAGCGGGGATACCACCTGGGGCACGGTGCTGCTGGTCTGGAGCTGCGTGGTGGGTACGATGGATAACGTGATCCGCCCGCTACTGATCCGCATGGGGGCCGATCTGCCGTTGATTCTGATCCTCTCCGGCGTGATCGGTGGGTTGATCGCTTTCGGCATGATCGGTCTGTTTATCGGACCGGTGCTGCTGGCCGTCTCCTGGCGACTCTTCTCCGCCTGGGTGCACGAAGTCCCGCTACCGCCAACCGATCCCGATGTCCTGCTTGCCACGCTTCACGAAACGGACGAGCCGAAACAGTAAATCTCCCATTCTGGTGGGTACGCCCACCAGAATGTTAAGCATCACTTATCAATTAGCTTGGCATTAAGCACCACTAAACCCTTCAGCGCCCCTAATTCCTTCAATCTACTTCATAAATTCTTCATGCTTTTTAAACTATTGAGACGAATCTGATCGACGCAAAAATTCGCTATGCCTACTATTAGGTCACGGTTATGAATCAACAACATCTTGATTTATAAGCATGGAAATCCCCTGAGTGAAACAACGAATTGCTGTGTGTAGTCTTTGCCCATCTCCCACGATGGGCTTTTTTTTACAATAAAATTCATGCTCCTGCCTGTTATACATTCCACCAGTACAAAACGTAGTCGTTATCAGCGTTCACATATGAGATGTGAGCGGTAACAGGCATGTCAGGTGTGACAGGGGTTGGCGCTGGCGTCGGCGCTGGCGTCGGTGCTGGCGCTGGCGTCGGTGCTGGCGTCGGTGCTGGCGTTGGTGCTGGCGTTGGTGCAGGTGTCGGCGTTGGGGTTGGAGTCGGGGTTGGTACAGGCGTCGGTGGAGTGATATCACTAAACGCTTTGTATTTACCGGTGTTCAGATTGGCGACAATCTCAGCGTAATGCGCTGGACCAAAGGCAGCGACAGTTGCAATGCCTTTAGCATCAACAGAACGTTCAAAACCATACTGGCCTTCTTTGGTAACTGACTTGTTCCAGCCACGCACGCCCTCTTCAGTGTCAAGGGAACCACGCGTGTGAACATGGGAGTAGTCACCACTCTTCACATCGACCATATGTGAACGCTGAGTTGGAGAGACAATGTTAAGGCCAACACGGGTCACTTCGTCGTTTTTAACCACACTGGTGCGATAATCGGCATTTGCAACATCGTTGTATAAAGAGACATGACCGACAGTATTCACACCATTATTCACGCCATGCACGCTGATACCACCCATACCGTCTTTATAGCTACCCGTTGCTACCGCCGTCTTCGTGCCGTTGGTTACCGCGACAGAATGCGAGCGATAGTCTGCAGAAATAACGTTAGTTTCCAGTCGTGTGACATTACCCATAGTGGTCGTTTTGGTACCCACTATCGCACCGTCTTTTACAGCAATAGTACGGCTGGTGTCACCCATGTTAATTGAGCCGCGCGAAAAGCCGTTAAAGGTGTGCCCATTATTAATGCGTCCTGCATTACGACCATTAAAACTATGACCATTGAAAGAATGATTATTAAAAGAATGGCCGCCCATATGACCGCCACCGTGATTACCGTGATTACCGTGAGCAGAGGCAGCAAAAGAACTAAGAATAAGCAAAGCTAAGACAGAACGTTTCATTTTAAATTCCACACTTAAATTAACAGAACAGAGCGGGACGATCATATTCATAAGGATCACCCCGATACGTCAGCAACTATTTGCTGACGCTGAAGAAGCACAATCAACTCTTTAACCGTGATAACTGGCATTATACCAACGGTGATAACACCCTAAATTTCAATACCAGAACCCATGCAACAATACAGTGGGATAAAGCACTGCTCACACACCACACCTGTTTCACAATGTTTGAAACGTTCCATAAATGCAGCGTATTTGTGTTTCGCATTGAGCCTTGAGAATATTTAGCTTTCCATCGCGTGTTAATATTAATTATTTGTTAGCTCCCACCACTATTAATAAAGCGTCGTTCACTTGTGCCCGCTAAGAATGTTCTTACAGGATAAAACAGTCAACGCTGACCGTCCTGAATAGCACAAATGCATCAAATAAAATCAGCGTTAATATCACTGGCTATTTTTTAATCAGTTGAAATATTTACAGAAACCGCACTGGTAAACAGAGCGATAACGTAACGGTTAATGTCCTGAGCATGAAGCATAAAAAAAGGCGAGGACCAAAGTCCTCGCCTTTATTTGTTGCAGAAGCGTGACGTTACTTGTTCAGTTCGGCCAGGCTGAGCCAGGTTTGTACCACAGTGTCCGGGTTCAGGGACAGGCTGTCGATCCCCTCTTCCATCAGCCATGCGGCAAAGTCTTCATGGTCGGAAGGACCCTGACCACAGATGCCGACGTACTTGCCCTGTTTTTTCGCGGCGCGGATAGCCATCGACAGCAGCGCTTTCACCGCCTCGTTACGCTCATCAAACAGCGCGGAGACCACGCCGGAGTCGCGATCCAGACCCAGCGCCAGCTGCGTCATATCGTTCGAGCCGATAGAGAAGCCGTCGAAGTGCTCAAGGAACTGCTCTGCCAGCAGGGCGTTGGACGGGATCTCACACATCATGATGATTTTGAGTCCGTTCTCGCCGCGCTTCAGCCCCTGACGCGCCAGCTCGTCAACCACCGCTTTCGCCTGATCCACGGTACGCACGAACGGCACCATGATCTCGACGTTGGTCAGGCCCATCTCGTTACGCACGCGTTTCACCGCCTCGCACTCCAGGGCAAAACAGTCGCGGAAGCTGTCAGAGACATAACGACCGGCGCCACGGAAGCCCAGCATCGGGTTCTCTTCTTCCGGCTCGTAACGCTCGCCGCCCACCAGGTTGGCGTATTCGTTCGATTTGAAGTCAGAGAGACGCACGATCACGCGTTTCGGGAAGAACGCAGCGCCAAGGGTCGCGATCCCTTCGGTCAGACGGCCGACGTAGAACTCTTTCGGCGAGTCGTAGCCCTTCATCATCTCGCGAATTTCTTTCTGCAGCTTCGGATCCTGGTCATCGAACTCCAGCAGCGCACGCGGGTGGACCCCGATCATACGGTTGATGATGAACTCCAGACGCGCCAGGCCAACGCCTTCGTTAGGCAGACAGGCGAAGTCGAACGCGCGGTCCGGGTTGCCGACGTTCATCATGATCTTCAGCGGCAGATCCGGCATGGTATCCACGCTGGAGCTCTTCACGCTGAAGTCCAGCAGTTCCGCGTAGACGTAACCGGTGTCGCCTTCGGCACAGGAGACGGTGACGTTCTCATCGTCTTTCATGCGTTCGGTGGCGTCGCCGCAGCCAACAACCGCCGGAATACCCAGCTCACGGGCGATGATTGCCGCGTGACAGGTACGGCCGCCACGGTTGGTGACAATCGCTGCCGCCTTTTTCATGATCGGTTCCCAGTCCGGGTCGGTCATGTCGGTGACCAGCACGTCGCCCGGCTGGATACGGTTCATTTCGCTGATGTCGTGGATCACTTTCACCGGACCTGCGCCGATGCGGTGACCGATGGCACGGCCTTCAGCGATGATTTTGCCCTGCGCATGCAGGGTGTAACGCTCCATCACCTGGCCGCGGGAGCGGACGGTTTCCGGACGCGCCTGGACGATAAACAGCTTGCCGGTGTTACCGTCTTTGGCCCATTCGATATCCATCGGACGGCCATAGTGCTTCTCAATCTGCACCGCCTGCTTCGCCAGCTCCTGCACTTCGGCATCGGTCAGCGAGAAGCGATCGCACTGTTCCTGCGGCACATCTTCAATCCGGACCTGCTTGCCGTGCTCCTGGGTCGGGGCGTAGATCATGCGGATTTTTTTCGAACCCATGGTGCGACGCACGATAGCCGGGCGATCTGCTGCCAGGGTTGGCTTGTGTACATAGAATTCGTCAGGGTTGACCGCACCCTGCACCACCATCTCGCCCAGACCCCAGGCGGAGGTGATAAAGACCACCTGATCGAAACCCGATTCGGTATCAATAGAGAACATCACGCCTGACGAGGCCAGATCCGAACGCACCATGCGCTGCACGCCCGCCGACAGCGCAACGCCGCGGTGGTCGTAGCCCTGATGCACGCGATAGGAGATGGCGCGGTCGTTAAACAGGGAAGCAAACACGTGTTTAACCGCCACCAGCACCGCATCGTAGCCCTGTACGTTAAGGAAGGTCTCCTGCTGACCGGCAAAGGAGGCATCCGGCATATCTTCTGCGGTGGCGGAGGAGCGCACGGCAAAGGAGGCCTGAGCATCATCAGCGGAGAGCTGGTTATAGGCGTCGTGGATGGCTTTTTCCAGTTCAGGCTGGAAAGGTGTGTCGATGATCCACTGGCGGATCTGCGTCCCGGCTTTGGCAAGCTCGGAGACATCATCAATGTCCGTGTTATCCAGTAGTTCGTAAATGCGCTGGTTTACGCCGCTTTGATCCAGAAAATAGTTAAAAGCATCGGCGGTGGTAGCAAATCCATTCGGTACGGAGACACCCATACTGGACAGATTTGTAATCATTTCACCCAGGGAGGCATTTTTGCCTCCAACTCTGTCTACATCATTCATGCCGAGTTGGTTATACCAAAGCACCAGCGGTGACGAGCCATTGTTGGACATCGAAACAATCCTTTTATGATATATGAACGGGTTTTAAGAAACTCCTTACTGCGTATTTATACTGTCATATTTAATCGCGCTAAAAAAACGGTGAATCGTGTAAGCACTTTTATTTTTTCGCTTTTCAGACTGTTCCCGCTTAAATGCTAACCCGATGATTCCTATGGATTCCCACAAAAAAACTCAGACTTTAGGGTGATTTTGAAAAATGAAACACCCCTTTCATTAAAAATAAAAATAGCGTTTCATTTTGAATTTCCCGCCCCCGTTGACTGTTGTAATTTACTTTTTTAATTTATGCTTTCAGTCAATTACATCTGATATACCGAGTGTGCAAAATGGATAATGCTGTCGATCGCCACGTTTTTTATATTTCCGATGGTACGGCGATCACCGCCGAAGTGCTGGGCCATGCGGTGATGTCGCAATTCCCGGTTTCCATCAACAGCATCACCCTGCCGTTTGTGGAAAACGAGAGCCGCGCCAGAGCGGTGAAAGATCAAATTGATGCCATTTTCCAGCAGACCGGCGAGCGTCCGCTGGTGTTCTACTCGATTGTGATCCCGGAAATCCGCAATATCATTCTGCAAAGTGAAGGTTTCTGCCAGGACATCGTCCAGGCGCTGGTGGCCCCGCTGCAGCAGGAGTTGAAGCTGGACCCTACCCCGGTGGCGCACCGTACCCACGGTCTGAACCCGGCGAATATCATTAAGTACGACGCCCGTATCGCCGCCATTGATTACACCCTCGCCCACGATGACGGCATCTCGATGCGTAACCTCGATCAGGCCCAGGTCATTCTGCTCGGCGTTTCGCGCTGCGGCAAAACCCCCACCAGCCTCTATCTGGCGTTGCAGTTCGGCATCCGCGCGGCAAACTACCCCTTTATTGCCGATGATATGGATAATCTGGTTCTCCCGGCGGCGCTGAAACCGCTCCAGCACAAGCTGTTTGGTCTGACCATTAACCCGGAACGTCTGGCGGCCATCCGCGAAGAGCGCCGGGAAAATAGCCGCTATGCGTCGATGCGCCAGTGCCGGATGGAGGTGGCTGAAGTGGAAGCCCTGTACCGGAAGAACAACATTCCGTGTCTCAACAGTACCAACTATTCGGTAGAAGAGATTGCCACCAAGATCCTCGACATAATGGGGCTGAACCGCCGCATGTACTAACAGGCTAGTACATTGGTTCGCAATCCTTTATACTCGCTACCCATAACAGGGCACGCTTGTGCCCTGCACTTGAAATCAGCGGGGATTGGTTTAAGGTGATGCCCATCACTTCCCGGTAAGTTACCGATGAAGCACTACATTCTGAGAAATACCATGAATAAAACCGATGAACTCCGCACAGCGCGTATCGACAGCCTGGTGACGCCAGCAGAACTGGCCCAGCGATACCCTGTTTCTGCGGCAGTGGCCGACCACGTGACAACGTCACGTAAGCGTATTGAAAAAATCCTGAACGGGGACGATCGCCGCCTGCTGGTGATCGTAGGCCCCTGCTCCATTCACGATCTTGATGCCGCGATGGATTACGCCCAGCGCCTGAAAGGGCTGCGGGATAAGCACCACGCGCGTCTGGAGATCGTGATGCGCACCTACTTTGAGAAACCGCGCACCGTGGTGGGCTGGAAAGGGCTGATCTCCGATCCCGATTTAAACGGCAGCTACCGGGTCAATCACGGCATTCAGCTGGCGCGCAAACTGCTGTTGCAGGTTAACGAACTTGGCGTGCCGACCGCCACCGAATTCCTGGATATGGTGACCGGACAGTTTATCGCCGATCTCATCAGCTGGGGGGCGATTGGCGCACGCACTACGGAAAGCCAGATCCACCGTGAAATGGCCTCGGCGCTCTCCTGCCCGGTGGGCTTCAAAAACGGCACCGACGGCAATACCCGCATTGCGGTGGATGCCATCCGCGCCGCCCGCGCCAGCCATATGTTCCTGTCTCCGGACAAGAACGGCCAGATGACCATCTATCAAACCAGCGGCAACCCGTACGGCCACATCATTATGCGCGGCGGTAAACAGCCGAACTATCATCCGCAGGATATCGCCGAAGCCTGCGACACCCTGCGCGAGTTCGACCTGCCGGAGCAGCTGGTGATCGATTTCAGCCACGGCAACTGCCAGAAACAGCACCGCCGCCAGCTGGACGTCTGCGACGAGGTGTGCCAGCAGATCCGCAACGGCTCCAGCGCCATTGCCGGGATTATGGCCGAAAGTTTCCTGCGCGAAGGCACGCAAAAAGTGGTGGTCGGCCAGCCGATTACCTACGGTCAGTCCATTACCGACCCCTGCCTGAGCTGGGAAGATACCGAAGTGCTGCTGGATAAACTTGCGGTGGCGGTGGACTCTCGCTTCTGACATTTCGCCCGGTGGCGCTTCGCTTACCGGGCCTACGTACCACACTTTGTAGGCCGGGTAAGCGAAGCGCCACCCGGCTTTTTTCATCCCGCACAACCCTTTAACGTTCCCTCAGTCACTGTTTTTTCATAAAACGCTTGCCGTTAAAAATGATTTGTTGATAATGATTATCATTGTTACATTGATTGCTATTTTGAAAAACATTATGTCACGTATGGATAACACCGCAGCAACGCTCACTCGTCCTGAAGACAAAACACAGCCTGCCCCGGACGCGAACGATCGTCGCATTAACAGTAAACAGCTGTTGGGCGAGGAAGGACGCGTCATTATCGAGCATGACGGCCAGCACTACCTGTTGCGCCAGACACATGCCGGAAAATTAATCCTCACAAAATAAGCACCTTCGCCAGCCACCCAGGTTCCCCCAGGCAGCCAGCGCTTTTCACTTTTAAATGGAGAGTGGCTCATGCCATACCTGAATACCGCGTCTTTACGCCCGTCGCTGCTGGCGCTGGCCATTACCACCGCCCTGCCGGGAATAGCCCTTGCCGCCACCGACGACATGACGGTGACCGCCACCGGTAACGCCCGCAGCGCCTTTGAAGCGCCGATGATGGTGACCGTCATTGACGCCACCGCCCCGGAAAATCAAACCGCCAGCTCTGCCGCCGATCTGCTGCGCCACGTCCCGGGCCTGACCCTTGACGGCACCGGGCGCACCAACGGCCAGGACGTCAATCTGCGCGGCTACGATCGTCGCGGCGTGCTGGTGCTGGTGGACGGCGTCCGTCAGGGCACCGATACCGGCCACCTGAACAGCACCTTCCTTGACCCGGCGCTGATCAAGCGCATTGAGATCGTGCGCGGCCCGTCCGCCCTGCTGTACGGCAGCGGTGCGATGGGCGGGGTGATCGCCTATGACACCGCCGATGCAAAAGACCTGCTCCAGCCCGGCCAGAGCAGCGGCTTCCGCGTGTTTGGCACCGCCGCTACCGGCGATCACAGCCTCGGCATGGGGGCCAGCGCCTTTGGCCGGACCGATACTCTCGATGGTCTGGTGGCCTGGTCGAGCCGGGATCGCGGGGATATCCGCCAGGGCGGCGGCGAGACCGCGCCGAACGACGAATCAATCAACAATATGCTGGCAAAAGGCAGCTGGCAGATGGATCAGGCCCAGTCCCTGAGCGGCTCGCTGCGCTATTACAACAACGCGGCGCAGGAGCCCAAAAACCCGCAGACCATCGAGGCCGACGACAGCAGCAACCCGATGACAGACCGCTCCACCATCCAGCGTGATGCGCAACTGGGGTATCACATCGCCCCGGAAGGCAACGACTGGCTGAACGCCGATGCCCGGATCTACTGGTCTGAAGCGCGAATTAATGCCCAGAACATCGACGGCACCGGGGAGTACCGCGAGCAGACCACCAAAGGCGGCAAAGTGGAAAACCGCACTCGCCTGTTTGCCGACTCTTTCGCCTCGCACCTGCTGACCTACGGCGGCGAGTATTACCGTCAGGAGCAGTCGCCTTCTGGCGCCACCACCGGCTTCCCGGATGCGAGCATCGACTTCAGCTCCGGCTGGCTGCAGGATGAGATCACCCTGCGCGATCTGCCCGTCACCCTGCTGGGCGGCACCCGCTACGATAATTACCGCGGCAGCAGCGACGGCTACGAGGACGTGGACGCCGATAAGTGGTCATCACGCGCCGGGATCACCGTCTCCCCGACCGACTGGCTGATGATGTTCGGCTCTTATGCCCAGGCCTTCCGTGCCCCGACGATGGGCGAGATGTACAACGACGCGAAGCACTTCTCCATTGGCCGGTTCTACACCAACTACTGGGTGCCGAACCCGAATCTGCGCCCGGAAACCAACGAAACCCAGGAGTACGGATTTGGCCTGCGCTTTGACGATCTGATGCTCGCCAACGATGCGCTGGAGTTCAAAGCCAGCTACTTTGATACCAACGCCAAAGATTACATCTCCACCACCGTCGATTTCGCCGCCGCGACCACCATGTCGTACAACGTGCCGAACGCCAAAATCTGGGGCTGGGACATGATGGCGAAATACTCCGCCAGCCTGTTCAGCCTGGATGTGGCCTATAACCGCACCCGGGGCAAAGACACCGACACCGGGGAGTACATCTCCAGCATCAGCCCGGATACCGTCTCCAGCAAGCTCGACATCCCGCTGGCGCAGAGCGGCTTCAACGTGGGCTGGATTGGCACCTTCGCCGATCGCTCCACCCACGTGAGCAGCAGCTACAGCCACCAGCCGGGCTACGCGGTGAACGATTTCTACGTCAGCTATCAAGGCCAGCAGGCGCTGAAGGGCGTCACCACCACTCTGGTGCTCGGCAACGCCTTCGACAAAGAGTACTGGTCGCCGCAGGGCATCCCGCAGGATGGGCGCAACGGCAAGATTTTCGTAAGTTATCAGTGGTAATCCCCTTGCCCCGGCTGCGGGGCATTTATCCGGAAGGAAGAGACAATGAATCACTACACACGCTGGCTTGAACTAAAAGAAGAAAACCCGGGGAAATACGCGCGTGATATCGCCGCGCTGATGAACATCAGCGAAGCCGAACTGACCTATGCGCGGGTGGGCCACGATGCCTGGCGTCTGCATGGCGACATTCGTGAGATCCTCGGCGCGCTGGAAGCGACGGGCGAAACCAAATGCATCTGCCGCAACGACTATGCGGTTCACGAGCAGGTGGGCACCTTTACCAACCAGCACCTGAATGGCCATGCCGGGCTGGTGCTCAACCCGCGCGCACTGGATCTGCGCCTGTTCCTCAACCAGTGGGCGAGCGTGTTCCATATCAGCGAAACCACTGCCCGCGGCGAACGTCAGAGCATCCAGTTTTTTGACCATCAGGGCGATGCGCTGCTGAAGGTTTACACTACCGACAACACCGATATCTCCGCCTGGGGCGACGTGCTGACCCGCTTTATCTTTGCCGATAACCCGCCGCTGGCGCTGAAGGCTGCCGAGGTGAGCGCTGAGGTGGCAAACGCCGATGCCGCAACGGTAGACAGCGAGTGGCGCGCCATGACCGACGTACACCAGTTCTTCGGCCTGCTTAAGCGCCACGGCCTGACCCGTCAGCAGGCGTTCCGCCTGGTGGGTGACGATCTGGCCTGTCAGGTGGATAACCGCGCCCTGGCGCAGCTGCTGGACACCGCCCGTCAGGACGCCAACGAGATCATGATCTTCGTCGGCAACCGCGGCTGCGTGCAGATCTTCACCGGCAAGGTGGAGAAAGTGGTGCCGATGAAAGGCTGGCTGAACATCTTTAACCCGGCCTTCACCCTGCATCTGCTGGAAGAGACCATCGCCGAGACCTGGGTGACGCGTAAACCGACCGCCGACGGCCACGTTACCAGCCTTGAGCTGTTTGCCGCCGACGGGACGCAGATCGCCCAGCTGTACGGTCAGCGTACGGAAGGCGAGCCCGAGCAGCGCCAGTGGCGTGCCCAGATTGACGCCCTGACGGTGAAAGGGCTGGCCGCATGAGAAAACTGCTTGCCCTGATTGCCGCGCTGCCGCTGGCCGCTTTTGCCGCCCCGCAGGAGAAGATCGTTGCCCTTGGCGGGGACGTCACGGAGATTGTCTACGCTCTGGGCGCCGGGGATTCACTGGTGGCGCGCGACAGCACCAGCCAGTGGCCGGAACAGGCCAACTCGCTGCCGGACGTGGGCTACCTGCGCCAGCTCAATGCCGAGGGGATCCTGGCGATGCGCCCGACGGTGGTGTTAGCCAGCGCCCAGGCGCAGCCTTCCCTGGCGCTCAAACAGGTCGGGCAAAGCAACATCAGGGTGGTGACGGTGCCGGGCAGCAATGCGCTCAGCGTCATCGACGAGAAAGTGCGCCTGATAGCGCAGGCGACGCACCGCGTCTCCGAAGGGGAAGCCCTGCGCCAGCGTCTGAATCAGGAGCTGGCCGCGATGCCCTCCTCCCCGCTTAACAAGCGGGTGCTGTTCATTCTCAATCACGGCGGGATGACCGCCATGGCTGCCGGGCAGAATACCGGCGCCGATGCGGCGATCCGCGCCGCGGGTCTGCAAAACGCCATGCAGGGGTTCTCCCGTTACCAGCCGCTCTCTCAGGAGGGCGTGATCGCCAGCCAGCCCGATTTGGTGGTGATTTCGCAGGCCGGGGTAAAAGCGATGGGCGGAGAAGAGAATCTGTGGAAGCTGCCAGGTCTGGCGCAAACCCCTGCCGGGCGTAATAAGCAGGTGTTACAGATTGACGATATGGCGCTGCTCGGGTTCAGCGTGCGTACCCCGCAGGCGATTGGCCAGCTGCGCAGCAAAGCTGAGCAACTGCCCTGATGCCTCGCCGTATTCTCTGCTCGCTGTGGGGGCTGGCGCTGGCGCTGGCCCTGATGACGCTGCTGGCCACCGGTTTTGGCGCGTTGCGCCTGCCGGTGAACCTGCTCTGGAGCGGCACCGACGAGGCGCTACGCCAGATCTGGCTCACCATTCGCCTGCCCCGGGTGCTGCTGGCCCTGGTGATTGGCGGCTCGCTGGCGCTGGCGGGCTGCGTGATGCAGGGCCTGTTTCGTAATCCCCTCGCCGACCCCGGGTTGCTTGGGATCAGCAGCGGTGCCGCCTGCGCCGTCGCCCTGTGGGTGGTGCTGCCCATCACCCTGCCCGCCCTGCTGATGCTCTATGCCCCGATGCTGGCGGCCTTTCTTGGCGCGCTGGCGGCAACGGTCGTCATTTTTCTGCTTAGCCAGCAGCGGGAGAATTCCCTCTCGCGCCTGCTGCTGGTGGGGATCGCCATCAATGCCCTGTGCGGCGCGGCGGTGGGCGTGCTCTCCTGGGTAAGTAACGACGCCCAGCTGCGCCAGCTCTCCCTGTGGGGAATGGGCAGCCTCGGCCAGGCCCAGTGGTCCACCCTGCTGGCGGTGACCTCGCTGATGATCCCGACGGTGCTGGTTATCTGGCGGCTGGCGGCAGCCCTGAATCTGCTCCAGCTTGGCGAGGAAGAGGCGCACTATCTGGGCGTCGATGTGCGGATCGTCCAGCGCATCCTGCTTTTATGCAGCGCCCTGCTGGTGGCCGCCGCGGTGGCGGTCAGCGGCGTGATCGGTTTTATTGGCCTGGTGGTGCCGCACCTGATCCGCATGTGGCTGGGGTCGGATCACCGGGCGGTGATCCCCGGCTCGGTGCTGGCGGGGGCTTTTTTGCTGCTGATCGCCGATACCGCCGCGCGCACGCTGGTGGCTCCGGCGGAGATGCCGGTGGGATTGCTGACCAGCATTCTTGGCGCGCCCTGGTTCCTGTGGCTTATTTTTCGTCGTGGAGGCCAGCATGGCTGAATCCCTGGTTGCCGACGGTTTGACCTACAGGGTGGCAGGCCGGACGGTGGTGCGCGACGTCTCGCTGTCCCTTTTGCCGGGAGAGCTGGTGGCGCTGATCGGCCCAAACGGCGCGGGCAAATCCACCCTGCTGCGCCTGTTAACCGGATTTCTCAAACCGGATTCAGGGCGCTGCCTGCTGGACGATAAAGCGCTGGACGGCTGGAGTACACAGAGTTTATCCCGGATGCGGGCGGTGATGCGCCAGCAAACCCAGCTCGGTTTTGACTGGCCGGTTGCGGCGGTGATCGGCATGGGGCGCTCGCCGTGGACGCAACATCCCGAGCCGCAGATCGTCAGCGAGGTGATGCAGCTTACCGGCTGCCAGCCGCTTGCCGGTCGCCAGTATGCGGCCCTCTCGGGGGGAGAGCAGCAGCGGGTGCAGCTGGCCCGGGCGCTGGCTCAGCTCTGGCATGGCGGCGCACCGCGCGGCTGGCTGTTTCTCGATGAGCCCACCTCGGCGCTGGATCTCTATCACCAGCAGCATCTGCTGCGCCTGCTAAAGGCTCTCGTTCAGGAAGGAAAACTGCACGTCTGCGTGGTGCTGCACGATCTCAATCTGGCGGCCTTATGGGCAGATCGGATCGTGCTCCTGCACGACGGCAGAATCGTGTCGCAGGGGACACCACAGGAGGTGTTACAGGCTGACGACCTGACGCGCTGGTACGGCGCACAGGTGCAGGTGGGGCAGCATCCGCTTAATGCCAGCCCCCAGGTTTTTCTCAAACCTTAACTGGAACAACTTACTTCCAGCCGTTTGCCCCAGTCCGGCGGGCGGCTGATGTAGTCGTCATTACGATCGGCAAACGGCGTACGCAGGGCTTCGTGCAAGCGGTGAAGCTCGGCGTAATCGCCTTTCTCCGCCTGCTCGATCGCCCGCTGCGCCAGCCAGTTGCGTAATACCATGGCCGGGTTGACTGCGTTCATCTGCGCCTGACGCACCTCGTCCGCCACGTTCTCCTGCTGCAGACGCGCGCGGTAGGTCGCAAACCAGTCATCAAACGCCTGACGATCGATAAACTCATCGCGCAGCGGTGAGGCGGCGCTGTGCTGCTCGGTCTGGCCCAGCATGCGCAACGTACGGGTGTAGTCGCTGCCTTCCCGGGCCATCAGCGCAAACAGGTTATTCAGCAGCTCGTTATCGCCCTTCTCCTGCGTCATCAGCCCCAGCTTGCGGCGCATCAGCTTGCCGTACTGCTGGAGCAAGACGTCCTGATAGCTGTCCAGCGCGTCGTTAAGCGCGTCAACGTCGATAAAGGGTGAGAGCGATTGCGCCAGACGCTGCAGGTTCCACAGGCCCACCGCAGGCTGGTTATCAAAACTGTAACGCCCCTGATAGTCGGAGTGGTTGCAGATATAGCCCGGCTGATAGTCGTCGAGAAAACCGTAAGGACCGTAATCGATGGTCAGGCCGAGGATCGACATGTTGTCGGTATTCATCACGCCGTGCGCAAAGCCCACCGTCTGCCAGCAGGCGATAAGCGATGCGGTACGTGCCACCACGTCGCGGAACCAGAGGATGTACTTATCGGCCTCGTCCTGCCACTGGGGCCAGTGATGGCGAATGATAAAGTCCGCCAGCTGGCGCACTTTCTCCGGCTCGCGGCGATAGTAGAAGTGTTCGAAATGGCCGAAACGGGCGTGGCTCTGAGCTACGCGGATCAGCATCGCGCCCTGCTCCATGCTCTCACGCGCCACCGGGGTGTCGCTGGTGACAATCGACAGCGCGCGGGTGGAGGGAATTCCCAGGGCGTGCATCGCTTCCGAGGCCAGGCTTTCGCGGATGGTGGAGCGCAGAACGGCGCGGCCATCGCCCATACGTGAGTACGGCGTGAGCCCGGCGCCCTTCAGGTGCCAGTCCATGGTTTGTCCGTTGGCGAGCTGCTGTTCGCCGAGCAGGATCCCTCGCCCGTCACCTAATTGACCGGCCCAGACGCCAAACTGATGTCCGCTGTACACCTGCGCCAGCGGCTGCATGCCGGGCAGCAGCGTTTCGCCGCCAAAAACGCCAGCACCCTGCTCCGGCCTGAACAGCGATTCCGGGATCGCCAGTTCGGCGGCCAGCGCCGAGTTATGCCAGATCAGGCGGGCATTATTCAGGGGAGTGGGTTTCAGTGCCGTATAAAAACCGGGTAATTCATCATGCCAGTGCGCGGTAAAAGACAGGGTCATAGGTCCTCCTGCTTTTAGTGTAGTGGGTTTGTCAGCGGTTAAACACCGGGTAAGACAAGGGTTATACCTGCACCAGGGAGGTTATACGCTCAAGGGGAACGGCAGGCCACAGGCTGCCCTGCATGGCGCTAAAGCCGTACACCGACAGCCGCCGCAGCGCAACGTCATCATCCACGCCCGCCACCATCAGTGACTGACAGTACGGCGATATCTGGATAAAGATCGCCCGTAAGAAAGGATCGAAGGTATTTTGAGTGAGCTGTTGCTGAATGAAGTTTTTATCCAGCGCCACGCGTTTAAACATGCCGTCAAAAATGGCTTTGGTTGAGGCATCCCCGGCACCAAAATTGCCCAGCACCAGCGGAAAACGCAGTGCGAAATTCATTAGCGAGGTATTCAAATTGCCTTTATTGAGATCCGGATAGTTTTCATAAATGGTGAACTCCAGCCACGGATGACGTTCACATATTGAAACACCTTCTTCTTCTGTTAGCAGATATTCAACAATCACCGGGGAGATATTTATCCACGCCAGGAGCTGTTGCTGAATAAAAAAGAGTTTGCAGGTTTCAAGCAGCGCAAGTTGCTCATGAAAAAGCATCAACTCTTGCGCAGGCGTTAACAAAGGACGCACCAGTTCAGTAGGAATGCGCACAAGGCTGTTAACACCAACAAAATTGACGTTTATTTCAAGACCTTTAAGCGCCCCTGAATCATGGCGCGCGGGGACTAATAAAAATTCTGTTTGATAAGCAATATCCAGCATCACAATCATGGCGTCCGTCCTGATTTAAAGACGATACAAGACATCCTGAGACATATGCTGAAGTAATTCAACCATTTGGATTTTATAAAGAATAATCTCATTCGTTCCATTTAATTTTCGGATTTTCCTTAGTCCTGAAAATAATCTTATCCTGGATAAAGCTTAATAGCCAGTTTTCCCTAACTGCCAGAATTGATTCAAATTAATTCCACCTGCTGCAGATTCAGAATTAATGTCCTGAAACGAATCTCATTTAAACAAAGGATCGGCGTCGCGCCAGGCCGGCGCGACGAGATTAAATGCGTCGGGCTTGCCAGAAGTTTTTGCGCCAGTAAACATTATTGAGAGAGGAGCGCATCACGCCGCGACTGGTCGAGGCATGAATAAATTGATTATCGGTATCGTATATCCCGACGTGCAGGCCGCTTTCGCCAGAGCCGGTTTTAAAGAACACCAGATCGCCAGGCAACAGATCGTCTTTATCAATCTCGGTGCCTATTGTCGCCTGCTGGCGCGTTTCTCGCGGCAACTGCAACGCAAACTGGTCGCGAAACGTCAGCAAGACAAACCCCGAACAATCAATACCACCGCGCGTCATGCCACCGTAGCGGTAAGGCGTACCGCCCCAGTTGTGCAGTTGATCGTTGAGACCCGCAATCACCGCGATAGAATCAGACAGCCGCGCGTTCGGCGGCGGTGCGCGATGGCTGCTGCATCCTGCAAGAAATAGCGCGGCTACCAATAGAAAACAGAATCGCATTCCCGACGAATCCTCTGATTTTTTGGATTTTCCGTAATTTAGCCTGTGAATATGTCGCTGTGCAACAAGCGGTTATTCCTGAGACGTCGAAATGATCATTCTGTGACCTTCGATGTCCAGACGGCGGAAAGACATATCATAAGCTTTAGCCAGATTGGGCGGCGTCAGAACGCTGTCACGCGCCCCGCTGGCAATCAGCTGGCCCCGCTTCAGCAGCCAGACGCGATGCGCATGACGCAGGGTATGGTTGAGGTCATGACTGCTCATCACCACCGCAATACCCTGCTGCGACAGAGCGCTTAACGCTCTGTCCAGCGCCACCTGCTGGGCAACATCGAGACTGCTCATCGGCTCGTCCAGCAACAGCAACTGACCGTGCGGATTGCCCTGGGGATGAATTTGCAGGATCACCGCCGCCAGCCGCACGCGCTGCCACTCTCCGCCGGAGAGCTGGCTGACGTGCCGGGACAGTTTATCCTCAATACCCAACATGGCTGCGACGTCACTTAACAGCGCTTTTTGCTGACTATGGTGCTGATGCAGCGTCAGATAGTGCCAGACCGGCATGGCGAACGGCGCAGTTTGCTGCTGCGCCAGATACGCCCTGCGGCTCGCCAGCGACGCGGAGGACCAACGGGATAGCGATTCCCCCTGCAACAGGATTTCGCCCTGCCCGCTACTCAGCCCGGCCATACGGGCAAGCAATGTGCTCTTACCTGCCCCATTCGGGCCGACCAGGTGCAGGATCTCCCCCGCATTAACCTGTGCGGAAAGCGGCTGCAGACGACCGGATTCCGACACCCCATTGAGCTGCATCAGGATCGACATTACTTCGCGAGCGCCAGCTTGATCGCTTCCATCAGGATCGGATCTTCAGGCGTCATATCCGGCGCAAAACGCTGAACCACTTCGCCATCGCGACCGATCAGGAATTTTTCAAAATTCCATAAAATGTCATCAGGATAGAGCGGCGCACGGCCTTTGCTCGCCAGACGCTCATAAAAACCGCTGCTTTCAGGCGCAACAGCCACCGGGGCTGCGGCAATCAGCTTTTGATACAGCGGATGACGCGCTTCGCCGTTGACCTCGACTTTGCTGAACATCGGGAAGGTGATGCCATAGGTGGTGCTGCAGAAGGTTTTGATCTCCTCTTCGCTACCTGGCTCCTGGCCGAGAAACTGGTTACACGGGAAACCGAGCACGGTAAAACCGTCCTTTTCCCATGCTTTGTGAATGTTTTCGAGCTGCTCATACTGCGGCGTCAGACCGCATTTCGATGCCACGTTCACCACCAGCAGAACCTTGCCCTTATAGCCTTCCAGGGTGGTCTTTTCTCCATCGATGGTCGTCACTTCGGTGTTCAGAATATCGTTCGGCATAGCATTCCCTCAGGTTGTGGTTCAGACTGGCAGCCTTAGCGGCCAGCTTTTAATAATAGCCAGATAAATACCGGTGCACCCAGCGTAGCGGTGACAACACCGATCGGCAACTCTGCCGCCGTTAACGCCAGGCGCGCGATGATGTCGGCGATAAGCAGCGTCGCGCCGCCCGTCACGGCCGCAGCAGGCAGCAGCAGCCGGTGATCGGTTATGCCGCATAAACGCAGCATATGGGGGATAACGAGGCCGACAAAGCCGATGGCACCGGCCAGCGCCACGCTTACGCCCACCATCCAGCCGATAGCGACCACCAGGATGTTGCGCCAGAAGGTGAGCGGCAGCCCCAGCTGGCGGGCCGAAATCTCACCCAGCACCAGGACGTTCAGGGGGGCGGCCTGAAAACAGGCCCAGACGATAACCGGTACCAGCAGCAGCATCAGCCAGCCCTGCCCCCAGTCCACGCCGCCGAAGCCGCCCATCATCCAGTACATCAGCTGGCGCAGATCAAAGGAGGTGGAAAAGTAGACCGCCCAGGTCATCAGGGCGCTGCAGATAATTCCCAGCGCCACCCCGGCGAGCAGCAGGCGACTGACCGAGAGATGACGGCGGGCAAAGCGCAACAGAATAAGGGTAACAATCAGCGCCCCGGCAATGGCGCAGAGGCTCAGTTCCCATCCGGACAGCACGCCTCCGCCCAGCATGACGGCGGCAATCAGCCCGACGCCTGCCCCGTTTGATACGCCTAACAACCCCGGCTCGGCGAGTGGGTTATCAAACAGCGCCTGCATGATGGTGCCGCTCAGCGCCAGCGCCGCTCCCACCAGCACCACGGCCAGGGTCCGCGGCAGACGGATCTGCCAGATAAACAGCTCCCCCTGCGGGCTAAACCACGACGGCGGCCCGATCCATTGATCGCCCGCGCACAGGCTCAGCCCCAGCGCGAGAACCAGCGCCAGCAGCAGGAAGAGCACTTTACGCAGGTCGGAACGGTACTGCAGACGGGCAAATTCAGGCATTGGAATCATTTTGCGGGTGAATGATGTGATTGATTTTACGGTGGGTTCAGAGCAGCGCAAAGAAAAAAGGCCGCGAATGCGGCCTTTTTGGTTAGATCATCTCACTCTGCTTTGGGTGAAGCGTTTTCGACACGGCTTTTTAACTTCTGTCCGGGTCTGAAGGTCACCACGCGGCGAGCTGTAATGGGAATATCCTCACCCGTCTTCGGGTTACGACCCGGACGTTGATTTTTGTCGCGCAAATCAAAGTTACCAAAGCCGGAGAGTTTTACCTGCTCACCATTTTCCAGAGCGCGACGGATCTCTTCGAAAAACAGCTCAACCAGCTCTTTGGCATCCCGTTTGCTAAGCCCAAGCTTATCAAACAGATATTCGGACATTTCAGCTTTTGTAAGCGCCATAGGTTCAATCCCTCAATGATGCCTGGAATCGCTCTTTTAATGCCTCTACACATTTGGCGACGGTAGCGGCAATCTCCTCTTCTTCGAGTGTACGGCTGGTATCCTGAAGGATCAGGCTGATAGCCAGGCTCTTAAAGCCCTCTGCTACGCCCTTGCCGCGGTACACGTCAAATAAGTTTACGCCAACTACCTGATTTACGCCAACTTTCTTACATTCGGCCAAAATATCTGCGGCAGGCACATTTTCGGCCACCACGACGGCGATATCACGACGGTTTGCCGGGAAGCGAGAAACCTCCTGAGCCTGAGGAATGACGCGGTCTGCGACCTTGTTCCACTCCAGCTCAAACGCCAGCGTGCGGCCATTGAGATCGAGCTTGCGCTCCAGTTCCGGATGCACAACACCAATGAAACCAACGCGTTCACCTTTCAGATAAATCGCGGCGCTCTGGCCCGGATGCAGGGCCGGAATGGCTTCTGCGCGGAACTCAATTTCAGACAATTTACCGGTCAGATCGAGGACTGATTCCAGATCGCCTTTCAGATCGTAGAAATCAACGCTGTTTTTGCTCAGATCCCAGTGCTCTTCATAGCGGTTGCCGCAGATTGCACCCGCCAGCATCAGATCCTGACGGATGCCGAGGTTTGCCTGGGTATCCGGAACAAAGCGCAGACCGGTTTCGAAGATGCGCACGCGGCTCTGCTGACGGTTCTGGTTGTAGACGATGGTGCCCAGCAGGCCGGTCAGCAGCGACAGCCGCATGGCGGACATTTCGCTGGAGATAGGGCTTGGCAGGATCAGCGCTTCCTGGCCTGGATGGATCAGCTGCTGCACCTTCGGGTCAACGAAGCTGTAGGTGATCACTTCCTGGTAGCCTTTGTCGTTCAGCATGGTTTTCACACGCTTCAGGGAGAGGTCGGCTTCGCGATGGGAACCCATCACCAGGCCTGCCTGTACCGGCTCATCAGGAATGTTGTTGTAGCCGTATACGCGGGCCACTTCTTCCACCAGATCTTCTTCGATCGAAATGTCGAAACGCCAGCTCGGCGCGACAGCGGTCCACTCATCCTGACCTTCGGTCACGTCGCAGCCCAGACGGCGCAGAATGTCGCTCACCTGCGCATCGGCAATGTGATGACCAATCAAGCGGTCCAGTTTGCTGCGGCGCAGGGTGATGGTCGCAGGCTTCGGCAGATGCGCCTCGCTGGTCACATCGATAACCGGACCGGCTTCGCCGCCGCAGATGTCGATCAGCAGGCGGGTAGCGCGCTCCATCGCTTTGTACTGCAGGGCTGGATCCACGCCGCGCTCATAGCGGTGAGAGGCATCGGTATGCAGGCCGTGACGGCGCGCGCGACCGGTAATGGACAGCGGGCTGAAGAAGGCGCACTCCAGCAGCACGTTCTGGGTTTCATCATTCACGCCAGAGTGGTCGCCACCGAAGATACCGCCCATGGCCAGCGCCTGGCCTTGATCGGCAATAACCAGGGTATCGGCACCAAGTTTGGCTTCGCTACCGTCGAGCAGAACCAGGGTTTCGCCCTCTTTCGCCATACGCACCACAATGCCGCCTTCGATACGATCTTTATCGAACGCGTGCATCGGCTGACCCAGCTCCAGCAGGACGTAGTTAGTCACGTCAACCACCGCATCGATAGAGCGGATGCCGCAGCGGCGCAGCTTCTCTTTCATCCACAGCGGAGTGGGCGCCTTAACGTTGATGCCTTTGACCACACGGCCGAGGTAGCGCGGACAGGCGTCTGGCGCGTCAACCTGAATCGGCAGCGTGTCGTTGATGGTGGCGGCAACCGGGGCAATCTCTGGCGCGTTCAGTTCGGTCTGATTCAGGACCGCCACGTCGCGGGCCACGCCGATGATGCCTAAGCAGTCGGCACGGTTCGGGGTCACGCTGATTTCGATGGTGTTGTCATCGAGATTCAGGTATTCACGCAGATCGGTACCAATTGGCGCATCCGCTGGCAGCTCAATGATGCCAGAGTGGTCGTCGGAAATACCCAGCTCAGAGAAAGAGCACAGCATGCCTTCAGACGGCTCGCCGCGCAGTTTCGCCGCTTTGATTTTGAAATCGCCTGGCAGCACCGCGCCCACGGTCGCCACGGCCACTTTCAGGCCCTGACGGCAGTTTGCCGCGCCGCAGACGATATCCAGCAGGCGTTCGCCGCCCACGTTCACTTTCGTCACACGCAGTTTGTCGGCGTTCGGGTGCTGGCCGCACTCCACGACTTCGCCGATAACAACGCCATTAAACGCGCCCGCAACCGGCTCAACGCCGTCCACTTCCAGGCCTGCCATGGTGATCTGGTTAGAGAGCGCCTCGCTGTCGAGCGCAGTGTTCACCCATTCGCGTAACCACAGTTCACTGAATTTCATTGTTCTGTCCTGCCCTTATTTAAACTGTTTGAGGAAACGCAGATCGTTTTCGAAGAAAGCGCGTAAGTCGGTTACGCCGTAACGCAGCATGGTCAGACGCTCCATGCCCATACCGAATGCAAAGCCGGAGTAGACTTCCGGATCAATGCCAACGTTACGCAGGACGTTCGGGTGCACCATGCCGCAGCCCAACACTTCCAGCCACTTGCCGTTTTTACCCATCACGTCAACTTCGGCAGAAGGTTCTGTGAACGGGAAGTAGGACGGACGGAAACGAATCTGCAGATCTTCTTCAAAGAAGTTGCTCAGGAAGTCGTGCAGGGTACCTTTCAGGTTGGTAAAGCTGATGTTTTTATCAACGATCAGCCCTTCCATCTGATGGAACATTGGGGTGTGGGTCTGATCGTAGTCGTTACGATAGACGCGGCCCGGGGCAATAATGCGGATTGGCGGCTGCTTCTCTTTCATGGTGCGGATCTGCACGCCAGAGGTCTGGGTACGCAGCAGACGGGTAGCATCGAACCAGAAAGTGTCGTGGTCAGCACGCGCCGGGTGGTGGCCTGGGATATTCAGGGCATCGAAGTTATGGTAATCGTCTTCGATTTCCGGGCCGGTCGCCACGGTAAAGCCGAGCTCACCGAAGAAACTTTCAATGCGGTCGATAGTGCGCGTAACCGGGTGCAGGCCACCGTTTTCAATGCGACGACCCGGCAGGGAGACGTCGATGGTTTCTGCAGCCAGACGCGCATTCAGCGCGGCGCTTTCCAGCGCGTTTTTACGCTCGTTCAGCACCTGCTGAACCTGCTCTTTGGCTTCGTTAATTACCGCACCTGCAGCCGGGCGCTCTTCTGGCGGCAATTCACGCAGGGTAGTCATTTGAAGGGTCAGGTGCCCTTTCTTGCCCAGATATTCGACGCGGACGTTGTCTAACGCGGCAACATCTGAGGCCTGGTTAATGGCGGCCGTTGCACTGGCAACCAGCTCTGCGAGATGTGACATGGTTTTCCTCGTTATGTAGCGATATTTACAAGCGGCAGATACGAAAAAAGCCTCCATCAGGAGGCTTTCTGGCGCTGTTTTCCGTTTCGTCTTTCACGCGCTAGCCTCCTGATGTCAGGTGCTAAAGTAAAAGAAGAAGCGGAAAATAGCAGCATTCATGCTTGCGTTACCTTGTGTTATACGGAACCTGTCGCCTTATTGAAAAGGGTCGCCAGAAAATTGTCAATGTTTTGATGCTGTTGAAACGAAAAGAGGGAGCAAAGCTCCCTCTTCCAACTGGCTTATGCCAGTGCTGCTTTCGCTTTTTCGACCAGAGCGGTGAACGCTACTTTGTCGAATACTGCGATGTCAGCCAGGATCTTACGGTCGATTTCAACAGAGGCTTTTTTCAGGCCGTTGATGAATTTGCTGTAAGAAATACCGTTCTGACGTGCTGCCGCATTGATACGTGCAATCCACAGCTGACGGAACTGACGTTTACGTTGACGACGGTCACGGTAAGCGTACTGACCAGCTTTGATAACAGCCTGGAAGGCAACGCGGTATACGCGAGAACGCGCACCGTAGTAGCCTTTAGCTTGTTTCAGAATTTTTTTGTGACGTGCACGAGCAATTACACCACGTTTTACGCGAGCCATGTGAGCTCTCCTGTATCTATATTCTTAGTAAAAAAAATTAAACGTTAACGGCTTATGCGTACGGCAGGCACGCGATAACCAGACCCAGATCGCCTTTAGACACGAGGCCTTTTGGACGCAGGTGACGTTTACGTTTAGTAGATTTTTTGGTCAGAATATGACGCAGGTTTGCGTGCTTACGCTTAAATCCACCACCACCGGTTTTTTTGAAGCGCTTAGCAGCACCGCGTACGGTCTTAATTTTAGGCATCTTAATAACTTCCACTTCGCATTGTTAAATAAACGAAACGTAGGCGAACAAAACCTGCGAAGCCTGTAGGCTCCACAGGAATTGCTACTTGAAGGCCTTACTGTTTCTTCTTAGGAGCGAGCACCATGATCATCTGGCGGCCTTCGATCTTCGTAGGGAAGGATTCGACTACTGCCAGTTCACTCAGATCGTCACGGACGCGGTTAAGCACTTCCATACCGATCTGTTGGTGGGCCATCTCACGACCACGGAAACGCAGTGTGATCTTGGCCTTATCGCCATCTTCCAGAAAGCGAATCAGGCTGCGGAGTTTTACCTGATAATCGCCATCGTCGGTACCAGGACGGAATTTAATTTCCTTAACCTGGATAACTTTTTGCTTCTTCTTCTGTTCCTTAGAAGACTTACTCTTTTCATAAAGGAACTTGCCGTAGTCCATGATACGACAAACTGGCGGTTCGGCGTTAGGGCTGATTTCAACTAAATCTACTCCAGCTTCTTCAGCCTTTTCGATTGCTTCTCTCAGACTCACAATCCCCAGCTGCTCGCCTTCCAGACCTGTTAAGCGAACTTCCTGGGCGCGAATCTCGCCATTGATACGATTCGGACGTGCCGTTTGAACTCGTTTTCCGCCTTTAATACCTTATTCCTCCAGTTGTTGAAGACTGCGGCTGCGAATCTCTTGTTGCAGCTTCTCAATCACTTCATTTACGTCCAGGCTGCCCAGGTCTTTACCACGGCGGGTGCGAACGGCAACTTTGCCTGCTTCCACCTCTTTATCACCACAGACCAGCATATACGGGACACGACGTAAAGTGTGCTCGCGGATTTTAAAGCCAATCTTCTCATTTCTCAAGTCCGCTTTTACGCGAATGCCCGCATTTTGTAGTTTCTGCGTCAATTCTTTAACGTATTCAGACTGAGAATCGGTAATGTTCATCACAACTACCTGCACCGGCGCAAGCCAGGTTGGGAAGAATCCAGCGAACTCTTCGGTCAGGATGCCGATGAAGCGCTCCAGTGAACCGAGAATCGCACGGTGAATCATTACCGGAACCTGACGCTCGTTGTCTTCGCCAACGTAAGAGGCGCTTAAACGCTGCGGCAGGGAGAAGTCCAGCTGTACCGTTCCGCACTGCCATGCACGATCGAGGCAGTCATACAGGGTAAATTCAATTTTCGGACCGTAGAATGCACCTTCGCCCAACTGGTATTCAAACGGGATACCGTTCTCTTCCAGGGCGACGGCCAGGTCCGCCTCAGCACGATCCCAGGTCTCGTCGCTGCCGATACGTTTTTCAGGACGAGTTGAGAGTTTGACCACGATCTTCTCGAAGCCAAAGGTGCTGTACATATCGTAGACCATACGAATACAGGCGTTAACTTCATCACGCACCTGATCTTCAGTACAGAAGATGTGCGCGTCATCCTGCGTAAAGCCACGAACACGCATCAGACCATGCAGCGCGCCTGACGGCTCGTTACGGTGGCAGCTACCGAACTCCGCCATACGCAGCGGCAGGTCGCGGTAGGATTTCAGACCCTGGTTGAAGATCTGAACGTGACCCGGGCAGTTCATCGGCTTGATGCAGTATTCACGGTTCTCGGAAGAGGTGGTGAACATCGCATCTTTGTAGTTGTCCCAGTGGCCGGTTTTTTCCCACAGCACACGGTCCATCATGAACGGGCCTTTCACTTCCTGATACTGGTACGCTTTCAGCTTGGAACGCACGAAGGTTTCCAGTTCACGGAAGATTGTCCAGCCGTCGTTATGCCAGAACACCATACCCGGCGCTTCTTCCTGCATGTGATACAGGTCGAGCTGTTTACCGATTTTACGGTGGTCACGCTTCGCCGCTTCTTCCAGACGCTGCAGGTACGCGCTCAGGGCTTTTTTGTCGGCCCAGGCAGTACCGTAAATACGCTGCAGCATCTTGTTGTTGCTGTCGCCACGCCAGTAAGCGCCTGCGATTTTCATCAGCTTGAAGTGATGGCAGAAGCGCATATTCGGCACGTGCGGTCCACGGCACATGTCGACGTATTCTTCATGGTGATACAAGCCAGGCTTGTCATCATGAGCAATGTTTTCATCAAGAATAGTGACCTTGTAGCTTTCGCCACGCTTCACGAAGGTTTCACGCGCTTCGTGCCAGCTCACTTTCTTCTTGATGACGTCATAGTTGCTCTCAGCCAGCTCGTGCATACGCTTTTCGAGGGCTTCGATATCTTCCTGGGTCAGCGTGTGGTCAAGGTCAACGTCGTAGTAGAAACCGTTGTCGATAACCGGGCCGATAGCCATTTTGGTGTTAGGCCACAGCTGTTTGATCGCATGACCGAGCAGGTGTGCGCAGGAGTGACGAATGATCTCCAGACCTTCTTCGTCTTTCGCGGTGATGATCGACAGCTTCGCATCGTTTTCAATTAAATCGGAAGCATCAACCAGCTCACCGTTTACGCGGCCAGCAATAGTGGCTTTCGCCAGACCCGGGCCGATATCCAGCGCAACATCCATTGGGCTGACGGCACGGTCAAAATGGCGTTGGCTGCCATCAGGAAGAGTAATAACAGGCATTTTATGTCCTTATTTGCAGTGATGCCCCACACATAAGAGCATATGCAAAGAAAATAATCTTTAATTTACAGTGAATTGCAAAACCATCTGACCAACAATCGTCAAATTGGCTCGCAACCATGCACAGGATCGAAATCAGATAAATGACAATTTACGATCAGCCTGTAGATGGTAACACTAACAAAAGGGTGAAAACACCCTCCACAGGCAGAATGCATGCGTTAGTACTTTTGCATGACTTTACTTTGATGTGGAATTTCAGACAGTTTCTCGCAATACCGGGTTGCTGAGCTATTCTTGAACAGGTCCTTCAACACTTTATTGGGGCGAATTATGAACGTATCAAGCAGAACAGTCGTTATCCTTAACATTCTTTCTGCCACCGCACTACTCGTGATTCTGGCAGATAAGTTTCACTGGTTCTGAAGCGCGTTGTTGCAAGCACCTGAAGCTGTAGCATTCCGGCGATGCGCAATTATCATTGCTCTTTGGTAAACTGCTTTCACCAAAGAACAAGGATGACGTGATGCCGACGAAACGCTTTTCAAAAAAACACTGGAAGATGGTGATTGTCTTAATCGCCATATGTGCCGCTATGCTGTTATTACGCTGGGCGGCGATGCTTTGGGGTTAATCTCATCTTCCCTGCCCCTGCAGATCAGGATATTTATCGACTGGTTTGCACAACCAGCACAAATATAAACTTACGTTTTATTTATCTTTACACAAATTACAGAAATAAAAAAACCGGTACATCAGGATCCGGTTTTTTTTTAGCGGCAATAAGTGGCCGAAAATGCATTTATCACATCTGACAAATCCATCAGGACCATTCACCGGCAACCAGTTTATGCACGTCGAACGCGTCATCCATGGATTGCCCGGTCGATTGTGAGCCCGGGGCGATGTTCGAACCGGCTTCTACATCAGAGGCTTTGGTAATGCCAATTTGTGTAGAGGTGTCACTGGCAGAGTTATATACAGAGTCAGCGGCAAAGACGCCGAATGACAATGCAGAAAGTACTAATGCTGCAGATGCAGTTGTGATTTTATTCATAATGTTTTTCTCTTACTGAATTAATACAGACCAACTTAGGCAATATCTAGCCTGTATTCACAGTTTAGATCTGGATCACACTTTTGCATAGTCAAAATATTTATCAATTCGTGTCAAATAAACTGAATGGTTAACAAAACGAGGGATTATGGAGAGAATATGGAGATATCGGCTACCGCTATATTTTAAAACAGTGTTTATTATTTATCAGCACAAAAATTAAAAACGGGCCAATATATTATTGGCCCGCGGTAATTACATTTTGTAGCCCAGAGAGACGACGGTTCTGCGATCGGTGTGTTCCGGTGCAGACGCTGGCGGCTCGGAGTTCCAGGTCACGTTATATGCAACTTTCAGCCCGAAATGCGCGTTGATCGCCACGTTGAGGGCGGTCTCGGAGTTGACGGTGGTATCGTCAGCGCCAAAGACGGAGACGCCCTGGCTGAACTTCGCGTTATCGGTCATCTGCCAGGCGTAGGTTCCGGATGCGTAACCCAGCGGCTGGGTTTCCGTATCACCGTCGGTGTATTCGTCATAGCGAACACCCGGACCAAATTCAAAGCGGAAGCTGTGTACCGGACCATTCAGGAACTGGCGACCGTAACCGGCGGTTGCCACATCACGCTCGCGGTAGCCGTTGTAGCGATCGGTTAACCAGCTCGCCTGACCAAACAGATAGTCATAGTCAGTCATGTTGTAACGGCTACGTCCGCCCACCGCATATTTCTCGGAAGAGCGCTCATCGTTAGAGGAGGTGTTGCTGGCGTTACCCCACAGCGACCAGGCTGTGGTGTTGCCGTACCATGTCAGGGTGGTATCGGCAGTCAGGGAAGAGCTTTTCGTATTGCCCGATTGCGCCAGATAACCTGCGTTAAGGGTGCCTTCGAAGGGTTTCTGTGCAGTGGAGGGATCGTCCATGACAGTAAAAACGGAATCATCGGCTGCCGCATTCAGTGACGCAAGCAGGCCTCCCGCCAACATCATCGCGGCGGGTACTGTCTTTAAGAGCTTCATTTATAAAGAGTCCGTACAACAAAAAAAGAGACCATTACGGTCCCGGAAACTTTCTTGCGGATCAATGCCATGGGATCCTTAGAAAGGTTACAAATTATAAAAAGGCTCAAATAACATAGCAATGATTTCTTGTTTCATTTTTGGAATAAGAACGATCTTAAACCAGCCCGATATTTATAAATAAAAGTCAGGGTACGTAAAGGTATTTATATTGAAAATCATATTGTTAATACTTTCGCTTCTGTGGGTTCGGTGCCAGGCTTAATGCGAACCTCACTGACAGGAGATAAGCATGGATCGTATCTTTACGTTGACGCTCTCCCCTTCTCTGGACAGCGCAACCCTGACGGCACAACTCTATCCTGAGGGTAAACTCCGCTGCAGCGTGCCGGTTTTTGAGCCCGGCGGCGGCGGCATTAACGTCGCCCGCGCTATTACCCACCTTGGCGGCAAAGCCACCGCCATCTTTCCCGCAGGCGGCGCGACGGGGGAACATCTGGTCTCGCTTCTTGCTGACGAGCAGGTAGCCGTCGATACGGTCGAGGCCCAGGACTGGACCCGGCAAAACCTGCACGTCCACGTTGAATCCACCCACGAGCAGTACCGCTTTGTCATGCCAGGCGCGACGCTGAGTGATGATGAGTTCCGCCAGCTCGAAGAGAAAGTGCTGGCTATCGAGAGCGGCGCTTTGCTGGTTATCAGCGGCAGTCTGCCGCCCGGGGTGAAAACCGAAAAACTGACGCAGCTGATCCGCGCCGCCCAGCAGAACGGCATTCGTTGCATTGTCGACAGCTCCGGCGAGGCGCTCAGCGCCGCGCTGACGCTCGGCAACATCGAGCTGGTCAAACCCAACCAGAAAGAGCTGAGTGCGCTGGTCAATCGCGATCTTAGCCAGCCTGATGACGTGCGTAAGGCCGCCGAGGAGCTGGTGAAAAGCGGTAAAGCGCGGCGGGTGGTGGTCTCCCTGGGTCCTCAGGGCGCGCTGGCCGTTGATGAGACCGGCTCGGTGCAGGTTGTGCCCCCGCCAATGAAAAGCCAGAGCACCGTCGGCGCGGGCGACAGCATGGTGGGCGCAATGACCCTGAAGCTGGCGCAGGGGGCCTCATTACGGGAGATGACCCAGTACGGCGTGGCGGCAGGCAGCGCGGCGACCATCAATCATGGCACCCGCCTGTGCTCGCTGGAGGACACGCAGAAGATATTCACCTATCTGGCCAGTGTGTAATGACTGCCCTCCCGGTTACCCGGTGAGGGCGACAAATGGCATGAATCAACTATGCTAAAAAAACTTTCGGGATAACAACGAGGTGAATTATGAGCAGCGGAGATATCGCGCGCTACGTGGTAACCATAAAGGTTCATGAAGACACGCTGACAGAGCTCAATGAAATCAATAACAATCTTACCCGCGGTGGTTTTTTAATGACCATGACTGATGATGAGGGCAACCTGCACGAGCTGGGCACCCATACTTACGGCCTGGTCAGTCCGCTGAGTGAAGATGAGGTAAAAGCGCTGGCGTCAGGGCTCGTGGAGAGCGCAACCGGAAAAGAGCCGCAGGTTGAGGTGACGCGCTGGGAAACCTGGCAAAAAGCGCAACAATAAGTGCCCCCGGGCCAGCCAAACGGCCCAACTGTGCGTTAGCTCGTATTTTTTAACCATAGTTTCACGCTAACTTTATGATCTGGCAGACAACATGGGAGAGCGATCATGTGGCAGGCTATCAGTCATCTTTTAAGTGAACAACTGGGCGAAGGTGAAATTGAACTGCGTAACGAGCTGCCAGGGGGTGAGATCCACGCCGCGTGGCATCTGCGCTATGCGGGTCGTGAACTTTTCGTAAAGTGTGACGAACGCGAACTGTTACCTATCTTCACGGCAGAAGCTGACCAGCTGGAACTGCTCTCCCGCAGCAAAACCGTACATGTTCCCCAGGTCCGGGCCGTCGGCAGCGATCGCGACTACAGCTTTCTGGTGATGGACTATCTTCCGCCCCGCCCGCTGGATGCCCATAACGCCTTTATTCTGGGGCAGCAGATCGCCCGCCTGCACCAGTGGAGCGATCAGCCGCAGTTTGGCCTCGATTTTGACAACGATCTCTCCACCACCCCGCAGCCCAACGCCTGGCAACGACGCTGGTCGACCTTCTTTGCCGAGCAGCGTATTGGCTGGCAGCTGGAGCTGGCGGCGGAAAAAGGGCTGGAGTTCGGCAACATCGACGCCATTGTCGATCATATTCAGCAGCGTCTGGCCTCGCACCAGCCGCAGCCTTCCCTGCTGCACGGCGATTTATGGTCAGACAACTGCGCGCTGGGTCCAAACGGTCCCTATATCTTTGACCCGGCCTGCTACTGGGGAGACAGAGAGTGCGACCTCGCCATGCTGCCGCTCCATCCTGAGCAGCCGCCGCAGATTTACGACGGCTATCAGTCGATATCCCCGCTCCCGGCTGATTTCCTGGAAAGACAGCCGGTTTATCAGCTCTATACACTGATGAACCGAGCCATTCTGTTTGGCGGCGAGCATCTGGTGAAGGCGCAGAGAGCGCTGGAGAGAGTGCTGGCGGCATAGCGCGCAGGCTGCCGGGCGTCCTGACCCGGCAGCGAAGAACGTTTACAGCAGGCCGAGCAGGGTAAACAGGAAATACCCGGCGACAATCATCAGCACCGGCAGCACGTAGAGCGTAAAGATTTGCAGGAAAATGGTGTTATTCGGCACCACAATGCGTGATTCGATCTGCTCGCGGGTTAACCCCTCTTCCCCTCTCGCGTTCTCCAGAATCAATTGAGCTTCTAACCCCTCGCGGATCATGCGGGTCTGACGGCGCATCTTCGCGCCAGAGGCCTGCAGCGCCAGGGCAATGAAGACCAGAGCAAAAATAATCCAGAAGGCGATGTTCATCCCCTGACGGAAGTCGGGCGTCGGCGAGTTGTACCAGAAGAAATTCAGGAACGGCGTATTGAATCGCATCATCTCAATCATGACATGGGCAAAATCAAGCATCACGGCGTTGATGCCCGCCTGTTTCTCGCTGTGGTCATAGATAAATTTCAGGACGGAAATAATGGTCGAGATCACTGACGGAATAAAAATCACCCATCCAGCGACCTGTTTCAGTATCGCGATACGTCCAGCTTGTTGATATGTCATTGATTCCTCATTTTCAAATTACATCCTTTGAGGCTAAGTCTACCTGCTGGTTGTCATTTTCGCCCGCTCTTTACGGGTGATATGCTAAATTGCCAGGGTGAGGTAGCGCTTACCCCCTGCTAAAACCAACGAAAGGAGAGGTTGCATGTCGACGCCGCGTCAAATTGTTGCTGCCATTTTTGATATGGATGGATTACTGATTGATTCCGAGCCGCTGTGGGATCGGGCTGAACTGGATGTGATGGCCAGCCTGGGCGTGGATATCACCCGCCGCCACGAGTTGCCGGATACGCTCGGCCTGCGCATCGATATGGTGGTTGAGCTCTGGTACGCCCACCAGCCGTGGGTCGGCCCGGGGCGTGATGAGGTGACCGATCGCATCATTAACCGCGCCATTACCCTGGTGGAAGAGAATCGCCCGCTGCTCAAAGGCGCGCGTGAAGCCGTGGCGCTGTGCAAAGAACAGGGACTGAAGGTCGGACTGGCTTCCGCTTCGCCGCTACATATGCTGGAAAAAGTGCTGATCATGTTCGATCTGCGCGACAGTTTCGACGCCATGGCCTCGGCTGAAAAGCTGCCCTACAGCAAGCCGCACCCGCAGGTGTACATGGACTGCGCCGCGAAGCTGGGCGTTGATCCGACAGCCTGCGTGGCGCTGGAAGACTCGGTGAATGGCATGATCGCCAGCAAGGCGGCGCGGATGCGTTCTATCGTCGTCCCTGCTGAAGAGAACCAGCACGACGCCCGTTACGCGCTGGCGGATGTAAAACTGACCTCCCTGCAGGAACTCACCGTGGCGCATCTGCGCGGGTGAGTGTCAATGGCGGGCAGCGCACCGTTGCCCGCAAATACGATCGCATTTCAAATTTTTAAAACGCCATTTCATTTTAGTTTGATCTTATTTCCAACTGCTTCTATGCTTATCTCAGAACAATAATACCCCCCTACACTCTGAGGTCCGTATGATACAGGATGCCTTTAATCTTTCAGGAAAAGTTGCCATCGTTACCGGCTGTGATACCGGCCTCGGCCAGGGCATGGCGCTGGGTCTGGCGCAGGCTGGCTGCGACATCGTCAGCGTCAACCGTCGCATCCCCGAAGAGACCGCCGCAGGCGTTAAGGCGCTGGGACGTCGGTTTCTGGCTATTCAGGCCGACCTTAGCAAGCAGGATGCCATCGACAGTATTGTCGAACAGACGGTTGCCGGAATGGGACGCGTGGATATTCTGGTGAACAACGCTGGAACCATTCGTCGGGAAGACGCGCTGACCTTCAGCGAAAAGGACTGGGATGACGTGATGAACCTCAACCTGAAATCGGTCTTTTTCCTCTCGCAGGCCGTGGCCCGCCAGTTCATTGCCCAGGGTCAGGGCGGCAAAATCATTAATATCGCTTCCATGCTGTCGTTCCAGGGCGGGATCCGCGTTCCCTCTTATACCGCCTCCAAAAGCGGCGTGCTGGGGATCACCCGCCTGCTCGCCAACGAGTGGGCGCACCACGGCATCAACGTCAACGCCATCGCGCCGGGCTATATGGCGACCAATAACACCCAGCAGCTGCGCGACGACGAACAGCGCAGCAAAGAGATCCTCGACCGCATCCCCGCGGGGCGCTGGGGTAAGCCGGACGATCTGCAGGGCCCGGCGGTCTTTCTCGCTTCATCCGCGTCGGACTATGTGAACGGCTACACCCTGGCCGTCGATGGTGGCTGGCTGGCGCGTTAACAGCTTTGTGACAAAGAGTTACACCGTCACTACTTCCGTATACTGTATAAAATCCCTATACTGGATGCATCGACAGTTTAGTGGGTTTTATCATGACGGCGGAAGGTCATCTGCTCTTTTCTCTCGCCTGCGCAGTGTTTGCCAAAAATGCGGAGCTTACACCGGTGCTGGCGCAGGGTGACTGGTGGCATATCGTGCCATCGGCGGTTTTGACCTGCCTGCTGCCGGATATCGATCATCCCAAGTCGCTGCTCGGGCAGCGGCTGAAGTGGATCTCCAAACCCATTGCCCGCGCCTGCGGGCATCGCGGCTTTACCCACAGCCTGCTGGCGGTGTTCGCTGCCCTGACCCTTTTCTACTTAAAAGTGCCGGACAGCTGGCTGATCCCGGCGGACGCTATCCAGGGAATGGTATTGGGCTATCTGAGCCATATTCTGGCCGACATGCTCACTCCGGCGGGCGTTCCCCTGCTGTGGCCCTGCCGCTGGCGTTTTCGCCTGCCGATCCTCCGCCCGCAAAAAGGTAACCAGCTGGAGCGCGCCCTGTGCATGGCGCTGTTCGCCTGGGCGGTGTGGATGCCGCAGACGCTACCGGAAAACGGTGCCGTGCGCTGGTCCTCGCACATGATCAATTCCCTGCAATTTCAGTTCAACCGCTTTATCCATCATCAGATTGAGCGCTAATTCGACAAAGTTAGCGCGTTTGGAATAAACCATTCCATTTGGATATAAGCGACGGGATCACACTTCTGCTAACCTTGCGCCAACAAGGTCGGACTGATACCGATCTGATATTAAATCAGGAGAACGGGGATGAATTTTCCATTAATCGCGAACATCGTGGTGTTCGTCGGCTTACTGCTGTTGCTGGCGCAGGCGCGTCATAAACAGTGGAGCCTGGCCAAAAAAGTGCTGGTCGGTCTGGTGATGGGCGTGGTCTTTGGCCTGGCGCTGCAGGCCATTTACGGTTCCAGCAACCCGGTGCTGAAAGAGTCTATCCAGTGGTTTAACGTGGTCGGCAACGGCTATGTGCAGCTGCTGCAGATGATCGTCATGCCGCTGGTCTTCGCCTCTATTCTGAGCGCGGTGGCCCGTCTGCATAACGCCTCACAGCTGGGTAAAATCAGCTTCCTGACCATCGGTACGCTGCTGTTTACTACCCTTATCGCGGCGCTGGTCGGCGTGCTGGTCACCAACCTGTTTGGCCTGACGGCAGAAGGCCTGGTGCAGGGCACCGCGGAAACCGCGCGTCTGACCGCCATCGAGACCAACTATGCGGGTAAAGTGGCGGATCTCACCGTTCCGCAGATGCTGCTCTCCTTTATCCCGAAAAACCCGTTTGCCGATCTGACCGGTGCCAACCCGACGTCCATCATCAGCGTGGTGATCTTCGCCGCCTTCCTCGGCGTGGCTGCACTGAAGCTGCTGAAAGATGACGCCCCGAAAGGCCAGCGCGTGCTGACCGCCATCGACACCCTGCAGAGCTGGGTGATGAAGCTGGTGCGTCTGGTGATGCAGCTGACCCCGTACGGCGTCCTGGCGCTGATGACCAAAGTGGTTGCCGGCTCTAACCTGCAGGACATCATCAAGCTGGGCAGCTTCGTGGTTGCATCTTACCTCGGTCTGGGCATCATGTTTGTGGTTCACGCCATTCTGCTGACTGTGAACGGCGTAAGCCCGCTGAAATACTTCCGCAAAGTGTGGCCGGTGCTGACCTTCGCCTTTACCAGCCGCTCCAGCGCAGCCTCCATTCCGCTGAACGTGGAAGCGCAGACCCGTCGTCTGGGCGTGCCGGAATCCATCGCCAGCTTCTCCGCCTCCTTCGGCGCGACCATTGGTCAGAACGGTTGTGCAGGTCTCTACCCGGCCATGCTGGCGGTAATGGTTGCCCCAACGGTAGGCATTAACCCGCTGGATCCGGTGTGGATCGCAACTCTGGTCGGGATTGTGACCGTGAGCTCTGCCGGTGTAGCCGGTGTGGGCGGCGGCGCAACCTTCGCGGCGCTGATTGTCCTGCCTGCGCTGGGTCTGCCGGTAACGCTGGTGGCGCTGCTGATCTCCGTTGAACCGCTGATCGACATGGGCCGTACCGCGCTGAACGTCAGCGGCTCCATGACCGCCGGGACGCTGACCAGCCAGTGGCTGAAGCAGACCGACAAAGCCGTTCTGGAAAGCGAAGACGACGCGGAACTCGCGCACCGTTAATCGCTCCCGGAACGAAAAAAGCCCATTAGTTTCCTGATGGGCTTTTTTTATGCCTGCGGAATTTACCAGGTGTATTTCACCCCGAGACCACCCTCAATGCTGCGGTAGTCACTGCCGCCCTGCTGGGTGCCGACGTTCGCCCACATGCTCCACTGGTTATTGAATTTCGCTTCCACGCCACCCTTCACTTCGTAGCGGTGTTTCGGCGTATCAGATTCCAGACGGGTGCTGTCCATTTTTACGCTGTCGGTATAGCCGTTATAGAGCCAGTTGGCTTCGATGAACGGTTGCCACTGGCGACCCTCGCGGTCGGAAGAGTAGCCGTACACCCTCACCCCGAGACGGTTGCTGAACCCACCATCGTTCATTTTGACTTTAGTACCGTTGTCCTCTTTCACGTCGTCCGCATCGTAATGGGTGTAGATCACCTGCTCCTGCGGCTGAATGAAGAAACTCATCAGCTCCGTGTTATAGACGTTAAAGGCCCAGCCGCCTTCAACTGACACGGCCTGGGTGGTGCTGTCGTATTTCTGTTCCGGCAGCCCCTGCCCGTTCACTTTGTTGTTGTACCAGCCATACTGCGTCCAGGTATCGATGTACGGCCCGGTCCCCTGTGGCCGCCCGTCGGCAAACCAGGTGCCGTACAGCCCTACGCTGTAACCGTCCACTTCGCTGCGCGCCACCGTGTCCTGGCCATCGCTCTGGTTACGGGTTCTCGCCGAGCCGTAGCCCGCCATCACCCCCACCTGCCAGCGGTTCTGCACCTGCAGGTTGCTGGCGAGATCGAACCCGAGCTGCAGGCCGTTGCTCCAGGTGTCCTGACCAATCTGGCCCGCGCTGCGGCTGTCGGTACGGCTGCCGAAGGTGCGGATCCACGCCGACGGGGCGTCAACCTGCTGCCCGTTCCCGGTGACGAACAGGCTCTCCCCCAGACGATCGTGCAGGCTGTGGGTAAACATATCCATCGCCGCACTCTGGTTACCCAGATACGCCCCCGCTTCCGGACGAATCGGCACTACCGGCTGCTCAACGGGCACCCGCAGATACCAGTCGCCGTCGTTGCTGGTCGGTGTGCCTTTTAACAGCTGATAGTCATAGGTACCGGCCACCACACGGTTGGCGAGGGTGAAGTCGCCGTTCGACGCGCCGTTTACCTCAATCACCTGGATGCCGTTGACGGTCGGGGCCCCGCTTCCGCCTCTGTTGTTGACGATAACATCGGTATGACCGCTGGTATCGCCCTGCACAATCAGCTTGTCGGTTTGCGAATCATCGCCGCCGAGCACCGTATTGAGCACCAGCGTACTCTGGGCGGCGTAGTTCCCGGTCACCGTCAGGGTGTTGCCGACGGTATTGCCCGCCAGATTGACGACGTTGAAGTTGTTCAGGTTGCCCTGAATCGTCAGATTGCCTGCACCACCGGTCAGCGACGTAATGGCATCACCCGCGGAGACAGTACCCCGGCTGGTGACATCGCCCACAATGGTGCCGTAACCGCCAAGCGTTGCCCCCTCATCCACAGTGACCGCACCGCCGCCGGAGAGCGCCGCCGCGCTGTTATCCAGCGCCAGGGTACCGGCTTCGACGTGCGTTCCGCCGGTATGGGCATAATCGCTGCCAAGCGTGACCATCCCGGTGCCCGCTTTGGTTAACAGACCGCTGCCGCTCATGGCATTCGCGAACGCCCAGGTATCACTCGCGTCCAGCACCAGTTCGCCATCGTTGGTGATAGCGGCGCTGCCGAGGTTCGACGGCTGCTGCACCGTCAGACGGTTGGCGGCGTCAATATCGACGGTGCCGTTAAACCCGGCATTATTCCCGGTGAGCGACACATCGCTGCCGTTGGCCAGGTTCATCGTGCCCGCACCCTGCACCGCATTGGCGAAGGATCCGCTTACCGTATCCAGCACCAGCGTGCCGTCAAGGGCGACATCACCGCTGCCAAGCGCGCCGCCGTCTTTCAGCCGCGCCGTGGCACCGCTGGCAATATCTACCGCCGCGCTAAGGTCGTCGTTGGCATTGCTGATAGTCAGTTCACCGCCGGTCAGGTTCAGATTGCCGCCGCCGGTCAAGGCCCCGTCGCTCTGCCCGCCGTTGGTGATGGTCAGCGCGCCACCATCCAGCGCCAGGGTACTGCCCGCCGCACCGTTCAACGCCCCGATGGTCTGGCTAAAGCCGTTGAGATCCGTTGTGGCGTCAGCCGCGATATTCAGGGCGCGGGTTTGTCCGAGGGTGTTATTTCCCCCGAGCTGAACAGTGCCGCTGGTGACGGTGGTTTGCCCCTGATAATCGTTGGCGGTATTGGCAAGCGTAAGGGTGTCATCGTTGGCCCGGAACTCGAAATCACCCACCCCGGTCAGTTTCGCACCGAGGGTGTTGTCCGTCGCGCCCGTAGTGTCAATCACCGCCGTCGACTGGCTGTTCAGCACCTTCAGCATATAGCCCGCGTAGAGTCCCGGGCCGCCAGGGGCATTCGCCCCCGCAGTCATGACGGCGGTATATCCATAGGTGGCCAGCACATCGTCGTGACCAAAGCCGTCGGAGACCTGATCGACTTCATCCGCCGGGGCGGCCCCGTCCAGCAGCAGGGTAAGTTGCGTCCCTTCCGAGCTGACGGTTGTGGCTTTCACCACCTGAATGCCGTTATCCACCTCGTTATCCTGATCGAGGAAGTTATCGTCCGGTTTTGTTGATGGAGGCAACTCGCCGGCCCGCAGATTCACCACGCCCACCTCAGACGTGCTGGTGGCCGGATCGACGTTCAGGTTATTGACCGTCAGAATATCGGCCGTCGATGGCGTCTTCATCGCCACATCCAGCAGCCCGCCATTAAAGGTCAGGTTGCCGATAGTCTGGTCGCTGGTCAGAGTGGCCGTGGCATCAGCCCCCAGGAAGAGCGTTGCAGCGGATAAGGCGCTGGTATTGTCGCCTTCCAGCGCCAGCGTGCCACGAGCCAGCGCCAGAGTACCGCTAAACGCGTTGCCCGCCGTGGCCGCGAAATTAAAGGCGTCGCTGACGCTGCCCATGGTCGCGGCGAGCAGGCCGCTGCCGGTCAAGGCATTAACAAAGGTAAACCCGCCGCTGGCCGGACTGACGTTCAGGATGCCGTCTAACTGCACCGGCGAAGCACCGAGATTCTCCTGGGTGGTGATGGTCGCCCCGCCGCTGGAGGTGATATCCCAGCTACCGCTAAAGCCGCTGTTGTCCCCGGCAAGAGTGGTTTGATTAGCACTGACGCGGTTGATCCCCGAGCCGGTAATGTTGGTCGTAAGGGTATTGCCAGCGCCGAGCACATCCAGCACGCCGTTATTGGCGACCGCATTGCTAAAGATGCCATCAGCGAACGAGAGCGCCAGCGTCGCGCCGCTGTTTACTGTGGCGGCGCTGGTGCCGAGGGCGGCAACATTCGCCGCGTTCAGCGTACCCGCGCTTACCGTTGTCGCCCCGCTGTAGCTGTTCGCGCCGGTGAGGGTGGTCTGGCTGCCGCTTACCTGTTCAACGGTCCCCGTACCGCTAATTTCTCCGCCGTAGCTCCAGTCGCCGCGGTTGAACTGCAGCGCGCCGTTGTTAACGATATTTCCGGCGACGCTGCCGTCGGCAGTGCCTTCCCCGATGCTGACCGTCCCGGCGTTGATCACCACCGGCCCGGTGACGGCAACGTCATTGTTGATAAACAGCGTCCCGGCCCCGTCCTGATGCAGTTCCCCGCTGCCCACCACCGCACCCGGCAGGACGACGTCATCGCTGCGATTAAAGGTCAGAATGCCGTTGTCAACGATCGGCCCGGCAACGCTGCCTGTGGTTCCGCCTGCCCCCACCTGCATCGTTGCCCCGGTGTTGATGTTGGTTAAGCCGGTGTAGGTATTGGCCCCCGTCATGATCAGCGTGCCGCCGGAGAGGGTCAGGTTGCCGAGCGCGCCGCTGGCGACCCCGCCAAAGGTCCCACCGTTGCTGATGGTCAGGTTACCGCCGTCAATCGCCAGCCCGCCGTCGCCCGCCAGCGCGCCGATGGTCTGGGTCATCCCGTTGATGTTGGTACTGGTGCCGCTGTTGATGGTGAGCAGGCTGGTGTTACCCAGCGCCTGGTTGCTGCCCAGACGCAGCGTTCCCCCGGAGACAGTGGTTGTCCCGGTGTAGTTGTTGCCGCTGTTACTGAGCGTGACGGTCTGCAGCCCCGCCGCGCTGGCGTTCACGTCCAGGTTTCCGCTGCCGGTCACCTGCGCCGAGAGGGTGGCCGCTGCGCCAACGGTGCCCGCATCCGCCGCCAGGTGCAGGGTCTGGGCGTTGATCAGATCCAGCGTGGTTAAGCCGTACTGGATATAGAGGCCGTCGTTATTGGTTCCGGTGCTCAGGGCATAGTTGTAGGTGGCATTCGCCACGGCGGTGCCCCCTTCGGTTACCGCAAACTGCTGCGGATCGCTGATGGCGTTACCGTCGTGATCGGTCAGGGTCAGGTTGCCTGCCGTTCCGGTTACCGTGCCGGAGGCGGAGACCAGCTGAGAGAGGATCGCCTGGTCATCCTCTTCCATCAGGTTCTGCCCCGACGGTGCCGGGTTAGGCACGCCGGATGTGGGCGCTTCGGTGCGGATCTGGCCGCTGGTCAGGGTTAAATTGCCCACCGCCACCGAGCCATCCGGCTGGCCTGGAGGCACCTGGCCGTTGAAGACCAGCGCCCCGCCGTTCATCGTCAGATTTCCGATGGTCTGGGTTCCCGTGCCGACGGTCGCCAGGCTGTTAGCGTCGAGCTGCAGCGTGGCCCCGGTCAGAGTAGTGGTGTTGTCTCCCGACAGGTTAAACAGGCTTTGCCCCAGCTGGAGCGTGCCGGTATAGGCACTGCCCACGGCGTTATCAAACGCAAAGGTGCTGCCGCTGGCGAGGGCGACGTTCATCAGACCGTTGCCGGTCAGGGTGTTAGTAAAGGTGTAATCGCCGGTCGGTGGCGCAATATTCAGCGCGCCGTTCAGCTGCACTGCGGCATCGGCCAGATTTTGCGAGGCCGCCACGTTCGCCGACGCGCCGCTGGTGATATCCCAGGTGCCGGTAAAGAGGGTGTTATCCCCGCCGAGGGTCGTATTTTGCGCGCTGATGCGGTTAATCCCGGCCCCGGAGATGGCCCTGTTGAGGGTATTTCCCGCTCCCGTCACGTCCAGCAGCCCGGCATTAGCAATGGCGTTGGCAAAGGTGCCGTTAGTGAACGAGAGCAGCAGCGCCGCGCCGCTGTTGACGGTCGCCGCCCCGGTTCCCAGCGCGCTGGCGTTTGTCGCGTTTAGCGTGCCCGCTTCAACGGTGGTTCCGCCGGTGTAGGCATTGGTTCCGACGATCAGGGTTGTTCCGCTGCCCCGCTGCACCACGTTGCCGTCTCCGCCAAGGGTGTTCGCCACGGTCAGGAGATTACTGCGATTGAATGCCAGGGTTGCGCCGGTGTCGATCGTCACCGCGCTCCCGGCGGCAAGCCCGCCGCTGGTGCCGCCGTCGCCCAACTGCAACGTACCCTGCTGCACGGTGGTCGCGCCGGTATAGGTGTTTGTTCCGGTCAGGGAGGTGGTGCCGGTCGCGGAGCTGTTCTGGGTCAGGGTGCCGGAGCCGCTTATCGCGCCCGCCAGCGTCACGTCGTCAGAACGGTTAACCACCATGGCCGCGTTGTTGACCACGTCGCCCACAATCGAGCCGCTGGTGCCGCCCGCCCCCAGCTGCAATGTGCCGCCGCTCAGCGTGGTGCCGCCGGTCCAGGTATTGTCGCCGGTGAGGATCCAGGTGCCGGTCCCCGCAGAGGTAACCGGCCCGGAACCGCCGATCACACCCGCGTAAGTGACGTCTCCGGCGGTGTTCACCGTCAGGGCATTCGCCCCCAGCGTGACGTTACCCGCGCCATTGAGGTTATTCACGCTCTGGTCAAAACCGTTCAGATCAAATGCCGTTCCCGCGTTCAGCGTGAGCTGGCTACTGTCATCAATGATGTTAGCTGCGCCCGCACGCAGTATGCCGCCCGTAACCGTGGTGGCCCCGGTATAAGCATTGCTGGCATTGGTGAGGGTGATGGCGTCGGTGGCATTAATCGCCAGATCTCCGCTGCCGATGATGGCCGCTTTCATGTCCGCCGCCCCGGCAGGGGTGGTGGTATCGCCGGAGAGGGTCAGGGTCTGGCCCGCCTGCACATCAAGCTGGTTGAGGGTAAACCCGACGCCCAGCCCGTTGGTATTGTTCAGGCTGTAACCGTAGGTGCCGATGGCAACCGTGGCCCCGTTCTGAGCGATATTCACCTGCGAGCTGCTGAGCGCGTTGCCCAGCAGATCCGTCAGGGTCAGATTCGCCGCAGAACCGCTGGTGTTGGCGGCGGTAATCAGCTGCTCGCCTGCGCCTTCATCCTCGATCAGCAGATTGCCGCCGCTGGCTGCCACCTGTGTGGGGTCGATCTGCACCGTCCCGGCGGTCAAGGTTAGCGCACCGGTGTTTACCACGCCGGTGGGCATATTGGCGAAGATCATCGTGCCGCCGTTCAGCGTCAGGTTGCCGATATTCTGCGTCCCCGCGCCGACGGTAGTGGTGTTGCCGCTATCCAGCTGCAGGGTGGCGTTGGTCAAGGTGCTGGTGTTATCGCCCGAGAGGGCAAAATTGCTCTGCCCGAGCCGGAGTGTCCCGGTATAGGCGCTGCCGACGGCGTTATCAAAGTTAAAGGCACTGCCGCTGGTCAGCGTGGCGGTCATCAGCCCGGCCCCGGTCAGGGGACTGGTGAAGGTGTAAGGCCCGCTGGCGATATTCAGGGTGCCATCAAGCTGAACCGCAGCAGTATCACCCAGGTTCTGCGCAGCCGTGATGTTTGCGGCGGCACCCGTGAGAATATTCCAGTTGCCGGTAAATCCGCTGTTATCGCCTCCCAACACCGTCCCTGCCGCGCTGATGCGGTTTTCTCCTGCCCCGGTAATGGCGCTGTTGAGGGTGTTATTCGCGCCGGTCACCTTAACAAGCCCGGCGTTGGCGATGGTGTTGGTCAGGGTCCCGCCGGTAAAGGTGAGATTGGCCGTTGCGCCGCTGCTGACCGTTGCGGCACCCGTCCCCATGGCGGTGGCATTGGCCACGTTCAGCGTCCCCGCGTTTACCGCGGTGCCACCGGCATAGCTGTTCGCCCCGCTTAAGGTCGTTGCCCCGGTGCCGTTCTGAGTAACCGTACCCGAACCACTGATGGTGCCATCAAGGGTGAGGGCATCGGAGCGATTGACGATCAGAGCGCCGCTGTTGGTAATATTCCCGGTGATTGCCCCGCTGGTTCCGCCCGCGCCCAGCTGCAAAACCCCTGTATCTATGGTTGTACCGCCGGTCCAGTTATTGTTACCCGTCAGGATCCAGGTTCCCGCCCCCGCTGCGGTGACCGCCCCGCTGCCGGTAATGGTCCCGGCGTAGGCAACGCTGCCGGTGGTATTTTCCGTCAGGGCATTGGCCCCCAGCGTGACGTTACCCGCCCCGGTCAGATTATTCACGCTCTGATCGAAACCATTCAAATCGAAGGCTGTGCCGCTGTTTAAATTCAGCTGGCTGCTGTCGTCAATCACATTGACGGCACCAGCGCGAAGTACGCCACTGTTTACCGTCGTGGTGCCGGTAAAGGTGTTGCCTGCATTGGTCAGGGTAATCGCATCGGTGGCGTTGATCGCCAGATTGCCCGCCCCGGTTATTAGCGCCTTCATATCCGCCGCACCGGCCGGGGTGGTGGTATCCCCGGAGAGGGTCAGGGTCTGCGCCGCCTGCAGATCGAGCTGGTTCAGGGTATAACCGACGCCCAGCCCGTTAGTGTCGTTGAGGCCGAAATTGCCATAGGTGGCAATCGCAACGGTGCTACCGCCCTGGGTGATGTTCGCCTGTGAGGTTGAGGAAGAGTCAATCGCATTTCCCGCCAGATCCTGCAGTGTCAGATTGGCCGACGAGCCGGTATTGCCGGTCGAGGTGATTAACTGGGTGCCCGTGCCCTCGTCAGCCAGCAGTAAATTGCTGGTATTGTTAGCGGCGATGACCGTCGGATCAACGCGCACCGTTCCGGAGGTCTTATCCAGCTGTCCGGTATTAATCACCCCTGTCGGCAGGTTATTGAAGCTGAGAATACCGCCGTTAAGGGTCAGGTTGCCGATAGCCTGGGTGCCGCTGCCCACCGTCGTGATGCTGCCGGTATCCAGCTGCAACCGGGCGTTGGTTAATGCCAGGGTGTTGTTACCGGCGAGGTTGAAAGTGCCCGGCCCCATCGCCAGCACCCCGGTAAACAGCGTTCCGACGCTACTGGCGAAATCAAAGGGAGTGCCCCCTACAAGCGAAACGGTTAACGTACCCGCCCCGGAAAGGGCGTTCGCCAGGGTGAAGCCGCCCGCCGTCGGCGCAATGTTCAGAATGCCGTTTAACTGCACGGCCCCGGTGCCGAGGTTATTACTGGCTGTGATATCCATCGAACCACTATTGAGGATATTCCAGAGGCCGGAAAATCCGCTGTTATCTGCCGCAATGACGGTATCAGTCGCGCTGATGCGGTTCTCGCCCGCCCCGGTAATCACGCTGTTGAGCGTGTTCCCCGCGCCGGTGACGTTCAGCAGCCCGCCGTTGGCAATGGCGTTGGCAAAGGTGCCAGCACCGAAGGAGAGCACCAGCGTCCCGCCGCTGTTGATTGCAACATCGCCCGTGCCCAGGGCTCCGGCATTGCCTGCATTCAGAGTGCCGCCATCAACAGTCGACCCGCCCGTATAGGTGTTCGCGCTGCTGAGAATGGTTTCGCCGCTTCCCGCCTGGTTAACCAGCCCGTCTCCACTTATCACGCCAGCAAAGGTGGAACTGTCCGTGCGGGAGAAACGCAGCGTGCCGTTATCAATGATATTGCCCGTGACGCTGCCGCTGGCGGAATTATTCCCCAACTGGAATATGGCGTCCGGGTTAATAGTTGTACCGCCCCCTGTTCCGCTGTGGGTCAGGGCGCCATTCAGAATCAAGGTACCACTTTGAATCAGCAGTGAATCTGCCGTGGTGCCGGATGTACTGTAGGTTGTACCGTTCAACAGCCAGGCAAGACCTGGATCCGCCGCGCTGGTAATACTTGCCAGACCCGTGACGTTCCCGCCCAGTGCACCTTGCCCGTTTAACGTTAATGTATTTCCGCTGCCGCTTGAGGTGATATTTCCCCCGATTTCGGTGCCGGTATTAAAAATGACAGTATTATTGTTACCGCCCAGCGAGATTGCCGTGCCGCCGGTACCGGTGATCGCGCCGCTATTGGTGAGCGTATTGCCAGCCGATCCTATGTAAATACCGGCATTGCCGCTGATGATTCCCGCATTGGTAATATCAACCGTACCAGAACTACCAATATCAATCCCATTATTAGAAGTACTGGTTGAATTGATAACCCCGCCAGCCTGGTTATTAATGACGGCATTTCCACTATCACGTACCCAAATTCCGTTATGAAGCACATTAATATTACCGGCATTGGTCAGGGTCCCAGTACCGCTATCAACAATAATGCCGTATCCTCCGCCAATCGACGACGATGCATCACCGTTATAGACGGTTGTGCCGGAGCTTAAATAGACCGAAGTGCCGCCACCGGTACCGCTTACCGATCCGCTGCTATTTATTGTGCCGCCGTTGGTGAGAAATATCCCGTCACTGCTGCTGGCCACGGACCCGGTGCTTAGTATGTTTATCGTTCCGCCTTGATTGAGCTTAATACCTGCAGCGTTGCCGCCGGATCCGCCCCCGGTAGTGGTGACATCTCCGCCGAGATTAAGCACGGTTCCCCCCGTCAACGATCCCAGGTTCAGACCAAAACCTGCTCCGTTAACCGTTGCGCCATCATCAACGGTCACCTGCCAGTCCTGCGTGACATCGCCGGTAATAGCACTACCCGATGTGACGGTAATTGCATTAGGCGAAGGCATCACAAAGGGTTCAGTTCCGGATAGGGTAAAAGTCGTGCTTTGACTGGGAATAATAGTGTCGGCGTACACGGGCAGGGATGCCAGGACCAATACAGGGATCGCGTTTCGGATCGCGACAGTGAGACGAGAAAGAGTAAATCCCGTCATCATTGAGGTGTGGGTTTTATTCATTTTTCTGTCCAGATAGTATTAGAAAAAGACGCAACACTAAAAGGATAGAATTAAACGCATGAAATATTACATTATATTTCCCAATGTAAATCAAAAAGTTAAATCACGCGCTAAAAAAGCCATTGAAAAGATTACCAAAAGTAAATAGAGAGAAGGTATGAATTTAAAAAAATAATTAATGCCCAATGGGAATAAAACAATAATTTGCTATAGACAATAATTATCCTGTAATCCCGTTAATTAACGGGATCACCATGACACAGAATAATTAATCCTGAATATCTTCGTCCTGCCGGACCTGAACCGCCCAGCGCTGGGCAGACTCCGGCACAGTAAACGCCGGGGAACGACGAAAACGTTCGCCGATCAGTACAAAAGCCACATATTTACCGCGTAACAGCCAGACGTCACGAAAGCCATCCATTTTAGTGGCGTGGTCGGGCGGCGCGGGTTCAACGCGGGGCTGATAGCTGATTACAGGACGATTTTGTTGGCGAAGAGGTTTCATAAGCAGCGGGTTCACTAAACAAACTTAAAAATCAGTAAATTCCTATCATAGCCGATTGCCCCTTCTGCGTCGCGCCCCACGTGCCAGCTGAAGCGTAAGCGGTAGTCCGAAATTGGGTATTCACCCAGCTTATAACCCTTAATGTTCTATAGTTATTGGGTTTTAAGGCAAATACGACCGCGTTTCAGCAATGAAAACAGGAGACGAGTGCAATGTCGCAAAATGATAAGACACATAAACCCGAACAATCCCCGCTTCACGACGCCCATGAAGCAGAGCCCGGAATGGACTCGCTGGCCCCGGCGGACGGTTCTCACCTCGCCAGCCCGGTCCCTACGCCACCGGGCCAGGAGCCCACAGCGCCCGGCAGCCTGAAGGCACCCGATACCGGCAACCAGAAACTGAATGCGCTGGATGAAGTCCGCAAAGGCGGCGAGAACTTCCCGCTGACCACTAACCAGGGGGTGCGCATCGCGGACGATCAGAACTCCCTGCGCGCCGGAACCCGCGGCCCGACCCTGCTGGAAGACTTTATCCTGCGGGAGAAGATCACTCACTTTGACCATGAGCGCATCCCGGAGCGTATTGTGCACGCCCGTGGTTCGGCCGCGCACGGCTATTTTCAGCCGTATAAAAACCTGAGCGATTTAACTAAAGCCGATTTCCTCTCCGACCCGGATAAAATTACCCCGGTCTTTGTCCGTTTCTCTACGGTGCAGGGCGGCGCAGGCTCCGCCGATACGGTGCGTGATATTCGCGGCTTCGCCACCAAGTTTTACACCGAAGAGGGCGTTTTTGATCTGGTGGGCAACAACACGCCGATCTTCTTTATTCAGGACGCACACAAGTTCCCCGATTTTGTACACGCGGTAAAACCAGAGCCGCACTGGGCGATCCCGCAGGGTCAGAGCGCGCACGACACCTTCTGGGATTATGTCTCCCTGCAGCCGGAAACCCTGCACAACGTGATGTGGGCGATGTCTGACCGCGGTATTCCGCGCAGCTATCGCACCATGGAAGGCTTTGGCATCCACACCTTCCGCCTGATCAATGCCGAAGGCAAAGCCACCTTTGTGCGCTTCCACTGGAAGCCGGTGGCCGGTAAAGCCTCGCTGGTGTGGGATGAGGCGCAGAAGCTTACCGGGCGCGATCCGGACTTCCACCGCCGCGATCTCTGGGAATCCATTGAGGCGGGCGACTTCCCGGAATTTGAGCTCGGTTTCCAGTTGATCCCGGAAGAGGACGAGTTCAAATTCGACTTTGATCTTCTCGACCCTACCAAGCTGATCCCCGAAGAGCTGGTGCCGGTGCAGCTGGTGGGCAAAATGGTGCTCAACCGTAACCCGGACAACTTCTTTGCCGAGAACGAACAGGCCGCCTTCCACCCGGGGCATATCGTTCCGGGGCTGGACTTCACTAACGACCCGCTGCTGCAGGGGCGTCTGTTCTCCTACACCGATACGCAGATCAGCCGCCTCGGCGGGCCAAACTTCCACGAAATCCCGATCAACAAACCAACCTGTCCCTACCATAACTTCCAGCGGGACGGGATGCACCGCATGGAGATCGACACCAACCCGGCCAACTACGAGCCGAACTCGATCAACGACAACTGGCCGCGCGAAACACCGCCGGGGCCAAAACGCGGCGGCTTTGAGTCGTATCAGGAGCGCGTGGAAGGGACCAAAATCCGCGAGCGCAGCCCCTCCTTCGCCGAATACTACGCCCACCCACGCCTGTTCTGGCACAGCCAGACGCCGGTGGAGCAGGAGCATATTATCGGTGCCTTCAGCTTTGAGCTGAGCAAGGTGGTGCGCACCTACATCCGCGAGCGGGTGGTGGATCAGCTGGCACATATTGATATCACCCTGGCCCAGGGCGTGGCGGACAATCTGGGTATCACCCTGACCGACGAGCAGCGCAACCTTGTTCCGCCGCAGGATGTGAACGGCTTGAAAAAGGATCCGTCCCTCAGCCTGTATGCCGTTCCCGGCGGCGATATCAAAGGTCGCGTGGTGGCCGTGTTGCTGAACGATAAGCCTCGCGCCAGCGATGTGCTGGCGGTGCTGCAGGCGCTGAAGGCCAAAGGCGTGCATGCGAAGCTGCTCTACTCGCGAATGGGTGAAGTCATTGCCGACGACGGCTCGGTGCTGCCGGTGGCCGGAACCTTCGCCGGTTCTCCGTCGCTGACCGTGGATGCGGTGGTGGTGCCGTGCGGGGATATTCAGAGCCTTCTCACTAACGGCGATGCGGCCTATTACCTGCTGGAAGCCTATAAGCACCTCAAGCCGATTGCGCTGGCAGGCGATGCCCGTCAGTTCAAGCCGCTGCTGAAGGTGGCGGATCAGGGCGAAGAAGGGATTATCGAAGGCGATACGGCGGCAGGCGCGTTTATGGATGAACTGACGCTGCTGATGGCGGCGCACCGGGTGTGGTCCCGCAGCAGTAAAATCGCGGCCATTCCGGCGTAAAAAAAGCCGGGTGGCGGCTACGCCTTACCCGGCCTACGTTTCGGTGCTTTTGTAGACATTGTAGGCCGGGTAAGCGCAAGCGCCACCCGGCGTTTCCTCACAGATCCCTGAACGTTCCCAACCGGTACCCGCGCTCGGCAATGGCATATTTCAGCGATGTCGAGGTGAGCACGTCCAGCTCCGTCAGTCGCGGCCAGCAGTAGGCGCTTTTACGGATGGTGTTATCGATAAACGCCGGATGTGCCATCACCTCCAGCGAGCGCTCTCCCTTCTGCACTGACTCATCCAGCACGCGTAAAAACAGCGCTTCACTGATGTCATCGCCATAGAACGCGCTGCTGAAACCGTCCGTGGTGCGCGGCAGGCCGGCATCCCGTTCGATCCCTTCAACCTGAGGATCCACCCGTAATGCCACCCCTTTGCGACGGGCAAATTCGGCCACCAGCGGGAAGATGGCCGGGATCATGTGCACATGGTGATGGCTGTCGATATGGGTCGGTTCGCGCCCGAAGAGATCGACGAAGCGATTGAACTGACAGTCCAGCTCGCGGGCGATCTCCTCCAGCGGCAGCGTCCCCTGCTCTGCCATCTCCCAGATCCACTTGCCGAGCACGCCGTCCCGGGTCAGCCCCGGCATGGAGGTCAGCGGCATGCCGAGGGTCAGCACAAAGTGCATGCCTACCCCCAGCTCAGGCAGATCCCGGCTGAGCGCCGCAGCGTGCTCAACGGCATCGCCGTTAACCATCGCGGTGGTGGAGGTCACCACCCCATTCCGGCAGGCGTCCAGGATGCCGTAGTTCTGCCCTTTTGAGAGGCCAAAATCATCGGCATTGACGATCAGCAGATATTCCATAGCGATCCCTCTCAGTGCTGCTCGCTTTTCAGTTTATCGACGGTGCCAGCGAAGTTCGGCAGCCATTTTTCATGGGCCAGAATCAGGTCGCGCGCCAGCTTCTCGGCATCGCGATCGGATTGCACCAGCGGGCTCAGGTTCAGGGCCAGCAGCACGTCGTTCAGCTCGCCGCTGATGGCCGCCTGGCTTGCCGCCACCTCAAAGCCCTTGATGGTGTGGATAAGCCCCATCACCTTGTCATCGAAATGGGTCAGGCGAGGATGCGGTTTTGCCCCGTCGCGGCCCAGAATACAGGTCATCTCCACCGCCCAGTCCGCCGGAATGTTATCAATATGGCCGTGGTGCGGCACGTTGACGTAGTGTTCCGCCTGCTTGTCGTTGTAGATGGCGTTGATCACTTCACAGGCCGCGTCGGAGTAGTAAGCCCCGCCGCGCTGCTCCAGCTCTTTCGGCTTCACGTTCAGATCCGGGTTCTTATACAGATCGAAAAGCTGTTTTTCTACCTTCTGTACGACCTGCGCGCGGGCACCGCCTTTGTAGTACTCGCCCATCTCAATCGCCAGCATCTCTTTCAGCTTGAAGTAGTAAAGCAGATAGGAGCACGGGAGCAGGTTCAGGGAGCGGATCAGCCCTTCGCTGAACGGCAGGTCGAAAATGTTCTTCACCGAGCTCGCTTTCAGGGTGCCGCTCGCCACGCCGTCCAGCAGCTCCGCGAAGCGTGACTTGCCGTTAACCAGCACGTCTTTGATGAACACCATGTGGTTCAGGCCAAACAGGTCGATGGAAAGCTCGTCGCTGTCGGTCAGGGCCAGCACGTCGCGAATAAACATCTTCATGCCGATAGGAATGTTGCAGACGCCGATAAAGCGTTTGAAATCCGTGTGGCGATAGACCGCTTCGGTCACCATTCCGGCCGGGTTGGTGAAGTTGATTACCCACGCCTGCGGGCAGATCTCCTGCACGTCTTTAATGATGTCGAACACCACCGGAATGGTACGCAGCCCTTTGAACAGGCCGCCTGCCCCGTTGGTCTCCTGGCCCAGATAGCCATAGCTCAGCGGGATACGCTCATCCAGCTCGCGGGCCTTCAGCTGGCCGACGCGCAGCTGGGTGGTGACGAAATCGGCATCCTTCAGCGCCTGGCGGCGGTCGAGGGTTTTATGCACGGTCATCGGCACGCCCGCTTTTTTCACCATGCGCTGGCAGAGGTCAAAAATAATATCCAGCTTCTCCTGGCCCTCGGCCACGTCAACCAGCCACAATTCGCTGACCGGCAGTTCATGGTAACGCTTGAGGAAGCCTTCCAGTAATTCCGGGGTATAGCTGCTTCCGCCGCCGATGGTCACTACTTTAAGTTTCTTTTGCATAATATTCTCCCTGGGCGATCCGCCTTTTGAGTATAGCGGTCCCTTCCCATCTATTTTGGGCAATCATTTAAATCAATATTCCCGGCGGTAATACCGCCGGACGTTAATTAATAACCGTGAGGTTTTTCCGGTAGCTGTTAGGTGTAAATGAGGTCAATTTCTTAAAGGTCTTAATAAACAGACTCGGACTGCTGTAACCGGATTCGTAAGCAATATCCGTCACCGAATAGTTGGTAATTTCCAGCTGTTTTCTGGCGAAATTGATCCGTATTTCATTAATAATCTGCACCGGCGTTTTCTGATAATAACGCTGGGTCGCACGGGTCAGGTATTCCTGCGATTTACCCGACAGCGCCACCATATTTTCCAGCGCGTTTTCACCAAAACGCAGCTTGTCGTGCATCATTTCAACGGTGGTGCGCAGCCATTGGGGGATATCGTCAGTTGCCTGCTGCTCTTCGCGATAGTGGCGAAGGCGGTTGACGACGTAAAAGGTCACCGTTTCAATAAATTCATCGAACTCATTGTCACGGAAGTTAAGCGAGGCAATCACGGTGTCGATCCAGTTCAGGAATTCACTTTTAACATGATAAACCTGCGAGGCCACAAAGCAGAACGGCAGCAGCGGCGAGTAGTGGGTTTCGAAGAAGCGTTTACTGATGCCGACGTTGAGAATGCGCGTGGCGCCAAAATCATAAAAGCTCTGATGGTGCGACCCCATCGGGATAAAGACAAAGTCCCCGCGCTCCAGCAGCACCCGCTTGCCGTTGATCTCCTGGAAATAGCGGCCGGTCAGCACAATGGTGAACTCATAGTAGTCATGCTGATGCAGACCGCTGATGCTCTCCACCTTGTTGTAGATAAACACATGAAAATTTTTACCATTGAACAGCTGTTGTTCCCGGGCGGTAGTGATTTCCATGGCGCTGACCTCCTGCTATCAGACTGATTTACTGCATTTTCTCGTGAAGTTCGATGAGTTCCGCCACCAGCTCACGGGCCAGCATGGAGGTCATCAGATGGTCCTGGGCGTGTACCAGCACCAGGCTCACCTTCATTTTACCTTCACCCTGATCGCTTTCGATCAGTTTTGTTTGCACCAGATGGGCTTCATTCAGTGCGGTGCGCGACTGGGCCATCATCTCTTTGGCGGAATCGAAATCGCCCTGCTTGGCTTTTTTCAGCGCCGCGTATGCCAGGCTGCGCGCCTGTCCGGAGTTGATGATAAGCCCCATCACCACTTCTTCAAGATCGTTCTCTGCTACGTCTTCTGGCTCTGCTACAACATTCTCTAAATCAAACATCTCTTGTTCTCCTGTACTGACGCGGGTTGCCCCGCGTCATACGACATCAGAATTTCAGTGCGAGGGCGATATCTTCTTCGCTCTCTTCTTCATCAATGGTGGTCTGGGCCTTGTTGGCGATGGCGACAAACGGCATGTAGAGCAGGGTTGCCACACCAAGGTTGAATATCGCTAACAGGAATGCCGCGACGCTGCCGTTGGTGTTGAAGAAGGCGCCCAGACCGGCTGGCATGGTCCACGGTGCGATGTTAGTGATAGGCGGGATAATGCCCAGGTAGTACGCCGTCAGGGTAATGGCGGCCAGCAGCGGCTGCACCAGGATGAACGGAATGAACATAACCGGGTTCATGATGATCGGCATACCGAACAGGATGGGCTCGTTAATCTGGAAGATGCCTGACGGCAGGGCCAGTTTCGCCACCTGACGGTGATCCGCACGACGGGAGGTGATAAACACCGCGATAATCAGACCCAGCGTCGCCCCGGTACCGCCCAGGAAGATGTAGGAGTCGAGCATCGGTTTCGCCCAGACGTGGAAGGTCTTGCCTGCCGCCAGCGCCGCGTCAACGGAGCCGTACTGCTGGTAGAGTGCCACGTTTTCCAGCGCCCATGGGGTCATGATGCCGCTGTCCAGCGCGGCCAGCGCCAGGGAACCGTGAACACCGAAGAACCACAGCAGGGAGGTGAAGATGACGTAAGCCCAGCCCACGACCCCACCCATGGATGCCAGCGGTGTGGAGATGGTATCCATAATGATCTGGTGGAAGTTGGTGCCCCAGTGAGAGAGCGCCCAGGCGATGGTCCCCATGATGGAGAGAATAATGAAGCCTGGGATCAGCGCTGAGAAGGAGCGCGACACCGATGCCGGGACGCTGTCCGGCAAGCGGATCACCCAGTTGCGACGAATAATAAAGGTAAACATTTCCGCCACGACCAGACCGATCACAATACCGGAAATAATGTTCGCCCCGCCCAGCCAGTTGGCACCCACCGCGTAAGCTTCACCGACGCTGTAAGGGGTCACGGTCATAAAGGCAGCGACAGATAATAAACCGGCGGCCAGCGAGTCGACTTTACGCTCTTCCGCCAGCGCCATCCCGATAAAGAAAGGCGCCATCAGCGACATAATACCCAGCGTACCGTTGTACACATTGCCGCCGATGGCCTTGAAACCATTTAACGTTTCAATAGTTGAGGGATCTAAACGAACACCTAATGAATAGAAAAATGAACCATCACCGAAGCTCAGAAAAACGTTGTTAATTAAAACGAACATGGCACCGGCCAGGGTTAACGGCATTACCTTAATAAAACCGTTTTTAATGGCGTTGACATGCGGTTGCTTTCCTATTTTAACTGCAAAAGGAAGGAGTACCTTTTCAAGCGCAGCAATAAATCTACTCATAGAAAATGCCCTTAAATGCCGCAATAATATTGCGGCGTAAGTGTGTGTGAAATTGCTCTTTGACGGGAAAAATAAAAAATTAAATTAATTAGCAGCTTTTTTAATTGCCGCTACAGCAGCTTTAAGAACACCCAAACCATCCACTTTGCCGTACAGCACAGAGTCGATCACTTCCACCGGTTTATTCGGTAACAGACGTTGAATTTCCGGCAACATATACGCAATTTGCGGACCCAGCAGCACGACGTCTGCGCTGGTGCCCTTCTCACCCGCCAGGGTTTCCGGGAAGGCTTCAATCACAACCGGCACTTCGTACTTCTCTGCCTGCGCGCGCATCTTTGACACCAGCAGTGACGTTGACATGCCCGCTGAGCAAAACAGATAGATATGTTTCTTTTCCATAATGACTTCCCTCTTATATGGCCACCGCGTTAGCCGCGATATCAGCGCCGTTACCTGGCGTCTCGTCTCGCTGGCCTGTCTGATGGGATGAGTATACGGCAAGGGAATTGCTGGGGATAATCCAGAATGTTTTGGAATTGTCTCTCATTGACCTGCGGTTATGACTGCCTTCACATTTCAGGCAAATAATTCGCGATAAGAAATAAGATTGCGGGGCGGCAAAAAGAAAACCGGCCAGAGGGCCGGTTTGTCTGTCTGCTCAGGAAGGAGCCTGATTAGGCTTTAGGCGCCTGTGGATCGGTGTCGTATTCGGCACAGGTCTGATAGCCGGAGTTCATAACGTGACCTGTGTCATCTAATGCAACAAAATAGGTCTCGGTTTTACCATCCCGTTGACCCAGGATGTAGGTCTGGCAGGTACCGCGAGCGTGTATCATCGTCACCTCTGATGACGGCTTGCCGGCCAGTTGCTCAACCTGAGCACGGGTCATCCCTTTTTTAACGTCTTTTACTACTGGCTCTTTAAACTGATCTGTTGTGCGGTCATAGGCGGTACAGCCCGCCAGTAAAGTCAGTACAGCCGCTGCGCCTAACATTCCTGCTACGTTCTTGTTCATATTCCGTCCTCTTGTTTATCAGCGTGTTAAGTAAGCCTGGAATAGAAAACCACATTTTTCAACCCTAAGCGTGACGGCAGAGTTTTTTAGGAAAATTCCTGTAAAACCAATATAACCTGCTGAATCGCTCTAATTCGCTGCATTCAAATCTGTGATCCTTGTCGTTTTCCGCATGACAGGTTAGCTTTAACAGAACATTCATCAGGCAAATTTGTGTAACGGAGGGGCCAGATGGCTCTACAACAAGAGATTATCCAGGCGCTGGGTGCCAAACCCACCATCAATGCGGAAGACGAGATCCGCCGCAGCGTTGATTTTTTGAAATCCTATCTAACCCGCTTCCCGTTCCTGAAGACGCTGGTGCTGGGCATCAGCGGCGGACAGGACTCCACGCTCGCCGGTAAACTCAGCCAGATGGCTATCAGCGAACTGCGTGCAGAGACAGGCAACAACGACCTGCAGTTTATCGCCGTGCGCCTGCCTTACGGCGTACAGTTCGACGAGCAGGACTGTCAGGATGCCATCGCCTTTATTCAGCCCGATCGCGTGTTGACCGTAAACATTAAAGAAGCGGTGCTGGCCAGCGAAAAAGCGCTGCGTGAAGCCGGCATTGAGCTGAGCGATTTTGTCCGCGGCAACGAAAAAGCCCGCGAGCGTATGAAAGCCCAGTACAGCATCGCCGGGATGACCAGCGGCGTGGTGGTGGGTACCGACCATGCCGCAGAGGCGCTGACCGGCTTCTTCACCAAATATGGCGACGGCGGCACCGACATCAACCCGCTGTTCCGTCTCAACAAGCGCCAGGGCAAACAGCTGCTGGCCGCGCTGGGCTGCCCGGAGCATCTGTATAAGAAAGCCCCAACCGCGGACCTGGAAGACGATCGCCCTTCCCTGCCAGACGAAGCCGCGCTGGGCGTGACCTATGAAAACATTGATGATTATCTGGAAGGCAAGACCCTGGACGAAGGCACCGCCCGCATTATTGAAGGCTGGTACCTGAAGACCGAGCACAAACGTCGCCCGCCGATCACGGTATTCGACGACTTCTGGAAACAGTAATTCTGCAGGGGCGGCGTCTGCCGCCTCTTTTTTAACCACATAACTGCTGCTACACTGTATGCCTGAACAGTATCAGGAGTATGTTGTGAGCAGGCGTCAATCGGCACCGCGGCTTGAATTCGAAGCGGCCGCCATCTATGAGTATCCCGAACATCTGCGCCCGTGGCTTGAGGCTCTGCCCAAACAGCCTGGCGTCTACTTCTTTCATGGCGAAAGCGACGCCATGCCCCTGTATATCGGCAAGAGCGTCAATATTCGCAGCCGGGTGCTGTCGCATCTGCGCACCCCGGACGAGGCCGCCATGCTGCGCCAGTCCCGGCGGATCACCTGGACGCAAACCGCCGGTGAGCTGGGCGCGCTGCTGCTGGAAGCGCGTTTAATCAAGGAGCAGCAGCCGCTGTTCAATAAACGGTTACGCCGCAATCGCCAGCTCTGCTCGCTGCAGATCACCGAGGGCAAACCGCAGATTGTGTACGCCCGGGAGGTGGATTTCTCCCACACCCCAAACCTGTTTGGCCTGTTTGCTAACCGCCGGGCGGCGCTGCAAACCCTGCAGGCGCTGGCCGATGAGCGCCAGCTCTGTTATGGCCTGCTCGGGCTGGAGTCGTTAACCCGCGGGCGGGCCTGTTTCCGTTCGGCGCTGAAGCGTTGTGCGGGGGCGTGCTGCGGAAAAGAGAGCGTTGAGGATCACCAGCAGCGGCTGGTTGAAGGGTTGCAGGCGATTGGCGTCACCTGCTGGCCGTGGGACTGCGCCGTGGCGCTGAAAGAGTCGCGCCCGGAGATGACCCACTACCATATCATCCATAACTGGCTCTGGCTGGGCGCGGTGGAAAGCCTCGACGAGGCGGCGGAACTGCTGCGCGCCCCCGCCGGTTTTGATCAGGATGGGTATAAAATTCTCTGCAAGCCGCTGCTGGCCGGGAACTATGAGATCATTCCGCTCAGTGACCTGGAAGCCAGAAAATCTCGCTGAACAGCAGGGTGCCCTCTGCCTTGAGCAGCCGCAGGGTGTGATCGCCGTCATGCCAGTACGCGCCCTGGTCGGCGGTGAGCAATTTGTCGCCCAACTGCCAGGCCCCGCTCAGCACAAAGACCACCCCGCCGCGTGACGCAAAGGTGGTGAAGGTGCGATCCGCCACCCGCACCTTCGCCCGACAGATGTCCCGGCGGGTCATGATGTTAAAGTCCATCGACATCTGCCCTTCCAGCAGCTCCGCCTTGACAGGCAACTCTCCGGCAAAGCTGAAGGGCTGATGACGTCGCAGGGTGTGGTTAAACGCCTGCCCGCCATCCAGCTTCACTTCACCCCCTTCCAGCAGGGTAATCACCCGGTCGATGCCGGGCGAAACGGAAAAATCGCCGTTGCTGGCAAGGGACGCAATACTGGCGCGCCAGGTAAAGTCCCGGGTTGCCGGAGGGAAACAACATATTTCGCGCGTCTCGCCTGCGCCGTTGCGCCAGAGGTTAACCGGCATTTTGCGGATATCAAAAAAGTCCATCACCACTCCAAATGGCGCAATGCGCGCCAGAGCACCCCGCCGGGGGCGGTTGCTTATTGTTTGTTATCATTAGGTCGCTGCGGATCAATATCGGCAGATGTGCGGGTGGGCCTTAGTCCGACGATGAAAAAAAGTAACGTCAGACATTTCAAACACATTCTGCAGATCGATAACAGGAGAATACCGGGATGGCGGCGGCTGGCAAGAGGCAGGAAAAGAAAAAACCGCCGGACCTGTCCACAGCGAATACGCTTGGGTGAACAGGACTCCGGCGGTCTTGAATGGCTGAACCGATTATTCGGCTGGTGGGGTCATTTTACCTTCCGGCGCTGAACGTTCTGTCAGACGCTTCTCAAAATTGGCATTAAACTGCTTTTTCTGTTCCGGGGTAAGAATGTTGTAGATCTTGTTCTGGGTTTCCATGTGCGCCAGCATGCGGGCTTTATGCTGCTCGGCCATCTTATCCACCTGCGCCTCTGCTTTCGCTTTATCGAAGCTGTCGCTGGCGATGATGTCATGCATTGCGCGGCGCTCTTCTACCGGCGGACGCTTCATCTGGTCACGCTGGCTTTTCATGATGTCGCGAACCTGCTGTTTCTGCGCATCGGTCAGGTTCAGGTCTTTAAACATCATGTCGTGATGCATACCCGGCTTACCTTTATGATGCATCATTTTGCCTTCGGTCGGTGCTGCCGTGGTGGTGGCGGTATCTGCGGCGAACGCCGCGCTGGTAGCGCCCAGAGCCAGGGTAGAGGCAACAAACAGTGCAGTTAATTTACGCATAATTTTGTCCTTCCTTTCAGTTATTCTTCGGCGCTATGCCGTGTTGACGAGATTCACTTTACGGGGTTTATCGTCAATTAGTCAGAGCAACAGTAAAACAATGAAAGTGTAAAAAACAAATTATCGTCAAATATGGAGAAAATAAGGATAAAGCGTGGAGAGTTGAAACAGAAATATGCAATAACATGATTTTAAAGAGATTGTGAAGGAGTATACCGACAAACAGATTAATAATAAAGCAAACAGCCAGGAATAATCTGTAATAAAAGCAGTGATAAAGAAATGAGTGCGTGAATAACCGGCCCCGCCGCGTTGCGCTTATTGGGGCCAGGTATTTATCAGCCGATTTTTTCCAGCATCAGCCCGGCGCGTAAGCCAAAGGCCACTGCCGGATTGGGGAACAGCACGTACTCGGTCGGCTTTTGCACCTCGTAGCGCTCGTCCCCGTCCTCTGCCAGTAAAACGCCCTGGCGGAAAGGGGTAAAGTTGAGGGTATGCCCGGCCATATGCAGGACAAAGGCCTCGCTGCGCCGGGTGATCTGCTGCACCACCCGATACTGTTCCACCGGCTCAGCGTGCGGCGTCGAGGCCACACCGCTCAGCAACGCCCGCAGCGCCTGATGGGTGGTGGCAAATCGCGTCAGATCGTTATGCCCGAACGGCAGCGCTTTCCCCAGCTCCAGCGTGCATGCCAGCGCGCCAAAACGTTCGCAGGTGAAATGGGTAAAGGTACCGCCAGGTGCCTGATGAAACACCAGCGCTTCAAGCCCGGCATCCCCCAGCCACTCAATAAAGGCCTCGTCCCAGGGCTGACTGCGCTGGGGCAGCACGCCAAATCGCTCATGATAAGAGGCACGAATGGCGGTATGCAGATCGAGGTGCCAGCGATCGGCCCCCGCCTGCTGGTAAAAGGCTTCAACCAGCGTCTCCAGCAACGCCGCCCGTTCGGTCTCATCGCAGGCCGGGAACTGCGCTCCGCGCCCGCTGAACAGGCGATTGATGTCGCAGGTCAGGTAGCGCTTGTCGGCCCGCAGCGCCGGAGGATTGCCGTAGATGACCAGCAGACGGCAGCGCAGGGTCAGTTCACCGCGAAACAGCGCCCTGACCAGCAGATCGACAATCTCCACCGGGGCCGTTTCGTTGCCGTGGATCCCGGCGGAGAGCACCAGCGCACGCTCGCTTGCCACCTCCGGGATTAGCTCCAGCACGCCGCGTGCCAGCCAGCGCCAGTGAAACGACGCCCCGTTGCCTTCGCGCTGGGCGGGGATTTCATCGGCTATCGTCAGCGCCAGAAAGTTTTCCATAACGCCTCCTTTATTGCTGGAACGGATAGACGGAGCCGAGCTGCAAAATGCGCGTCAGGGCATCCAGCGCCTCGCGCCCTTCCCGCAGCAGCAGAGGGTCGATCAGGTCGGCCTGGGTCAGACGGTCGCGATAGTAGCGGTCCACCCAGTCGTTAAGCGTGTTAAACAGGGTATCGTTCATCATCACCGCCGGGTTCACCGCCCGCTGCTCTTCGGCGGTCAGCACCACGCGCAGGCGCAGACACGCCGGACCGCCACCGTTGGCCATGCTTTCACGCAGATCGAACACCCGCAGCTCGCTGATGGGGTTATCCTCTGCCACCAGCTGGCTCAGGTAGCGCCAGACGCCCGGGTGGTTCTGCGACTCCTGGGGCAGGACCAGCATCATGCTGCCGTCGTCGCGGCTCAGGAGCTGGCTGTTAAACAGGTAGGTTGCCACCGCGTCCTGCACCGAGACCGCCCCGGTCGGCACCTCTATGGGCATAAAGCCGGGCACACGATCGCGCAGGGACTGCAACAGCGCGGGCTGATCGACAAACGCCTGCTCGTGGCAGAACAGCACCTGGCGATTCGAAACTGCAATCACGTCGTTATGGAACACCCCCTGGTCAATCACCAGCGGGTTTTGCTGGGCAAACATCAGCTGCCCCGGATTGACCTGATTCAGGCGGGCCACGGCCTGGCTTGCGGCCAGGGTCTGACGGGCCGGGTAGCGGGCAGGCGCGCGGCCAGCCCCCTCGTCACGGCCATAGATAAACAGCTGCAGGCCCGGCTCGCCGTAATCGCCGCCGAGACGGTTATGGTTGGCCGCCCCTTCGTCGCCGAGCATTGCCACCTGCGGCAGCGCCGTATGCACGCTGAAGCGGGATTCATCGCGGAAGATGGCGCGCAGTACCTGTTCCGTGGTGCCGGCCTCACTGGCGCGGTGGAACTTGTTATTGAGGTTCGCCACCGTCAGATGCACTTTCCCGTCGAGCGTATCCGCAGACGGGGCCACCGTGGCGGCGTTGGCCACCCACATAGAGGAAGCCGAGCTGGCGGCGGAGAGCAGCTGCGGCATCTGGGTGCCCGCCTTTTCCACCACCTGCTCGTCCGTGCCGGTAAAGCCAAGCTGACGCAGCACACCGACGTTGGGCCGCTCCTGGGGCGGGATCACCGCCTGAGGGAAGCCCGCATCGGCCAGCGCCTTCATCTTTAACAGACCCTGCTTTGCCGCCAGCCGCGGGTTGGAGATCTGAAAGCGGTGCTTTGTAGAGGCCTCATTGCCGAACGACAGCCCGGCGTAGTGGTGGGTCAGCCCCACCAGCCCGTCGAAGTTAACTTCACGCGCTTTCATGACGCTTCTCCCGTGTAAAATCGAGACCCGGATTCAGCTGCTCCGGCAGGACGATGGCGGCGGTCTCGAGGCTCGCCATCGGCCAGGCGCAGTAATCTGCCGCATACCAGGCGCTGGCGCGATGGTTGCCGGAGGCCCCCACCCCGCCAAAGGGTGCGGTACTGGCCGCGCCGGTGAGCGGTTTATTCCAGTTGACGATCCCGGCGCGGGCCTCCAGCAGCAGCTGGTCAAAGCGCTCGCGATCCGGGGAGATCAGCCCGCACGACAGGCCGTAGCGCGTGGCGTTTGCCATGGCGATGGCCTGGTCAAAATCGTCGTAGCGCCAGACGCACAGCAGCGGGCCAAAGACCTCTTCATCCGGCACGTCGCGCACGCCGGTCATCTCAACAATGGCCGGGGTGAGTAAAGAGGTGCCCGCTTTCACCAGACGCGGTTCCAGCAGCGACTGGCCGCCACGGGCAACATGCTCCCGCCAGGCGTGATAGACATTTTTTGCCGCCTGCTCGGAGATCAGCCCGCCGATAAACGGCTGGTCGCTGGCATCCCACTCGCCCGGCAGCAGGCGTCCACTCACCTCAACCAGACGGGCCAGGAAGGCATCGCCTTCTGCCCCGCTTTTCACCAGCAGGCGACGGGCGCAGGTGCAGCGCTGCCCGGCGGTTATAAAGGCCGACTGGATGGTCAGGTGTACCGCGGCGTCGATATCCGCCGGGTCGTCAACGATCAGGGCATTGTTGCCGCCCATCTCCAGTGCCAGAATTTTTTCCGGCTGACCGGCGAGCTGGCGGTGCAGCTGATAGCCGGTCCCGGCGCTGCCGGTAAACAGCAGCCCGTCGATGTCGCCGAGGGCGCTCAGGGCCTGGCCGGTTTCACGTCCGCCCTGTACCAGGTTCAGCACGCCCGGCGGCAGCCCGGCCTGCTCCCACAGTTTGACCACCGCCTCACCGCTCCACGGCGTCAGCTCGCTCGGCTTGAAGATCAGGGTATTGCCCGCCAGCAGCGCGGGCACGATGTGGCCGTTCGGCAGATGGCCGGGGAAGTTATAGGGGCCAAACACGGCCAGCACGCCGTGCGGGCGATGGCGCAGCGTGGCGGCACCGTCGGCCATCTCGGTGCGCTGCTCGCCGGTGCGGGTGTGGTACGCCTTTATCGAAATGGCGACCTTGTTGATCATGGCGGTGATTTCGGTCGCCGCCTCCCAGCGCGGCTTGCCGGTTTCGCGGGCAATGATGCTGGTCAGCTCCTGCTTATTCGCCTCCAGCAGGGCCGCAAATTTCTCGACAATCGACTGGCGGGCGCTGAACGGCAGCTTTGCCCAGCCGGGGAAAGCGCCGCGCGCCGCGCGGCAGGCCTGTTCAACCTGCGCCGGACTGGCGTCCGCCCCCTGCCAGAGCAACTCCTGGCCTACCGGGTTGTGCTTGCTGCGTAGTTCACCTTCGCCGGTGACCCAGTCGCCGTTAATCCATAAGTTCATACCGATTTCTCCTCGGGGCACAGGCGCACCATGCGAATACGATCGCCAGCGCGGCATTTCAGGGCATCCAGCTGCGCAGGGGTCAGCACCAGACGTTCACAATCAGGATCCACGCGGATCAGCGTGGCGCGGAAATGGTCATACTGCTCGTTTGCCACCAGGCAGGCCGGAAATTCCCCCGGCGCAGGCTGGCCCTCGGCCACCTCCACCAGACGGCTTTTACGGATCGCCCGCACCCGGTCAATATCGCACTCCAGGGTCGGGCCGCCGTCGAAGATGTCGACATAGTTGCGGTAGCGGAAGCCCTCTTTTTCCAGCACCGCGCGCGCCGGGGCAGTGTGCGGATGCACTTCGCCAATCACCGCCTGCGCCTCGGGGCTGAGGAAATGGGTATAGATGGGGTGTTTCGGCATCAGTTCGGCGATAAAGGCTTTCTGCCCGGTGCCGCACAGGTAGTCCGCCTTGCTGAACTCCATGGAGAAGAAGCGCTCGCCCAGGCTTTTCCAGAACGGTGAGAAGCCGGTTTCGTCGATCACGCCGCGCATCTCGGCGACCACTTTTTCGTTAAAGCGATCGCGGAAAGCGGCCATAAAGAGAAAGCGCGATTTGGAGAGCAGATAGCCGTTGCCCTCCTTGCGCCATGACGGGTCGAGAAACAGCGAGCACAGTTCGCTGCTGCCGGTGTGATCGTTACTGAGAAACAGCGTCGGCAGCGCGTTGTAGACGTTCAGCTCTTTCGAGGCATGCACCAGCGTGCCCACGCGGTAGTTGTACCAGGGATCGTTCAGGCCCACCGCCACCTCAATGGCGCAGATCCCCGCGACGGTGCCGGTGTCGGACTCTTCCAGCACAAACACATAACCCTGTTCGCCTTTCGGCAGCGTCCCTTGCCAGGTCTCGATGGAGCGCTCGATGCGCGCCGAGAGCGTATTTTCATCAACGGGAAGCGAGGTCAGCCCGCCTCCCGTCTTACCGGCAAGCTGCATGAGGGCGGGTAAATCACCGCGCTCAATGGGACGGATGACCATCATGATGACACCCCGGACTTCACCTGTTCACAGGCCAGCGCAAAGCGATCTAACCCGGTCCGCACCTCTTCTTCGCTGACAATCAGCGCAGGCGCAAACCGCACCACGTTAGCCCCGGCGATCAACACCATCACGCCCGCTTTTGCCGCTTCCTGTGAAATAAGTTTAGCTTTTCCGGCGAATTCGTCCGTGAGTACACAACCGATCAGCAGCCCCAGACCGCGAATTTCTTTGAACAGGCCGGTTTTGCTGTTAATGGCCTGCAGACGCTCGACGAACCAGTCGTGACGCTGCTTCACGCCGTTCAGCACTTCCGGGGTGTTGATGATATCCAGCACCTGACCTGCCACCGCCGACGCCAGCGGGTTGCCGCCGTAGGTGGTGCCGTGGGTACCGACGGTCATCACGCGGGCAAATTTGTCGGTGGTCAGCATCGCCCCGACCGGGAAGCCGCCGCCCAGCGCCTTGGCGGTAGAGAGCACATCCGGCGTGACGCCATAGTGCATATAGGCATACAGCTCGCCAGTGCGCCCGACGCCGGTCTGCACTTCGTCAAAAATGAGCACCGCGTTGTGACGATCGCACAGTTCGCGCAGCCCCTGCAGGAAGGCTTTATCCCCGGGCAGCACGCCGCCTTCACCCTGCATCGGCTCGACGATCACCGCGCAGGTGGTATCGTCAATCAACTCGCTGGCAGACTGCAGATCGTTATAGACCGCGTGGCGGATATCCGGCGGCAGTGGCGCAAAGTCCTGGGAATAGGAAGGCTGCCCGCCGGCGCTGACGGTAAACAGGGTGCGGCCGTGGAAGGCATTTTTGAAGGCGACGATGCCGCTTTTCTGGCTGCCGAAGTTATCGTGAGCATATTTGCGCGCCAGTTTCAGCGCGGCTTCGTTGGCCTCCGCGCCCGAGTTACAGAAGAACACTTTTTCCGCAAAGGTGGCGTCGATCAGTTTTTTCGCCAGACGCAGCGCGGGTTCGTTGGTGTAGCCGTTGCCGGTATGCCAGAACTTCGCCGCCTGGTCGTTCAGCGCCTGACGCAGCGCCGGATGGGCGTGTCCCAGGGCATTGACCGCAATACCGCCGGCGAAGTCGATATACTCTTTACCCTGTTGATCCCACAGGCGCGAGCCCTCTCCCCGTACCGGAATAAAAGCCGCCGGGGCGTAAACCGGCATCATCCATTCATCAAAGTTTTCACGCGTAATTGACAGAGACATAGCGACCTCATCCGGTAAACAAAAAGTTGATTAAATGTTAAATATTTATGTGTTTGCCCTGTGAATGTAGATTGCAGCGTTCGTGCCAGCCAGCGATAAAAATGCATAAACGGGATGAGACAACGAAATATCAACAGGTTACAATATGGAGTTATTCACTGTTATTGCATAAAAAGTGAATATTTTTACAACAAGCGGCGCTTTACCGAAGGAAAAACAGAAATATTATGCATAGGCCAAATATAATTCTGGAATTGTGATCGCTCGCGAAATTTGTATAGCTTTTACGCGCCATCAGAGGGCGTAATGCGCCAGAACGGTGCAGAAATTGCACCGTTGATACAAGCTGTCGCAGTAATTGGCCGAACATACGCAGCGGCGGGAGTCAGCCGTCGGAAATTCTGCTACCATCCTTGCACTATTCACCTTGCACTGGCAGCGACTATGAAATTTGTCTCTTTTAATATCAACGGCCTGCGCGCCCGTCCTCATCAACTGCAAGCCCTCGTCGACCAGCATCAGCCTGACGTGATCGGCCTGCAGGAGACAAAAGTTCACGACGATATGTTCCCCCTCGAAGAGGTGGCAAAACTGGGTTACAACGTCTTCTATCACGGCCAGAAAGGCCATTACGGGGTGGCCCTGCTCACCAAAGAGACGCCGGTTTCGGTGCGCCGCGGCTTCCCGGGTGACGGTGAAGATTCCCAGCGCCGCATCATCATGGCGGAAATTCCCTCACCGCTGGGCAACATCACCGTGATCAACGGTTACTTCCCGCAGGGCGAGAGCCGCGACCATCCCCTGAAGTTCCCGGCGAAAGAGAAGTTCTATCAGGATCTGCAGACCTTCCTCGAAACCGAGCTGAAAAAAGAGAATCCGGTGCTGATCATGGGCGACATGAATATCAGCCATACCGATCTGGATATCGGCATCGGCGAGGACAGCCGCAAGCGCTGGCTGCGCACCGGGAAGTGCTCCTTCCTGCCGGAAGAGCGCGAGTGGATGGGACGTCTGCTGGACTGGGGTCTGGTGGATACTTTCCGCACCGCCAACCCGGAAACCCAGGATCGTTTCTCGTGGTTTGATTACCGCTCTAAAGGCTTTGATGACAACCGCGGCCTGCGCATCGACCTGCTGCTGGCAAGCGGCCCACTGGCGGAGCGCTGCATCGAAACCGGGATCGACTACGAGATCCGCAGCATGGAAAAACCCTCTGACCATGCCCCGGTATGGGCAACCTTCGACGTGAAGTAGATGCGGATAAATCGCGGTAAATTTCTGCTTATATGCGCCCTTCTGGGCGCTTTTAGCATCATCTTTACGCAACTGCCTCCCGGCGCCCTGACGCTGGAAAATCTTCAGGCGCAGCACCAGGCCCTGCTGCTTTACTGCCAGCAGGCACCGTTAAAAAGCGCCGCGCTCTTTTTTATTGTCTATGTGCTGGTCACCACCCTGTCGCTGCCGGGCGCAGCGCTACTGACCCTGCTCGGCGGGGCGCTGTTCGGCCTGTGGCCGGGGATTGTGCTGGTCTCGTTCGCCTCGACGCTTGGCGCGACGCTGGCAATGCTTACCAGCCGCTACCTGCTGCGTGACTGGGTGCAGCGCCGCTTTGCCGGGCCGATGCGCACCGTCAACCAAGGCGTCTCCCGCGACGGGGCGTTTTATCTCTTTGCCCTGCGCCTGGTGCCGCTGTTTCCGTTCTTTATGGTCAACCTGCTAGCCGGAGTGACTACACTTGGCGTGAGACGCTACTGGTGGGTCAGCCAGCTCGGCATGCTGCCGGGGGCGATTGTCTATCTGAATGCCGGGCACCAGTTGGGGCAGATCGCCTCGCTGCGTGATATCCTCTCGCCCGGCGTGGTTTTAGCCTTCACGCTACTGGGGCTGCTGCCGCTCATCACCCGCTGGCTGCTGGCCCGTTTTTCCCGCACTTCTCCATAACAGGGAGGCATTATGCGCCGTGTGCGTTTTTGCATGTTGTTAACGGGCCTGCTGATGGCAGGACAGGCGCTGGCCGATGACGGCTGGCAGAAAATCAAACAGGACGCCCGGGGCCAGACCGTCTGGTTTAACGCCTGGGGCGGCGATGAGGCGGTGAACCGCTACCTGGACTGGGTGAGCGGCGAGATGAAAAGCCACTACGCCATTAACCTGAAGATTGTCCGTCTGGCGGATGCCGCCGACGCGGTGAAGCGGATCCAGACCGAAGCCAGCGCCGGGCGCAAAACTAACGGCTCGGTGGATCTGCTGTGGGTGAACGGGGAGAACTTCCGCACCCTGAAAACCGCCGGACTGCTGCAGACCGGCTGGGCGCAAACCCTCCCCAACTGGCGCTATGTGGATACAACCAAACCGGTCAGCGAAGATTTCGCCATTCCAACCGAAGGGGCTGAATCCCCCTGGGGCAGCGCCCAGCTCACCTTTATTGCCCGTCGCGAACAGCTTGCTGAGCCGCTGGCGGACGCCGGGGCGCTGCTGGAATACGCCAGCAAACATCCCGGCACCGTCACCTACCCCCGCCCGCCCGACTTTACCGGCACCGCGTTCCTGGAACAGCTCCTGCTGACGCAGACCACCCAGCCGGAGGCGCTGAAACAGCCGCCGGACAGCGCCACCTTTGCCCGCGTTACCGCCCCCCTGTGGGCCTATCTGGATAAGCTGCATCCTTATCTGTGGCGCGAGGGCAAAGACTTCCCGCCGTCTCCGGCGCGGATGGATGCTTTGCTGGCGAGCGGAAATTTACGCCTGTCGATCACCTTTAACCCGGCCCACGCCCGGCAGAAAGTCGCCAGCAAGGAGCTGCCAGCGGACAGCTACAGCTTTGGCTTCCGCCAGGGGATGATCGGCAACGTCCATTTTGTGGCGATCCCGGCTAACGCCTCGGCCAGCGCGGGGGCAAAGGTCGTCGCGAACTTCTTACTCTCGCCAGAGGCGCAGATCCGCAAGGCGGACCCGGCCAACTGGGGCGATCCAAGCGTGCTGGACCCGCAGAAACTGCCTGCCTCCCAGGCAGAAAAGCTGCGCCAGTTTATTCCGGCGGATCTTCCACCGACCCTTGGTGAGCCGCATGCCGCCTGGGTTAACGCGCTGGAGCAGGAATGGCTTCGTCGCTACGGCACTCACTAAGCGCCCTGGCCTGGCTGCTGCTGGGCGCGGTGTATCTGCCGCTACTGCCCGCCTTCGGCCTGCTGCTGCCGCCGATTTTTTCTGCGGATAGCTGGCGGGCGCTGGCGGCCGATCCGCAGCTGCCGCAGGCGCTGATCGCCACTCTGGTTTCTACCCTGATTGCCGCCGCCGGGGCGCTGATGCTGGCCCTCGCGGTGGTGGCCGCCCTGTGGCCCGGCAGCCGCTGGCGGCGGCTGTGCAACCATCTGCCTTGGCTGCTGGCGATCCCGCACGTGGCTTTTGCCGTTAGCGTATTGCTGGTTTTTGCCGAAGGCGGCGCGCTCTATCGCGTCTGTACGATCTGCTCCCCGGTGATGGATCGCTACGGGATCGGGCTGGGCCTGAGCCTCGCCGTCAAGGAGAGCGCCTTCGTGATGTGGGCGATTTATGCCTCGCTGCCGGAGAAGGAACTGGCACAAAAAGTGACGATCCTGCGATCGCTGGGCTACGGCCGCTGGCAGGCGCTGCGCTGGCTGATCCTGCCCGCCATTGCCCCGGCGCTGGGGGCGGTAATGCTGGCGGTGATCGTCTGGTCGCTGTCGGTGGTGGATGTCGCCCTGATCCTCGGGCCCGGTAATCCCCCCACCCTGGCGGTGCTGGCCTGGCAGTGGCTGACGCAGGGCGACAGCGTCCAGCAGGCCAAAGGGATGCTGGTATGCGCGATCCTGCTGGTGCTGCTGGAACTGATCGCCATCGCGGTGTTTATCGGCTGGCGGCGCTGGCGGCGCACCATCCCGGCGGTGTCCGGGGAGCGCCCGACGCCGCGCCCGCTTGTGATGGGACAAGCCTGCGGGGTGCTGCTCCCCCTGGCCGGTCTCGCCAGCATCGCGGTGCTGGTGCTGGTGGCGGGCAATGCCAGCGTCACGCGCGAGACGGCCGGGCTGAGCCTGACGCTGGGGCTGCTCTCTGCGGGTATTGCGCTGGGGATGATTCTGCTGTGGCTCGAGTGGGGCCCGCAGCGCGGCGCGTTCTGGGTCTGGCTGCCGCTGGCCCTTCCCGCCCTGCCGCTGGTGGCCGGGCAGTATCGGCTGGCGCTGCTGTTACAGCTGGACGGACAGTTTATCGCCGTGCTGTGGGGGCATCTGCTGTGGGTGCTGCCGTGGATGCTGCTGGTGATGCAACCGGCCTGGCGCAGGCTCGATCCGCGCCTGATCCTGACCGCCCGCACGCTCGGCTGGGGATCGCTTAAAATTTTCTGGCTGATCAAATGCCCGCAGATGAACCGCCCGGCGCTGACGGCGTTCGCGGTCGGCTTTTCCGTCAGCGTGGCGCAGTATCTGCCCACCCTGTGGCTGGGGAGCGGACGGTTTGCTACCCTCACCACCGACGCCGTCGCGCTCAGCAGCGGCGGGAGCAGCGCGGTGCTGGCGGCGCAGGCGCTGTGGCAGCTGCTGCTGCCGATGCTGGTTTTCGCCGCCTGCATTGTACTTTCCAGGCTGATTGGCCGTTTTCGACAGGGGTTACGTTAATGCTGATGGTCAAGGATGTTTCGCTCTCGCTGCGCCAGACAACGCTGCTGCACAACGTCAGTTTTATCGTGCAGCCAGGGGAGATCCTCACCCTGATGGGCCCCTCCGGCAGCGGGAAATCCTCGCTGTTTGCCTGGATGGTGGGGGCCCTGCCCGCGGATTTTCGCGCCGAAGGGGAGCTGTGGATCAACGCCCGGCGCTGCGACACCCTGCCCACCGAGCAGCGGAGCCTGGGGCTGCTGTTCCAGGATGCGCTATTGTTCGATCACTTCAGCGTCGGGCAGAACCTGCTGCTGGCGCTCCCGGCGTCGGTCAAAGGCGCGGCGCGCAAACAGCAGGTCAACGACGCGCTGGACGCCGCCGAACTGAGCGGATTTTTTCATCGCGATCCCGCCACGCTTTCCGGCGGGCAGCGCGCCCGGATCGGCCTGCTGCGCGCCCTGCTGGCGCAGCCGCAAGCGCTGCTGCTTGATGAGCCGTTCAGTCGTCTGGATAAAACGCTCCGCGATCAGTTTCGCCGCTGGGTGTTTGCCGAAGTGCGCAGCCTGGGCATTCCGGTCATACAGGTGACCCACGACGAGGACGATGTACCGTCCGGCGGTCGGGTGCTGGCGATGGAGAAGTGGCAATGAATCGAAGGGCAACCTGCGCAAACGCAACGTTTTTAGTCGGGAGGGTTGCCACAATCACGGCTCTTTTCTCTTACGACGGGCATTTCGATGAAACGTGTTTCTCAACTGACCGCGCTGACCGCCGCTTTAGGTCTCGCCGCTTTCTCTTCTTTCGCCGCTGATATGACGCACTCCCTCACCCTGGCTGAGCTTCAACAGCAAAAAGGCGCGGTAATTGATACCCGCGTCAGCGCCTTTTACAACGGCTGGCCCCAGGCACTGAACGGGACCTCCGGGCATGAACCTTCGGCTCTTAATCTTTCTGCCAGCTGGCTGGGCGCGATGAACGAGGCGCAGCTGAAAGCCTGGGCCACGCAGCATCAGTTAACTCAAGCAACCCCCATCGCGTTATACGGCAGCGACAGCGATAACCAGGCCGTGAAGGCGCGGCTGAGCGAGGCGGGCTTCAGCCACATCGCTTTGCTCGGTGACGCCCTGCAAATCCCGGCGCGCCTGCAGCGCCTCGCCCACTTCGAACAGCTGGTTTATCCCCAGTGGCTCAGTCAACTTCAGCAGGGTAAACCCGTGACCGCCGCCCCTGCCGGGGAGTGGAAAGTGATTGAGGCCGCCTGGGGCGCGCCGAAATTTTATCTGCTGAGCCACATTCCCGGTGCGGACTATATCGACACCAACGAGGTAGAGAGCGAACCGCTGTGGAACAAGGTCTCCGATGACGCGCTCAAAGCCATGCTGGCGAAACACGGCATTCGCCATGACACCACGGTGATCCTTTACGGACGCGACGTCTATGCCGCCGCACGCGTGGCGCAAATCATGCTGTATGCCGGGGTGAAAGATGTCCGCCTGCTGGATGGCGGCTGGAAAGCGTGGGACGAAGCCGGCCTGCCGGTTGAGCGCGGCACGCCGGGCAAAGTGACCCCCGCCGCCGATTTTGGCGCGCCAATTCCCGGTCAGCCGCAGCTGATGCTGAATACTGAACAGGCGCGCGGCCTGCTGCATCGTAAGGACGCCTCGCTGGTGAGCATCCGCTCGTGGCCGGAGTTTACCGGCGTCACCAGCGGCTACAGCTACATCAAGCCCAAAGGTGAGATTCAGGGCGCTCGCTGGGGCCATGCGGGGAGCGATGCCACCCATATGGAAGATTTCAAGAACCCGGACGGCACCATGCGCAGCGCGGACGATATCGCGGGGATGTGGAAGCAGTGGCATATTCTGCCGGATCAGCAGGTGGCGTTTTACTGTGGCACCGGCTGGCGGGCGTCCGAAACCTTTATGTACGCCCGGGCGATGGGCTGGAAAAACGTCGGCGTCTATGACGGGGGCTGGTATGAGTGGAGCAGCAACCCGCAGAACCCGGTGGTAACCGGTGAACGCGGGCCAGACAGTACGCTGTGATCACGGCTGGCGCTGAACGTTTTTCAGCGTCAGATACCCGCTCCAGATGCGCGTTGCGGTGGTGAGCCAGCACAACGCGCCAAACACCCACGCCAGCCAGCCGAAATACGCCGGGAACAGGCAAAAAAGCAGAAACAGCAGTAGCGTTTCCGTCCCCTCCGTCAGGCCCCCCAGATAGTAAAACGACTTATGGGCATAGCCCGGATTATCAATCTCATGCTTCGCGGCCAGCGCCGCAAACGCCAGAAAACTGCTCCCGGTGCCGATAAAGGCAAACAGCAGCCAGGCGGCGGGCAGCGCGTTCTGAATGGGATCGGCGAGGGCAAAACCAAAGGGCACCAGGGCGTAGAACAGGAAGTCGAGAGAGATATCGAGAAAACCGCCAGCATCGGTCAGCCCGCGCCGCCGGGCCAGCGCCCCGTCCAGCCCGTCAAGCAGACGGTTCAGCACAATGGCCACCAGCGCCGCCAGATACCAGCCCAGCGCCAGAAACGGCAGCGCCAGCAACCCGATGGCAAAGCCAATCAACGTAATACCGTCCGGGGTGATGCCCGGTTTATCAAGGGTGTTCACCAGCCGGTTAAGCAGCGGCTTGATGCGCGGGTGAAGGTGACGGTCAAGCATCGCGTTTCTCTCCTGCCACTGCACACAATCCCTGCGAGGGGATCTCCAGCGCCGCGTTAAAGCGGGCCGACAAATTCTGGAAAGCGATCAGGGCCGTCATCTCGGTGATCGCCTCCTCGTCAAAGTGACGGCGCAGCGCCGCTTTGGTGGTCTCATCAACCGTCGGCGGCGTGGCGGTCACCGCCTCCGCATAGGCCAGCGCGGCGCGCTCTTTATCGTTGAACAGGCTGCTGTCGCGCCATGTTGCCACCGCCTGCACCTTATCCAGCCCGCCGCTGCGTTCTGCCAGGCGCAGCGCGTTGGCGTCGATGCAAAAGGCGCAGTGGCAGATCTGCGAGATACGGGTCATCAGCAGCGAACGCAGCCCCGGCTCGAGCGGCGATTTTTTACGCTCCAGAAAGCCGACAAACAGCGCCACCAGCCAGAAGAGCCGGGGCATGCGTCCCCACCAGCGCAGGGGATTAAGCACCGCGCCATAATGTTTTTTCTGCATCGAGGCAACTGGCGTTAGAATGGCGGGGATGGATTCGATGGGTTTAACCCAGACTGGCGGTATCTCTTTCACAGGATGCTCCCTGGCGTGTTAAGTGCGCAGATCCTAACTCTTTTTCTCTCAACCATTATTGACGATCATGCTAAAAACACTCGATGTTGTCTGCGCTATTCTCGAACGGGATGGCAAAATTTTACTGGCGCAACGCCCTGAGCATGCGGATCAGCCGGGTTTGTGGGAGTTTGCCGGGGGTAAAGTGGAAACCGGGGAGACGCAGCCCGACGCGCTGGTGCGTGAGTTGCGCGAGGAGCTTGGCATTGAAGCCCGCCCTGCCCGCTACGTCGCCAGCCATCAGCGGGAAGTGTCGCAGCGACTCATCAATCTGCACGCCTGGCACGTACCGGAATTTACCGGCGCACCCCAAACGCACTACCACAGCCAGCTGGTGTGGTGTTCACCGCGCGAGGCGCTGGAGTACGATCTCGCCCCGGCGGATATCCCTTTGCTGGAAGCGTTTATTCTCTTACGCGACGCCACACCAGCGGATTCGTACTCAGGGCATTAGGATCGCGCTGGCACTGCAACAGTACACCTTCGGCTTTTACCACCGCCCCTTCTGAATAGTTCTGATCCTGATAGATGCAGCACTGGTTGCACGGCGGCGGACGCTGACCGCTGGAGCTGAAGATCTCCGGCGGGATATTCACATCCACGCCGGTGCCAAACCGCTGGTCGGCCTGACTGCCGGCCGAGAAAACCCCAAGCAAAACAGCCATCACAATACGCTTCATAGACGTCTCTTCCTGTTGTGTCCTGATAATCACTATAACGGTAAAAAGTGGCCGAAGCTTTAATCCCTCCGGTCATCGTTTTTTGTTATGACCCGGCGCGTTTAATGAATTTATCTGGACGGCGAAATTTCGCTTGCATTCAAAAGGCCATCGGGTGGTATAGTCGAAAAACACAACAACATGTATATATTTGTAACAAACAGAATAATCCCAATATATAAGAGGAACTTATAGTTATGGACCAGGCTTGCTCCCTTGAATCCTTTTTGAATCGTGTTCAACAGCGTGACCCGCACCAGAGCGAATTTGCTCAGGCAGTACGTGAAGTAATGACCACCCTCTGGCCATTCCTGGAACAAAACCCCCGCTATCGTCAGATGTCCCTGCTTGAGCGCCTGGTTGAACCTGAACGCGTGATCCAGTTCCGCGTGGTATGGGTCGATGACCGCAATCAGGTGCAGGTCAACCGTGCCTGGCGCGTGCAGTTCAGCTCCGCGATTGGCCCGTTCAAGGGCGGGATGCGTTTCCACCCGTCGGTGAACCTGTCGATCCTGAAGTTCCTCGGCTTTGAGCAGACCTTTAAAAATGCCCTGACCACCCTGCCTATGGGCGGCGGTAAAGGCGGCAGCGATTTCGATCCGAAAGGCAAAAGCGAAGGCGAAGTGATGCGTTTCTGCCAGGCGCTGATGACTGAACTCTATCGTCACCTGGGCGCGGATACCGACGTACCGGCCGGGGATATCGGCGTGGGCGGTCGCGAAGTGGGCTTTATGGCCGGGATGATGAAAAAACTCTCCAACAACAGCGCCTGCGTCTTTACCGGAAAAGGCCTCTCCTTCGGCGGCAGCCTGATCCGCCCGGAAGCCACCGGCTATGGTCTGGTCTACTTCACGGAAGCGATGCTGAAGCGTCACGGTATGAGCTTTGACGGGATGCGGGTTGCGGTTTCCGGCTCCGGCAACGTGGCCCAGTACGCAATCGAGAAAGCGATGGAGCTGGGCGCGCGGGTGATCACCGCCTCTGACTCCAGCGGTACCGTGGTTGACGAAGCGGGCTTCACTACCGAAAAACTGGCGCGCCTGTGCGAGATCAAAGCCAGCCGCGACGGCCGCGTGGCCGATTATGCCCGTGAGTTCGGGCTGGTCTATCTGGAAGGCAAACAGCCGTGGGCCGTACCGGTGGATATCGCCCTGCCGTGCGCCACCCAGAACGAACTGGACGTGGATGCCGCGCACCAGCTGATCGCCAACGGCGTGAAAGCGGTGGCCGAAGGGGCCAACATGCCAACCACCATCGAAGCCACCGACCTGTTCCTGCAGGCTGGCGTGCTGTTCGCACCGGGTAAAGCGGCGAACGCCGGCGGTGTGGCAACCTCAGGTCTGGAGATGGCGCAGAACGCCGCGCGTATGGGCTGGAAAGCGGAGAAAGTGGATGCGCGTCTGCATCACATCATGCTGGATATTCACCACGCCTGCGTCGAGTACGGCGGCGAGGAGAAGCAGACCAACTACGTTCGCGGCGCGAACATTGCCGGGTTTGTGAAAGTGGCGGATGCGATGTTGGGTCAGGGTGTGATCTGATTCTGTGGCTGTGCCGGGTGGCGCTGCGCTTACCCGGCCTACGGTTCGTGCTTTTGTAGGCCGGGTAAGGCGTAGCCGCCACCCGGCAATTTCTCAGGCCGCACTCTTCTTCTTAAACTTTTTCTTCTTGTCGCCGCCCGGCGCCACCATGCCGCGAAAATCCCTCACCGAGGTGTTGCGCGCCTGGTTGATCAAATCAAATAAGGTGCCCACCAGCGGCTGCATAAAGTCCTGATAGCGACACTGCTTCTCGCTGATCTGGGTCAGCACCGACTCCCAGTGCGCGGTCATGTCCGGTCTGGCAGCCATCTCCGGCAGAGAGTGGATCAGCGCCCGGCCCGCATCCGTCGAGTGGATATAGCGCCCTTTCTTGTGCAGAAAACCGCGTTTGAACAACAGCTCGATAATCCCGGCGCGGGTCGCTTCCGTTCCCAGCCCGTCGGTGGCGCGCAGGATCTTCTTCAGATCTTTATCCTGCACAAAGCGGGCGATCCCGGTCATGGCAGAAAGGATTGTGGCGTCGGTGAAGTGGCGCGGTGGCTGGGTCTGTCGCTCCACCACTTCGCCTTTCTCGCACAGCAGCTCGTCGTTTTTCGCCACCACCGGCAGCGGCGTACCGTCGTTCTCCTCGTCCCGCTCTTTATTGCCCAGCAGCGTGCGCCACCCGGCTTCCGCGAGGAATCGGGCTTTAGCGATAAACTTGCCTTTGGCGATCTCCAGCTCAATAACGCACTTGCGGAACACCGCATCCGGGCAGAACTGCATCAGATACTGGCGGGCCACGAGGTTATAGACCTTCGCTTCGTTATCCGTCAGGTTGACGGAACTGCTGCGCGCCGTCGGAATGATGGCGTGGTGAGCATCCACCTTTTTATCGTCCCAGCAGCGGTTGCGGGTGTCCGGGTTGACCACCGGCTGCGGCACCAAATCGGGAGCGTGCGCGGCAATGGCGTTCAGTACCGCGTGACGCCCGGCGAAATGCTCTTCCGGCAGGTAGCGGCTGTCGGAACGCGGATAGGTAATCAGCTTGTGCGTCTCATACAGCTTCTGGCAGATATCGAGCACGTTTTGCGCGCTCAGGCCGTAGCGTTTTGCCGCTTCAATCTGCAAAGCAGAAAGCGAGAACGGCAGCGGCGCAGGTTCTGATTCCCGTTTATCGTTATAGCTGGTGACCACAGCGGGCTGACCCTGGATGCGGGTCACCACGTGATCGGCCAGCGGTCGATGCAGCAGACGCCCCTCTTCATCCTGATAGGGTTCGCAGGCCTCGCTAGGCTGCCACACCGCGGTAAAGCGTTCGTCTTTCGGGGTGACGATATGGGCTTTCACCTCGAAGTAGTCTTTGGCGACAAAGTTCTCGATCTCCTCATCGCGACGCACCACCAGCCCCAGCACCGGGGTCTGCACCCGGCCCACCGAGAGCACACCCTGATACCCGGCGTTACGCCCGAGAATGGTATAGGCGCGGGTCATGTTGATGCCGTACAGCCAGTCGGCGCGGGCACGGGCGAGCGCCGAGACGCACAGCGGGACAAACTCGCTGTTGGATCGCAGACGCGAAATGGCCCGCTCGACCGCCTGCGGGTTGAGATCGTTAATCAGACAGCGCTGCACCTGCTGGCGTTTTTCCGGGGCCAGACTCAGGTAATCCAGCACTTCGTCCACCAGCAGCTGACCTTCACGGTCCGGGTCACCGGCGTGGATCACTTCCGTCGCCTCATTCAGCAGCCGCTTAATCACGTTCAGCTGTTTGGTCACCGACGGGCGCGGCTGCAGCTGCCACTTTTCCGGCACGATGGGGAGATCGTTCAGATTCCAGCGCGCGTAGCGGCTGTCGTAGGCGTCCGGCTGGGCCTGCTCCAGCAGGTGGCCGATACACCAGGTCACCACCTGCCCGTTTCCGCACTCAATATAGCCATCGCCCTTGCGATGCGGTTTGGGTAAAACATCCGCAATCGCCCTGGCGAGGCTCGGTTTTTCGGCAATAAATAACCGCATTGAATTAACGGATCTCAATCATCGGACGGCCGCCGCGGGCGGTCACCAGCTCGCCAATGGCGGTGAGGGTGATGCCGTACTCGGCGGCTGTCGCGCGGACGTCGTCTTCGGCGTCTGGGGTTACTGCCAGCAGCAGGCCGCCGGAGGTCTGCGGATCGCACAGCAGATCGCGCCACTCGGCAGGCATCTCGCCCATCAGATGGCCGTAGCTGGCGAAGTTACGCTGCGTGCCGCCCGGGACAGCGCCCTGGGTAATGTAGGCTTCGACGCCCGGCAGTTTAGGTATGTCCTGATACCAGAGCTGCGCCTGCACGCCCGCGCCCTGACACACTTCGCTGAGGTGGCCCAGCAGCCCGAAGCCCGTCACGTCGGTCATCGCCTTCACGCCGTCGATATTGGCAAAGGCGGCACCGGCCAGGTTCATCTGACACATCACTTCCGTCGCCAGCCCTTTGTGCTCTGGCAGCAGCAGTGATTTTTTCTCGGCGGTGGTGAGCACGCCGATACCCAGCGGCTTGGTGAGGAACAGCTTGCAGCCCGCTTCAGCGGTGCTGTTGCGTTTGACGCGTTCCGTGGGTACCACGCCCGTGACCGCCAGGCCGAAAATCGGCTCCGGGGCATCAATGGAGTGGCCACCCGCCAGGGCGATCCCCGCCTGCTGGCAGGCAAAACGCCCACCCTCGATCACCTCGCGGGCGATCTCCGGGGCCAGGGTATTGATCGGCCAGCCGAGGATCGCAATCGCCATGATCGGCTTGCCGCCCATGGCAAAAATATCGCTGATGGCGTTGGTGGCCGCGATGCGCCCGAAGTCGTACGGGTTGTCGACGATCGGCATGAAGAAATCGGTGGTGCTGATGATGCTGGTGCCGTTGCCCAGATCGTAGACGGCGGCATCGTCGCGGGTTTCGTTGCCCACAAGCAGGTTCGGGTCGACAAACTTCGCCTGCTCGCTGTGCAGGATGGTCTCCAGCACTTTAGGTGAAATTTTACAACCGCAACCGGCTCCATGGCTGTATTGCGTTAAACGAATGGCTTGCTCGCTCATGACAATCTCCTTTCATTACAATTGCACTATGTTAGCGCTCATTCCATTAAGTGATAAGTATGACTGTCTGAATTCTGCTGCGCTTGCTCAGGATCCAGACAGTTTTTATGAGGATGTTCAGAATCGGGTGACGAAAGGCGCGGTGTCGGGCACGGAAACGGTGGTCGAGGCTTTAAGCTGCGGGGTGCCCAGATAGAGGAAACCGACGATTTTATCGTCTGCGCCGCAGTCGAGGCCTTCACGCACCACCGGGCTGTCGGTTAACGCGCCGCTGCGCCAGATACCGTTGTAGCCTTGTGCAACCGCCGCCATCTGCATCGCCATCACCGCGCAACCGGCAGACATCTCCTGCTCCCACACCGGTACTTTGTGCTGCGGCTGGCATTTGGCGACCACGGCGATGATCATCGGGGCGCGGAACGGCGCGTTGCGGGCTTTCTCAATCGCCTTCTCATCCTGGCCGGCAGCGATGGCACCTTTTTCCAGCAGCGTGCTGAAGCGATCGCGTCCGTCACCCTCGATGATAAAGAAGTGCCACGGCTGTAAGGTGCCGTGGTCCGGGGCGCGCATCCCGGCGCGGAGAATGTTGTCCAGCTGTTCGCCAGCCGGAGCAGGCTCCGCCAGGCGCGAGGCGCTACGACGGTTAACAAGCAGTTCGAGTGCATCCATTGGGTTAACTCCTGTCTTGAAATTTACTCAAAATTAACACGACGGCAGATTTTGTTACAGCGTAGCAGGCGATTCCTGCTGACAAGTGACGGTCGGGTCATTACGATAGCCCGACAACACCGTCCAGTCTGGACGGACAGGTAATTATCTGGACAGGGAGAATACATGCGAACCCTCTGGCGACTGCTTGCCGGTTTTTTTAAATGGACGTGGCGACTGCTTAATTTCGTCCGCAACCTGGTGATGAACCTCTTTTTCATCCTTATTGTGATGGTTTGCGTCGGTGTCTGGATGCACCTCAGCGCCACCAGCCAGAGCCAGAACGCCGGGCGCGGCGCGCTGCTGCTGGATATTACCGGCGTGGTAGTGGATAAACCGTCCACCAGCAATCGACTTGGCGTACTGGGCCGCCAGCTGTTTGGCGCTACCAGCGACCGTCTGCAGGAGAACTCGCTGTTCGATATCGTCGACGCCATTCGTCAGGCGAAGGACGATCGCAACATTACCGGCATCGTGCTGGATCTGAAAAACTTTGCCGGGGCGGATCAGCCTTCAATGCAGTACATCGGTAAAGCGCTGCGCGAGTTCCGCGACAGCGGCAAACCGGTGATTGCGGTGGGCGATAACTACAGCCAGGGGCAGTACTATCTGGCGAGCTTTGCCAACAAAGTATGGCTTTCGCCGCAGGGCAGCGTGGATCTGCACGGCTTTGCCACCAATGGCCTCTATTACAAATCGCTGCTCGACAAGCTGAAGGTCACCACCCACGTCTTCCGCGTCGGGACCTATAAATCCGCCGTTGAGCCGTTTATCCGCGACGATATGTCCCCTGCCGCCCGTGAAGCGGACAGCCGCTGGATTGGCGAGCTGTGGCAGAACTACCTGAGCACCGTTGCCGCGAACCGTCAGATCACCGCTGAGCAGGTGTTCCCGGGCGCGCAGGGCGTCCTGGACGGGCTGCGTAAGGTGGATGGCGATACCGCGAAATATGCTCTGGACAACAAACTGGTGGATGCTCTGGGCTCCAGCGCCGAGGTTGAAAAATCCCTGACCAAACAGTTCGGCTGGAGCAAAGAGGAGAAGAACTTCAGCGCCATCAGCTTCTACGATTATCAGGCGAAAAAACCGGCCGATACCGGGGACAGCATCGCCGTGGTCTTTGCTAACGGGGCGATTATGGATGGCGAAGAGACGCCGGGTAACGTCGGGGGTGATACCACCGCCGCACAGATCCGCGACGCGCGTCTCGATCCGAAAGTGAAAGCCATCGTCCTGCGGGTCAACAGCCCGGGCGGCAGCGTCAGCGCATCAGAAGTGATCCGCGCTGAACTGGCAGCCGCGCGCGCCGCCGGTAAGCCGGTGGTGGTTTCGATGGGCGGTATGGCGGCATCCGGTGGCTACTGGATCTCCACCCCGGCGAACTACATCGTGGCGAACCCGAGCACCCTCACCGGCTCGATTGGCATCTTCGGGGTGATTAACACCGTTGAAAACAGCCTCGACTATCTGGGCGTGCACACCGACGGCGTCGCCACCTCACCGCTGGCCGATATCTCCGTAACCAAAGCGCTGCCGCCGGAAGTGTCGCAGATGATGCAGCTCAGCATTGAGAACGGTTATAAGCGCTTTATCACCCTGGTGGCGGACTCCCGTAAGCGAACCCCGGAGCAGATCGACCAGATTGCGCAGGGTCACGTCTGGACGGGCCAGGATGCGAAGAACAACGGTCTGGTGGATAACCTGGGCGACTTCGACGATGCCGTGGCGAAGGCCGCTGAACTGGCGAAACTGAAGCAGTGGCACATCGATTTCTATCAGGATGAGCCGACCTTTATGGATCTGGTGATGGACAGCTTCTCCGGCTCGGTAAAAGCCATGCTGCCGGACGCGCTGCAGGCTTACCTGCCGGCCCCGGTCGCCACGGCGGCGAAAGCGGTCAAAGCGGAGGGCGACAAGCTGGCCGCCTTTAACGATCCGCAAAACCGCTACGCGTTCTGCCTCACCTGCGCTAACGTACGTTAATCCTCATCCCCTCTTCTGCGAAGAGGGGATTTTTCTTTGAAGCAAACGAACATAACATCATGCAAAAGAAATCAATTTATGTGGCCTATACCGGCGGTACCATCGGTATGCAGCGCTCGGAAAATGGCTACATTCCGGTATCCGGCCACCTGCAGCGCCAGCTGGCGTTAATGCCCGAATTCCATCGCCCGGAGATGCCGGACTTCACCATCCACGAGTACGATCCGCTGATGGACTCTTCCGACATGACCCCGGAAGACTGGCAACATATCGCTGACGACATCAAGGCGCACTACGACGACTACGATGGCTTCGTGATCCTGCACGGCACCGACACCATGGCGTTTACCGCCTCGGCGCTGTCGTTCATGCTGGAAAACCTCAGCAAGCCGGTGATCGTCACCGGGTCGCAGATCCCGCTGGCAGAGCTGCGCTCCGACGGACAGATCAACCTGCTCAACTCCCTGTACGTGGCGGCCAACTTCCCGATCAACGAGGTGAGCCTGTTCTTCAACAACCGGCTCTATCGCGGGAACCGCACCACCAAAGCCCATGCCGACGGCTTTGACGCCTTTGCCTCACCGAACCTTACGCCGCTGCTGGAAGCGGGGATCCATATCCGCCGCCTCGGCACGCCGCCAGCGCCGCATACCTCCGGCGAGCTGGTGGTACATCCCATTACCCCGCAGCCCATCGGCGTGGTGACAATCTATCCGGGCATCTCCGCCGAGGTGGTGCGTAACTTCCTGCGCCAGCCGGTGAAGGCGCTGATCCTGCGCTCCTACGGCGTGGGCAATGCGCCGCAGAACGGCGAATTCCTGAAAGAGCTGCAGGAGGCGAGCAGCCGCGGAATTGTGGTGGTGAACCTGACCCAGTGCATGTCCGGCAAGGTGAATATGGGCGGCTATGCCACCGGTAACGCCCTGGCCCATGCGGGAGTGATCAGCGGGTTCGATATGACGGTCGAGGCGACGCTGACTAAACTTCACTACTTACTCAGTCAGGATCTGGATGTGCAGGCGATCCGCACCGCAATGATGCAAAACCTGCGTGGCGAACTGACGCCAGACGAATAAGGAGCCCCTATGAAGCAACGAGCCCTGTTACTGGTCGATTTACAAAATGATTTTTGCGCCGGCGGCGCGCTGGCGGTAGCCGAAGGCGACAGCACGGTAGATGTTGCCAACGCGCTGATCGGGTGGTGTAAAGCACGCGGCGAAGCGGTGGTTGCCAGCCAGGACTGGCATCCGGCGGATCACGGCAGCTTTGCCAGCCAGCATAACGTTGAGCCCTTTACCCAGGGCGAGCTGGACGGCCTGCCGCAAACCTTCTGGCCCGATCACTGCGTGCAGCACAGCGAAGGCGCAGAGCTGCATCCCCTGCTCAACAGCAAAGCCATTGACGCGGTGTTTCAGAAGGGCGAAAACCCGAACATCGACAGCTACAGCGCCTTTTTTGATAACGGCCACCGGCAGAAAACCGGGCTGGATCAGTGGCTGCGCCATCACGAGATCGTGGAGCTGATCGTGATGGGGCTGGCGACGGACTACTGCGTGAAGTTTACCGTGCTGGACGCGTTGCAGCTGGGCTACCGGGTGAATGTGATCACCGACGGCTGTCGCGGGGTGAACATTCAGCGTCAGGACAGCGCCCAGGCCTTTATGGATATGGCGGCGGAAGGCGCCACGCTGTATACCCTGGCAGACTGGCAGGAAACGCAGGCGTAGCGCGCCTGTTCGCCGGGTGGCGCTGACGCTTACCCGGCCTACAAAATCAACAACCGGCATCGGACACGTAGGCCCGTGCAAGCGCAGCGCCGCCGGGCAATCCGGCAACCCGCACGATCTCCCATAAAGTGAACTCCCTCCCACTCTCAGCGTAGCGGTAATGCTATTCTTTTTCGGCTGTTTTTTCGCCACGCCTTTCCGTGGCGTGGTTATTTTTATTCAGTCAAAGAGGAACTTGTATGAAACGTTTGCCATTGCTGGCAGCTTTACCCCTGCTCTGCGCCTCGGTTGCTTCCGCCAGTTCGATGATGTCCGTCGGCTATTTCAACGGTGGCGGCGATGTCACTGCCGGACCGGGCGGGGATATCAATAAACTGGACGTGCGCCAGATAACCCACCTGAATTACTCCTTTGGCCTGATCTATAACGACGAGAAAGACGAAACTAACCCGGCGTTAAAAGATCCAGCCAGGCTGCACCAGATCTGGTTATCTCCTAAGGTGGAAGCCGATCTGGCCCTGCTCCCTGTCCTGCGTAAGCAGAACCCCAACCTTAAGGTGCTGCTCTCCGTCGGCGGCTGGGGCGCTCGTGGATTCTCGGGCGCGGCATCAACCCCGGAGACCCGGGCGGTGTTCATCCGCTCCGCCGACGCTATCGTTGAGAAATACGGACTTGATGGGATCGATCTGGACTGGGAGTATCCGGTCAACGGCGCGTGGGGACTGGTCGCCAGCAAGCCTGAAGATCGGGCTAACTTTACCGCACTGCTGAAAGAGCTGCGTGCCGCGTTCGGCGATAAAAAACTGGTGACCATCGCCGTTGGTGCCAATGCAGAAAGTCCGAAAAGCTGGGTGGACGTGAAAGCGGTGGCCCCGCTGCTCGATTACATCAACCTGATGACCTACGACATGGCGTACGGCACTCAGTACTTCAACGCCAACCTGTATGACTCCAGCGCCTGGCCGACCGTTGCCGCCGCGGATAAATACAGCGTCGATTTTGTGGTGAACAACTATCTGGCCGCCGGGCTGAAACCGCAGCAGATGAACCTGGGCATCGGTTTTTATGGTCGCGTGCCGAAGCGCGCCGTTGAGCCGGGCATCGACTGGAGCAAACCGGATGCGCAGAAAAATCCCGCAACGCAGCCTTACTTCAGCGCACAGCAGATCGAACTGTTCAAATCCCTGGGCTACGATCTGACCAAAGATACCTACGTGAAGTACAACGACATCGTGAAGACTTTTTTAAACGATCCGCAGAAACGCTTTACGGAACAGTGGGACGATGAGGCCAAAGTGCCGTGGTTATCGGTGAAGTCTGATGACGGCAAGCCGCTGTTCGCCCTGTCGTATGAAAACCCACGCTCGGTGGCGATCAAAGCGGACTACATCAAAGAGAAAGGACTGGCAGGCGCCATGTTCTGGGAGTACGGCGCGGATGATAATAACCAGCTGGCGAAGCAGTTAGCTGACTCGCTGGGGATCAAACACTAACGGCATCAAAAAGGCCCGGTGAGAGGATCGCCGGGCCGCAGTCGCCATCAATGCATTTTCAGCGTCGCGATGGATTTCGGCGCAATACCAAAATCTTCTTTCAGCTGCTGTTTGCTCTTCATCACCATCTGACCCTGGGTGTCGATGGTCATGTGCTGCGCGTCGGTGTTATTGCGCGCCTGCCACAGCATCACCAGCTGCAGGCAGTTCTCTTTCTGCTCCGGGGTCAGCGCCACGCCATCGGCCCATTTGCCCAGCTCAACCGCCGTGACCAGACGCTGATAAACTTCCGGCGTCATGCCGTTAATCATCTCTTCAATGTTCATGTTTTATCCTGAGGTGAAGGAATAATTTGCTGAATCGATTTTTCAACCTTTGGTCTGGTCGCCGTTCTGGTCATCGGTGAAGCTTAATGAGGCGGAATTGACGCAAAAACGCTCCCCTGTCGGCTGAGGGCCATCCGGGAAGACGTGACCGAGATGCGCGTCACAGTTTCCACAGCGGATCTCAATGCGCTCCATACCGTGGCTGGTGTCCTTCAGATAATGAATCGCCTCTTCACTGACCGGTTCATAGAAGCTCGGCCAGCCGCAGCCAGAATCGTATTTGCTCTGGGAGTTAAACAGGGCCGCGTCACACACCAGGCAGTGGTAAACACCATCCCGCTTATTATGCAGCAGACGCCCGGTAAACGGGGGTTCCGTACCGTGGTGCTGGGTTACGTAGAACTGCATTTCTGTGAGGTTTTTTTTCAGTTCATCGGAGTTATGTTGATTCGACATAGGCTTACATCTCGCAGTTGAAACAGACTACTTTTACCGTCGATTCTAACAAAACATTAACACTGAAGTATGAACTTTTGTTCTAAACTTACTCGTTGCGCAGAGGTGCTCAGACAAATGTGATCCAGTCCACGTTTTTATGTGGGCAGCCCTTTAAAATTCCGTGCGCAGGCCCCATATGGGTGCAAGCTCCAAGGGAATGTGAGGTAGGTCAATCGAGCAAAGCTAGTGCGAAGGATTGATTTGTCGCAATGATTGACACGATTCCGCTTGACGCTGCGTAAGGTTTTTGTAATTTTACACGCAACCTTTTATTCACTAACAAATAGCTGGTGGAATATATGACTATCAAAGTAGGTATCAACGGTTTTGGCCGTATCGGCCGTATTGTTTTCCGTGCTGCTCAGGAACGTTCTGACATCGAAATCGTTGGTATCAACGATCTGTTAGACGCTGAATACATGGCGTACATGCTGAAGTACGACTCAACTCACGGTCGTTTCAACGGCACCGTTGAAGTGAAAGACGGCCACCTGGTTGTCAACGGCAAAACCATCCGTGTTACTGCTGAAAAAGATCCAGCTAACCTGAAGTGGGGCGAAATCGGTGTTGACGTTGTTGCTGAAGCAACCGGTATCTTCCTGACTGACGAAACTGCGCGTAAGCACATCACCGCTGGCGCGAAAAAAGTTGTTCTGACTGGTCCATCCAAAGACAACACCCCAATGTTCGTTAAAGGCGCTAACTTCGAGAAGTATGCTGGCCAGGACATCGTTTCCAACGCATCCTGCACCACCAACTGCCTGGCGCCACTGGCTAAAGTTATCAACGACAACTTCGGTATCGTTGAAGGCCTGATGACCACCGTTCACGCTACCACCGCAACTCAGAAAACCGTTGATGGCCCGTCTCACAAAGACTGGCGCGGCGGCCGCGGCGCAGCTCAGAACATCATCCCTTCTTCTACCGGTGCTGCTAAAGCAGTAGGCGTAGTTCTGCCAGAACTGAACGGCAAACTGACTGGTATGGCGTTCCGCGTTCCTACTCCAAACGTATCTGTTGTTGACCTGACCGTTCGTCTGGAAAAAGCAGCAAGCTACGAAGAAATCAAGAAAGCAATCAAAGCGGCTTCTGAAGGCGCAATGAAAGGCGTTCTGGGTTACACCGAAGACGACGTTGTTTCTACCGATTTCAACGGCGAAATCTGCACTTCCGTGTTCGATGCTAAAGCAGGTATCGCACTGAACGACAACTTCGTGAAACTGGTTTCCTGGTACGACAACGAAACCGGCTACTCTAACAAAGTTCTGGACCTGATCGCTCACATCTCCAAATAAGTGAGATGAGAAACTGATCCAAAAAGGCGACCTCGGTCGCCTTTTTTTATGGCATTAAAGACAGAGGATTGCGTAATGATTAAAACAATTTTTGCACTTCCGGTAGTCGAACAACTTACCCCTGTGCTTTCCCGCCGTCAGATTGACGATGTTGAAGTGATTGTGGTCGAACATCCGCAGGTTCAGGCTTCCGTTGCCCTGCAGGGCGCGCACCTGCTCTCCTGGCAGCCGGAGGGCGAAGTGGAAGCCCTGTGGCTGAGCGATATCACCTCGTTCAAAAAAGGCGCCGCTATTCGCGGTGGCGTGCCGATCTGCTGGCCGTGGTTTGGCCCGGCCGCTCAGCAGGGGCTGCCGTCACACGGTTTTGCCCGCAACCTGCCGTGGACGCTGAAAGCGCACAACGAAGATGAATCCGGCGTGGTGTTGACCTTTGAACTGCAAAGCGATGACGAGACGCGCAAACTCTGGCCGCACGACTTCACCCTGTACGCGCGCTTTAAGCTGGGTAAAACCTGTGAGATCGAACTGGAAGCGCACGGTGAATTTGAAACCACCTCTGCCCTGCACACCTACTTCAACGTCGGCGACATCGCTGCCGTCACCGTGAACGGCCTTGGCGATACCTTTATCGACAAGGTGGATAATGCGAAAGAGGGCCGACTGACCGACGGCGCGCAGACCTTCCCGGATCGTACCGACCGCGTCTATCTGAACCCGGAAGCCTGTAGCGTTATCGAAGATACCGCCCTGAACCGCGCGATTGAAGTTATCCATCACCATCACAGCAACGTGGTTGGCTGGAACCCTGGTCCGGCGCTCTCCGTCAGCATGGGTGATGTTCCGGATGACGGGTATAAAACCTTCGTCTGCGTGGAAACCGCCTGCGTCAGCGAACCGCAAAAAGCGACGGAAGATAAACCTACCCGTCTGGGACAAACCATTCACATCGTGAAGCGTTAATCCCTGCTCTTGCCCTCTCATGCTGAGAGGGCATTTCGTTGTCACACCACGTCCAACGGCGTTTTCTGCTGCGGTGCCGGGAAGGCCGCATCCAGCTGCTGCAAGGCTTCTGCTGAGAGTGAAATCTCCAGCGCCCCCGCATTCTCCTCCACGTGCGCTATCGATGACGCTTTCGGGATGGCAATCACCCCGCGGTGACGAATAACCCACGCCAGCAGAACCTGCGCCGCCGTGGCGTTGTACTCTCGGGCAATCGCATTGACCACCGGGTGATTCATCAGCCCGGTGCGCAGCCGCCCGGCCTGCGCCAGCGGGCAGTAGGCCATCACCGGCATATTTTGCTGCTGACACCAGGGCAGCAGGTCATATTCGATCCCGCGTGAGGCCAGATGGTACAGCACCTGATTGGTGGCGCACGCCTGGCCGCCCGGCGTCTGCCAGAGTTCATGCATATCCGCATAGTCAAGATTAGAGACGCCCCAGCGGCTAATTTTGCCCTGCTGTTGCAGCGTCTCCATCAGCCTTACGGTCTCTTCCAGAGGGTAATTTCCGCGCCAGTGCAGCAGATAAAGGTCAATACGATCGGTTCCCAGACGGCGCAGGCTGGCTTCGCAGGCGGCGATGCCTTTTTGTCCCCCGGCATTCCACGGGTACACTTTGGAGACCAGAAAAACCTTATCGCGCTGGCCTTTGATCGCCTCCCCCACCACCTCTTCCGCGCCGCCCTCGGCATACATCTCGGCGGTGTCAATTAGCGTTAGTCCCCGCTCAATACCTGCCCGCAGGGCATCGCTCTCCTGACGGCGTTGATTTGCCTTTTCACCCATATACCATGTGCCCTGGCCGATGGCCGGCAGCACTCTGTTGTCGCCAAAGGTGAGGGTTTTTTCGCTCATAATATGCTCCTGTTTGTCTGCACCACCCTAAAACAAACGGGGCCCGAAGGCCCCGTTATGATGCACAGATTGCACAGTGAAAATGCACAATCAGAAACTGTAGGTTACACCCACCGACATCAGCCCGGTCCAGGACTTGTCGACCATTGGGCTGTCTTTCACCTCATCGCTAAGACGGGCATAGCGGCCGGTGCCGTAGACGTTCCAGTCAGTCGCGAACTTGTAGCTGGCGGTCAGCTCCAGGTACGGCTTCCAGCTGTCGTCTGCATCATAGCTGTGCAGCCCGCTGCGACGTGCTTCGTCACGGGACACGCCATAATAGTAGTCGTTGTAGTTGTCGCTGTTGTACTCCACGCCGATGCCCGGCGTCAGCGTCAGACCGCCGTTGGTGTAGCGGTATAGCCAGGCCAGATCCCAGATATAACCGTTGCTGTTGTCGAGCGTGTCGCCCGCCAGCGCGGTACGCAGGAAACCGTACTCGGTGTTATGTACCCAGGAAATCCCGGCCATCATGGTGCTCTTACGCTTGTCGAGCTGACGCAGCTGACGGTTGTCGCTGTCGCCAGGTTTGAAGTGCGTCGGGTCGTAATAGGCCATGATGGAAAGTTTGTCGGTCTGGTCGTTCCACAGATAGTAGCCGCCGCCCAGTCCGCGGAACCAGAAGTTATCCCCTTCATAAGTGATAACCGGAACCGGGTAGAAATCGCGATCGTACTGTTTGTAAGGGCTATTGATTACGCCGACACCAGCACCAACAGACCACTGATTCTCCGCATATGCTGTACTCACTGAGGTGGCAACGATAATCCCCAGTGCCAGAAGTTTGAGTTTGGTCACAATCCATTCTTTCCTGTAGTCAAATAATCAGCGGGTGAAGTGTAACCGTCATTCCCCCTTTTGCTCAAAATTTTTTGTCTGCTAATCAATTCGATTAACCGATTATTGTGCGTGCGGCAGATGACGAAACGCTGTCACCAGGATTACCGTTCAGTGAAGGAAGTGTGTTTGGCGTTAAAGATTTGGCTGAATTTCTGGATGAGTTATTGATATGTCATTGAAATTGGTTTTGGCATACATGCAAGTTTTGCAAATGCCATCTACGCTTAATTTTAAGAAGCTGAATACCCGATCACCCCGCAGTTTCGGCCGCCCGACCTGGCACACGGGTTGCTGCTCTGGCAGTGAGGTGCAACGGATCCTGCTTCCGGGAGCCTCTACTATTCATATGAACGGCTCTTTTCCTGTGCTAAAAAACGAAAGGACGGCATGCCATGAATATATTCGATCACTATCGCCAGCGCTATGAAGCTGCCAAGGACGAAGAGTTCACACTGCAGGAGTTTCTTACCATCTGCCGGCAAGATCGCAGTGCTTATGCCAATGCGGCGGAACGACTATTGATGGCTATCGGTGAGCCAAATATGGTTGATACCGCCCAGGAGCCACGGCTTTCCCGTCTGTTTTCGAATCGGGTCGTCGCCCGATATCCTGCGTTTGAAGAATTTTACGGCATGGAAGATGCCATCGAGCAGATTGTTTCCTATCTGAAGCATGCTGCTCAGGGTCTGGAAGAGAAGAAACAGATCCTCTATCTGCTGGGTCCCGTCGGCGGCGGTAAATCGTCCCTGGCCGAGCGGCTGAAATCGTTGATGCAGCGCGTACCGATTTACGTACTTAGCGCCAACGGCGAACGCAGCCCGGTTAACGACCATCCGCTGTGCCTGTTTAACCCGCAGGAAGATGCGCAGATTCTGGATAAAGAGTACGGCATTCCCCGCCGCTATCTCGGCACGATCATGTCGCCGTGGGCTGCGAAACGCCTGAACGAATTTGGCGGGGATATCACCAAATTCCGCGTGGTGAAGGTGTGGCCATCCATTCTGGAGCAGATTGCGATTGCCAAAACCGAACCGGGTGATGAGAACAACCAGGACATCTCGGCGCTGGTGGGTAAAGTGGACATCCGTAAACTGGAAAACCACGCCCAGAACGATCCTGACGCCTACGGCTATTCCGGTGCGCTGTGCCGCGCCAACCAGGGGATTATGGAGTTCGTCGAGATGTTCAAAGCGCCTATCAAGGTGCTCCATCCGCTGCTGACGGCAACCCAGGAAGGGAACTACAACGGGACGGAAGGTATCTCCGCCCTGCCGTTTAACGGCATTATCCTGGCGCACTCCAACGAATCGGAATGGGTCACCTTCCGCAATAACAAAAACAACGAGGCCTTCCTTGACCGTGTTTACATCGTCAAAGTGCCTTACTGCCTGCGGATCTCCGAAGAGATCAAGATTTACGAAAAACTGCTGAACCACAGTGAACTGGTTCATGCGCCGTGCGCCCCGGGAACCCTGGAAACGCTGTCGCGCTTCTCGATCCTGTCGCGCCTGAAAGAGCCAGAAAACTCCAGCATCTACTCGAAGATGCGCGTGTACGACGGTGAAAGCCTGAAAGATACCGACCCGAAAGCAAAATCCTACCAGGAGTATCGCGACTACGCCGGTGTCGATGAGGGGATGAACGGTCTCTCCACGCGCTTCGCGTTCAAAATCCTCTCCCGCGTGTTCAACTTTGACCACGCCGAAGTGGCCGCCAACCCGGTGCATCTGTTCTACGTGCTGGAGCAGCAGATTGAGCGTGAACAGTTCCCGCAAGAGCAGGCTGAACGTTATCTGGAGTTCCTGAAAGGTTATCTGATCCCGAAATACGCCGAGTTTATCGGCAAAGAGATCCAGACCGCCTATCTTGAATCTTACTCTGAGTACGGGCAGAACATTTTTGACCGCTATGTCACCTACGCCGATTTCTGGATCCAGGATCAGGAGTACCGCGACCCGGATACCGGCCAGCTGTTTGACCGCGAGTCACTGAATGCGGAGCTGGAAAAAATCGAGAAGCCTGCCGGGATCAGTAACCCGAAAGACTTCCGTAATGAGATCGTCAACTTCGTGCTGCGCGCCAGAGCGAACTTCAGCGGACGCAATCCGAACTGGACCAGCTACGAAAAACTGCGCACCGTTATTGAGAAGAAAATGTTCTCCAATACCGAAGAGCTGTTGCCGGTCATTTCGTTTAATGCCAAAACCTCTACCGACGAGCAGAAAAAGCACGACGATTTTGTGGATCGCATGATGGAGAAAGGCTACACCCGCAAACAGGTTCGCCTGCTCTGCGAATGGTACCTGCGCGTGCGTAAATCGTCTTAACACTAAGCCCGGTGGCGCTGCCGCTTACCGGGCCTACAACTATGTTCCGCAGGCCGGATAGCGTTAACGCCATCCGGCACTTGCGGACAATGCAAGTTGGCAAATGCAGTACGGGGGGCATATGACCTGGTTTATTGACCGGCGTCTTAACGGCAAAAACAAGAGCACGGTGAACCGCCAGCGCTTCTTGCGTCGTTATAAAGCGCAAATCAAACAGTCGATCTCCGAGGCCATTAACAAGCGTTCGGTGACCGACGTAGACAGCGGGGAGTCCGTCTCTATCCCGACGGACGACATTAGCGAACCGATGTTCCATCAGGGACGCGGCGGTTTGCGCCATCGCGTTCATCCGGGTAATGACCATTTTGTCCAGAACGACCGTATCGAGCGTCCTCAGGGCGGCGGCGGTGGCGGCGGGAGTGGTCAGGGCCAGGCCAGCCAGGACGGTGAAGGACAGGACGAATTTGTCTTCCAGATCTCGAAAGATGAGTACCTGGATCTGCTGTTCGAAGATCTGGCTCTGCCAAATCTGAAGAAGAACCAGCATCGTCAGTTGAACGAATATAAAACGCACCGGGCCGGTTTCACCGCTAACGGCGTTCCGGCCAACATCAGCGTGGTGCGTTCGCTACAGAACTCTCTGGCGCGCCGTACCGCCATGACGGCGGGCAAAAAGCGTGAACTGCGCGAGCTGGAAGCCACCCTGGATAGCGTGGCAAACAGCGAACCCGCGCAGCTGCTGGAAGAGGAGCGTTTACGCAAAGAGATTGCCGAACTGCGCGCCAAAATCGAGCGCGTGCCCTTTATCGACACCTTTGACCTGCGTTACAAGAACTATGAAAAACGTGCCGAGCCTTCAAGCCAGGCGGTGATGTTCTGCCTGATGGACGTCTCGGGCTCGATGGATCAGGCCACCAAGGACATGGCGAAGCGCTTTTATATTCTGCTCTATCTGTTCCTGAGCCGAACCTATAAGAACGTGGAGGTAGTCTATATTCGCCACCACACTCAGGCCAAAGAGGTGGATGAACACGAGTTCTTCTACTCGCAGGAGACCGGCGGGACGATTGTTTCCAGCGCCCTGAAGCTGATGGATGAAGTGGTGAAAGAGCGTTACGACCCGGCGCAGTGGAACATCTATGCCGCGCAGGCGTCGGATGGTGATAACTGGGCAGACGATTCGCCGCTGTGTCATGAAATTCTGGCGAAAAAACTGCTGCCCGTGGTGCGTTACTACAGCTATATCGAGATCACCCGCCGCGCCCACCAGACGCTATGGCGTGAGTATGAACATCTGCAAACCACGTTTGATAACTTCGCGATGCAGCACATTCGCGACCAGGAAGATATCTATCCGGTATTCAGAGAGCTTTTCCACAAGCAATCTGCCACCAGCAACAGTTAACGCCACCGCCGGTCACTGACCGGCGGTTTTACGTTGGCTGTCACGCCTCAGAACGTCACGTTCATCTTCGCCCACACCGTGCGGCCCGGCTCATTCACCGGGGTGTCCGAGGAGTAACCAAAGCTACTGTTCCCCGCCAGGTTCAGGTGTTCGCTGTAGTTCTTGTCCAGCAGGTTATCGACGCCGGTACTGAGCTTCAGGTACTTATTCACCTTGTACGCCGCATTAGCGGAGAGGATCGCGAACCCGGCGCTCTGATCGAAATCTTTCCCGACCACGTTACCTTCGTTCATCGCCACCCGATGCTGCGGGCTGACCATACGGAGCAGCCCGGTTGAGCTCAGATCGCCCTTCTCCCACGTCAGTCCAAGACGCGCCTCCAGCGGCGGCATCTGCGGCAGCGGCTGGTGATCGTCGGTGTTCTGGCCCCAGGAGTAGTTCAGGGTCGCGTCGGTTTTCCATTGATCGCTCAGCTGATACGACGCGCCCATCTCACCGCCCATAATGGTGGCATCGACGTTGTCGGCCTGGCTGACGTGGGAGTCGTCCGGATCGTAGATGAACAGGATGTAGTCATTGATGCGCCCGACATAGGCGGAAACCCATCCGGTGGTGCGCTCGCCTTTGTACTGGGCTCCGATATCAAGCTGGGTGGTTTGCTCTGGCTTCAGATTATCAAACACGTCCGAGGTGCCGTCCGGACCATAGGTGGGCGAGAACAGCTCCCAGTAATCCGGGAAGCGTTCGGTATACCCCAGCCCGGCGTAAACCATCGCCGGCATAGTGCCCAGATTGTGCTCCACGCGCAGGAAGCCCGCCGGGAGCGTATCTTCCCGGCTGTCGCTGCCGATGCCGGTGTAGTTATCCACTTCGACTTTATCCAGACGCGCGCCGCCGATCACTTTACTCAGATTGGTCGCATTCCACGTCAGCTCGCTGAAGGCGCCGTAGTCGTGAAAACGCGCGTCCTCCTGCCAGCCTGTATTCTCGTCATCTTCATTGCTGCGGTGGGTGTTGGTTTGCATATCCAGCCCGCTCTGTAGCTGGAAATCTGACCACAGCCAGGTGCCCATCATTCTGCCGCCGACGGTGCGGCGATCGACCTGTTTCTCCATCGGCATCGACATATTCATCGACCCCATTGGCATCCCGTTCATGGAACCGGAGTCCGGAGAACGCATGGAATAGTTGTCCATGATGTGGTTGGCATAGTTGTAGTAGACGCTCATATCCAGCGAATCGAAGACCTCGCCGATATTCTCTTTCTTAAAGCGCAGGCCCAGGCTTTCGCGTTTGAACTGAGAGCCGTCCATACCGCGCCCGGCATAGCTGGCATCGCCGTTACCCTGCCCGGCGGTCAGTTCCAGCAGCGTATCGGCGTCCGGCGTCCAGCCAACCGCCAGATCGGTGTTCCACTTGTCCCACTTCGATGCCACGCGATCGCCGTTGCCGTCTTTGTAGTCGCCCGATTTCGATTTATTGCCGTTGAGGCGAACATAGCCGGTGTCGTTACCGAAGCTGACGTCGGCGTTCTCGTCGAAGCGATCGTTAGAGGCGGCGAGGAAGCTGGCGTCACCCTTGATGCCTGCGCTGTCAAAGCGCGGCGGTTCGCGATCAAAACGTACCGTCCCGGCAGAGTTACCTGGCCCCCAGAGCACCGTTTCCGGCCCTTTGGTGACCGTCAGCAGATCGTAACTTTCAGGGGAAATGTACGAGCTGGGGGCATCCATTCGTGCCGGGCAGGCACCGAGCATCTCGCTGTCGTTAGTCAGCAGGCGCAGGCGGGAGCCAAACATGCCGCGAAATACCGGATCGCCATTGCTGCCGCCGTTACGGATCTGACTAAAGCCGGGGATGGTTTTGAGGTAGTCCGAGCCGTCGCTGGCCGGGACCGGCTGGCGCGGCGTTTTTGGCGATGTCACCACTTCCAGAGGAGATAGCACCGGTGCCGTCACGGTGATCACATCCTGATCGTCTACCGGCGCCGTGCGGCTATTCTCTGCCGCCAGGCTGGTGCCGGAGATAGCGATCAGCAGCCCCACGGCCAGCGGATGGGGGGTAAATTTTACTTTTTTCATTTCTGTGCCTGAGCTAAGGATGGCGTGGTGTACCGCTGCAAACCGAATCCTTTCGCTACCGAAAGCGCTTAACGAGCAGGCACATAAACTGGAGTAAAATTTTGCCGAAGGGTAAGCGCCATAACAACGCCGGGTGAAGAGAATAAGAGGTACAGAAAAGAGTTGAAAAAATTAATACTGCCAGTTCAGGCAGACCGACCGCACAAATAAGCAAGCCAGTTAATTAATAACTGGCCTGTTCGTTAATCGCAATACTTCTGGGTTTGCAGATCCCTGTTAATTAAATGGGTGCAATTACGCCCGCTTTTTTTGCCGGTATATAACGCAATATCTGCTCGCTCAAGTACTTCCCTGAGCGTCTCCTCCTGATGAATACGCGTTAAGCCGCCGGTAAAAGTAATGCGAATAATATGCTCTCCAGCGATAGTTTCCAGACGAAAAATATCACGACGAAGCCGTTCGGCGATGGTAACCGCTTCCCGGTCGTTGGTGGCATGCAGAACAACAATAAACTCTTCGCCACCGTAGCGATACATTGACTCAGAGCGGCGAATATTATTGCTGACATTCATCGCCAGCGAACGCAGAACAATATCCCCGTTAAGATGACCGTAATTATCATTCACTTTTTTAAAGTGATCGATATCCAGTAATAGCAGGTATAGCCCCTCGGCACCCAGCTCTTTATTCATGCTGCAGAACGACTCATCAAGAATGCGTCGCAGCGGCAGACCGGTCAGGGCATCGTAGCTGGTACGCAGCTGCAGCAAATGTACTTTATAAGTGGTCAGGGCATCGGTAAAAGCCAGCAACGATTGTTCGAAAAGATCGAAATCTTCACTTTTTTGCCGCCGATGCTCAATGGCGGTAATCAGACTCCGACAGGTTTGATGCACGCATATATGCTTTTTGTTAATATCCAGTAAAAAGTTTGTGTCTTCCCGCTCCTCCAGTAAGCGAGTATTTAACCAGTGTCCAAACTCGCAATGCAGGTGGGCATCGTCATTGCATATTTCGGGTATATCGACATCACCGCTATCAATAAAGCGCAATAACTTTACCAACCACTTAAAGTGCGCATCCGTTGACTGGTTCAGCCCGCGAACGGTTTCATCAATCTCTTTGAATTTCCGGTTCATTGGACCTCGCAATTAACAAATTAATAACGAAAAAGATCATATCAAATTAAATCTCAATATTTGTAAGGGCATTTAAAGATTATATAGCCCGCTACTAATAAAGATACGAAATGAATGTTTCCAAATATCTGTAAATAACCTTCTGTAGTAGAAAGGGCTTATCGTCAACGAAACGGGTTCCCGCCGCGCTGCCCGGCCCCTTTCAGGCAATCGCCCAAATCAATACTTTTTTTTCCCATAACCCTTTTTACAGGCGTGCGAGGGCGTAAAGTAAGCAGGCTTACTTTTTTATTTTTGGCAAGGAATACAACATGTTTGACCCTACCCTGCTCATTCTTCTGGCTCTGGCCGCGCTGGGCTTCGTCAGCCATAACACCACGGTGGCGATCTCGATTCTGGTGCTGATCATTGTCCGGGTGACGCCGCTTAACACCTTTTTCCCGTGGATTGAAAAACAGGGGCTGACCATCGGGATTATCATCCTCACCATCGGCGTGATGGCACCCATTGCCAGCGGTACCTTACCGGCCTCGACGCTGATCCACGCCTTTATGAACTGGAAATCGCTTATCGCCATTGCCGTAGGGGTATTTGTCTCCTGGCTCGGCGGGCGCGGCGTCACGCTGATGAGCTCCCAGCCTACGCTGGTGGCCGGACTGCTGGTAGGTACGGTACTGGGCGTGGCGCTGTTTCGCGGCGTCCCGGTCGGGCCGCTTATTGCCGCCGGACTGGTGTCGCTGTTTATCGGAAAGTCGTAGCGAGGCTGGCGATATACCGGGCCGGGGTCTGGCCCAGCCCCTTTTTGAACATGGTGATAAACGCCGTGGTGGAGTCATAACCCAGATGATGCGCCACCTGCTGCACCGACTGCCCGCTAATCAGCCCCTGCAGGGCGACAATCAGCTGAAGCTGATGCCGCCAGCGGCGAAAACTGAGCCCGGTTTCGCTGACCACCAGCCGGGCGAGGTTGCGCTCGCTCATCGCAAAATGGCGCGCCCACTGGTGCAGCGTCTGCCATTCGGCAGGGGATTGCGCCATGGTGTCGCTCATCAGGCGAATTTTGGGGTGCGTGGATACCGGGAGCTGCAGCTGCTCCTGGGGCTGGCGGGGCAGTTCATCAAACAGCACCTCCACCAGCCGCCGGGTCGCCGGCTCCTGCACGTCCGGGCTGCGCTCGGCCAGGGTGAGGATCAGCTCCCGCACCAGGGGGGAAATTTTTAGCGTGCAGCAGCGATCCGGCAGCGACACGGCGTCGGGTTCGATAAATAAAAAGCAGAGTCGGGCGCTGGGTGTCGCCTTGTTACTGTGCGGTAGCTGGCCGGGGATCCAGACGGCAAACTGCGGCGGCACCATCCACATGGCATTTTCCACTTCGCAGGTGATTGCGCCGTGCAGGGCCAGAATGAGCTGTCCTTTGCGGTGCTGGTGGCGCGGGATGCGCTGCTCGTCTGCCACCACGCGCACATGAAACGCCACCGCCGGGTCGTGCTGGCTGTCGGGATCGTATCCCTCAAGGCCGAGGCCAATCATAATCTTGTCCGATATTAGCGATAATCTGTCATTTTAGCCTGATTTCAGCCAGCGTGAAAATGCGTATCCTGTAGGCTCATTTCGACGTAAGAGATACTCATGACCCTTGCCCTTTCTGCCACCGGTAAACAGCGAGCGCTGTTGATCGCCGGAATTTTGCTGATTGCCACCTCGCTGCGGGTGACCTTTACCGGGGCCGCGCCGCTGCTTGACGCTATTCGCGCCGATTACGCCCTGACCACCGCCCAGACCGGGCTGCTCACCACCCTGCCCCTGCTGGCCTTTGCCCTGATCTCCCCGCTGGCGGCCGGGCTCGCCCGGCGTATCGGGATGGAGCGCAGCCTGTTCATCGCCCTGTTGCTGATTATTGCCGGGATTGCCCTGCGTTCGTTGCCCTCTGCAGCGCTGCTGTTTGGCGGCACCGCCGTCATTGGCTGCGGCATTGCGCTGGGCAACGTGCTGCTGCCAGGGCTTATCAAGCGCGATTTTCCCGGCCAGGTGGCAAAACTGACCGGGGCGTACTCTCTGACCATGGGGGCCGCCGCCGCGTTGGGCTCGGCGCTGGTGGTGCCCGTCGCCCTGAGCGGCGCGGGCTGGCACGGGGCGCTGTTGATGCTGATGGCGTTTCCTTTGCTGGCGCTGTTGCTGTGGCTGCCGCAGTGGCGTCAGCGCCCCGCCGGCTCCCTGAGCGGCGCCCGCGCGCTGCAAAACCGGGGGATCTGGCGCTCTGCGCTCGCCTGGCAGGTGACGCTGTTTCTGGGGATCAACTCGCTGATTTACTATGTGATTATCGGCTGGCTTCCGGCGATCCTGCAGAGTCATGGCTACAGCGAAACCGAGGCGGGCTCCCTGCACGGGCTGTTACAGCTGGCGACCGCCGCGCCGGGAATTGTGGTGCCGTTGATCCTGCTTCGCCTGAAGGATCAGCGCGGTGTCGCCGGGCTGGCGGCAATGATGTGCGCGGTGAGCGCGGCCGGGCTGTGGTTTATGCCGGATATGGCGGTGATGTGGACGCTAATATTTGGCTTTGGCTCCGGTGCCACCATGATCCTCGGCCTGACCTTTATCGGCCTGCGTGCCAGCTCGGCTCATCAGGCGGCGGCGCTTTCCGGGATGGCGCAGTCGGTCGGTTATCTGCTTGCCGCCTGTGGTCCACCGTTAATGGGTAAAATCCATGATGCCAACGGCGACTGGCGGATCCCACTGCTTGCCTGCGCGCTGGTGTCAGTCATCATGGCGGTGTGCGGTATGCTTGCCGGGCGTGACCGGGAGATCACACCGGGCTAAGTTGTCTTCAGTAATTCTGCGCCGCGCGAAGCAGAGCCCGCACCAGCGGCGCAGGACGCCCGGCAAGGGCGGCGCGCTCGTGCTGGAACAGCGTCGCCACGAAGAACGGATGCGTTACCAGCTCAACGGCGCGGATCTCGCCCTGCGCGTCCCAGCCGGTGACGCGCATATCGCCTTTATCCAGCGCCTGCGCGAACTCAGGCGATACGCCGTAGTTGCAGTGATAGCCCTCCTCGATCTCTTCCTGACCATAGGCTTTAGCGATCAGGGTGTTGGCGCGCAGTTCGATGGTATCGGCGACCTCCACCAGCGAGCAGGTCAGCGGGGCAATCACCATCCGGCCTTCGGTATCGGTTTCCGCGTGGGCGGCATCTTCCCAGCCCAGCACGTTACGCGCATATTCTATGAGCGCATGCTGGAATCCACCGCAGGTGCCCAGAAACGGCACGCTGTTTTCACGGGCATAGCGCGCGGCAATGAACGCGGCTTCGGTGTTTTTATACGGACTTGCAGGAACCAGCCAGAGTGCGTCGTAGCCGACCAGGTCTTCCGGGCTGGTTAATTCGGTTGTCGCCAGCCAGTCGTAGTCGGCGGTAATGTCCAGCACCGCAGCGGCATCGTCAATGGCCAGAGGGATCGCCTGGTGAGCCAGCACGTCATGATTGTAGTCGCCGACCAGTGCAATTCGGAGGGTATCTTTTACCGGAGAGAGTTCCATAGAGTGATCCTTATGCCAGATAAATATCAGATAACATAAGGCGCGTCAGACTACCGATCTTTCGTTGTTATCACAACACCTTAAATTGAGGGGCAAGAGAATGATTCATTGCAAACGTCTTTATGACGAGGCCAGCCAGGGGGATGGTTACCGGATCCTGGTGGATCGGCTCTGGCCGCGGGGTATGAAAAAAGAGACGCTGGCGTGTGATGAGTGGTGTAAGACGCTGGCACCGTCAAATGAACTGCGCAAGGCATTTCACAGCGAGACGATCGACTTTGCCAGCTTCAGCGAAGCCTATCGTCAGGAGCTGGCATTACATGAGGATGAGGGACGGCGCATTGCCCGCCTGGCGGACAAGCAGACCGTGACGCTGCTCTACGGCGCAAAAGATCCGCAGCAGAATCACGCGCGGGTGTTAGCCGCCTGGCTGCGCGAGCTGTAAGTCAGTCCAGCATCAGGGCGTCGAGGGTTTCCGGCGCCTCTTCAGGCGTGAGCGGCATCAGGTATTCCGGGCGCACAAACGCAAAGCCGTGTTGATTATCCACCGACCAGACATCCCCGGTCACCAGCCACAGGGGGCGCTGTGCAGATGGCGGCAGCTCTGTCATCACGCCGTTGACCGGATTTAAAAACCGCTCTCCCGGATGGCAAAGGCTGAACAGCTCAACGGATTTGCCAATATTGCGACGCCCTGCTGGCGTGCGGGCACCAATAATCATCGCCAGGCTGCCCGGATTTAACTGAAACATGCTTCCTCGTGTCTGAATATTGTATATAAGAATTTTCTTAGTGCGGATTTTATCTCAGCCAAAAGGCTCTGTCACCAGGGTGAACAGGTGAATTTTTCTCCATGATTTCTTCATTATGCCGACATGTTTCATCGCTATAGTGAGGTCGTTCTCGCCTTGACCAGAGAACATCATTCCGTAATCAAGATGTTACTTTCCCCGGCCCTGCGCCGGGGCTTTTTTCCCTGCCAGAATTTGTCGTTCCTCGCCTGAATATATGAAATGTTTTCAATTCATGTTTTACTATCCGCCGTCGAATCTTTCAGCAAAACAGTCAGGTACAGAGGTCATCTGTAGGGGAGTTGAGCAGCGTCATGTCGGATATTATTCTTGCCCGTGTTTCAGAAACGCTCAGCACTGAGCAATCACTTGAAAGCCTGGTGCGTCAGCTGCTCGAAATGCTGGAGGTGGTGACGGATATGGAGTCCACCTACCTCACCAAAATTGATATCAACGCCCGTCTGCAGCACATTCTCTACGCCAGAAACAGCAAGCAGATGCACATTCCGGAAGGGCTAAGCGTTCCCTGGGACGAGACGCTGTGTAAACGGGCGATCGATTCCGACTGCTTCTACAGCGATAGCGTTCCCGAACGTTTTGCCGACTGCGACGCCGCAAAAGCGCTGGGTATCACTACCTACATGAGCATCCCCATTCATCTGACCGATGGTTCGCTCTACGGCACCCTGTGCGCCACCAGCACCCGCAAACAGGAGTTGAGCGAACGCGGTGAGCATGTCTTAAAGCTCTTCGCCGGACTCATCGCCCAGTACATTGAGAAAGAGTCGCTGGTGAATCAGCTGCGTGAAGCGAACGCCGCCCTGATTGCGTACTCCTATACCGATGCCCTTACCGGGCTGCCTAACCGCCGCGCCATCTTTGACAATCTCACCACCCTCTTTTCGCTGGCGCGTCATCTGAACCGTAACGCCATCATCGCGTACATCGATCTGGATGATTTTAAGCTCATCAACGATCGCTTTGGTCACGAGGCGGGCGACCGCTTTCTGGTTGAGGTGGGTAAACGGCTGAACGACGGACGCGACGACGATGATATCGTCGGCAGGCTGGGCGGGGATGAATTCCTGGTGGCCTGTCTGAGTCAGGATCGTGAGACCGGGGAGCAGATCCCGTTAACGGTAATGAAAACGCAGCTGAGCGCGCAGATTGCCGGTGAATACTGGCTCGGGGATGTGCATATCGTTTATCCGGGCGCAAGTATTGGCGTGATTGAGGTGGATCCGGCCCAACTGGATGCCGACAGCGCCCTGCGGGCAGCCGATGCGGCCATGTACAGCGATAAAAAAGGGAAAATGAAAACGCCCTTTCTCAATATCGATTAACCCCGTACACTCAACGGGTTTCGCATTTCAGGACAGGTGATAGCATGCGGCTTGGTATTCTGTTCCCGATCGTAATCTTTATTACGGCGGTGATTTTTTTAACGTGGTTTTTTGTCGGCGGCTACGCTGCGCCCGGGGGATAAATGAGAAAAACGACGATTATTATGCTGATTGTCGCCATTGTGGCCGTTGCCGGTAGCCAGCTAGGCTGGTGGTAAATCGCGTAAAAAGACCGCCCACTTGGCGGTCTTTTTTTTGCAATGTCGGGTTAGCTTCTCACCTTACGGTAAATGAACAGCACAACCAGCGCACCAATTACCGCGACCATAAAGCTGCCGAAGTTGAAGCCATCGACTCTGCCGAAACCGAAGAGGGTACTGATCCAGCCGCCGACCACGGCACCGATGATCCCCAGAATGACTGTAACGATGAATCCACCGCCATCTTTGCCCGGCATGATCCACTTAGCCAGAATACCCGCGATAAGCCCAAAGATAATCCAGGATATGATTCCCATAACTGCTTTCCTCTCTGTATGGTTTTTGTCGTCAAATCAAGTACACAGAAAGCTTAGCACAGGATTCAGAAATGCAAGTTTGTGATTACCATCACGCGAAAAAATTAAGAATTAGTCGGCAAACCTGTGTTCCGCACAAAAATTGGGGTTGCAATCGTTAATGAGAAACATTATCTTTCTCAACACTGAATAGTTGAGCAAAACACTCAGGTATTCAGTACGACATTGCTCACATTGCTTCCAGTATTTCTTGCCCACTTTATGTGGGCTTTTTTTTGTCCTTCATTCTGCCATTTGACGTTCTGGATTTTGCTATTACGCTTATTAACACAATCCCAGAACAGCCTTAATGGTATTGATAACATGAATGTTTCCAGCAGATTCGTGATTTGTATTAACCTTGTTTGTGCCAGTTCGTTGTTACTGATACTCTCTGACAAATTTAACTGGTTTTAATGTGAGCAGACCCGGCATCCCGCCGGGTTTCATCTTTTAATCATCCCCTTCGATGAAGAACCCTGCCCGACGTATCGCCTCTTTGCTGTCCGTGACGCCTGCAGCGTACCCTGCCTCAATATCGCATACCGGGCTTGCGCTGACGTAAGGGAGCTTTACTTCCGTCGCGAGAAGCTGTTTCAGGCGGGTATTTTCCTGACGCAGTGAGAGCAGTTCTGTGGCAAGCTCTGCTGCGGTTATTTTGGAAAGATCGCCTGCAGCGATGCGGCGCAGTTCAGTGTCATCAAGCATCATTCCTCCTCCGTATCCCAAAAAAAAACGGGAGCCTTTCGGCTCCCGTTCTTGTTTAATCCGATACCGGATTACATGTTTTCAATGATTGCGTCACCAAACTCTGAACATTTCAGCAGCTTAGCGCCTTCCATCAGACGTTCGAAATCGTAGGTCACGGTCTTGTTGTTGATCGCGCCTTCCATACCTTTAACAATCAGGTCTGCGGCTTCGAACCATTCCATATGACGGAGCAGTAGCTCCACGAAATCATTGTAAGCCATTGCTTTATAAAATAATTATAAAGAAAAATCAACTTTGAGGGCTTATTTGAGCTGCTTTCTAACTCCTTGTTTTTGCTATAGCGGCCCAAAGTTTTGATAACCACTTTTCACCATTAGGAGTGCTAAACCCGCTCAAAACTATTTATCTATTAAGTCCCAGAAGCGGACAATGCAAAACTAACGGGTGACCAGTGAGGATGTGGGTCACCCGCTATTGTCATCGCAAAAAGAAGTGACGTAATGCACAGTTAGCCATCGTCCTGCGTTTATTGGTAATGCAATGGATTAATTCATGAACTGAAGATTCAATCCAAAGAAAACCTGCCAGCGAGGCATTCCCGGCCCGTGGTCTGCAACCGAGCCCTGGGGCTCTACAAAAAAGTTATAGACGGTTTTACCTTGTTTAATTACCTGCCCTACCCCTAACCCCATCGGGACACTATAGCTGTCGTTCTGGAAGTTGTAGACCCAGATGGGTGCCGCTCGTAAATAGGTCCCCCCACCCAACTGATAAAATAAAAAGGGTTGGAAAGTGCCGAGGTTCACATCACTGCGGTTGTCTTCTCCGGCAAAGCTGTGTTGCCATGAGGCCAGATAGCCATACTGGAATTTCGGCGAACTGGCATTAAAGAGGACGTTAACCAGTCCTGCGGACCATTTTTCTGTTCCAAGTGCATCTTCCGTAGCGGTCGGAGCGGTAATTTGCGGACCAAAACCAAAACTTACAGCCGGATTACCGGTATCAATAAGCCAGGACGCGAATAAATTCAGATCACCCAGGCCTGTTTTATGCGCGCCTGTGGGCGCAACAGGATAGGTGTTAATCGGTAACGAACCACGTAATAGCCATTTACTTTCACCAAGAGAAAATGGCTGCGCATAACGGAACCAGAATTGATTTGCATCTTCATCCGTATCGCTGATATCTCCGATATAATAGTTCTGCATGTTAAATGCGGTCATATTCGCCAGAGGGTTGTTCGCTTGTGCCGCATCCGAGGCATGCTCTTGCGCAGCTAAGGCATAAGATGAAGCAAGGCATAATATTGAAGACAAAATCGAATATGAAACACGCATAGGATTACCTGAAGCAAGCCCCTGCAGCGCTGAAGCCGCAGGGGGAATTATTTATGGTGTTACGATATTGAACCAGAACTCGAACTTATCCATATAGCCCAGCATCGTATCCAGCTTCGCACCGTCACCGGTCACTTTTACCGCGCCGCTCTCCTCAGCCTGTTTCAGGGTGGTCTCCTTGAGGATAATTTTATTCAGCGTATCGCGGTTCAGGGTAATGGTGGCATCGGCATTGGTGGCTTCGGCGTTGGCGGTGTGGTTCAGCACCCCGTTCTCCAGCTCCAGTTTGTATTTGCCGCCGTCGCTGCCAAGGTCGATGTTAAACACCGATTTCGCCGTCCCGGCTTTCTCGCCGTTGATGTGCACCGCCAGATAGTCGAAGAACATCTCCGGCGTCATCGCCCGCACCGTATCCGGGCTGGCGGTGTTCGGGGTCGGGCCTTTCACCACGCCGTTACGCAGCTCCTGCGCGCCGGTGAGGTAGAAGTTACGCCACGGACCCGATTCGGCCTGATAGCCCAGCTGCTCCAGCGCATCCGCTTCAAGATTACGGGCCGCCTGGTTGTTAGGATCGGCAAACACCACCTTGCTCACCACCTGCGCTACCCAGCGGTAGTTACCCTGATCGAAGTCGGTTTTGGCCTTCTGCATAATTGCGTCAGCACCGCCCATGTACTCAACGAATTTCTTCGCGGCCTCTTCCGGCGGCAACTCATCCAGGGTGGCCGGGTTGCCGTCGAACCAGCCGAGATAGAGCACGTAGGTGGCTTTCACGTCGTGGCTCACCGAGCCATAGTAGCCCCGGTTGGCCCAGGTGTGCGCCAGCGAATCCGGCAGCTTAAAGTTGGCGGCGATTTCGTCCCGGGTCAGGCCCTGGTTCGCCATGCGCAGGGTCTGGTCATTGATGTAACGGTACAGGTCGCGCTGGCTCTTCAGCAATTTATTGACGTTTTCATTACCCCAGGTCGGCCAGTGGTGCTGGGCCATCAGTATTTCGGCTTTATCACCCCAGCGCACGATGGCTTCGTTGATGTATTTCGACCACGGCAGCGGCTCGCGGATTTTGGCCCCACGCAGGGAGTAGGTGTTGTGCAGGGTGTGGGTCACATCTTCGGCAGATTCGATGAGTTTTTTCTCTTCGATATACCAGAGCATTTCCGACGGTGCTTCTGAGCCCGGGGCCAGCATAAAGTCATAGGTCAGGCCATCGATGGTCTCTTTCTGCCCGTCTTTTTCGATGATGTTGGTCGGGGCAAGCAGGGTCACGGTCCCGGCGGAGGTGGTGGTACCCAGGCCTGCACCCACCTGGCCCTTGGCATCCGGTTTCAGCAGGTTGCCGTACATATAGCTGGCGCGGCGGCTCATCACGTTCCCGGCCATAATGTTTTCTGCCACGGCCGCTTCCATAAAGCCAGCCGGGGCGTAGATTTTAACCTTACCGGCTTTCACGTCGGCCTCATCCACCACGCCGCGCACGCCGCCGTAGTGGTCAACGTGGCTGTGGGTGTAAATAATCGCCACCACCGGTTTTTTACCGCGGTTTTTATAATAGAGATCCATCCCGACTTTCGCCGTTTCAGCGGAAACGAGCGGGTCGACCACGGTAATACCGGTGGTGCCTTCGATAATGGTCATGTTCGACAGATCGAGGTTTCGAATTTGATACACACCATCGGTGACTTCAAACAGGCCGCTGATATTAATCAATTGAGACTGACGCCAGAGGCTGGGGTTGACGGTATCCGGTGCTTTTTCGCCTTCTTTGATAAATGCATACTGCTGCGGGTTCCAGACAACGTTTCCTTGTTCTCCGTGGATTATTTCAGTGGGAAGAGGAGCAATAAATCCTTTATGAGCATCGGTAAAATCAGTGTTGTCAGAGAATGGAAGTTGATTATAAAGCTGGTCATTAGTTTGTTTTGTTGCCGCTGTTGCATCTTTTGGAGAAACATCAGCATAGGCAGGAAGAATAAGGGTTGAAAGCAGACCGGCAAGAGCCAGCCCTCTCGCTATGGGTTTCAGTTTCATTTCATATCTCTCTATGTCGAGCGGAGCAACAAACAGAAGTATAGTCTTTCCCAAAAGTTACCATTTGTAACCTGCATTTAGAATATAACCCACTGTTTCTACCAGACAAGTAGTACAATAGAAAAAATGTAGGTGGAGAAAAACAAACCTCACTAGTTAATTTTTTCACTGTTTTTAATTAGTTAAATTTGGTAGCTCAATTAATGGGTTTGTCAAAAAATACGCCCATAATTTTATTCCTATGATTTCCTTGGTATTATTAGTCAGTTGCCAACACCAGAATTAGTATGAAGAGTTAATTTAACGTCACGAAACTACGCGAAACACTCAAAATACAACGCACATATAATTCGGAATAAATTGAACTAGTTATGCAAAAGATTCAGTATAACCGAGCAATATCTAAATAAAATTTTATTGCCTTTTAGAATTTAAACTACAGACCTTGTAAATATTAAATTTGTAGTCTAGCGAGGGAAGATAATCATGTTGTTGAGATAATCATGAATAGAGAAATGCCTCACATTATTATTTTTACTGTATTTATATGCAGTATTTTAAAGAATGGATTAGGGCAAGGCGGTTGTGCCTATTGATCATTGCCGCTGAATATCCACATGCCGTTATGCTTTCAGCGCCTGAACCTCAGACTGCAGCTGCGCGACCTGCGCGGTCAGTGTTTCGATTTTGGCAATCGCGTGATGCAGCGCCAGCGCCGTATCCATCATGACGACGTTGTTATCCAAAGCCAGTGTGTCATCTTTATCACAACGATTTCCCTCTTCGTCGAACTCAGGCGCCGCAGGAACCAGCTTCACATACTCGCTGTCGATATCCCGCAAAGCGTCCTGGGCGATTATCCCCCGGCGCACACGCTCTAGGTAATCGCCGTTATACACGAACGTGCAGGGTTTCAGCTTCTTGATGTTTTCGTAAGAGGCTTTCCCGTCGTCATATGCAATGTCGTGTTTCAACGTAGCATCTGATGTTGCGGCCTTCTGGAAGATATAACTTCCGGCGAACCCACCGTTCCCGCCAACCGTAGTCGATAAGTCCCCCGTGGTAGGAGTGAAATACCAGTAGCGCATCGCAGAACCGCCATCGGCGTATTGAGTCATGGACGTGTTAGCCCATCCGTTCGTACCGTTACCTACGTTGCCCCACATTGTTCGCAGGTTGTACCCGCCGCTATGCTGGTATCCCCACGACAGGGCCCCTATGGCGCTATTACCCGGATTGTCCTGCGTATAAGGCAGGTACACACCCGAGTAGTGCCCATTGGCCGCCGATATCCAGTCTCCCGGCGCAGGTGAGCCCAGATACAGTCGACCACCAAACGTCACGTTGCCATTTGACATGAAGTCGAAGTATGTGTTCTGGAGAGTGTCAGTGCCGCCAGCTATCTGGCTGACATAAAACCGGGCGATAGAGTAGTTCCATTCTGTACGTTTTACTATCTGCAGAGCGGCGGATACCCTTTCCACCCCGTTCACGGTGTATTGCGTTTTGAGTGAACCACCATAGACCGTGGAACTACCTGTGGGCCACGATGCCGCATCCACTACAGCAGACCACCCGTTTATTGCTCTGCTGAGCTCGGCCGTATCTATTCTGTTTGCCATAGTATTTCCTTACGCCCAGACGCGAGCCGGTGTTTTCGGTGTAACCACAAAGTCGTTCAGCCCACATAAATCGAGCGAGTCGCTCATGACGCGCAAATTGACGTGATAGCCGGGTTCGGTGGTGTACTTAATAATTTCGTTTTCTTCACCGGGATTGATAACTTCAACAGGGACAGTGATAACGCCAACGATATCCAGGCTGATATCAGGGTGATATAAACCACCCTGCCCTTCATCATCAACAAATCCCGCCGTGATTAATTGCGTGCGCATTTCGTTAGCGTCGGTAAATCGCAGATATAAATCCATCATTAGCGTAGTCCTTTAATTTGATTAAGAGTTAATGCCCGGTGCCATATGCGCAGATTACGAATGTGGCCGTTTAGCACTCTTTGCCCATATGCTGTTGAACCTGCGCCCCAGCCAATAAGTATTTTATCGGGGACTGTAGGGGCGGGATTTCCAGGTGTAGGTCTCGCCGCGGTGGCTATTTCAGTAATCTCCCCATCAAGGCTTAATCTATTTTTTATAAGGTCTGTCGAAAAAACAACGTTATGAATTAAATCATCATCTATGCGCTTGGAGCTTTGATTAAAATTCGAAGCTCCATACATACTTCTTAATTTACCTAAGGCCGACGACGATGAAGGGTCTACATATGTCATTACGTATTCAGCACTGGACGGATAGAAACTTAGAATCCCTCTACGTGCCGAGGTAGACGTTGCGGCAATCACCGGTCCGTTTAAGTGCACCTCCGCACTGTAGGTAAATGGGCCAAAGTAGTTTTCATTGCCTGAGCGCTGGATTGTAGGAATGTCTGCCGCTCGGGTAGCCGGGGAAGCCCCTGATATAATAAACGAACTTGCATTCGGACCTAATTCCACTTGGGGCATTTGTAGTGCGCAGGTTTCGCCAGTTGCAATATTATTATTTACGTTATTTAAATCATAAATCAAAAACTGTGCAAAAAATTCCGTACCTTCAACATCAGCTATATAAGTGGTTTTAATAGTTATATAGCCATCGGAACCAAGAATGGCAGAGCTAATAACTTTATCTATAGCACCGATTAATTCCCCTTGAGGGTTGTAATAACAGCCTCCTATGTAGCTCGTGCCATTCCCCACTCGTACTCGGAAGCGAAGATTTGCTGACAATTTAACACGACACGATATAGAAAGTGTTTCACCAATAGCCAGGGCAATAACGTTGGACCTGGAGTCCAGAAGATTCATGTTGGTTTTGCCAGTAGTGGTGGTGTACTGTCCTGTCGGTGCTTTTGTATTGCCATCAATAGCGCTAACAAGCGTTAGTGTTGAATCAACATTACTAACGCTTTTCCATTGCGAAGGATCGTTTGAATACCTGAAATAGTTAGTGCGCTGTCCCTCAATCAATAGCCCCTCTTTTTCAAAGCGCGGCTCATCAATTTTAGCGGTCTGCAACACACCGGATTTGTCGATATATGTCGCTTCGGTTGGCCGGATAATTGTCGCTGATTTTGTTGCCAACTCAAGCATCTGCCCGGAAATCGTCAGCTTGTCATATGGCGCAAATCCAGCCAGCAGGCGCAGGTCATCATTCAGCGGTAACCAGACATCAGGGAACGGGGCTTCTTCATAGGGTACAGATGTCAGCAGCTGCGCGGCGGCCAGTGATGCTGCGGCGTTCGTTTCGCTGGTTTTGGCGTTATTCTCTGAAGTGTTCGCGTTCGTCTCAGACGTTTTGGCGTTGGTTTCTGAGGTCTTTGCGTTCGTCTCTGAGGTTTTGGCATTTGTCGCAGACGTTGCCGCAGCAGTTTTGGAAGAGTTCGCGTTCGTCTCAGAAGTTTTAGCGTTTGTCGCAGACGTTGCAGCTGCTGCAGCGCTGGTTCCTGCTGCAGTCGCTGCAGCAATCAACTTTGACCAGCTCGGTCCGGTCTTTTTCGAACCGTCAGCCAGAGTTACGGTAACGTCACCGGTCCCGGATAAAATCAGGTCCTGGTTGATGATACTGCCTTGCGCCAGGCGAAATCCTTCCGAGACGGCTTTTGCTAAATCGTCATCAAGTGTGGCCATTCGTGATGTCCTTAAAAAGAAAAACCCAGCCGGAGCTGGGTTATAAGGGTGTAGTGAATATCAGGAGAACGAGCTAAGGCAGAGTCGTAATATTCATACCGGATTATTATTTCCAGTCCGATTTAAACAAACGCTCCATTCTGTTTAAATTTAACTGCCTGAATAACTGGAGAAGTTTGGTGAGTTTCTTTTGGTGATTAGCGCCATTGATGGCTGCATATTCATGAAAGCATTCCCGTTGGTAATTCCCCTAAGGCCGATACGTATAGTTACAGGGCCTGAATTTGCCGGAATATCCAGGCTACCTGTGACAGGTACATAAGTATTTACCTGACGATTATTGTTATTGACGTCCGTATACGACAGTTTTAAACCAAGAGTCACTACTGTAATATCTCTCCCATTTATATTGATGTATGCGCTCAGGTCGGCATTATAAGTATCACTTTCATTCCAGACTACAAATGTCGGAACAGCGATTGTGACGTCATATGGCACACCACCCGCCCAGGTAACCTGTCGATAAAAATCTTTTTGCTGGCCTGAATCCCCCCTGAATCTGCCACCAGGGAACGAGAACATATTAACGACATCGCCTACGATTTTGTTCGCGTAAACTGTGCCTTTGAAGTCTCCATCCGTAGCATAAACAGTGCCTCTGAACTCTCCGTTGGTGGCATAGATAGTCCCGCGAACGGTCACGTTGTTAAACACTGCATACCCGGATTTGTTGATATGCCATCCGACATTGCCGGTTCCATCCCACGTACTGGACTGGATGTAATTGCCGATTTTGGTGTTATCAATCGTGCCATCCTGGATAAACACCGATCGCAAAAACATCTGCCCGCCGGTAGCCGCAAACACCAGCTCCTGCCCGGTAGTGGTCGGGTTGTAAACCGCGAACGTATCGGCGCTGACAAGGAAATTAGAGGAGCCCGTGGCATCAATGCCCAGCTGGATACCCGCGATGCGTTTAATGCCGTTCGCCTCCACCTGGACTTTAACGCCCCACTGCGCGCTCAGCTTGCCGTTGATATCAGCAACAGCCTGGCTGGTCGTCTGGACGTTGGCGTTGGTTTGCCCAATCGATGCCGTCACCTGCTGAATGCTGGTTGCCGTGGCGCTCTCCAGATCCGCAACCGTCCGATCAATTCGCGTAATGGCAGCTGTGTTGGTCTGCCCGTTGGTCTCAACGGTCGCCTTAAGCGTAGTGACTTGCTCCGCCAGGGCACTGGTAGCATCCGCTGCGGTCTTACGGGCGTCGGTGATCTCGGCCATCGTTTTGGTTTCACCAACCGCAAAAGTGACTCGTTGATCCGAGAACGCCATGAAGTTGGCCAGAGCATTGGTGACGTTGCCGACAATACCGGCATCCCTGCTGGCAGTGTTGCCATCCACATCGACTTTCAGACTGTCGATGCGGCGGCCCAGCGCGCTGTCTCCATCCGTTCTGGCCGTAGTTTCCGTGCTGATGTCAGCCGTATTCTTGTCGGTCGTGGCCTTAACCGCAGCCAGCGCGGTAGTCTGCGCTTTGTTGTTATCGGCTACGGCTTTATCGATGCGCGTGATATCGCCGGTATTTTTCCCGACGGTGGTCTGCAGGCCCGACAGCGTGGTGGCCTGCGCCTCCTGCTCAGTCGTCAGCGTTGACAGTTCCTGGGTCACAGCGGCATGGTTGTCGTTTACGGTCGATTCCAGCTTCTTCCGCTCCGTCACCTCAGCTTCCTGCGCCGTGATGCGTGCCTGGCGCTCGGTGTACAGCAGGCCCGATGCCAGTTTTGACGGGTCATCACCGGTATAGCCGCCCCGGATCTGCGTCGCCAGCGTCTCGCGCGCCGTGGCTTCCGCCTGGTCGCCAGTGACACGGGCTGTCGTTTCCTGCTGCAGAGCCGCCATCCCGGCCCCAGGCGTTGGCCGTCCGACCGCTACCCAGTCAATCAGGTAGTAGTTTGTGGCGTCCTGTTTGGTGGAGAGGTCCAGTCGAATCTGGTTGATCGTCGTGTCGGCCAGCCAGGGGATATCATCACACTCAAGAGTGGCGACGCCGTCAGAGTTATAAGCGGGCTCCGCCACCGTGAATCGGTTGGTGTCGTTGAAACCAGCCGTGTTGCGCCAGCGAATTTCCCCCACCCAGGCGGGATTACCCACTTTCTTGATACGAAGCTTCAGAAAGCGATAAGCAGCAGCTGTTATGCCCAGCGAGCCCGGTGATGACACCCATGGATCAGAGGCATGGTTAGCAGGACGAAGCCAGCCATCAACAATGGTCGGCGTCCCGTTCCCGGACCAACCCTCGACTGATGTATCGAAATACCAGATTTTGGCCGGATCGAACTGCGAGCCGGTGCCGGCTGAAACCTGCGCGATCTGCTGCGCCAGCGATTCGGTACTGGTTTGAATCGTCTGGTTGACGTTGCTGATATCGGCAAGACGCTCGTTCTTCTCGGTCAGCAGCGCCTGCCCGCGCGCGGCGGCCTCGTCGGTGATAGCTTTCTTACGGTCCGTGACCTCCTGCGCCAGACCCGCTTTAGTCGCCGCCGACTCTGTCGTGACTGCGGTGATGTCATCGCGCGCAGACTGGATATCTTCACCCAGATCGGCAATGTCCGACACGAGGTTTTTATAGCCGTCAGTCTGTTCAAGCGTGTCGCCGATCATATCAAGATAATCACCGGCGTTAGAGCTGGACTGTCCTGCCGCCCACTCCGTCCAGTCGCCAGTGTTGCCAATACGATCAACCAGACGCGCGCGGTACCACTGACTGACGCCCGCCCGCATCGGGCCATGCTGGTAATGCGTGGCCGGATATGGCACCAGTGCCAGTAACTGCGGGTTAGCCTTGTCTTCGGTGGTCGCGCGCTGAATTTCGGTGTATGCCGTATCACCTGAACCCTCCGGAAAAGCCCAGGTGATGTCGATAGCCCAGACCACATCGTCGCTCGCCTGCAGGCTCTGCGGCGTGCCAGGTTTGCCGGTCTTACCCTTAAGGTAAGTCGTGTCAGCGTACCCCCAGGGCGAGCCTGAATCCTGAGCGTTCAGCGCACGCACCCGCACATCATAACTCCCGGTGCAAATCCCCTGCACCGTAAATCCCTGGGCGCTGCTCACCGGGACGTTTATCCAGTCGCCATTATCCTTGCGCCATTGCGCCTGGTAGCGGATAGCGCCGTCCACCCTGTCCCAGGACGCATTCATGGTGGCAACGGTAAGCCCCTGCTCGATGTGGTCGGTTTCGGTAAGGATGATGTTTTTCGGTGCCGGCAGAACGCTTACCGGCGTGACGGTGACCGGAGCCGGGGTAATGCGCACACCGTCATCGATATAGCGGTATTTATTCGGGTCATGCTGGACCGCGGTGATCGTGAAACCACCGTTGCTGTCGTCGTTCGCCCGGATGGATGTCACGCGAAAATACTGGATAGCCAGATTGTCGCTGTCAATGGCCCACACCGCGCCGGGTTCAGGCTGCAGTCTGAAAGAGGTAGCAACCGTCACTGTCTGCTTGTCCGCGCTGACCGCCGCGATTGTCCGCGTCTGCGCCCTGCCGTCAGGCAGATTGACCACCAGGCGGTCGCCGGCGGCATAGTCAGCAGGACGATCAAGCGTGACATTACGCCCGCTCACCGCCCGGATACGCCCGCCGTTCTGTTTGCCGGCACGGAACGGATCCGCGATACCGATAATTTCTGCAGGCAGGGGAATATAACCGTCCAGTCCCACGCCAAATGACACCGTTCCGTCGCGCGCATTAGACAGCAGCGCCCAGCGGCCCCGGCGGTGCGCTTCACTCTGTGATGTGCACCCAATCGCCGTCATCGACATCTGGTTGACCTTGTACCGCTTCACCAGGTCGGAATCGTAGACACTCTCAACAGTATCGCTGTAATGGTTCTGCGGATCAGACCAGGACACCAGGGCAGACGAGTAGCGGTTTTTGTAGCTGCCGCCGCCGTAGGTAAACAACCCGTCAATCACGTTTGATGCATGGTAGGTAAAATCCACTTCATCCTGCGGCACATCCGCGCGCACGTAAATCTGGTCGTTGCCCCAGAAGGTGATCCCCCGGAATACTGCAGCCAGATCGCTGAGAACGGTGTAGGCGTCCTGCTGGCTCTGGATGTAGACGTTGCAGGTGAAGCGCGGCTCGGTACCACCCGCCCCGTTCGACACCTTCTGATCGCAGTACTGCGCAATCGCGTACAGCTCCCACTTGTCGATCATGGCAGCATCGATGCGAGTACCCATGCCGTAAATCTCATCCAGCACCAGATCGTAAAACACCCAGGCCGGGTTGTTGGTGTAGGCCATTTTAAAGCCACCAGACCAGGCGCCGCTGTAGGTGCGCGTAATCGGATCGTAGGAGTCCGGGACACGTACCAGTTTGCCCTTCGGCCTGCAGGTCACCTTTGGGGCGCCGCTGGTAAACTGGCTGGCATCGACCTCGATATACAGCAGCGCGGTATTTGGATAGCGTAACTTGCTGTCGATCACCTCAGTAAACGAGAACACCTTGAAGGCGTTTATCAGTTTTGAGTTACCCACGGAATCAGGCGTGATGCGACGCACCCGCACCGCCCAGCCGGTAGTGGCCGCTGGCAGGTCTATGCGGATGTCGCGCTGGTATTCCGTGGTTGTCTTTCCGTCGAATTTGCCGTTAACCACCGTCTGCCAGGCCGCACCATCAGTCGAGAGATCAACGGCGTACTCCGTGACCGTGCCGACCATGTCGCCGTTGTCTTTATAGGTGTACTGTACGGGCAGGCTCAGCTTAATACGCACGGCATCCAGCATCAGGTCAGAGAACTGGCGTGTCCACGGTGCGGTGGTGGTCACTGTCACGTTTGCCGACATTTCGTTGTCGACCTCAGGCAATCCCTGAATGTAGTCCTGATCCTGAGTGCCCAGGCGAAAATCCCACTTCACGCCGGTGAAGTTGTAGCTGCCGTCGGCGTTCGCCAGCGGGGTGTCGTTTAGGAAGATGTTCTGTGCCGTCAGCTCACCCTGAATTTCACCTTCAGCGATCGCCAGCAACATTTTTAATTTCGCTGTCGACAGCAGGTCATCCGGATCCTCAACAGGAGTGTGCTGTTTAGCGCCACCGCCTTTACGTCCCTGAATAAGGGTTTCATCTTCGAGAAGTCGCATATTTCACCCATAAAAAAAGCCACCCGCAGGTGACCTGTAGCTGACAATAAATTTCACTGCTGGTCGCTGGAGAAGATCCCCGCGCTGATAACTGCCCCGCCGATTTCGCGCTCACCAAAAAACACAGGTACCGGATAACCCACAGCCACGGTATTCACCGGCGCGCCAAAGGCGTAGTTGGGTTTGTTGTCCGTGCTGGACGAGGCACCGACGTTGTATTTCGGCTGTGGGGTAAGCAACTGCACCACTCCGCCCAGCATCATCGACAGACCGAGTCCAGTCAGGGCCGTTGTTGTCGCGGTTGCGGCAGCCGTGCTCAGGCCTATCGCCGTCAGCGAGGCACCCGCGGTAAAATACGCGGCCACGAGAGCCACCGCCCCGATAACGATCTGCAGCACACCGCCGCGCTTTGAACCTTCGGTAATGGCTGAAATCCGGTACACCGTACCGCCGCGGGTCATGTCAAACTCGTCGAGGCCGATGTTGTTTTTGCCATTAAAGAAGGCAAAGCGGATCCCCTGCATATGTCCTTCTGACAGGTAGCGTTTGAAACCGGGAACCTGGCTGCACATGGCGCGCAGCATCTCGCACAGATCCTCAACGTGAAATTTGTGTTCGCGCCCGAACTTTTTCGCCATACGGCCTTCAAGAATCAGAGTTTTCAGCATTCATCAGCTCCCTGTGCCGGACCACACGAACGGTGCGGTCGCGGTAATATTTGCCGTACGGCACCCGGGCAGAGAGGCTGCCGAAATTATGGTGCAGCATGATGTTTCCCTGGTGCTCGTGATGACCGAGGTAAACAGCCGCGTGATTGGTTACCTGCGCCTGTATGCGCATCATGATCATATCGCCGGGACGCATATCAGCAGGGTCCACCTGAACAAAACCTTCTGCCTCCCAGTTATCGTCGTAGCGATTTTCGCCCTGCTCCCACCACTCGTACTGTACCGAGTAATCACCCAGGGTAATGCCGTGCTCACGCTGAAACCACTCACGGATCAGCGACCAGCAGTCAGCAAAACCCAGCACCCAGCGTCGCCCGGCGTAGTCCCGGTCCTCACGGGGTGCCAGCGTGCAAAAATCACCGTCCGGCCAGGTCATGATGCCCCATTCCACCCCGGACCAGTCGCACTGCACCCTGTCCATTTCGGACGGCACAAGCTGCACCACATCAGGATGCGAGTGGATAACCATAATGATTTCGCCCTGCTCCGATGCTGCCAGCTTATCCTCCGGCGAGATCGTGAAGGCCTCAGTGGGCGTTGCTGAAATATTCCGGCATGGAATGTACTGCTGCGCCCGTCCGGCCTGCACCACCACGCCGCAGGCCTCGTTCGGATATTCCGCGGCAACATGAGCGCGGATCGCATCCATCAGTTTTTTTCGCATGGTTATTTACCCTGAAGGTTTGCCGCCGGGAAGCCGCCAAACGGCAGCGGATTACCGGTTCCGAACCGCGCTTCGCAGTCCTGCATCTGGCCGCCGCACATATCCAGCGCCGGGTTATCCGTGGGGGTGCCATCCTTGAGAAAATAGCGGTTCCCGTTGTAGTCGCACCCGGTGCCGGTGCGGTACCAGCCGCGAGTGCACCAGGTGCAGACCGGCGTGATCTGCCGGGTGGGCAGCTGCAGGTTCTGGATGTCAAAGGGTGAGCACAGTTCAAAGTCGACCTGCACCCGCGTTTCAGCGGTTTTGGCATTGACGTAAAAAAGTTGTACGCGCTCGTCGGCCGGGCTGGCGTTCGGGTTGCCGGCTGTCCAGTTGGCCGCGTCCAGGTACTTCGCCAGCGTGGTGTGGATCTTCACCTTCGCCCTCGCAAGGTCGTCGTACTCTAGGCAAAGTGCAGTAACATAGTTGCCGACGTTCGACACGGAAAGCGTGGGTGTGGGCTGTGCCCCGGTGCTGGACAGCTCCAGGCCTTTCAGCTCGTAAGGGTAAGGGTCGTACTGCTGACCCTGCCAGATAATGGCAGGCAGGTTGTCAGCCGCGAATGCAGACCAGCCTGCAGAAGCAATATTGTGGGCATGGAAGCGCAAAATGGTATCCATGCCAAATTCGGTGCCGTCTATTTCAATCAGCTGGACTAGCTGGCCCGGTTCCAGCTGCTGAATATCCTGCGTGAAACTCATATTCACCCCATAAAAAAACCGCCCGGAGGCGGTAAGTCATTCTGGATTTGAAGATAATCAGGGAGCAAAGGACTGCTCGAACGTGAACGCTACTGTCGCTTTTTTTCCGGAGGGGAACGAAACACTGAAGGAATCAGCCTTCATCCGATAGAGCTTCTTCTCCCCCCAGGGGTTCGTCCACCAGAACGATTTTGTAATGTGCGACATAAGGAACGCACGCAGCACTGCGGCCTCGCTTCGTGTGCCCGTCCAGTCAAGTTCCCAGACTTCGGACCTGTCATTGATCCCCATCCCGGCGATCTGTTTATACCCGTCGCCAAACTGGGACTGAAGCGTCCGGGCGCTTTCTGTTCCCCGGGCTGATTTACGGGTGCGCCAGCTGAATGTGTCTGTCACTGCTACCTCCTCGGGTAAAGTACACCACCCGGCCCCATCTCCTTTTTAAGCCGGTCAGTGATGGTCTGCTGAACAATGCCCTGAAGCTGCCGCGCCGTTCCGATGGTGTCCGCCTGGCTGGACTCGCCGCCACCCTGCTGACTGACGCTGACTGGTGCATAAACGCTGATCCCTCCCGTGGCCGCAGCGGACATTCTGCCGCCACCGACCAGCCCGCCGGACGCGTAACCGCGCATCATGCTGTACAGATTCCCCACCCCGATCCGGCTGGTCGCCTCTTTGGTAAAAACGAACTCCCCGCGGTGCACCACCCCGGCAGGCTCATATTTACCGCCCGATCCGGTATAGCCGCCCCCGGCAAATCCGATGGCCGAACTGACTGCGCCCACGATCCCTACTCCCGCCTGTTTAAGGGCGATTTGCGCCAGCATCGAAAGCGTTGAGCGGGTGAAGTCACTCCACTTTGCTTTACCGGTGGTAAGCATGTCCGCAAGGTTTTGCGTCATTCCGTCAAAGGTGCTGGCCGCGACATTTTTCATCTGACCGTACGCGTCACCCGCAGAATCGGCGTAATCAGCCCAGGCGGATTTGCCACCAGACAGCCAGTCGCCGCGCACTTTATCCTGTTCCTGGTAATATCCCTGTAGCGCCTGCAGCTCTTTCTGGTAGCCCTGATCTTTTTCAGACCCGCCGCCGTTTTTCCAGCCCTGTAGTAACTGAGCCTCTTCATTGCGCCGCTGTGCCGCACGACTGCTCATCCCCGCGCTTTCCGCCAGCGCCCGGGTTTTCTCACCCATCTGGGTAACGTATTTTTGCGATGTATCCTGCAGACGGTTAAGGCGCTCCTGCGTGACGATCTGGTCACCCAGTTTTGCATTGATTTCAGCCTGCGCGAGCACCTTATCCTTGCTGGCGAGCAGGGACTTTTCATCTTCCGTCAGCGCCCGGGTTCTGGCGGCCTGTTCAAGGACCGTAAATCTGGCCTGCGCTTTCCACAATTGCTGGCGCTGCTGGCTAATCGTGTCATTGATATCACTGTGCTGACGCATAACCTCAAGCTGCGTCTGCAGCTCCAGTGTCTGCGCACTGGTGGTGTCGGTGAGTTTTGCACCCCCAGGTGTCCTGCTTTTCGTCGGCTTTTTCAGGGAGTCCTCGTACTCCTTTTTGGCCGCCGCCATGTTGATGTTGTAATCCGCCTGCAGGATCCGCCCATCTTTCAGCGCCTTATTCAGCTCATTCTGCCTGGCCGTGTATTTCTCCAGCGCTGACTGCGTTTTAGCGTAATTAGACTGCGCCTGTGAAGCATATTTCTGACGATCAGATTCCGCTACCGCTTCGCGCGAAGCATTCTCTTCATTAGGCCTGGAAATCCCCGCCTGCTGCTGCGCCATGTCCAGCGCCAGCCTGGCCGTTTCGCGGTCATTCCAGAACCGGGCACGGGCCTCATCATTTACATAACGGTCATCCTTTCGCAGATTCCAGATTTCATCGGCCTTTTTAAAAGCGGCTTGTGCTTTTGCCACCATTTCCTGCGCGGTATCGGGCCGACCGACATCAAGCGCCGCATCCCACATCGACTTAAATGCGCGTTTCAGCGTATCGGCAGCAGTTTCAATCGACCCCATATTGTCGCGGATGGATTTGGTCTGATCGTTGAATCCGGCGGTGGCCGCGTCGTTTGCCGCCTTAAGTGCCCCGGCTTCATCACCGGCACGCTGCAACTGGGCAACATGTGCGATTTGTTCGGCAGTGACGTTATGAAATTGCCGGGCCATGGCAATGAGCCCGGATGTCGGGTCAGTTGTCAGCTTGCCATACGCAGCGGCAACTTTATCGACTGGTACACCCGATGCTTCGGTGAAGCGGGCAACGGCCTGGCTCATGTCGTCAAAATGGGCACCGGCACGCACGCCCGCGTTGACAAGCCCGGTCAGGGCCTCACTGGTCTGGTTGAACGTCAGCCCTGCCGACTGTCCGTTTCTTGCCAGCATCAGCATGCGGTCGGCAGTCAGGCCTGCAGTGTTCCCCGAAAGTACCAGAGTTTTGTTGAAATCAGACAGAGTAGAAGAGCCCTGGTACCAGGCATAAAAAAGCGCGCCCGTTGCGACCGAAAGTGCACCGATGCCGAGCATCAACGGGGAAACCGTACCAGTCAGGGCTCTGAAGGTTGGCATGATCCCGCCAAAGGAATCTTTTACCTGCCCACCCTGCTGGAGCAAAATAAGCCAGGGGTTCTGACCACCCGCCAGCTGCGTTGCCACATCAGTAAACTGCGCCGGGAGCATACGCATTGCTGCGTTATACTGACCAACAGAGATTCCGGCCTTACGCGCGGCATTCTCCTGGCGGCTGAATGACTGCTGGATCCGCAAAGCAGAGTCGTTCGCAGCATTACCCGTTTGCCTGAATTCTTTTTTGACGTAGCTGATCTGCTCGTTAAATTTCGTCGAGTTGACGTCAAGATTAACGACCAGATCACCGACTGCCGTCTGGGCCATAGCGTATACCTCCAGAAATACCTTCCGCCTTCGCCATCAGCGCATCGTCGTCCGGCTCTGCTACATCAACGGGTTCAGATACAGGTGAAAGAATGCTGAAACTGTCCGGGGATAATTCCGGGTCGGCAAAAAACAGGGCTGAAATGGTGTAGAGCAGGCCGGAGAAATGGGCGTCCAGCTGCGCATCATGAAAGAAATTATCCTGGTAGAAGATTTTCCAGTCGCCATACTCCGTAGAGGACATGCCAGCAAGCATGGCGCGCCAGTCAGGGCGACTAAACTCACGCGCCAGTTTCAGGACGAACGTCAGCTCACTGGCGAGGGCTTTTCCGCCGTAACAGGCTCTGCAGGTTCGCTGATGCCAACCTGCGCATCTTCCAGCTGCGGTTCAATCATGCCGGAGAGGAGTTTCACCTTAAAATCCGCTTCAGCAATAAGCTCCGTCGGCCAGGTCTGCAGGACTTCATCCTGAATTTTCGCCACTTCCGCCGGCGCGCCATCAGGAAGCGTACCTTTCAGCGCATGACCATGCCAGAGCGACAACGCCACCAGGTAAGCACCATTTTTCACGGTGAGGGTGATAGCGGTCTGGAAATCACCTTCTTCAACCGCTTCCAGCTCTTTCAGGTATTCGAGGTGTTCAATGCGCTGCAGCGCGGACAGCTGGTACAGTGTCACGCTGCTGCCGTTATGCTCGAGCAGTTCAGTTTTAAGAAACATATTCACTCCGGAGTACGGGGCTCACGCCCCGGGATTCAGGAAACGGTCACCTTGCAGATTGCCGCAAAGTTACCGCTATTGGTCATGACAATAATTTCAACGGTGCCCGCCGCCACGCCGGTGACGGTCAGTACTGAACCATTGACCGTCACTGTTGCTTTCGACGGATCAGACGTCGCGACGCGGAAGGAAGCATCTGAAGCGCTGGCTGGCAGGACCGTCACTGCCAGTTGCGTGGTCGCACCGACAGCAACCGCTGCAGTGGATTTATCCAAGCTGATACCCGTCACGCCAATTACCGCAGTACCGCTGTCTTCTGCCAGTGAGGGTTTGCCGTTATTGGTGATCTTTGCCGTTCGGGTCATCACTTCTTTAGCCGAAACGGTCTTCCCAAGGCTGCTCACCCAGCCTTTAAAGACATCGACGGCGCCATTCGGGTACTTGATTTTGTATCCTTTAACCGTGCCGTCATCGAACCAGTTCACCAGGTCCTGCTGACCGCTTTCACCCGGCAGCCATGCCAGAGTAAAACTCGTGTCGCCTGCCGATTTCTGACCCTGCATGGATGAAGCCCAGTCGGCGTTGTCGTCATCGATATAGGTGTCGTCCTCTGACTCGGCGGTGAGTTCGCCTGGCTGCAGATCCTTGATCTTTGCCAGACGCAGCCAGTTAACATCCGAAAGGGGACTGGCGTAGGGATCGCCGCTTCCGGTGTAAATCCAGAGGGTGGTGCCGGCCCCTTTCGTCGGTGCCAGCGGGTTAGGTGTGGTCATAACGTCCTCACATTTCGTAGGTGATGGAATATTTCAGATCGGCTGAACTCCAGAGTCCGATATCATCATCGCGCTGGTAGTCATAGCCCTGCTGCACCATATTGGTGATAAGGGATGCAAGCCCCGGGATCTCCGCCAGAACCGGGTAAACACGCGCTTCCATCCATTCATCCAGCTCCGAATCAGGCACCCTGGCAGGAAGAAAGACTTCAACATGAAGAGTGGCCTGCCAGACATCGGCATCCAGGTCTTCCCCGGTATACTCCGCGTCGGTGAGATAAACGGCGACGGCCGGGAAATCTCCCTCTTCGAGCACTGCTGGCCTGCCGTCAAAATAAATGGCGTCAGTACCCATCGCGCTTTCCAGTGCGTCAAGAATCAACTGTCGGATATCACTGTGTTTCATTTTGTCATAATCAACCTGAGTTGGTTTGTAAGGGATGCCCGGAGCTCTTTGGGCATATCCGAGTCCATGAGCTTCGGCAGCTCAGCTTTAAATGCCGTGGTTAAAGGGGCTGCCAGAGGAATGCTGACCACTTCGATCGGATAACGGGGCTTTGCTGTTCGCCTCATGACGTGCCAGCGACCGTTTTTAAGCTGCTGAATGAATCCGCCCGGGAAACGGAACGGTCCAATGCGCAGCACGCTGTTGGCCCCTTTCTTATCCCGTTTTCTGCGGGAAAGGCGCACGCTGGCGGTACCCAGTTTTATGGCCGGTAAATTGCCTCGGTTTACACGGATAAGCGCGCGGGGTTTATTAACCGTCGCACGTCTCAGCCTGGCGCGTTGCTTTACCAGTTTTCGCGGGACCCGGGTATCTTTTGACACAACTGCCACGCTGCGGCTGACAGCCCGGTTTGCCACGCGGTTAACGGCCTGTGCCGACGCTCGCGGGACGGCGGTGTTGCTGATGCTGTTGAGATTCTCTATCGCCTGCTCAAGGCCTTTAATGGACATGCAGCCTCCTTAACGACGGCGGGTACCGGCGGGCGGGCTCCCGTTACCCAGCCAGATATGGCAGGAGCCACAATCGTCAGGGCCAATTCGCTCAACCCAGAAAGCCCGCCCGTTAATCATCAGAGTGTCCATACGCTCCAGTTGCTGGACAGTGGCTGATTTCACAAATAAAGACGGGCTGGTTCCTTCAATCCGTACCCCTGCCCCGGCATAACCAATATTCTCAGGATCATCGAAAACACCGTGGATCGTGACGCCCGACAAAGCGCCGGACGTCACCGTTGCATCAGCGCCCATGACGCCGCGAATCGTGTCATCCGCCCGTGACATAGCTGCATCAAAGAGATTATCGAAATCAGCCATGCGGTCCCCTTCAGACTTCTCTGGCCAGCCCCTTTGCGATCAGCTCGTCTGCATCCTGTTCGGATACGCGAATGATCACGCCGGGCTCAGCGATGGACACCGGTTCGTTACGCGTGGCATGCAGCGCGTCAATATGCAGGGTTGCCAGCGTTTCTACTGTTACCCGGTCATCGGTTGTGGTCGCTGTCGTTTTTTCTTTCGCCGCGTCAGCAATATCACCGTCGGTGCTGCCGGTGCTGCCGGTGCTGCCGGTGCTGCCGGTGCTGCCGGAAGCATTCTCCTCGCCATTTTCACCGTCAACCGGACCGGCATCTCCATCCAGCTCCTCTTCAAGCTCAGCAATACGCATCGACAGCTCCTGGATGGTGCCGCTGGTATTCACGTCACGGCCAAGCATTTTGCCCAGCTCTTTCAGCCGGGCGATCAGTGTCTCTTTTTCAGTCATGGAAGCTACTCCGAAAAATTGGCCCCGAAGGGCCACCGGGTGGAAGTTACGCGAGTTTGACGGACACAAACTCGTCCGCGTCTGCCAGCAGCATCAGCGGCGCGGACTGGATCATGGTGAATTCACGTGCCGGATCACCGGTCTGCACCCAGTTTTTTGGATAGCGTGCAGAGGCGTTAATGCCCTCGCGCTGCGCGTCCACATCCTGGATACAGCCATAGGTTCGCAGACCGCGCGCCTGTGTGTTACCCAGTACCATAGTGTTATCCGGCAGGTAATTCTTCTGCACGCCCCCTTCAACGTACTGACCGGCATACACGACGATTGCCACATCGCCGTACATACCCTTGTAGGAAACCGCCTGACCGAGATCCTTGAGTGCGGTTTCCAGCTCAGAGTTAGAGCCGCGGCGGGTATCCAGCTTGTCCTTGACGGCCTTGAAGGAACGGAACAGTGACCAGCCTTTTGGATCGAACACGATGATGTTGACCACGCCACTGGCATTCACCGCATACGTCTCGATGTCATCGGTCGGATCATAGGTTTCCTTGTCCCGGGCGGACCAGGCCGCAGCACCTGCCTGAACAATGTTGTTTCTGGCGCTGCGCTGCATATCCACCTCCACCGGCTCGAACGCCTCCCCGGTCATGGTGTATTTACCGCTGAGTACGGCGGATACGGCCTGCATCTCTTCTACCTGCGCAATCGCCAGCTCTTCATCCTTCATGTTCTGAAGAATGATGCGGCGGCGGCGATAGGCAGGATCCGCCAGGTTCTGTGGATCTTCATCCGGCAGACGACGCAGGGTCATCTGCGGGTTTATTTCGTGCTTGGGTTTGACATATCCAGGTGTAAATTCTGAGGTGGTACCCCCGCGGGAACGGATGACCTTGCCGGAAATAACAGGCGAGACATAGAGTGCCATGTTCACCAGGCCCGGGATTTGCGACAGGTACACTTTCTCAGTGCTGAAGGGATAGCTTTCGCGGAAGAAAATGCGCAGGAAAAGCGGATCGAACTTAAATTTCTTCTCATTGACCGCCAGCAACTGGGCAGTGGTATACGTTGACATAGATTTTTCCCGAAAAAAAAGCCGCGCTGGCGGCCTTTATGGATGAAAGAGACTGATATGAAGCGACTTAGACGATGCTGATGCCCGTGCCGGTGAATGCATTGCGCTTAATGTGGTCGTCGGTGACGGCAGAAGGCCAGAGCACATCTTCGATGCGGAATGAACCGGATTTATAAAATGCCAGTTCTGCACTGTTCTGGTCAGCAGTAACCGCCAGAATGCCGCATGCTGCACCTGCATGCTCGCCGTCCCAGATGGTCAGTTTACCGGACGTAGCATCGAGCATGAGCGGGGTCATTGCCGGGGCGGATGCCGTCAGTGCGCCCGGTGCATACGCGGTGTGTGCCGGATCGCTGTTACCGAGCGGCTGGTGATGAGTAAATACTTCAGTGATTGCCATGTTAGCCTCTTAAACGGGGGTGTTTAACAAATCGTCGCCGGCCTCAGCAGAGGCATTCCCTGTTGAAAGCGCACCTGGTGCGGTTTCCATCAGACGATCCAGCGCCGTATCGGTACGCGCCTGGGCGCTTTGCGGTGCCGCGGCCAGAATGCGCTGCGCACTCTCGACCGTCATGCCCGGCGTTTCGGCCAGCGCACGGGCCTGTGATTCGCGACCTTTTGCCTCTTCACAGTTCAGAATACCCATGATGCGACCATTCTCTGCGGCTACGGCTGCCGATACCTGAGCGCTGAGATCTGCCGGGGCCACCAAGGCAGCGGTTGTTGTGTCAACGGTAGTGACCTGCTCAGCCGGTGCAGTAGTCTGTGTAGCTGTCTGGTCAGCTGGCTGATTGGTCGCTGCAGATGCAGAAGGTGATGGCATAGTTCCTCCAGTGGTTGTTTTTTTGCGTCTGTCGAGTGCTTCACGCATCACGCCGAGCGCATCGGTATTGTTAACAAGTTCATCCGCCAGACCGTTATCCACGGACTCCTGGCCGGAGAAGACAGCCGCCTCGGTGTCTAGTACGGCCTGCACAGACATGCTGGTATAAGCGGAAACCTTTTCGGCAAACATCTGACGCGTGGCGTCGATCCGCGTCTGAAAATCATCGCGAACATCTTTCGGTAGTTTTTCGTAGGGGTTGCCATCAACCTTGTGATCGCCGCTGTAAATCAGTGTCACCTCGACGCCCTGCGTTTTCAGGGCAGCGCCGTAGTTGCTGTGCGCCATCATCACGCCGATTGAGCCCGTACGCGCGGTCTGGGTGACCAGGCGGCGGGAAGCGGCGCTGGCGATAAGCTGCCCGGCGCTGCAGTTCATATCGTTTGCCAGCGCCCAGATGGGCTTGATATCGCGCATCCGTGCAATAATGTCGGCGCAGTCGAATGCCCCGGACACCATCCCGCCAGGCGTATCCATATCGAGGAGAATGCCGTCGACGCCAGGATCGCTCATGGCCTGCTGCAGGCGGGCAATGATCCCGTTGTATCCCGTCATGCCGGAATAAGGCTGCAGCGAACGGGTTTTACTGACCAGCGAGCCGGAAACGGGTAGCACTGCGATGCCGTTCGTTATCTGGTAACTGCGCGCTGGCCGGGGTCCCATTTCCTCATCTTCGCCAAACAGTGCCAGCGGCTCTGCAATTTGTTCAGCGCCGAGCGTGACGCCCGACACCGTATCCGTCAGTCGGGTGATACCCAACTGGCCTGCCAGGGCGCAAAAGAAAACCCGCGCATAGGCGGGTTCTAGCATCAGCGGCTCATTAAAGGCCATGCTGGCAATATGCGGGAGATTACGAAGCTCTGGCGTCATCTTTATCCTCCTCGTTTGTTTTTTTCAGCCCGGATTCAAAAGCGGCTGCCGCCCAGGCCGGGGGGTTAAGGCCCGCGCTCCGGCGCTCCATAGTTTCACGTACCTGCTGAGAAAATATTTCCTGATAGTCATCCCCGCGTTTGGCGCACTCCTTCTCATAAGTACTGAGACCGGCCTCGATAAGCATTACAGCCTCCTGCACCTCCTTCAGGCCATCAATAGCCATGCGCCCCGAACCGATCCAGTTTGCGTTACCCCATGAAGTTCTCGCTTCCTGGAAGCTGAACCTGGCTTTGGATGGGAGGGTGACAACCCGGCGCGCAATCGCCTCTTCCAGCCAGCAGACAAACATCTGACAGGCCTGCCGGGCTGCGACGAACTTGCGTCGACCCATAAAGAACGCCCAGGATTCATTGGCGCTGGCGCGTGCGGTGGAGTAACTCATCTGGGAATAGTTACGCGAGAGCTGCTCGTATGAGACCCCCAGCCCGGCGGCGATATAGCGCAGCAGTGACTGCTCAAAGGTTGAAAAACCGTTATCCGTATCCTGCGCTGACTGCAGATTCAGTGAATCACCAGGCATCAGGTGCGGGACTTTGGCACCACCGAGCCGAACCGGCGCCGCGGTGTAATACGATGCCATCTCACCGAGCCAGCCTGTCATTTTGCTTTGCTGGTCTTTACTGTCAGAGCCGAGGATAAAGTCCATTGCCGTCTGCGTATCCAGTTCGCTTTCGATGGTGGCTGCATACATCGCTTTCACGATCGCACTCTGTAGTTGCGTGTTTTGCAGGGTGTCGAGCATCTTCATCTGCTCCATCACGCTGTAAAACACGTTGGCACCGCGGGTTTGCCCGTCTTCGAGCGGCTCGAACACATGGATAAACGATGGTCTGCCCCCGGGCAGTTCGCGGGGAATATACGTCCATTTCTGAGCCATCCAGCCCGGGTAACCGTCCTCACTCACGTAATAACCCAGCGCTGCACCAGCATCGTTTATGCTGACACCGGCACGGCAGTTCCGGGTGTCCCCCATGTTATTCGGGTTGCTCACGCGCTTCGGGCTGACCATTTTGAATTGCGTGCGGAAAAGCCGCGTTGAATCACTGTCCCAGGTGGGCTGCACGCACAACTCACCGTTGAATGCATGCGTCGCGACCCCCTCACGGATCATCATCGTAAACGTTCGCTTGCGCTCGGCATCAATTCCGCAAAAGTCATCTTCAGCATACTCATACCAGGCGGCTTCAACCTCCCTGGCAAACGCGCGGCTCTCCTCTTCTTTAATGCCGAGATAACGCCAGCTCGGGCAGTAACTCAGTCTGAAAAATGACCCGACTATGTGATCCTGGTGAAGTTGCACGGCGTTTGCTGCGTAGCCGTTATTTCGTACAAGATCGTCAGCACGGGCATTTCCACGTGAGAAATTAGGCAGGAGCGCCGCATCAGCACTTTCGATGGGCGGATTCCAGGATCGCAACTGGCCGCCAAATCCGCCGCCACCGCCGTGATACCCAGCATATTCGCGCAGGGATGTTTTACCGTCCGGCCCCACTAAAGCTGGTAATTTCATACATAAAACCCTGCCGGTCCCCGGCGCCGTGAAGTGGAGCCAACCTGAGATTCAAGGTCAGCAATATATTTTTTCAGCTCGCTGACTGAGGTAGCTGTAAATTCCACCCTTCGGCCATCTTTCTGTACCGTTGCCACCCGTTTACCCATCATGAGGTCATGTAATGCAGCGCGTGCTGCCTCCAGGTCAGCCTGTGTCGCCATTATTCTTCTCCGGATAATGCCCGGGCGTAATCAGCCAGGGTTTTGTGAATTTTACGCCCACTGTCTTCCTCCAGCAGACTTGCCAGAAGAGAATCGAGATTAAGCTGCCATCGCGAAATGCTGATCCGCAGGGCTGCAAGTGCGTAGACAAAGCAGTCGAGCGCCTCATTTCGTCGCTTTTTGCTGTCCCAGACGATCTTTTTCTTGCCGTCCACCCACTTTTCGACCTGCTCCTCAGCTGTCAGCTGCTGAGCTTCGGCTAAATCATAGATGTCAGGGTTATTAGGGAAATGAACTGCCCCGGCGAGGGGGTCACCGGTCTCTGGCACGAGGGTGAAACGGTTATAGATTTGCTCTTTAGCCGTGTCGGTGCCCACTTCCGTGAGATAAACACCGTTTTTGTTGCGTTTTCGCGGCATGCTGGCAACCGGTTTACCGTAGACAGATGCCCCTTTAATAGGTATCAGGCGGAACAGGCCATGCTTTTTCGAGCGGTTGTAGACGATGGTCGGGTCGATACCGCCGATATCCCAGCAGATGCGTGAAACCGACATTTCCACCCCATTTTTCCGGGTGTATGTCCGGTTGATAGCCTCATCAACCCTGAGCAGAGTGGCTTCATCGTCATGACGGCCCATGATGATCTGCCTGTCGATAAGCCAGCTTTCCTCGCCGGGCCCCCAGCCCCAGACCCGCATTTCATAACGGTCAAGCTGTGAATCGATACCGGCTGTCAGGTAGGCCACCCGCTCCGGTACCGCGGCGCCAAAGTGCTCCTTACGTTCGGCCATTACGTCAGCATCGGGACGGTCGCCAATTTTCGGCTCCCATGTCTCACCAAGCGTGGTGTTCACGAAAGTCTTACGCTTGCCGGTGTCCCCTTTGGTCTTGATCCAGTCTTTGACGATTTGTACCCAAGTCGTGAAGGGACTGTAGGCGGTCCAGATATGAAAAGTGATGCTGTCAGGTGGGTCAATTTCGGTACCGGATGATGAAAACCAGCACAGACCGTCCCGCGTCCAGATCCCCGTCTCCCCGCAAAGGTAACGGGCCTGCGCAAAATCGAGCTCCTGCTGCTTAATCACACAGGCATTATGCTCACAAAGGTAAAACACACTCGCAGGCTCACCCGGCGTCCACTTGAAGCCGAACGGTGTCTCTTTATCGCCGAATTTCAGGTACTGCTCTTCCCCGCAATGCGGGCAGGGAACATGGAACCGCAAAAAGTGCTGCGACTCTTTCGCGGCACGCTCAATCTGGCAGGTGCCCCTGACTTTTGGCGTGGATCCGCGGATGGACTTGGGCCAGACCGAGCCTTCAATACGCTTATCACCCAGAAACGTCGGGGACCCCTCTTTCTCGATATCTTCATCAAAGGCGGCCAGTTCGTCATAGCCCGCCACATCGACGGATTTCTCACGATAGTTTTTTGCGGCCTTCCCACCCAGACACCAGAATCCACGCCCGTTTGAAAAACGCTTCATACTGAGGGTATTGTCCCGGTGTTTTTTGCCATACCAGGGAGCAAGGGACAGGAGCGAGGGAATATCACGGATTGTCGGCTCGACATGCGACTTCATAAAGTTTTCGGCATCGCCGTCAGTCGGCAACCAGATAAGGGAGTTTCGCTGCTTATGCTGGATAAAATACGCATACACCCCGAGCAGCATCTTTGAATAACCAACACGGGCAGATTTCACGACATTCACTTCACGGATATAGTCGTTGCCCATGGCATTCATGATCGCACGCTGGAAGGGTAAGGTTTCCCAGCGCCCCTCCTGATAAGCAGACTCTTTCGGGAGGTAATAGTTATCGTCTGCCCACTCAACAGCTGTCTGCGGCTCGGGCCGGAAAAGCGAACGGAGTCCCGCACTCACAGAGTGCTGCAACCCCTTAGCCTGACTGTTCGATATATTCACTCAGCAACCCCGGTATCATTTCATCCAGCGCAGCTGCTTTGTTCATGGCCTTAATGACGTCCTTCTTGAGGAAATCAATATGTCGGTTTTCCAGTTCCGGGAAGCGCCGCTGAACCGACAGAGGCACTCCATCGAGAATACTGGCAATTTCTCCGGCTATCCGCGACAGCACGAACGTGCAGAATGCGGTCTCCACAACCTCAGCGGACTCTTTGGCATTTTTAAGTTCCTGAGCGTCAGCCTGTGCTCGGGTAAGACGGTGTCGCTCATATTCAATGGTGCCAGGTTGAAGATCGGACTCGGAGGCAATGCGCAGATCCTCAACCTCTTTCCGTAATTTTTCATTTTCAATGGCAGCATCCCGCGCGGAATACCATTCGATAACAGCGGCGGAATCATACATAACTTCGTTCCCTTTCCCGCCTCCTCGCGCTACCGGCATCCCCTGGTCCTGCCAGTTCTGGATGGTACGAACGCTGACGCCGAAAATCTCGGATAAGAGTTTTTTGTTAACCTCCATTGCTCACTCCTGGCATAAAACAGAGAAAGGAAACGACAGACGCCAAATCACCATTTCCTGGGCTTCACCATTTCCTTTCTATTGAAGGGGTGTTTTCAGTAAAAACAGCAAGATAGCCAGAAGAAGAACGGAAACGGCAAATACCCGAAAATTTTCATAAATAGCGATAATCTGCGAGGACGCCGCCCCGTAGCAGGCCGATATGCCGGAAAGGACCCGCAAACGATAATGAATATTAATTGCATTGATACGCATGCGATGTGCAATAAAAAAGGCCGCTTTTGCGACCTTGTGTTTAGAAGGTGAGATTAAAGTAGTTTAATTTTTACGTCGTAACCTTCAAGGCCTGTCATCGTTTCACGAGCAACAAATTGAATTTCAGAAATTTCTTTTCCGGTTTTTTTTCGTAGTTCTGAAATTTTTTTGGCTATCAGAGCAGCAATGTCTTCTTCTGCCTTTTGCGTCAGATCTTCAATTTTCATTTTTTACCTCTTCTAATTTATTTACCGTTTCCATTCTCCAGAACGGTGGCAGTTTTTGATTAATAGTCCTCAACCATAACTGTATATAAATTATAGACCATCAATATTGCAGACGCTGCATGCACAAGGAAATCGCTTGCATAATCATTTGCATAGCGACCTCACCATGTTAGTTCTGCTCACGTTGATGTCGATAAAAAGCCCCTGTATCACTACAAGGGCTTTGGGCATATGGTGCCGGGTGCCTCCCGGTGAGCCATTGGGGTAACCACCCGTGACTCGCTGCTTCAGACTTTCATGATGAGCGCCAGTGAAGAAGAGTCATCAGGTTAATTAGCCCCACCGCTTAGGGGGATTCACCATAGTTTGATGTTAGCGGAAAAATTCTCACCAACCTGTTTCATTTCCATAAAAGCTCGCTTGCAACACAAACTTTCTTTTTAAAGCCAGGTTTCAACTACTTTACAGAAATTTATTCACTGCATTTACTACTTCATCACGCGAAAGCTCCCTGTCAGAAGCGACATATATTTCAATTTGATCGCCCGTAATGGAGTGAATACCTGCAAGTGATATTGGCAAATGCATTTCTTCGCCACCAGGATAATTTCTCGCAATCGTAGTAACACCCTCCAGAGTCTCAACGACCTCTGCAGGGTTTGAATTAAAGAAAACCAGAACCTTTTTCATAGATTTGCCTCAATCCCGTCATACGTCTGTCTTAAGGCAAACGTGTTTTTGACATCGCTAAACGCTAATTTTTAGAAAAGGCCATGCAAATGCATGGCCTTTATTAGTACCGCTCATCTTTCAAGTCTTGATGCTCCGGAGCCACCCGGGAGAGCAAGGACTGAATGCTAACCGATACACCAGCCTGAATGACTATTCAGGTAAGGTGGGTTGAGTCTATACGTTAAAAAAAAACATAAACTCAAAAAAAAGGAATGGTTGTATTTATACCGCAGGATGGAACATATATTGGCATATATGCTTCCGATATAGCATATTGTTCTACTTTTTTTGCATGAAGATATTTTTTCAAGCCAACCCGCATATGAATTTTGCTATTGGGAGTCCCGATATTCATTTCACAGCGTTGTACCAGGCCTGCCAGCGGTATTTATCTAGCCGCAGCTGGCGCAGGCATTCCGCAGTTTCGATATCAGTCTGCAGGTCTTCGTCGCTATTGGTACCTGCATTACTTGCCCTGCACGGCTCCTGCATCAAATCCGCTGATGGAGTTGGCAGTGTCGATTGCACGCTGGCGCAGCTGCACAGCAGCATCGTCAAACTGGCACACAGTACGATCCGGAGACTGAACATATTTCACCACGTCACGGGTTATGGTTCGGTAGATGATCCGGCCTTCGTCGCTGGCCTGCGCGGCCTTCTGCTCAACAGGCTGAATCGCCTTCTGTGCTTTGGCGCGCTTATTGGCGGCCAGGGCGTTGATGTAGTCGGCGTGGGCACTCCAGCCAGAACGCCAGGCGATTATCCCGGTGACCGAGATAGCGACCACCAGCGCCAGCAGCACATATCGCAGCTTCATGACAGCGCCGCCTGCGCCCGACTGTAGCGCACCTTACGGTCAGCCAGCCCATTCTGCCCGCCGTTGATGATCTGAGTGACGCGCACGATATCTCCGGAGTACAGCAGGCAACCGCGTAACGCGAAGAACCAGGCCGCCGACCGGGCAGCGTGTCGCTCCTGCTCCAGCAACTCTGGCGTACTGACCAGATCCAACTTGAGGGCAGTGCCGCATTTGGTGTAGTTCTCACGCCCGGTGATCTGCAGCAGGCCACGGCCACGATATTTCCAGCCGTCGCCCTCAGCGATGTTGCCCATGCGTCCGCCGTATACCAGGTTGGCGATTTGAGACTGACGGGCCGTCTGCTTACCATCAACGCGGCCCAGCATCTCGCACTGATACGCCGTCAGGCGCTTGCCAAAGGTTTTCTTCAGGCCGTCGACCGAGTAGTTGAAGTTCTCCACCAGCGAGGTAAAGCCTGCCGACTCGTGACCCAGCTGCGCGATGAACATGGCCTGATCGTTAACCGCGCTGATGCCGAACTCTTTCATTGCCGCGTCGATATGCGTATACCAGCGCGCAGCTAACCCGGCGCTTAGTCCAGCCGCCTTCTGAAATTGTTTCTGATTCACTACTAACCCCTTATTAGGATCGGCGAGCATTAAGCTCCCTTGATGCTATGCAATCTATAAATCGAAGACATAAAAAACCCGCAAAAGCGGGACGGAAAATTTATGTTAATCAGTCAGCTTAGAGGTGGCTCTGTTAAACTGCTCTTTGAGCTCGTCGATGTGTCAGCATCGGCGCACATGCGAATGAGGGATAGCTGATTACCTCTGAAGGAGAAACTATGTGGGTTATTCATCAAATTTCATTTCTTAATCCAGAAACTGTCTCAACGAATATCAAACCAACACTTCACCTTACCGACAATCAGGGCGAAGGACGATCCATCAAGATTGATATGAGCCCTGAAGACATTCGCAAACTGTCCATAGGTCAATTGGAAGATATAGCTAACGGAAGGCTAACTATTGCTGAGGCTTTGCAATAGCCTGACTAAGCTTGGCAATGTCACTTGCCACTGAAGAATCAATGCAACTCAATGCGTTATTAGTATTATCGAGTTGCATTTTCAATTCTTTTACCTCTTTTTCTATTGCCTCTATGCGTTGCTCTAAGGTCATAATAATTCCTCGGAAACAGGAGAATGAAAAAACGCGACGGTTAACAAGTTGCCTACAGAAATTGTGCTTGTTTCATGGGGTTCCTCACTTGGTGTCACCACCAAAGCGGACGTTAATAACTCGGTTTGCCACCGAACGGACCTGCTCGACGCCGACAAAGCCCAGCGCCCCGCCGATTGCAATGGAGAGGGATTGAGGAAGGTTTACGTAATCCAGAGCGGATACAGCCGTTAACGTCATGGCGCCGCACATCAGGCCCTCCAGCAACATCTTTTTCCAGCCGCCGCCGCCGTAGGCAATTCTCAGCACTGCCATCACCACTGAAAGCAGTACAGCGCCAATGGGTGTTTCACCACGCCACCAGCTATGGAGCAGATCAATTAACTCCGTCCAGGAGTGAGGGTCGTTGTTCATTTTCATGTCTCTCACCTCGCTTGTTCGCGGGTGTCGTATGGGAAGGGGTCAGGCTCTCCGGATGAATTAACGACAGGACCTTGATGGGGGTTCCGGGAGCCTGAGATAAAAAAAGGCCCGCGTTTTAAGCGGGCCTAACTGAGTTGGAAATCTAAGTAGGTAGGCATTTTACCTCGCCATCATCCATACAGCAGCTGTGTCGGGCAGCGTTACTGGTCGGTCAGGATGTCCGGTTAATGGTTCTGGCTTGGCTCACGATTAAATAATAGCACTACTAACGAAGCGCATACAAAAAAGCCTGCTTTACTAGCAGGCGATATTTAACTCAGAAATGGAGAATAAGACAGGTGCCCGGTGCCTCACGGTGACTCGTTACCAGTTATACGAGCCGCAAGCATATTTACACTTTCATCAACTGGATTGCCCCACCGCACAGGGGGATTCACCACTTTTAAGCCTACACTATATATTGAAACGCAGCGGCCTTTTTTAAACGTGTGGCGGTGTTAATGGCCCAGCTAAAATCTCAGCCTCTCCGTTATCGCAAATATCATCGCCCTGTGTGAGGTGCCAGATACCTGTGATGATTCTGCCTGTTTCAAGGTCTTCGGTTTCGCCGTTGGTGTAGTAGGCAACCTGAACCCTGCCGTTGTGCTGTATCCAGTAGAAACCTTCTTTCATAAGGATTGTCCTCTGCAAGCTCTGACAGAACTCTTCAAGGCGACATTATCTAATCTGTAAGCCGGAATCCAGGCTTGCTGTGCGCTACATAATCTACATCAGGGCGGACAAAGAAATGCATGATTGGGTGTGATGCCGGGTGCCTCCCGGTGACTCTGCGCCAGACCACAGAACCGCGCTCTATACACCTGCCATGTCTGGTCGCCCCGCCGCATAGGGGGATTCATCACAGGCACAGCCTAGTCTTCTTCCTGCCATAAAGCTATTTATATTTGTATATTTATTCAGTATGAACAAAAAGACCAACAGTGCTGTGCTAGCCAGGGTCATGTAAAACAAAAAGGCCGCCAATCGGCAGCCTTAGAAATAAATGATATTGAAGATGTGATGCCGGGTGCCTCCCGGTGACTCTATGCTAGACCACAGAATCGCGTCATTCACCTCCCAGTCTAGTCGCCCCACCGCTTAGGGGGATTCACCACAGACGCAGCCTAATCGCTTTCCTGCAATAAAGCTAACTTTATCTGTTTATTTATTCAGTATGAACGAAAAAGACCGGCGGTACTATGAAGACCAGAATCATATAAAACAAAAAGGCCGCCAATCGACAGCCCTGTAAATAGATGATGCTGAGGTTGTGGTGCCGGGTGCCTCCCGGTGACCCTGTGCTAGACCACAGAATCGCGTTTACAAACCCGACTCGTTTTGCCTAGCCGCCCCACCGCTGAGGGGGATTCACCACCCGCGCACTGTACGTGGCTTGCATCTTAAAAGATACATATTATTTACTATTTATTAATAATAAAAAACCCCGCCGGAGCGAGGTTTCGTAATTTGTTTGATAAAGGCTTTTCGTCGCTGCCATCGTGGCGCAGCTCTGCCAAGCATGAATGAATTATTCATCTTTCTGGCCCGTTTTCAATATAAATTGAAATATATTTTAATTGGCCTCTCAGTTTTGCTCAGCTTTCATCTGCCGGTGTACGCTCAAAAAGACCTTTGCCTGGAAGATTTCAAGGCACCAGCGCACGCGTTTACGCGCTTCGCCGTCAGTTAGCCAGGGAGCCACGTGCTGCAATTCACGGGTGATGTCGGAGATCTTCTTCCGGGTGGTATAGAACTGCAGGCCAACCAGGTACACCGGGTCGTGCAGGTCGAAGGTGTTCAGCATGGTCTGCTCGATAAAGTCAGCATCATCGCGGCGCTCGCTCTCTTCGATTAACGTTGACAGGGTCACCGGCCACAAAATGGCCCGGGCACGCAACGCCGCCTGCACGCCACGGAACCCCTCTTCCCTCGCCTGCCCCAGCGCCTCAGTGATGCGCGACAGCTGACTGTCCGACCACTCCGATTGCTTAACCTCAGACCAGAACTGGCTGCAATTCTCTAGGCGGTATTGCGCGCGGGTTTTACCGCCGACGCATTCGCCCCAGACCGTCAGCAAGGATTTGATCCACGCTGACTGAACACCCGTTAATGGCGTGAACTTGCCGAGCCAGCTTTTGCGCGGTGCAGATGCTGCTTTACCCAGACCTTCGATATGAATGCGGCGTTGACGTGGTGTCATCCTGTACTGCTCCTTAAGCCAGAACGCCGAGCGCAAAGGCCCGGTCCAGCACTCTGATTATCATTTCCGGCTGAGTACCGTGCTTACGCTCGAATTTCACCGGATCGTTATGTAGTTCGGTATGGTGCTGACGGCACAGGGGGATCACGAGACTGTCGTGCGCCTTCGTTCCCATGCCTCCCTGGCCCCAGCCGATTAGATGGTGTGGATCATCTGACGGCCTGCCGCAGCACTCGCAGGGCTGCGTCTTAACCCATGCCAGATATTTGGGTTTATCCCAGCGGGTCCGTTTTGGCCGCTTCATCAGGGTCTGCGGGGACTCGGGATCCACCAGCATGCCTACGATTGGTTTAATGGCTGGTGCTGGTGGTACGCCTGCAGGTAATGAGCGGGCCTTCTCGGCGATGATGCTGGTGGCCGGTACCGCCGGTACGATCTCGCTCTCGCGGTAAGTTTCTTTCGCGGCAGGCAGACGTAAAGCTTCGCGGGCAACTGATTCTGGAAGCGCCTCGATAACGCCTGCACGCACAGCCCACCAGCACAGTTCAGCCAGAGAAATCTCTCGGGTTTTGTCGAGCGCCAGCGCGTTGCGGGCAATGTCCAGCACCCAGTTGATAACGTTCTGGCGCGCCAATTCTGCCAGGCGTTCGGTGAATTGCTCGCGCAGCTGGTTGTCGCAGTGGCCGCAGAGGAGAATCGCACCGGGCTCATGCCGCATGGTGGTCAGTTCGTGATAGTGATAGTCGCTATGCGGGTACTGGCAGGTGCCGCCGCCGTGTCGCAGCAACCAGTATTCCAGGCCAGCCAGCCCACCAGCAGCAGTGATCACTTTTCCGTTGAGGAAGAAAGGCCGCAGAGCCGGGTTAACCGCCAGCGGCTGACGCAAATCAGGCACCCGTCCGGTCTCAAAGCTGGTCATGCTGTCTGGCTGGCTTTCCACCAGCACGCGTCCTGAAATGAAGATGGGCATCAGCTCGCTGCCGGGCTTCAACAGCACAACGCCCAACTCCCGGGCGATAACCGGTTTCAGCAAGGCGCGCATCAGGCGATCTCCCCGATGATAATCTGCCCTACTTCTCCCCAGCGCTTCGTCACGCGTGAATCCCAGACATGGGCGTCATCCGCATAGATGGCGTCCATCAAGGCTTTCTCCAGATTATCTTTGTCAGGCTTCTGTTGGTGGGGTTTCCCCGCCATCTCCTGGCGCTTCTTCTTGCTCCAGCTCGGGGGCATCGGAAGGATAAACGTAATGTGTGAGCCTGCTTCCGGTAGCTCGACGCCCAGCAGCCGAACGTGATCGCAGAATGCGCGGTACCGGAGAACCTCCGGCCGCTTTTTCCACTTATCAGCGCGCGTCATCCTGGGCTTGCCCATCGGGGTGATGTTGTAGGTCTTCACGCTTCCCTCCAGAGCTTTTGCTGGAAGGTTTTATCCTGCCGTGGGGCTCTGTTTGCCTCAGGCAGATAGGCGGTGAGCGTCCAGTGGGTGAGATCGAAATCAAGGCTGCGCACAGTCCGCACGTCATTGACGCGATAGCGGGCCTCGAGTTCGTCCACTTCTTTCGTGGTGAGCTGAGTGTGAATAAAGCTGGTTTTCTTCATGCTGTCACCCCTGAGTGAGCATGCAAAAAGAAACCGCTGATTCCGAAAGGAACCAGTTTAGATGTTTTTTTGGTAGGTTTTTGCGCCATGGTATCTCTCCAGTGGCGCAGCAGGTATAGGTTGTTCAGGCCTATGACGGGAGTTTAACAGAATTAAGCGAAACGCGGTAACCTGCCCGCTCCAGCATCTGCGTAAAGAGAGTTGGCGACCCTACAATCTCATCATCCAGAAGCGGCGTAAACGACACCTCATCACCTCGCCTGTACATCAGCGCGCGATCAAATTCAGGAAATGAGTGCAGCCGTGCAACGATAACCCCATCGTGACATCTGATGACTGCATAACCCTTTTTTGGAAATTTTTCTGTTTCTTTCACCGCACCCTCCACCCAGGAAACTAATTACATGCTGAATTAATAAAACCAGTCGTCAGCGCTTTCCCAGGTCTGCTGAAGGATTTCTTCAACCGTCTTTTTAATCTCTTTCTCACCACCATAAACACTTAACCCATCCGAGCCTGCGCGACGTATCACCAGACTGCAATCATCGAAATGGTTCTGGAGTCGTTTTAATAGTTCTTTTTCCAGAGCCGGGACAGCGCCCTTAGGAAGTTCTTTAGTTCTATCAATGCTTAACTCAACTCTCATAATAGCCTCCGCTGCATTTACTGTATGAATATACAGTATACCTGTAGGCCGGTTTGATCAATGCTTTAGGCACACAAAATGCCAATAAGAACTATGAAAAATGAGAGCATAACCCCGTTTGCCGCACGGTGTGCAAATCGCTCGTTCCAGTCTGTAAAGTTCAATAAGCGCTAACAGAGTCCCGCTTACAGGGGAAGTTAAAGAATAACTTCCGTTTTGTGCCAATAGCGGACGTTATTAAGCTCATGCAGTATGGATTAACGAATAAAAGGCATTATATTTTGTCCTGATTTACACGGGATGAAAGCTCCTGATGGCTCTCTTTTCGCTCGCTGTAACGATCCGCAAGATAGCCGGTTTGTCCCTTAAGCAGCAGCGTGATTTTAAACAGCTCCTCGGCTACATCGACGATGCGGTCATACCATGACGAAGGTTTCATACGTCCATTTTCATCGAATTCCTGCCAGGCTTTAGCCACAGAAGACTGGTTGGGGATCGTAAACATCCGCATCCAGCGGCCCAGAATACGCATCTGGTTCACTGCATTGAAGGACTGGGAGCCGCCGCAGACCTGCATTACCGCAAGTGTTTTGCCCTGTGAAGGACGAACCGCGCCTTCACTTAATGGTATCCAGTCGATCTGCGCCTTCATAACTGCGCTCATAGCCCCGTGCCGTTCCGGAGAACTCCACACCATCCCGTCACACCATCTGACCAGACCGCGTAGCTCTGTGACTTTAGGATGCGTGTCCGGAGCATCATCCGGCAGGGGTAAACCGGAGGGGTTAAAGAGTTTTACTTCCGCGCCCATTGCCGTCAGCAGGCGACCAGCTTCTTCCGCGGCAAAGCGGCTGTAGGAGCGTTCCCTTACTGAGCCATACAGGATTAGAATCCGTGGCGGCTCCTGCAGGTGCAGGCGTTCAGCGATGTGTTGATCAAAGCATTCGGTGTTCAGGGCAGGAAATTGTTCCATTTTTCTCCTCCGGAAAGAATAGATGATTTCAAAGTCAATACATATGATTTACCATATGTATATTCTAAAGGGAATGGAGTGATAAATGCTACAACCTGTTCAGCTTTTCAAAATCCTGTCGGATGAAACACGGCTCACCATCGTCATGCTTCTCCGGGAGTCCGGTGAACTGTGCGTCTGCGATATCTGCGCGGCCACCTCCGAATCGCAGCCCAAAATCTCGCGACATATGGCTATCCTGCGCGAGGCCGGGCTGGTACTTGACCGTCGTGAAGGCAAATGGATCCACTATCGTCTGTCACCCCACATACCGGCATGGGCAGCTGAGACAATCACTACGTCCTGGCAGTGTATGCGGGAGGATGTGCGTGAATGGCTGGATAAATCAGCCTGCACCTCCTGCTGAGAAAGAAAAACACATTTACATAATCATATATAACGGAGTCTGAGATGCTTCTGGCAGGGAGTACATTTTTACTGACGCTGGTACTGGTGATCTGGCAACCCAGAGGCCTGAGTATTGGCTGGAGCGCGAGTATCGGGGCTGTGCTGGCGCTGGGAACCGGTGTCATCCATATCGCTGATATTCCCGTTGTCTGGAATATCGTCTGGAACGCGACAGCAGCATTTATTGCAGTCATCATTATCAGCCTGCTGCTCGATGAGTCCGGCTTCTTTGAATGGGCTGCACTACACGTCTCCCGCCGGGGTAACGGACGTGGCCGCCTGCTGTTTACCTGGATAGTGTTGCTCGGTGCCGCTGTTGCTGCGTTGTTTGCCAATGACGGCGCCGCGCTGATCCTGACGCCGATTGTGATTGCGATGCTGCTTGCACTGGGGTTCAGCCAGGGCACGACTCTGGCTTTTGTCATGGCCGCAGGATTTATCGCAGATACGGCCAGCCTGCCGCTCATTGTTTCTAACCTGGTGAATATCGTCTCGGCGGACTTTTTCGGTCTGGGCTTTACGCAGTACGCCTCCGTTATGATCCCTGCGGATGTGGCAGCGATTGCGGCCACCCTGGTCATGTTGCATCTCTTCTTCCGCAGGGATATTCCGGCCACGTATGACGTTTCGCTGCTGAAGACGCCTGCCAGTGCGATCAAGGATCCGGCAACCTTCAGGGCGGGCTGGATTGTCCTCTTATTGCTGCTTGTCGGTTTCTTTGTCCTGGAGCCGCTGGGGATCCCGGTCAGTGCGATAGCAACGGCTGGCGCAGCAGTGCTGTTTGTGGTGGCGAAAAGAGGTAATGCCATCAACACCGGGAAAGTCCTGCGCGGTGCGCCATGGCAGATCGTTATTTTCTCGCTCGGCATGTACCTGGTGGTCTATGGCCTGCGCAATGCAGGGCTCACGGATTACCTGTCTGGCGTGTTGAATCTTCTGGCAGATAAAGGGTTATGGGCAGCGACGTTCGGCACCGGTTTCCTGACGGCATTTCTCTCATCGGTGATGAACAATATGCCGACGGTACTGATTGGCGCGCTCTCGATTGACGGGAGTACGGCGACCGGCGTCGTCAAAGAGGCAATGGTTTATGCCAATGTGATTGGCTGCGATTTAGGCCCGAAAATCACCCCGATTGGCAGTCTGGCAACCCTGCTGTGGCTGCATGTGCTTGCTCAGAAAAATATAAAGATTACCTGGGGATATTACTTCCGTACCGGCATTGTCATGACTGTGCCGGTGCTGTTTGTTACTCTGGCCGCGCTGGCGTGGCGGCTCTCTGTCACTTTGTAATGAGATACTAATATGAGCAATATAACCATCTATCACAACCCGGCCTGTGGCACCTCACGCAACACGCTGGAGATGATCCGCAACAGCGGTAACGAACCGACGATAATTTATTATCTCAATACCCCTCCGACCCGGGATGAGCTTATTAAACTTATTTCAGATATGGGAATTACGGTGCGCGCCTTGCTGCGTAAAAACGTTGAGCCTTATGAGCAACTGGGACTTGATGAAGAGAAATTTAGTGATGAGCAGTTGATTGATTTCATGCTTCAACATCCGATCCTGATTAATCGGCCGATTGTCGTTACGCCGCTTGGCACTCGTCTTTGCCGTCCTTCAGAAATAGTGCTGGATATTCTACCGGAAGGCCAGAAAGGGGCGTTTACCAAAGAGGATGGCGAGAAGGTCATTGACGAAACGGGGAAGCGGGTTAATTAATCAACCCACTTCAAAATATCGGACGCCTGTTTACGCTATGCTGGCGCCCGATTTTCGCTCATAACCGCCCTAAAAATCCTTACCGGGCGGCTTGGTAATAGTTGATCCTCAAGCTTTAGTTTCATTTCGCCGTCATACGATGGGTGTAACGCTCCATGTCAAAGTCGATAACTGCCCGCTGGTCGCGGAAGACGCCGCAGCGTCCGTGGCGGATAAGATGACCCTGCTCTATGGCAGCCCGGATGTACTTCTCGGCGGTGGTGCGATGCAGGCCGAACATGGCGACGACATCACTGGTCGTAGCGCGGCCATTCTTTCTTACCAGCTCAATAATCCAGGCGATGAACAGGGTACGTTCCCTGTGTGTTTTTGGTCTTGGCATCAGTCAGGCCCTCCCCGCCTGGCGCAGGCACTCTTTGCGGCGTTTGGCGATCCGGGCAACCTCCACAGAGCTGCAGGCAATGCCGAACATGTCCGAATACACCGCTGCAGCGCGGCGCCACAGCCCCTTTTCTTCCAGCGCCTTCGCTTTCTGTTCAGCGGCCTGCATCTTCACCGGGTCGCTTTTCTCCTCCATGCACGGAAGGATCACATCCGGAATATCGGCATGTGGTACCGCCGCATAGGTGTACTGAACGCTGTTGCGGGAGCGGGTTATCACTCCGTCGTCACTCAGCTCGCGCAGCAGTTTGCCTGCTGTTGCACCTGACATATCCAGCGCTTCGGAAACATCGCCGACGGCGCAGTTCGGTTGGTAGCGCACAAAAACTGCCACCTGCTCTTTCTGGGTTAATGGTTTGGTCATTGGTCAAAACTCGTTTAGTTATTTCACAAGCCGTAAATGGCTCACGTTTTTGCGGTAACTTCCCCAGGTGAAATTCACCCAGATGCCGTTATCCATGGTCAGGCGATCCATTGCGCGCTCGCCAAGCGTTTTCGATAACTCCTCAAAGTTCAGGTTTGTCAGCACCCCCACAGGTTTCATTGCCGCCAGGCGGCGATCGATAATTTGATTCAGCAGCACCCACTCGTTACGTGTATCTCGCTGCACCCCAACTTCATCCAGCACCAGCAGATCCACTTTGCAAAGGTCGTCCAGCAATGCAGATTCGGACTGCCCCTCGTCGTAGCACTTGCGTGCACGCAGCATCAGGTCAGGAACGGTCACCACCAGAACAGTGTGATTACGCTGCAACAGGAAGTTGCCCACAGCTGCCGCAAGATGGTTTTTCCCGGTACCGCAGCCGCCACTAAACACAAAGCTGGCAAAACCGCTGCCGAAGTTCTGGGCGTAACTCTTTGCCAGCGTCAGCGCATTCTTCTGCCCCTCGTTGCTGACCTGGTAATTCGCAAAAGTACAGTTGCGGTGCAGATCGCAAATACCGGAGCGGCCAAAAATCTTCTCTGAACGTGCGCGCTGATTTTCTTTCTCCAGCTCCGCCGCTCTCTTACGCCCCTCCTCCTGCTGCCAGGCCATCAACTCCGCGGCGCTGGTAAACTTTGGCTGAATGCCTTCGGGGATCAGCCGATGAAGGCGCCCCAGAATGTCGCTCGTCGTTTTCATCGTTACCCCCTGAATCCCGGTGGTATTGCATTGTCAGGTGTCGATACTGACAGGGCTGGCTGGCGGCGCTGGCCTTTTGCCTGCACCGATGCTTTGGCGCGAGACGTTCTCAGACTGGTCGCAAAGGTCTGCTCCCACTGAATTTGGTGTTTTACTTTTCCCTCGCACTGCCAGTAATCGCGGAACTGCTGCAGCTCTACAGTGGTATACCCCGGATGCTCACCAAGGTTGATGCCCCATAGCGCAGCCTGACCTACGAAATCAGCGCCGGGGATCCAGTGGCTGGTGATCGGAAATTTTCCAAATGGTGGGGAAAATTGGTCTTGCGCGCTCTCCTCTCTCTCTGGGTTTTCTTTTAGATCTGTATCTGTATCTGTATCTGTATTTGTAGTAGCCGTAGGAGCGCTACAGTAGTCATCTACGTAACTACGCGTAGCATCTACAGTCGTTATTTCTCCTGCTACAACAGCCAAAATGACCGCTTTAATGCACTCGCTTTCAGTAAACCACTCGCCCTCAACCCGATACTGTTCAAAAGCGGCGTGAATTGAGCTCTCCGACTTTTCTACGGTCTTTATCGTAGCTACTACGGACAAATCACTACCGTAGTTCCTACGTAGTTCAGAAAGGCGAGCCCAAGGGTTTTTGGAGTAGCCAATTTTTATCAGCCCTGTGGCGGGATTTTTGATGAAATAGACATATCCATTGAAGCCCTTCAGGGTGTCTCCACCCGGTAACTTTTTCCCGCGGGGCGAGGTGAGCACTGCTTCGATATCACGTTCGATACGCAGGTGGATCCAGCTTTCGCCATCATCTTCAAAGAACTCTGTAAGAACGGGCTGAAGCTCAGCCCAGCGCGAATCAGATACGCGAGCAATCTTCGCCAGTCGGTTTTTAGGAATTGGCCTTCCTGTCTGCCAGTAATTGAACATCAGCAGCAGGTAAGCCCCGTGCTCTTCTGTAGACAGATGCATGGTGTCCGCCAGGTAATCAGCAATGTAGAGTTGCATATAGGGCAGCGCTGCCATGTTTACTCCTGTTGCCCGGCTTGCCGGGTCGTATGGTCATTGGTCAAAACTCGATTACGTAAAAAGTGGAGCCAACTCCTGAAGGTGGGCGATCACAACACCGGCCAGTTCTCCTGGCATCAGAGCTGCGTTGGCAAGAAGGTTTTCAAAACCTTCCTTCGCCTGCTTTTTGCTCGGTAGGCCCAGCAACTTCGCCTGGTGGTGCTCACTACTTTCTTTCATGGCTCTGGCCACTAATTCTTTCTCGCGTTCCACCAGCTCCATCTCATAAGCTGCTTTCTCTTCTTCAGTTTTTTCATCGAGTCTCCAGCCATGCTTCTTGGCGATTTCAAGCGGCATTGCCATGATGATTGAGTTCGCGAGTTGCATGACATAGGCGGTGTATTTGCCGGAATTGGTTTCGTTTTTCAGGTAGCGGTAAAGGTTTTGTTTATTCACAGTGATCCCCCGCCCACCGTCTTTTGCCCATTGCTCGGCCACCAGCTGCGTAACAACATCCTGAGACTGACCCGGGATAGTTGCCTCCCACTCACGAACGGCAGACAGAATCGTGCGATGGCGCGTTGAGTCCCGGCGCCGATGCTCAATCTGATTTCGGGTTTTCAGCGGAGCGGCGTTCTGCCGGTTAAGATGTTCAAACGTTACTGATTGCATTATTTGGCTTCCTTTTGAGGCAAACCATCAGTGGGGTTCGGGTAGAGATCAGGGCGCAACTCGTGCGGAGTTACCTGCCAGTCCAAAGCCCTGCAGGCATTAAGAACTTCAGTGCTGGCAACTTGAGTGCGAAACCAGACTGATACTGTCTGCGAGTTCTTACCTAGGCGACGAGCAAGTTCAGACTGACTTCCACACAAAGAAATAATTTTTTGTTGAATGGCTTCGTTCATGGTTCCTCCTAGTTTAAGAATCACATGATTGATAAATAATTTGTCAATGTCAAGAAACTTAATCAGTCACAACTGAAAAGAAACTTTGTATGCTTGCTGATAGGTTTAATTTGGATCCGAATATGAACTTCGAAGAACGACTATTAAGAGCTCTTGAGGAAGCTGGCATATCTCAATCTGAGTTAGGCAGGAGAGTTGGCGTCAATTCTCAAACAGTCAGTAACTGGTGTAATACAGGTAACTTTCCTCGCAAGGAAAAGCTCGCATTATTCCCTCAAGCCCTTGGAAAACCACTGTATTGGTTCTTCATGACTGACGAAGAAGAGGCTCAACTTAAGGCCACTACTGCCAGCAAAACAGTGTTAACTGAAAAGCAGGCTGCTTTACTAGAGGTGTTTGATCAGCTTCCAGAGGTAGAACAAACACGCTTCGTTCAGTCGGCTAGCGATCGCCTCGAAGAACTCGATAGGTTTATGGCAGAGTTCTTGAGCAAGAGAAAAATAGAACCGACCCCGAGCAAAGACTAAGACAGAACAAAAAACGCCGCTTTTAGCGGCGTTTTTTTTGTGCCTCACCAACCTAAAACCCCTTCTAAAACAATCATTGAAATAAAATATGTCATAATCAGTTTGACTGATGACAAATTTATTTGTAGTCTGATTTCACAAATTCAGTCATCCAGGCAGGACGCCCACGTAGTAGCTGCCGGCGGCACATGAAACACCGGATGAGATGACAAAAACTAACGCGCAGCAGGCTTTACCGTTCCGTCGGCCAGACGCAAAGGGCAACAAGGAGATAATCATGATCGACTACGCACGTAACCCCGTTGGGCAGCAGGCTATTCGCCTCAACATCGTTGAAGTTTTGATCCGCAAGTTCTGCTACCTCATGGCGCAGAAAGGTAATCCAGAGCTCAACGCATGACGCCTCTCTTCGCCTTAATCGTTACCGTCTGCGCCCTCACCGGGGAATGCTCAGACATCATGCTCGGCGTTTATAACACCGAGGCGGTTTGTGAAGCAGCTGCCGCAGAGCAGCACGTGAAAGGACAGTGTTACCCATACAAATCGGCTGACGACCAACAGCCAGCGTTACATTTTTAATCGAGTTTCGACCAATGGCTGTTACCAGCCTGATGCCAGGTGCACATGGCATCGTGATGGTAATCCCGCCATCTCAACCAAACAGGAGTCGATGACCTGTTCTGGTTAAATTGGAAAAGTTGTCTTTGCCCGTCACCCGTGGCGGGCCTTTTTTCCGGAGGATTTATGTCAGCAAACGAACTGGCATTGCGATACAGCAGCGCGCCAGCCGAGCAGTTAATTGGCGTTCTGCCTGTTCTTGAAGTTAAAGAGGCACTGCGGGTTGAAGTCGAAGAAGAAGTGATGGATGACGTCTGGCAGGAGCACCAGTTTGAAATGGAGGCTGTTGAGGAGCAGACCGAGGAAGCGAACCGCCTGGCTCAGAAGTTTGAACTGGTAGCGGAGACGTTCGGGACGGCGATTAAGCTGGCACTGACCCTTCCATACGGCGAAGCGATTCAGGTTCTGCAGGATGCTATTGAAGATAACCCTGGCTACGGCCGGGATCCGGTGAAGGGATAGACCATGGAATTTGGAATGAAACGAGTCATGGCATCTGTCCAGGCTGTTGCGGTTCTGGAAAGAATCTACTGCGGCAAGCCAGTGCCCCTCGCAACACTGAGTAAAGAATCGAAGCTCTCGGTTTCCTACCTGGAGCAAATTTTTAAGCGACTGCGCAGCGGCAAGCTGGTCACTTCGCACAGAGGACCGGGCGGCGGATATAGCCTTCGTGAAGGTGATATCTCAGTTTCAGCTGTCATCCGCGCAGTCAGCAAGATCCCGTCGAATACCACGTTCGACCCGGTGCTTGATGCACTTGATGGAGTGCTTATCTCTCAGCTGGCGAACAAGCCCAGCGCCCAATAAGCACAAAACCCGCGCAAGGCGGGTTAAGTACCCGGTCAGCCGACCAAAGCTTTCCGGAATCGAGTTTTGACCAATGACCACTACCTAAGCAGCGCTCATTAGCTGTTGGGTATCTTACACCCAAACGAGGCTCCAAGATGGAATTTTTTTATCATATTAAGGCGACTCAAAAATCCGGCAAACCTGACGGTGTTATCTGGTTCAGTGCCAATACGGCGTCACGCGCTGCGCTGCAGCTGGACGTCGCGCTGGAAGATGTAGGTATCGAAACTGGCCGCGGTAAAGACTACGCCAAGCCTGTCCGCACCGATTTCCCGGTGTTTAATGACCTGCCCGAAGAAAGCACCATCGATTACACCTGGTGTGAGCGCTATACCTTGGCCGACGACCAGCGCACCTGGAACGTGATCCCCGGCACTGCGCCACAAGTTGAGACCGCCCTCGCCCCGGCCAGCACCACCACCAGCGATGCGGATCTGCCTGCCGCGCCGGCAACCTCCATTGATACCGCAAACGCCGGCAGCACCTCTCTGCTTGAAAATCGCACCCCGGCTATCCGCTTCGCCGTCCATTTGCTGGGAGACAAATACCATTCTGAGATCAGCCAGGAGCAGCAGATCGTTGCCAACGAACTGGCGTTTGATGAGGGAAATGTTTACTTCCAGAACCTGCTACAGGCCAAAAATGATGTTCCTGAGTTGGACGATCTCAGCTTGCACGCCGAGTGGAAACTGGTGCAGGCCGTCAAAGACGTTTTCCCGCAGGATAAAGAACACGAACCCGCGCTGCTGGCCGCCTTCATGTCGGGCTGGATTAAAGCCGACGCTGGCGATCGCAATCAGCTGGTTGATGACTGGAAGAGTGGAAAGCTCCCGGCCAAGGATGAACCGGACTACTGGTATGAGAACGGCCTGCGGGTACTCAAAAACGACGATGGGTCTACTCGTTACGCGGTATGCAAACTGCCGTTTCGCCAACAGCTGCTGGCTCAACTGACTGTGGACGAACTGCGCCATCATGTCACCCGCGGCGAACATGCGGAACTGCATGCGCTGGAGAGTGATACCGACAATAGCTATGTCCAGACTCTTCTGCTTGCTGCTGAAAGCTGCCCAGAGTTGAAGGATTTCGATACCAAGGCCCTGTGGAGCTATACCGACGCGATCCGGAAAGTATTCATCCAGGAAAAACGTCAGGAACTGGCTCTGGTTCTTCGCTTCACCAGAATGTGGGTTGCCACTGAAGACTGTGACCACGAAACCCTGACCAGTGAATGGGCTGCCGGCCATCGCACTGAAGCTGTCGGTATTTCCAAAGACCAGCAATCAGAAGAGCCACAACCTTCCGAACCCTATAAACGCGCGGTGCCGCAGAACATGGCGAACCTGAGCATCGAGATTGCGATCGCCTTGCTGTACCCGGATACCATACCCGGCAAAATTAACCGCGCGCAGCTCATGGCGGCCAAAGAGCTGGCTGACAAAAAAGATGAGGCCCACGCCAGAGCGCTTAAGGTGCTCGGTAAAACATCTGACATTACCGATTACAACGCTGACAGTATTTTTGGTATTTCCCGTGCAATCCCCTGGGGTGGAGAGATAACCACGGTCGAACTGCGTAAGCAGGTTCGTGAATGGTTCACCGCGAACGGCATCTATGAAAATGGCGAGCGTTCGAAGGGCTATCCAGAGTGGGATGAAGATCCCCGTGCAGACCGCCAGGCGATAGTGGAAGAGCCAGCAACTACCAGCCAGCCGCAGGTCGCGAACCTCGGCGGCGGCGTCTTCTCCATCGAAGGCCTGATGAACGAAAACAAACCACAAACAGATGACCGTTCACCGGTTACAGAGGAGACCACTAGCGATGTGCAGATGGAAACGACTGACCCGGCGGAAGGAGAAAGTGTTGACGCGGTTCCACCAGGCCAAGGCGCTGATGCAGCAGCTGCGCAAACAAATGCCGTAGCGGGAACCATATGCACTGGTTGTGGTACCGAAGGCGGCGGCGGTTGCCCTGACTGTGGCGCCGCGGTTGGCGATGCAACTTCTATGGGAATGGAGGCGGGTCTGGAAGAGGAACTGGAGACTCTGGGGGCTGATACCTCAAACTCGGAAACCATGTTCACGCACATGATGGTGGATCTCGAGACAATGGGTAAAAAACCGGGCGCGCCGATCGTTTCTGTGGGGGCAGTATTCTTTGACCCGGCCAGCGGGAAAACCGGTGCTGAATACTATCAGGTGATTAGCTTGGAATCGTCGATGTCATTCGGGGCCAGGCCAGATGCCAGCACCATCCTCTGGTGGTTGAAGCAATCGCCGGAAGCACGATCTGCAATCGTGGTGGATGATACGGTCGGCCTGGTGGAAGCGTTGGAGCAATTCCTCGACTTCATTGCTGAAAACGCGGCTAATGGCTCGAAGAATGTGCAGCTCTGGGGGAACGGTAGCTCTTTCGATTGCTCACTTCTGGAAGCAGCTTTCGAACTAGCCGACACGCCTTTCACGATCCCGCACTGGAACTATCGGGATGTTCGTACTGTTGTCGAACTGGGCAAAGCTGTTGGGCTGAACTCGCGCTACGACATCCCTTTTGTAGGCGATCAGCATAATGCCCTGGCCGACGCCCGCCACCAGGTCAAATACGTATCAGCTATCTGGCAGCGCCTGACAGCAATCTGATTTCAGTTTTTCAGCCAATGGCCCGTTTCTGGGCCATTATGAGGTAAAGCATATGATCCAGATGTTAACTCTCGAAGAATGGGCCGCTGAAAAATATAGAAGCAACCCTCCAAGCGTGTCGACACTTCGACGATATGCGAAGCAGAATCAGTTCTCTCCACCTGCTATGAAGCAGGGCCGCTTATGGCGTGTTCGTGAAGATGCTGAACTGGTAGGTGAATTGACTGCGCCGGTAGTTAAGAAGAACGACTCCATATTGCTGCAAAGGATTTTGAACGATGGCTGCCAGACCACGTAAAAACAATGTATCTGTTCCGAACCTTTACCCCCTCTACAGCAGGAAGGTGAATAAGGTTTACTGGCGTTATAAACATCCAATCACTGGCAAATTCCATGCGTTGGGCACTGATGAGGCCGAAGCTGTAGCGATCGCCACGGAAGCAAACGAGCGCCTGGCAGAACAGAGGACCCGGCAAATTCTGGCGATCAGCGACAGGATCGCCACCAGCAAAGGTAAGGCGATTACGGTATCAACATGGCTCGACCGATACTGGAAAATTCAGGAAGAGCGTCTGGCGACGGGCGATATCAAGCTGAACACGTTCAAACAGAAAAGCAAGCCGGTTTCGTTGTTGCGAGAGCGTGTCGGAATGAAGTTGCTGCCATCAGTGGATGTCCGCGATATCGCCCAATTGCTTGATGAGTACGTCACAGCCGGTCAGCCGCGAATGGCCCAAGTAGTTCGGACAGTGTTGGTTGATATTTTTAAAGAAGCGCAGCATGCGGGTGAGGTTCCTCCGGGTTACGATCCTGCCTCAGCGACCAAAAAACCCCGCCGAAAAATCACCCGCCAGCGCCTTAGTCTGGAGGAATGGCAGAGGATTTTCGATATTGCAGACAGCACCCATCAATATATGGGGAATGCAATGCTGCTGGCATTGGTGACGGGCCAGCGCCTCGGTGATATTTCCAATATGAAGTTTAGCGATGTTTGGGATGATCACCTGCACGTACTTCAGGAAAAGACAGGGAGCAAAATTGCCATCCCTCTCTCGCTTCGCCTCAACGCAATAAACTGGAGTTTGCGGGATATAATTTCTCGTTGCAGGGATTATGCGGTCAGCCCTTATCTGGTTCATTTTTTCAGAGCCACCTCTCAAGCAGAACGAGGCTCGCAGGTTAGATCCAATACGCTGACCACAAATTTCAGCAAGGCACGTGACAAAGCAGAGATACCACTGGAAGAAGGCAAGACGCCGTCTACTTTTCACGAGCAGCGTTCTTTAGCGGAAAGGTTATATAAAGCGCAGGGTGTTAACACGAAAGAGCTTCTTGGACATAGGTCCCAGCAGCAGACTGATGGCTATCATGATGACCGTGGGAAGGACTGGACGACAATCGCGATATAGGATTTTGGGGTGGGGTTTTGATAACTTGTTTTGATAAACTTTTGATAACCGTTCGAAAGCTAATAATAAAAAACGGGAACCGTAAGGCTCCCGTTCGCATACAACCCGAAAAGCGGATTACATGTTTTCGATGATCGCGTCACCAAACTCTGAACATTTCAGCAGCTTAGCGCCTTCCATCAGACGTTCGAAATCGTAGGTCACGGTCTTGTTGTTGATCGCGCCTTCCATACCTTTAACGATCAGGTCTGCGGCTTCGAACCATTCCATATGACGGAGCATCATTTCTGCGGACAGGATGATTGAACCTGGGTTCACTTTGTCCTGGCCCGCGTACTTAGGTGCAGTACCGTGGGTCGCTTCGAACAGCGCGCACTCGTCGCCGATATTCGCGCCTGGTGCGATACCGATACCGCCAACCTGCGCCGCCAGGGCGTCAGAGATGTAGTCACCGTTCAGGTTCATACAGGCAATAACGTCGTACTCAGCCGGACGCAGCAGGATCTGCTGCAGGAACGCATCGGCGATCACATCTTTAATGATGATCTCTTTGCCGGTGTTCGGGTTCTTGATCTTCTGCCATGGGCCGCCGTCGATCAGTTCACCACCGAACTCTTCCGCCGCCAACTGGTAACCCCAGTCTTTGAACGAGCCTTCGGTGAACTTCATGATGTTGCCTTTGTGAACGATGGTCACAGAGTCACGGTCATTGGTGATTGCGTATTCGATCGCTGCACGAACCAGGCGCTTGGTGCCTTCTTCGGAGCACGGCTTGATGCCGATACCGCAATGTTCAGGGAAGCGAATTTTCTTCACGCCCATCTCTTCGCGCAGGAACTTGATCACTTTCTCTGCTTCTGCGGAGTCCGCTTTCCACTCGATACCTGCATAGATATCTTCGGAGTTCTCACGGAAGATAACCATGTCGGTCAGTTCAGGGTGTTTAACCGGGCTAGGCGTACCCTGGTAGTAACGTACCGGGCGCAGACAGACGTACAGGTCGAGTTCCTGACGCAGAGCAACGTTCAGGGAGCGAATACCGCCACCGACTGGCGTAGTCAGCGGGCCTTTGATGGCAACGCGGTAGTCACGGATCAGGTCAAGAGTTTCAGTTGGCAGCCAGACGTCCTGGCCGTAAACGTGGGTAGATTTTTCACCGGTGTAAATTTCCATCCAGGAAATTTTACGCTCGCCTTTATAGGCTTTCTCAACAGCGGCATCCACCACTTTCAGCATCGCTGGGGTTACGTCAACACCGATACCGTCACCTTCGATGAACGGGATAATCGGATTGTGTGGGACGTTCAGCTTACCGTCTTGCAGGGTGATCTTTTTACCTTCCGCCGGAACAACTACTTTGCTTTCCATTAACCTCTCCTTCGAGCGCTTCTGGTTGTTACTGATCTTATGTTAATAATTTGTAATGAGCCCATCGATAGTACCTGAATGTCTGGCGCCATGAAAGGCATTCGTTATTAGGCTATAATGCGGCAATTGATAACGTCTGAAAATACCATGCAGAAAACTTCTTTTAGAAATCACCGGGTTGAACGATTCAGCAAACGACAAGCGTCCAGACCGCGCAAGCAAAGCGCGCCGACACGCGTTATTTTGTTCAATAAACCTTACGATGTCCTGCCGCAGTTTACCGACGAAGCCGGACGCAGCACCTTGAAAGATTACATCCCTGTCCAGGGGGTCTATGCCGCAGGCCGGCTCGATCGCGACAGCGAAGGGCTGCTGGTGCTCACCAATGACGGTGAATTGCAGGCCAGGCTGACCCAGCCCGGTAAGCGCACCGGCAAAATCTACTATGTGCAGGTTGAAGGCGTGCCGGACGAGGCAGCGCTGACGGCGTTGCGTCACGGGGTGATGCTCAACGACGGTCCTACCCTGCCCGCAGGTATTGAGCTGGTCAATGAACCAGAGTGGCTCTGGCCGCGCAACCCACCGATCCGCGAGCGTAAATCCATTCCCGTTTCGTGGATCAAAGTGACCCTTTATGAAGGCCGCAACCGCCAGGTGCGTCGCATGACGGCCCATGTCGGCCATCCGACATTGCGCCTGATCCGCTACGCCATGGGCAGTTATACGCTGGATAGCCTCGCCAACGGTGAGTGGCGGGACGTAACTCAACAAGGAGAGCCTCATGTTTAAACCGCACGTCACGGTGGCCACTATTGTGCACGCCCAGGGCAAATTTTTAGTGGTGGAAGAAACCATCAACGGCAAGGCGCTGTGGAACCAACCTGCGGGCCATCTGGAAGCCGACGAGACGCTGGTTCAGGCGGCAGAGCGCGAGCTGTGGGAAGAGACCGGCATTCAGGCTAAGCCCCAGCATTTCATCCGTTTGCATCAGTGGATTGCCCCGGACAAAACGCCGTTTATCCGTTTTCTGTTCGCCATCGAGCTTAGCGAAACGTGCGCCACTGAGCCCCATGACAGCGACATCGACCGCTGCCTGTGGGTGGATGCTGACGCCATTCTCAACGCGACAAATCTGCGCTCGCCGCTGGTTGCGGAGAGTATTCGCAGCTACCTCTCCGGCCAGCGTCTGCCGCTGGAGACCATCGGGGAATTTAACTGGCCGTTTACAGAGGGTGTCAATGCCGGGGGCGCGTGATAGAATACGCCGCCTTGAAGTTCAATGTCGTGAGTATTCCAATGTCTGAAAGCCAAAAAAAAGTGATCGTCGGCATGTCCGGCGGCGTCGATTCTTCCGTCTCTGCCTGGCTGTTGCTGCAACAGGGCTATAAGGTTGAAGGCCTGTTCATGAAGAACTGGGAAGAGGACGATGGCGAGGAATACTGTACGGCTGCTGCGGATCTGGCTGATGCCCAGGCGGTCTGCGACAAGCTTGGCATTGAACTGCACACCGTCAATTTTGCCGCAGAGTACTGGGATAACGTCTTCGAGCATTTCCTGGAAGAGTACAAAGCCGGCCGCACGCCGAACCCGGATATTCTGTGCAACAAAGAGATCAAATTTAAAGCCTTCCTCGAGTTCGCCGCTGAAGATCTGGGTGCTGATTACATCGCCACCGGCCACTACGTGCGCCGCGCCGATGTCGACGGCAAAAGCCAGCTGCTGCGCGGTCTCGACGGCAACAAAGATCAGAGCTACTTCCTCTATACCCTCGGCCACGAACAGATTGCCCAAAGCCTGTTCCCGGTGGGCGAGCTGGAAAAACCGGAAGTGCGTAAAATCGCCGAAGAGCTGGATCTGATCACCGCGAAGAAAAAAGACTCCACCGGTATCTGCTTTATCGGTGAGCGCAAATTCCGTGAATTCCTTGGCCGCTACCTCCCTGCCCAGCCGGGTAAAATCATCAGCGTGGATGGCGATACCATCGGCGAGCACCAGGGTCTGATGTATCACACCCTCGGCCAGCGTAAGGGCCTGGGTATCGGCGGTATCAAAGAGGGTAGCGAAGATCCGTGGTACGTCGTCGATAAAGACGTCGAAAACAATATTCTGATTGTGGCGCAGGGTCATGACCATCCGCGTCTGATGTCCGTCGGCCTGATTGCCCAACAGCTGCACTGGGTCGACCGCGAGCCGCTGAAAGGCACGCTGCGCTGCACGGTGAAAACCCGCTACCGCCAGACCGATATTCCCTGCACCGTGACCGCGCTGGACGACGAACGCATTGAAGTGCGTTTCGACGAGCCGGTTGCTGCCGTGACCCCGGGCCAGTCTGCCGTCTTTTACAGCGGCGAGATCTGCCTTGGCGGCGGCATCATCGAACAACGCCTGCCGCTGACCGCGGTTTAATGCGATAACACACAGAAAGGAGCAAGTGTGGCGAAGAACTTTTATGACATCACCCTGGCGCTGGCGGGAATTTGCCAGTCTGCCCGTCTGGTGCAACAGCTTGCGCATCAGGGTCACTGCGATGCTGACGCGCTGCACGTTTCGCTCAACAGCGTTGTGGATCTGAACCCCAGTTCAACCCTCGGCGTGTTTGGTGGTAGCGAAGCGAATCTTCGCCTGGGTCTGGAAACTTTGCTCGGTGTATTAAATGCCAGCAGCCGTCAGGGGCTGAACGCTGAACTGACGCGTTATACCCTCAGCATGATGGTGCTGGAGCGCAAGCTGCATGCCGCCAAAGGGGCGATGGACACCCTCGGTGACCGCATTAGCGGCCTGCAGCGCCAGCTCGACCATTTCGAGCTGCAATCCGATACATTACTCAGCGCCATGGCGGGCATTTATGTGGATGTCATCAGTCCACTGGGGCCGCGTATCCAGGTCACCGGCTCCCCTGCCGTGCTGCAAAGCCCACAGGTGCAGGCCAAAGTGCGCGCCTCCCTGCTGGCCGGTATACGTGCCGCGGTGCTGTGGCATCAGGTCGGCGGTGGCCGCCTGCAGTTAATGTTTTATCGTAATCGCCTGACGACTCAGGCAAAACAAATTCTTGCTCATTGTTAACCTCCCGGAGTTGCGAACTATGGAATTATCCTCACTGACCGCCGTTTCCCCTGTCGATGGACGCTACGGCGATAAAGTCAGCGCGCTGCGCGGGATCTTCAGCGAATATGGCCTGCTGAAATTCCGTGTACAGGTTGAAGTACGCTGGCTGCAAAAGCTGGCCGCGCAGGCAGCAATCAAGGAAGTTCCTGCTTTTGACAGCCAGGCAAACGATTACCTCGATAAAATCGTCGCAGAATTCAATGAAGAAGATGCCGCGCGCATCAAAACCATTGAGCGCACCACCAACCACGACGTAAAAGCCGTTGAATATTTCCTGAAAGAGAAAGTCGCCAGCGTCCCGGCGCTGCACGCGGTGTCTGAATTCATTCACTTCGCCTGTACCTCAGAAGATATCAACAACCTCTCCCACGCGCTGATGCTCTCTACCGCGCGTGAAGAAGTGGTGCTGCCGTACTGGCGCAAAATCATCGACGCGGTCAAAGCGCTGGCGGTCGAGTATCGCGATATCCCGCTGCTTTCCCGTACCCACGGTCAGCCAGCGACCCCATCCACCATCGGTAAAGAGATGGCCAACGTCGCCTACCGTATGGAGCGTCAGTACCGCCAGCTGGAGCAGGTGGAGATCCTCGGTAAAATCAACGGCGCTGTGGGTAACTACAACGCGCACATCGCCGCCTACCCGGAAGTGGACTGGCACCAGTTCAGCGAAGAGTTTGTGACCTCTCTGGGTATCCAGTGGAACCCGTACACCACGCAGATTGAGCCGCACGACTACATCGCCGAACTGTTCGACTGCATCGCGCGTTTCAACACCATTCTGATCGACTTCGACCGCGATGTGTGGGGTTACATCGCCCTGAACCACTTCAAGCAGAAGACCATCGCCGGTGAAATCGGTTCGTCCACCATGCCGCACAAGGTTAACCCAATCGACTTCGAAAACTCCGAAGGCAACCTGGGTCTGGCGAACGCGCTGCTGCAGCACATGGCCAGCAAACTGCCGGTTTCCCGCTGGCAGCGTGACCTGACCGACTCCACCGTACTGCGTAACCTGGGCGTGGGCATTGGCTACGCGCTGATCGCCTATCAATCCACCCTGAAAGGCGTGAGCAAGCTGGAAGTGAACCGCGAGCGTCTGCTGGACGAACTGGATCACAACTGGGAAGTGCTGGCGGAGCCAATCCAGACCGTGATGCGCCGCTATGGCATCGAGAAGCCGTACGAAAAACTGAAAGAGCTGACCCGCGGCAAGCGCGTTGACGCCGAAGGCATGAAGCAGTTTATCGACGGTCTGGCCCTGCCAGAAGAAGAGAAAACCCGTCTGAAAGCGATGACTCCGGCAAACTACATCGGTCGCGCGATTGCGATGGTTGATGAGCTGAAATAACGCTTTTAACCCTCTTTCCGCCCGGAAAGAGGGTTCCTCCCCTTCGGTTTACGAAATGTTTATCCCCGCCGCAACATAATCAGCGTTAAACTACTCTGACCATTCATATTAGGGAGAAGCGATGATGCGCGTTCTGGTTGTTGAGGATAATGCGTTGCTACGCCATCACCTGAAAGTTCAGCTTCAGGAAATGGGACATCAGGTGGATGATGCCGAAGATGCAAAAGAAGCCGATTACTATCTCAATGAACACCTTCCCGATATCGCCATCGTTGACCTGGGTCTGCCTGATGAAGATGGCCTGTCGCTGATCCGCCGCTGGCGCAGCCACGATGTCTCTTTGCCGGTACTGGTCTTAACCGCCCGCGAAGGCTGGCAGGATAAGGTTGAAGTGCTCAGCGCCGGCGCCGACGACTACGTCACCAAACCTTTCCATATCGAAGAGGTCGCCGCGCGCATGCAGGCCTTGATGCGCCGTAACAGCGGTCTGGCCTCGCAGGTGATCTCCATCCCGCCGTTTCAGGTCGATCTCTCCCGCCGCGAGCTGGCGATTAATGACGAGGTCATTAAGCTGACGGCCTTTGAGTACACCATTATGGAGACGCTGATCCGCAACAGCGGCAAGGTGGTGAGCAAAGATTCTCTGATGCTCCAGCTCTACCCTGACGCAGAGCTGCGCGAAAGCCACACCATCGACGTGCTGATGGGGCGTCTGCGCAAGAAAATTCAGGCGCAGTATCCGGAGGATGTCATCACCACCGTGCGCGGCCAGGGCTATCTTTTCGAATTACGCTAAATGAAAAATCTCTTTCGTCACTTTCTGCCTCTGTCGCTACGGTTTCGTTTTCTGCTGGCGACAGCGGTAGTGGTGCTGGTGCTCTCGCTGGCTTACGGGATGGTGGCGCTGGTGGGCTACAGCGTCAGCTTCGACAAAACCACCTTTCGCCTGCTGCGCGGGGAGAGCAATCTGTTCTATACCCTTGCTCGATGGGAAGACAATAAAATCAGCATTGATATGCCGGACCATCTGGATCGCCAGAGCCCGACCATGTCGCTGATTTACGATGAAAAAGGCAAACTGCTGTGGGCCCAGCGCGACGTCCCCTGGCTGATAAAAAGCATCCGCCCGGAGTGGTTACGCACCAACGGTTTTCATGAGCTGGAAGCGAATGTCGATGCCACCAGCGTGCTGGTGGGTGACAATCACAATATGCAGCAGGAGCTGGCCGAGATCCGCGAGGACGACGACGACAGCGAGCTGACCCACTCGGTAGCGGTAAACATCTACCCCGCCACGATCGCGATGCCCCAGCTGACGATTGTGGTCATCGACACCATTCCGGTAGAGCTAAAACGCTCTTATATGGTGTGGAACTGGTTCGTGTACGTGCTAGCCGCCAACCTGCTGCTGGTGATCCCCCTGCTCTGGCTGGCCGCCTGGTGGAGCCTGCGGCCCATCGAGTCGCTGGCGAAAGAGGTGCGCGAGCTGGAAGAGCATCACCGGGAGAAGCTCAATCCGAATACCACCCGGGAACTCACCAGCCTGGTGCGTAACCTGAACCGTCTGCTGAAAAGCGAGCGCGAACGTTACGATAAGTACCGCACCACCCTCACCGATCTGACCCACAGCCTGAAAACGCCGCTGGCGGTGATGCAGAGCACCATGCGATCCCTGCGCAGCGCCAGGCTGAGCGCTGATGAAGCGGAGCCGGTGATGCTGGAGCAGATCAGCCGTATCTCCCAGCAGATCGGCTACTACCTGCACCGCGCCAGTATGCGAACCGGCAGTACCCTGCTGAGCCGGGAGCTGCATCCCGTTGCCCCGCTGCTCGACAGCCTGACCTCGGCCCTGAACAAGGTGTACCAGCGTAAAGGGGTGAACATCACTCTGGATATCTCGCCGGAAATCAGCTTCGTGGGCGAGAAAAACGATTTTATGGAAGTGATGGGCAATCTGCTCGATAACGCCTGTAAATACTGTCTGGAGTTTGTCGAAGTCTCTGCCCGTCAGGGAGAGGATCAGCTGCACATTATTGTTGAGGATGATGGCCCCGGGATCCCGCAGGGTAAACGCGACCAGGTCTTCGATCGCGGCCAGCGCGCCGATACGCTGCGTCCCGGCCAGGGTGTTGGTTTGTCGGTCGCCCGCGACATTGTGGAGCAGTACGACGGCAGGATCGAGACCAGCGACAGCCTGCTGGGCGGTGCCCGAATGGAGGCGATTTTTGGCCGCCAGCACCTGACCAGCGACGATAGTTGAGCGCCTGGGTGAAAAAAGCGTGATTCTCACACGCAGGCTGCCGTGCTTCCGTTATAATCCGAGCAAGTAAAAGCCTGCGGAATATAAATATGGATTATCAATTAGCGCTCAACTGGCCCGACTTTATCGAACGTTACTGGCAAAAGCGTCCGGTTGTTCTGAAACGCGGCATCGCCAACTTCGTCGATCCCATCTCTCCTGACGAACTGGCCGGCCTGGCCATGGAGAGCGAAGTCGACAGCCGTCTCGTCAGCCATCAGGATGGGAAATGGCAGGTCAGCCACGGTCCGTTTGAAAGCTATGACCATCTGGGCGAGAGCAACTGGTCGTTACTGGTGCAGGCGGTTAACCACTGGCACCAGCCCGCCGCAGCCCTGATGCTGCCGTTCCGCGCCCTGCCCGACTGGCGCATGGACGATCTGATGATCTCCTTCTCCGTGCCCGGCGGCGGCGTTGGCCCGCATCTGGATCAGTACGATGTGTTCATTATTCAGGGTACCGGCCGCCGCCGCTGGCGCGTGGGTGAGAAGGTGCCGATGAAACAGCACTGTCCGCACCCTGACCTGCTGCAGGTCGATCCCTTTGTCGGCATCATCGACGAAGAGATGGAGCCGGGCGATATCCTCTATATTCCACCGGGCTTCCCGCACGAAGGTTACTCTCTTGAGAACTCGATGAACTATTCAGTGGGCTTCCGCGCGCCAAGCGGTCGCGAGATGATCAGCGGGTTTGCCGATTACGTTCTGCAACGCGAGCTGGGCAGCCATCGTTTCAGCGATCCGGCGGTGCCTTCCCGGGAACATCCGGCCGATATTCTGCCGCAGGAGCTGGATCAGCTGCGCGGGATGATGCTGGATATGATCAACAAGCCTGAGCATTTCAACCAGTGGTTCGGGGAGTTTATCAGCCAGTCCCGCCACGAGCTGGACGTCTCCCTGCCGGAGCCGCCGTATCAGCCGGATGAAATTTACGATGCACTGCAGCAGGGCGACAAGCTGGCGCGTCTGGGTGGATTACGCGTGTTGCGCATTGGCGAAGATGTTTTCGTCAACGGCGAACAGCTGGATTCCCCGCACCGTCCGGCGCTGGAAGCCCTTGCCAGCCATATGGTGCTGACCGCCGAGCATTTCGGTGATGCACTTGAAGATCCGTCGTTCCTCGCGATGCTGGCGGCGCTGGTCAACAGCGGGTACTGGTTCTTCGAGGACTGAGTGGTTTTTACGTTGCCGGGTGGCGGCTACGCCTTACCCGGCCTACGAATGGGCCCGGAGAACCGGGCAATTCTCTACTGCTGCTTCGCCGTTAACTCGGCAATGCGCACAATCACCTGTACGGCTTTCTCCATTCCCTCGAGCGTCACAAACTCATGCTTGCCGTGGTAGTTATAGCCGCCGGTAAAGAGGTTCGGGCACGGCAGTCCCATAAAGGAAAGCTGGGCGCCATCGGTGCCACCGCGGATCGGTTTGAGCTGGGGTTCGACGTCGCAGTCGCGCATCGCCTGCTGCGCCACCTCGAGGATATAGGGATGCTCGATCACCTTTTCGTGCATATTGTAGTAGCTGTCTTCAATCACCAGCTCAATGTAGCAGTCCGGGTGCAGCCCTTTACCCACCTTTTTGGCAATGTCCATCATCTTGCGTTTACGCGCTTCAAACCCTTCGCGATTGAAATCGCGGATGATGTAGTGCATGTCCGCGCGATCTACCGTTCCTTTGATGCTGGTGAGATGGTAGAAGCCTTCATAGCCGTCGGTTTTTTCCGGGCTTTCCTCCGCCGGGACTTCGGCATGAATGCGGGCCGCCAGCGACAGCGCGTTGACCATCACCCCTTTCGCGGTACCCGGGTGAACGTTATTGCCAACGATGCGGATATTCACCGAAGCGGCATTGAAGTTTTCAAACTCCAGTTCGCCCACTCCGCCGCCGTCGACGGTATAGGCCCAGCGGGCATCAAACGCCGCAACGTCAAAATGCTTCGCCCCTTTCCCCACTTCTTCATCGGGGGTGAAAGCGACGCGAATATCGCCGTGCGGGACGTTATTATTTTTCAGTACCGCCAGCGCGGTCATGATCTCGGCCACGCCCGCCTTATCATCGGCACCCAGCAGCGTTTTGCCGTCGGTGGTGATCAGCGTCTGGCCGAGCAGCTGGTGTAACACCGGGAACATCACCGGCGAAAGCACTTCATCACCGATGCCGAGGGCGATATCGCCGCCCCGATAATTCTCAACAATCTGCGGATTGACGTTTTTACCGCTAAAATCCGGTGAGGTATCGACATGGGAAATAAAGCCGATGGCAGGAATATCACCGCTGACATTCGCAGGTAGCGTGCCCATCACAGTCCCCTTTTCGCTTAAGGTCACGTTGATGAGGCCCATCTCCTCCAGCTGGTTTTTTAACAGCTGTAACAGTTTCCACTGGCCTTCGGTGCTCGGCACCTGGCGGACACCCGGCTTAGATTGGGTATCCAGCGATACGTACTGTAAAAAACGCTCAAGTAATTTATCCATGCAGTCACCCTCACTTTTTGTGACAACATTATCAATAAGCATCAAAACCCAAATATTGCGTCAGGTCACTTTTATCCCGTAAACGAGAATATTTCCGTTTATCTCGCCGTTTGCTAATAAATGTAGCTTATCAATGGGTAACAAGGATTGGCGATTGCAGAGGTTTCCCGTAGAATGTCCGCCCTCATTACGTTTCACCAAGGTGGTTAACCACAAACCCCGCTGCGATAAGTATTTGCAGCGTCGATATGGGACTGAATCAAAAATTGAATACACAACCAGCTTCACTGTCACCGTTGGTGCAACTGGCCGGAATTCGTAAGAGCTTTGACGGAAAAACCGTCATTTCCGACCTCGATTTAACCATCAACAACGGCGAATTTCTTACACTACTTGGCCCCTCGGGCTGTGGTAAAACGACAGTGCTTCGCCTTATCGCCGGGCTGGAAAACGTCGACCGCGGTCATATCCATCTGGAAAATCAGGACATTACTCAGGTTCCTGCTGAACACCGCCACGTTAATACCGTCTTTCAAAGTTACGCGCTTTTTCCGCACATGACGGTTTTCGAAAACGTCGCCTTTGGTCTGCGGATGCAAAAAACCCCCGCCAGTGAAATCACCCCACGCGTTACCGATGCCCTGCGCATGGTGCAGCTGGAGGAGTTTGCCCAGCGTAAACCGCACCAGCTGTCGGGTGGACAGCAACAGCGTGTCGCCATCGCCCGCGCCGTGGTCAATAAGCCGCGCCTGCTGCTGCTGGATGAGTCCCTCTCCGCGCTGGACTACAAGCTGCGCAAGCAGATGCAGAACGAATTAAAAGCGCTGCAGCGTAAGCTCGGGATCACCTTTGTGTTTGTCACCCACGATCAGGAAGAGGCCCTGACCATGTCCGATCGCATCGTGGTGATGCGCGACGGCAAGATCGAGCAGGACGGCACCCCGCGCGAGATCTACGAAGAGCCAAAAAACCTGTTTGTTGCCAGCTTTATTGGCGAAATCAACATCTTCAGTGCTACCGTTATTGAACGTCTCGACGACCAGCGCGTGCTGGCTAACGTCGAAGGCCGCGCCTGCAATATCTTCGTTAACTTTGCCGTAGAGCCGGGACAGCAGCTGAACGTCCTGCTGCGTCCGGAAGATCTGCGCGTTGATGAGATCCACGACGAAACCGAAGTTGAAGGGTTAATCGGCTATATTCGCGAGCGCAACTACAAAGGGATGACGCTGGAGTCAGTCGTTGAGCTGGAAAACGGCAAGATGGTGATGGTCAGCGAATTCTTTAACGAAGACGATCCTGATTTCGACCACTCGCTCAATCAAAAAATGGTCATTAACTGGGTAGAGAGCTGGGAGGTTGTGCTGGCTGATGAAGAACACAAGTAAATTCCAGAATGTGGTGATCGCCACTATCGTCGGTTGGCTTGTGTTGTTTGTCTTTTTACCCAACCTGATGATCATCGCCACCAGCTTCCTGACCCGTGACGACGCGCACTTCGTCTCGCTGGTCTTTACGCTGGATAACTACGCGCGCCTGCTCGATCCGCTCTATTTCCAGGTGCTGCTGCATTCGCTCAACATGGCGCTGATTGCCACCCTGGCATGCCTGATACTTGGCTATCCCTTCGCCTGGTTCCTGGCGAAGCTGCCGACGAAGGTGCGCCCGCTGCTGCTGTTCCTGCTGATTGTGCCGTTCTGGACCAACTCGCTGATCCGCATTTACGGCCTGAAAATCTTTCTCAGCACCAAAGGCTACCTGAACGAGTTCCTGCTGTGGCTGGGGGTGATTGATACCCCGATCCGCATCATGTTCACCCCCAGCGCGGTGATCGTCGGGCTGGTCTATATCCTGCTGCCGTTTATGGTGATGCCGCTCTACTCCAGCATTGAGAAGCTGGATAAACCCTTACTGGAAGCGGCAAGGGATCTGGGTGCCAGCAAAATGCAGACCTTTATCCGCATCATCGTTCCGCTGACCATGCCGGGGATCATTGCCGGCTGCCTGCTGGTGATGCTGCCGGCGATGGGTCTGTTCTACGTCTCCGACCTGATGGGCGGCGCCAAAAACCTGCTGATCGGCAACGTCATCAAGAGCCAGTTCCTGAACATTCGCGACTGGCCGTTCGGCTCGGCCACCAGCATCACCCTGACTCTGGTAATGGGCCTGATGCTGCTGATCTACTGGCGTGCGTCTCGCCTGCTTAACAGTAAAGGTGATCTTGAATGATCGGTCGACTGCTCCGGGGCGGTTTTATGACCGCCATTTATGCGTATCTCTACATTCCGATCATTATTCTGATCGTGAACTCGTTTAACAGCTCGCGCTTTGGCATCAACTGGCAGGGTTTTACCACCCAGTGGTACAGCCTGCTGATGAACAACGACAGCCTGCTGCAGGCGGCGCAACACTCCCTGACGATGGCGATCTTCTCGGCCACTCTCGCCACCCTGATTGGCTCGCTGACCGCGGTGGCGCTCTACCGCTACCGTTTTCGCGGCAAGCCTTTCGTCAGCGGCATGCTGTTCGTGGTGATGATGTCCCCGGACATCGTGATGGCCATTTCGCTGCTGGTGCTGTTTATGCTGCTGGGGGTGCAACTGGGTTTCTGGTCCCTGCTCTTCTCGCACATCACCTTCTGCCTGCCGTTTGTGGTGGTGACGGTTTACTCCCGTCTGAAAGGCTTTGACGTGCGGATGCTGGAGGCGGCAAAGGATCTCGGTGCCAGCGAGATGACCATCCTGCGCAAAATAATCCTGCCGCTGGCGATGCCCGCCGTGGCGGCGGGATGGTTGCTCAGCTTTACTCTGTCGATGGATGACGTGGTGGTTTCGTCGTTTGTCACCGGGCCGAGCTATGAAATTCTGCCGTTGAAGATCTATTCAATGGTGAAAGTCGGCGTCTCACCGGAGGTGAATGCGCTGGCGACCATTCTGTTGATGTTATCGCTGGTTCTGGTGATCGCCAGCCAGCTTATTGCTCGTGATAAAACAAAATCTCAGGGGACGTTAAAATGAAAAAATGGTCACGCCACCTGCTCGCGGCAGGCGCTCTGGTAATGGGTATAAGCGCTGCGCACGCGGACGACAGTAAAACGCTCTACTTCTATAACTGGACCGAGTATGTGCCGCCAGGCCTGCTGGAGCAGTTCACCAAAGAGACCGGCATCAAGGTGATTTACTCGACCTACGAGTCGAATGAAACCATGTACGCCAAGCTCAAAACCTATAAAAAGGGCGCCTACGATCTGGTGGTCCCGTCGACCTATTTTGTCGACAAGATGCGCAAAGAGGGCATGATCCAGAAGATCGACAAAACGAAGCTGACCAATTTTTCAAACCTCGATCCTGAGATGCTGAACAAGCCGTTTGACCCGAATAACGACTACTCTATTCCCTACATCTGGGGCGCAACGGCTATCGGGATCAACAGCGAGGCGATGGATCCGAAATCGGTAACGAGCTGGGCCGACCTGTGGAAACCGGAGTATAAGGGCGGGCTGCTGCTGACCGACGACGCCCGCGAAGTGTTCCAGATTGCCCTGCGTAAGCTGGGTTACTCCGGTAACACCACCGATCCGAAAGAGATTGAAGCGGCTTATCACGAGCTGCAAAAACTGATGCCTAACGTCGCCGCCTTCAACTCCGATAACCCGGCTAACCCGTATATGGAAGGGGAAGTGAACGTGGGGATGGTATGGAACGGTTCAGCGTACGTGGCGCGCCAGGCCGGCACGCCGCTTGAAGTGGTGTGGCCTGCCGAAGGTGGGATCTTCTGGATGGACAGCCTCTCTATTCCGGCCAATGCCAAAAACGTGGACGGGGCGCTGAAGCTGATTAACTTCCTGCTGCGTCCGGATGTGGCAAAACAGGTGGCAGAGACTATTGGTTACCCGACGCCAAACCTCGCCGCCCGCAAGCTGCTGAGCCCGGAGGTGGCAAATGACAAGTCGCTCTATCCGGATGCGCAAACCATCAGCAAAGGCGAGTGGCAGAACGATGTCGGCGACGCGAGCCGCCTGTATGAAGAGTATTATCAGAAGTTAAAGGCGGGACGTTAATTTCGTGCGGTCTGGGCCCCTCACCCTAACCCTCTCCCCTATGGGGAGAGGGCCGGGGTGAGGGGAAATATGCCTACAATCCCTTTAATAATTTATCCACGAATTCCGGCACCACAACGCTTGCCAGTCCGTAGGTTTTCTCTTCAAATTCGCTGCCCACCTGGCTCGGCTCTAGGTTTAACTCCACCGTGTGCGCCCCATGCAGCTTCGCTTCGTGAACAAATCCCGCCGCCGGATAGACATGCCCGGAGGTGCCGATGGCGATAAACACGTCCGCCATCGCCAGCGCGCTGTAGATGTCGTCCATCCCCAGCGGCATTTCGCCAAACCAGACCACGTGCGGGCGCAGCGTAGACGGGAACTGGCAGCAGTGGCATTTGTCATCGCTGGTCACGTCGCCGGTCCAGTTAAAGACCTGCCCGCTGCCGGAACAACGCACCTTCAGCAGTTCACCGTGCATATGAATCACGTTGCGGTTGCCCGCGCGTTCATGCAGGTTATCGATGTTCTGCGTCACCAGCAGAAAGCGGTCGCCCAGCGCCTCTTCCAGCTTCGCCAGCGCCAGATGCGCCGCGTTAGGGGCGATCTCCGGCGACTGAAGCTGACGGCGGCGGGCGTTGTAGAACGCCTGCACCAGCTCAGGATCGCGGGCAAAACCTTCCGGCGTCGCCACGTCTTCAACCCGATGCTCTTCCCACAACCCGTCGGTCGCGCGAAACGTTCGAATGCCCGACTCGGCGGAGATCCCCGCCCCGGTCAGGACCAACACTCTTGGTTTTTCCATCAGTTCTGGCAGTGCCCCATCCTGGAAGAAGATTCGCTGGCGTAAGCGCTCACGCAAGCGGCGTTTGTTTTTGCGAAAACGGCTGAGTCGAAGTGACCGACGCGACAGCATAAAAACCTCGTATGGCTAACGGGTGAGATGGAGGAACGCGGCGCCGCGCATTCCCCCGGCATCGCCATGTCGCGCGCGCTCAATGCGCGGGACGCGGGCAACCGGCAACAGATGACGCGGCAACCGGCCGGACAACCGCTCGGCGATAGCCGTAAAGTTCGACAATCCTCCGCCGATCACCAGCAGGTCTGGATCGACAATGGTCAGGATGTTACCCAGACAGACCGCCAGCAGATCGAGATAGCGCTCGACGTGTGCAACGGCCTGTTCATCGCCCTGCTCCCACAGCGCAATGATTTCTGGTGCCTCACGTTTTTGATGATAGAAGTGTTCATAAAGCCATGCAAATCCACGGCCGGAGAGGTAATTTTCGATGCAGCCGTGCTGGCCGCAGCCGCAGCGGATCAACGGGAAATCGCGCCCGACCACCTCCAGCGCGTCCACCGGGAGACGAATATGACCAAACTCGCCGGTGATATAGCTGCGCCCGGTCACCGCTTTGCCGTCGACCACAATCCCTCCGCCAACGCCGGTCCCGAGGATCAGACCCATCACCAGCGGATACTGCTGGAACTCATCGTCCCAGGCTTCGGAGAGGGCAAAACAGTTGGCGTCGTTGTCGAGGCGCACGTCGCGCTCAAGAAGACGTGTCAGGTCGGCGCGCAGCGGCTTGCCGCTGGCAGCAGGGACGTTGGCGGCATAGAGCGTACCGTCGTCGGTTTCCGGCATCCCGGGAATGCCAATCCCGACAGTGCCCTTCACGCCGAAGCGCTCATCGGCCTGGGCCACCAGCGCGGCAATGGCGGTTAAAAATTCATCATAGCTTTCGCGGGGAGTGGGGACACGGGTTTCCCACTGCAGCTTCAGGTTGGTATCAAATACGCCCAGCGCGATTTTGGTGCCGCCAATATCAAATCCGTAATACATAGTGCATTCCTCTTTCTGATTCAGCGGCCTCGCGACCGCTAAATCATGACGTAATTACTGGCCACTTAATACCCTCGCCGGATCAATTCGGCTTGCGCGACGCGCCGGATACCAGCTTGCCAGCAGACTCAGTAAAAGTGCCGTTACCAGCACATAAAAAACGTCCAGCCAGTGCAATTCAGACGGCAGGAAGTCAATAAAATAGATATCGCCCGACAGGAACTGATGGCCAATCAGGGCCTCAATACCGTTGATAATCGGCGTCAGCTGCAGGGAAACCACCACGCCGATGACCACGCCGCACAGGCTGCCCAGCAGCCCCGCCAGCAGACCATACCAGACGAAGATGGCACGAATAAGACCGTCTTTTGCCCCAAGAGTACGCAGCACCGCAATGTCGCCGCTCTTGTCTTTCACCGCCATCACCAGCGTAGAGACGATGTTAAAGCAGGCCACGCCAATCACCAGCACCATCGCCAGGTACATGATGGCGCGGATCATCTGAATATCGCGGTACATATAGCCGTAGGTGCCGATCCAGCTCTTGATGTAGACGTAGCTGTCGGTCACTTCTCCGGCGTCGCGCACCAGCTTGTTGGCGTTAAAGACGTCGTTCACCTTGATGGCGATGCCGGTGACGCTACTGCCCATATCCAGATACTGGCGGGCATCTTCCAGCGGCACCATGGCGAAGCTGTGATCCAGCTGGCCGCTCAGCTGCAGAATGCCGGTGACGTGCAGACGCACGCGCTTCGGCTGCTGCAGCTTATGATCGGCGCTGGCGTTTGGGATCATGATCGACACCCAGTCGCCCTGCTTGACCTTCAGCGCGTCGGCGACGCCCTTGCCGATAATGATCTGCTGATCGCCGGCCTTAAAGTTCGCCCAGGCATCTTTCTGGATAAACTGCGGCAGCGCGCTGAGCTTCTCTTCCTGGCGCGGGTTGACTCCTTTCACCTGAATGGCGCGCAGGTTTGCGCCGCTCTCCACCAGCCCGGTGAAGTTGATGTACGGCGCGGCCGCGGCAATGCCCGGCACTTTTTCCACCTTGTTAAGGGCGTCGTTCCAGTTATTCCACGGCTGGTTAACCGGCTCGATTTCACCGTGCGGCACTACCGCCAGAATGCGGTTGTTCAGCTCACGCTCGAAACCGTTCATGGCGCTGAGGCCAACAATCAGCACCGCCACGCCCAGCGCGATACCGATGGTGGAGATAACAGAGATCAGCGACACCATGCCGCTGCGACGGCGGCCCCGGCTGAAACGCAGACCGATGAGTAACGATAACGGTGAAGCCATCAATCTGCCCCCATCAGGGTCAGCTCGGTATTCAGATGCCCGTCACGCATCTCCAGCTGGCGGGACATGCGTTTCGCCAGCTGCAGATCGTGGGTCACCACCAGAAACGCGGTGCCCTGGGAGGCATTCAGCTCGCCGAGGAGCTGGAAAATGCTGTCGGCGTTGCGGGCGTCCAGGTTACCGGTCGGTTCATCTGCCAGCACCAGGCGCGGGTTGTTCACCAGCGCACGGGCAATTGCCACGCGCTGGCGCTCGCCGCCGGAGAGTTCCGAAGGACGGTGATTGCCGCGATGGCCCAGCCCGACCGCCTTCAGCATATCGCTGGCGCGGGCGTTGATTTCAGCCGGTTTCTTTTTGCCGATCAGCAGCGGCATCGCCACGTTTTCCAGCGCCGTAAAATCAGGCAGCAGGTGGTGGAACTGGTAGATAAAGCCCAGCTCGCGGTTACGCAGCTCGGCCTTGGCGCTCGATGACATCGTACTCAGCGGGGTGCCGGAGAAGACTACGTCGCCGGAGGTTGGCGTATCCAGCCCGCCGAGCAGGTGCAGCAGAGTACTTTTGCCGGAGCCGGAGGTGCCGACGATCGCCATCATCTCCCCAACGCCTACGCTGAAGCTGACATTGTGCAGGACATCCGTCTGCACCGTGCCTTCCTGATAGCGTTTGCACAGGTTGTCGCATTGCAACAGGATCTTATTCATAACGTAAAGCCTCAGCGGGTTGAGTGGCGGCAGCGCGCCATGAAGGATAAAGCGTGGAGAGTAAGGCAATGGCCATCGCAGCCAGCGCAATGCCCACCACCTGCAGCGGCTCAATGGCCACCGGCAGCGCCGCGCCGTCGAGCAGCGCGCCGATAATCGGCATTAAATTGTTCAGCTGGCTGGCAAGCAGCGTACCGAGCACCGCGCCCAGCAGCGCTCCGACAATCCCGGCGCTGGCGCCCTGCACCATAAAGACCGCCATGATCTGCCGCGGCGTCAGCCCCTGGGTTTGCAGGATCGCCACCTCGCCCTGTTTCTCCATCACCATCAGGCCAAGGGAGGTAATAATGTTAAACGCGGCGACCGCCACAATCAGGCTCAGCAGCAGGCCCATCATGTTTTTTTCCATCCGCACGGCCTGGAACAGCTCGCCCTTGCGTTCGCGCCAGTCCTGCCATTTTGTCCCTTCCGGCAGCGTTTGCTGGCTTAAGACATCCACCTTCAGCGGCTCGTTGAGCCACAGACGCCAGCCGGTGATATTACCGAGCGGATAGCGCATCAGACGCGACGCGTCCTGGATATTCACCAGCATCTGGTAGCCGTCCACTTCGCTGTTGGCGGCGAAGGTGCCGATCACGTTAAACAGGCGCTGGCTCGGCAGACGTCCCATCGGGGTGAACTGGCTGGCAGACGGCACCATCACCCGCAGCTGGTCGCCCCGATTGACGCCCAGCTGTCCGGCAAGCTGTTCGCCGAGGATGACGTTGTACTGGCCGGGAGCCAGATCGGTCTGTTTGACGTTAACCAGGTATGGCGTCAGGGGATCTTTTTGCGCCGGGTCGATGCCCAGCATCACCCCCACCGCCACGCTGCGGGCGCTTTGCAGCACCACGTCACCGGAGGTGATCGGCGCCACACGGCTGACGCCCTGCAGCTTCACGGCGCTTTCGGGCAGCTGCTGCGGATTAACCGACCCGTTGCTGGATGAGAGGATGGCCTGCGGCATCAGCCCCAGAATGTTGTTTTGCAGCTCGCGCTCAAAGCCGTTCATGACGGAGAGAACCGTCACCAGCGCCATCACGCCAAGCGTAATGCCAATGGTTGAAAGCCAGGAGACAAAGCGACCGAAGCGGTCCGCGGCGCGCCCACGCATATAACGCAGGCCTATGAATAGTGCGACAGGTTGGTACATGAAATCCGTCTGTTTGCTGATAGCAGACCCACGAGTATATAAGCGAATCCGCAAAGGGTAAATGACTGAAACCCTAAGCTTTGCTTACCGGTTGTCTGAAAAAGCACGATAAATCAGCGTAATAACCGCATCTGCCCGCAAGCCTGACGCCCGGGGTTGTTTGCAGCTTTTCTGAAAATCGTACGGATACAGACTCTTACCCATTACATCCTGCCCGCCGCCCAACACACTTACCCGTTCGAACAAGGTAACAACAGGACCCGGTAAGCGATGAAACAAAAAACACTATGGATTAACCAGATAAAGGGGCTCTGCATCTGCCTGGTGGTGATCTACCACTCGGTCATCACCTTTTATCCCCATCTGAACGCGCTGCACTCACCGCTGTCGGCGCTGCTTGCCAAATGCTGGGTCTATTTCAATCTCTATCTCGCCCCGTTTCGCATGCCGGTGTTCTTCTTTATTTCAGGCTATCTCATCCGCCGCTATATCGACGAGGTGGACTGGAAAAACAGCCTCGATAAGCGGCTCTGGAGCATTGTCTGGGTTCTGATGCTGTGGGGCGTGTTGCAGTGGCAGGCGCTGACCCACCTCAACGCCTGGCTGGCACCGGAGCGCGAGCTTAACACCACCTCAAACGCCGCCTACGCCGACTCGCTGACCGGCTTTATCACCGGCATGCTCACCGCCAGCACCAGCCTGTGGTATCTCTACGCCCTGGTGGTCTATTTCACCCTCTGCAAGCTGCTGAGCCGCTGGAAAGTGCCGCTGGTCGGGCTGCTGGCCCTGGCGAGCATCGCCATTAACTTTATGCCGCTGCCGTGGTGGGGGATGAACAGCGTGGTGCGCAATATGATCTATTACAGCCTGGGAGCCTGGTACGGCGTGCAGCTGATGACCTGGATGCAGGCCAGGGTGTGGCGACGCGACTGGGTGGCGGTTGCGGCTTTCGCGGCGGTTTCGGTCGTGCTGTGGTTCGCGAACGTGCCCCTGCCGCTGTCGCTGCTCTCTATTTTACTGATCATGACCCTGTTCTCGCGTCTGGAGCAGCGCTTCGCCGTCGGGCCAGACAATCTGCTGAACGTGATTGGCTCGAACACCATTGCGATTTACACCACCCACCGCATTCTTATCGAAGGGATGAGCCTGTTTTTGATTCACGAGCTGAATGGCGGCGCATGGCCGGTATGGGCAGAGCTGACCCTGGTGCTGTTCTACCCGTTTGCCAGCCTGCTGCTCTGCACGCTGGTGGGCCTGGCTGCCCGCAAACTCTCCACTGCGCTGACAGGGGATTTCTTCTTTACCCCGCCTGCCCGTCTTACGCCGGTTCAGGCCGCGCGCTAACGCCCCTCAGGGGGCGTCTTCACCCTGTGTGCGGTTACGGTTTGCTAATGTAAAACGATCAAGGATAATAAAGACATTGTGTATCAGTGATATGCCCATAAGAGATCCTGACAAAGCCATGCCTGAACAAAATCGTTTTTCCCTGCCCGGCAAAGCGGGCGACCAACGCCAGTTGGGTGAACTGACCGGGGCAGCCTGCGCCACGCTGGTTGCGGAAATTGCAGAGCGTCATCAGGGCCCGGTGGTGCTGGTCGCGCCTGACATGCAAAACGCCCTGCGTCTGCATGATGAGATCCGACAGTTCACCGATCAGCTGGTCACCAGCCTTGCCGACTGGGAGACGCTGCCTTACGACAGCTTCTCGCCGCACCAGGAGATCATCTCCTCGCGCCTCTCCACGCTCTATCAACTGCCCACCATGCAGCGCGGCGTGCTGATTGTGCCGGTTAATACGTTGATGCAGCGCGTCTGCCCGCACAGCTATCTGCACGGTCACGCCCTGGTGATGAAAAAAGGCCAGCGCCTCTCAAGGGATGGCCTGCGCGTGCAGCTCGACAGCGCCGGCTATCGCCATGTCGATCAGGTGATGGAGCATGGGGAATACGCCACCCGCGGCGCGCTGCTCGACCTCTTCCCGATGGGCAGCGCACAGCCTTATCGTCTGGACTTCTTCGATGACGAAATCGACAGCCTGCGCCTGTTTGATGCCGACACCCAGCGCACGCTGGAGGAAGTGGAATCCATCAACCTGCTGCCGGCCCATGAATTCCCCACCGACAAAACCGCCATCGAGCTGTTCCGCAGCCAGTGGCGCGATAAGTTTGACGTCAAGCGTGACGCCGAGCATATCTACCAGCAGGTGAGCAAAGGCACCCTGCCGTCGGGGATCGAATACTGGCAGCCGCTGTTCTTCAGCGAGCCGCTGCCTCCCCTGTTCAGCTATTTTCCGGCGAATACCCTGGTGCTGAACACCGGCGATCTGGAGGCCAGCGCCAACCGCTTTGAGAGTGAAACCCGCGCCCGCTTTGAGAATCGCGGTGTCGATCCGATGCGTCCGCTGCTGGAGCCCGAGCTGCTGTGGCTGCGCACTGACGAACTGTTCAGCGAGCTGAAACGCTGGCCGCGCGTGCAGCTCAAAACCGAAAGCCTGCCGGACAAAGCCGCCAACACCAACCTCGCCTATCAGCCGCTGCCGGACCTCGCGGTGCAGGCGCAGAATAAATCGCCGCTGGATAACCTGCGTAAATTCCTCGAATCCTTTACCGGGCCGGTGATCTTCTCTGTAGAGAGCGAAGGCCGTCGTGAGGCGCTGGGCGAACTGCTTGGCCGCATCAAAGTAGCTCCGAAGCGGATCCTGCGTCTGGACGAAGCCAGCGGCACCGGGCGCTACCTGATGATCGGCGCTGCCGAACATGGGTTTATTGATACCATCAATAATCTGGCGCTGATCTGCGAAAGCGATCTGCTGGGTGAGCGCGTGGCGCGCCGTCGGCAGGACAGTCGTCGCACCATCAATCCCGACACGCTGATCCGCAACCTGGCGGAGCTGCATACCGGCCAGCCGATTGTCCATCTGGAGCATGGCGTAGGCCGTTACGCGGGGATGACGACCCTGGAGGCCGGTGGCATCAAGGGCGAATACCTGATGCTGATGTACGCTAACGACGCCAAACTCTACGTGCCGGTCTCCTCCCTGCATCTGATCAGCCGCTACGCGGGCGGTGCGGAAGAGAACGCGCCGCTGCATAAGCTCGGCGGTGACGCCTGGGCCAGAGCACGGCAGAAAGCGGCGGAAAAAGTGCGCGACGTGGCGGCGGAGCTGCTGGATATCTACGCCCAGCGTGCGGCGAAAGCGGGCTATGCCTTCAAGCACGATAAAGAGCAGTATCAGCTGTTCTGCGACAGCTTCCCGTTTGAAACCACGCCGGATCAGGCCCAGGCGATTAACGCCGTCCTCAGCGACATGTGTCAGCCGCTGGCGATGGACCGGCTGGTCTGCGGCGACGTGGGCTTTGGTAAAACCGAAGTGGCGATGCGCGCCACCTTCCTGGCGGTAGAAAACAACAAGCAGGTGGCGGTGCTGGTGCCCACCACCCTGCTGGCGCAGCAGCACTACGATAACTTCCGCGACCGCTTTGCCAACTGGCCGGTGCGCATCGAGATGATGTCGCGTTTTCGCAGCGCCAAAGAGCAGGCGCAGATCCTGGAGCAGGCAAGCGAAGGCAAGATCGATATTCTGATCGGCACCCATAAGCTGCTGCAGAGCGACGTGAAGTGGAAAGATCTGGGGCTATTGATTGTCGATGAGGAGCACCGCTTCGGCGTTCGCCACAAGGAGCGCATCAAAGCGATGCGTGCCGACGTGGACATTCTGACCCTCACCGCCACGCCGATCCCGCGTACGCTGAACATGGCGATGAGCGGCATGCGCGATCTGTCGATTATCGCCACCCCGCCTGCCCGTCGTCTGGCGGTGAAAACCTTTGTCCGCGAATACGACAATCTGGTGGTGCGTGAGGCGATCCTCCGTGAAGTGCTGCGCGGCGGCCAGGTCTACTATCTCTATAACGATGTGGAGAATATCCAGAAAGCGGCCGACCGGCTGGCGGAGCTGGTGCCGGAAGCGCGTATCGCCATCGGCCACGGCCAGATGCGCGAGCGCGAGCTGGAGCGGGTGATGAACGACTTCCACCACCAGCGTTTTAACGTGCTGGTGTGTACCACGATCATTGAAACCGGTATCGATATTCCTACCGCCAACACCATCATCATCGAGCGGGCCGATCACTTCGGCCTCGCGCAGCTCCACCAGCTGCGCGGTCGCGTCGGGCGCTCGCACCATCAGGCCTATGCCTGGCTGATGACCCCGCATCCGAAAGCGATGACCACCGATGCGCAGAAGCGCCTGGAAGCTATCGCCTCGCTGGAAGATCTGGGTGCCGGTTTTGCGCTGGCCACCCACGACCTGGAGATCCGCGGGGCGGGTGAGCTGCTCGGGGAAGATCAGAGCGGCTCGATGGAGACCATCGGCTTCTCGCTCTATATGGAGCTGCTGGAAAACGCCGTCGATGCGCTGAAGGCGGGGCGCGAGCCGTCGCTGGAAGATCTCACCAGCCAGCAAACGGAAGTGGAGCTGCGCATGCCAGCCCTGCTGCCGGATGATTTTATCCCGGACGTTAACACCCGCCTCTCGTTCTACAAGCGTATTGCCAGCGCCAAAGACGAGGCCGGTCTCGACGAAATTAAGGTAGAGCTGATCGACCGCTTTGGCCTGCTGCCGGATGCAGCGCGTAACCTGCTGGATATCGCCCGGTTACGCCAGCAGGCGCAGAAACTGGGGATCCGCAAGCTGGAAGGGAATGAAAAAGGCGGCATGATTGAGTTTGCCGAGAAGAACCATGTCGATCCGATGTGGCTGATCGGCCTGCTGCAGAAACAGCCCCAGCACTACCGGCTTGATGGCCCGACGCGCCTGAAGTTCACCCAGGATCTGGCTGAGCGCAAAACCCGCATGGAGTGGGTGTGCAACTTTATGCGTCAGCTGGAAGAGAACGCCGTAGCCTGACCCCGTGCCGGGCGATGTTGATATCGCCCGGCATGATTTCCCCCGCGCAATTTACAACTCTTTGCAATCCGCCTGGACTTCCCGACACACTCATTCGCCATAATTATCGATTAACGTTCAGATAATAATAATCTTTATTGCTATGGATTCTGGTGATGAAAAAAACGTCGCGTTTTACCCGTTGGATACCCCTGGTTGCGCTCCTCGCGACCCTGGCGCTTGCCCTGCCCGCCCGGGCCAATACCTGGCCCTTGCCCCCGGCGGGCAGTCGGCTGGTGGGCGAAAATCGTTTTCATGTGGTCGAGAACGATGGTGGCTCGCTGGAAGCCATTGCCAAAAAATATAACGTCGGTTTCCTGGCCCTGTTGCAGGCAAATCCGGGCGTTGACCCCTACGTTCCCCGCGCGGGTAGCGTGCTGACTATCCCGCTGCAAACCCTGCTCCCCGACGCGCCGCGGGAAGGAATTGTGATCAACCTGGCCGAGCTGCGGCTCTACTATTACCCGCCGGGTAAAAATGAGGTCACGGTTTACCCCATCGGCATTGGTCAGCTGGGGGGCGATACCCTGACGCCAACGATGGTGACTACGGTGTCGGACAAACGCGCCAATCCGACCTGGACCCCAACCGCCAACATCCGCGCCCGCTATAAAGCCCAGGGTATCGATCTGCCTGCGGTGGTGCCCGCCGGGCCGGAAAACCCGATGGGACATCACGCCATTCGCCTCGCAGCCTACGGTGGGGTGTATCTGCTGCATGGCACCAATGCCGATTTTGGCATCGGCATGCGCGTGAGTTCCGGCTGTATTCGCCTGCGGGACAATGACATCGAGACGCTGTTCCGTGTCATCCAGCCCGGCACCAAAGTGAATATCATGAATACGCCGATCAAGGTGTCGGAAGAGCCAGGCGGCGTGCGTCTGGTGGAGGTACACCAGCCGCTGTCGAAGCAGCTGAATGACGATCCGCAAACCCTGCCGATTATCCTCAATGCCGCCCAGCAGGGTTTTAAGGCCAGCGCTGACGAGGTGGTGATGGAGCGCGCCATGGAAGCGCGTTCGGGTATGCCGGTGGACGTGACGCCACATCCTGTAACCCAGTCGATGTAAACTGCACAAACAAAAAACGCTCTGCACAGGCAGAGCGTTTTTTTTCGCAGTGGCATTAATGAGGGTTAAGCCATGCTTATTTGTAGATCACCGCAGTACCGTGCAGGGTGTTTGGGCCGGTAACGGAAGTGATACGGTAAGATTTCGCACCCATTTCATCCGCTTTTTGCGCTAACTGGCTTTCCAGTGAATCCAGGTTAGTCCCACCCGTCGCGGCGATAGTGCCCACTTTTTGTTGATCGGCAGGGGTAGACTGCACCTGAACTGCTGCAAAGCTGGCAAATGAGAGTGAGCTAAGTACGGCGGCGGCGATCACTGTTTTTACGTTTTTCATGATAAAGACCTTTTGCAAGTGAAGGGATGTCGTAAGCATTAACTTAACGATCGATAACAAAATGATAGGTGTGATCTGCATCACACGTCAATTTATTTTTATAACGATCATTAAAATAATTTTAAAAGCGTTAAAATTCATATTGATATGATGAATAAATTTTTATCCATTCAGCGCTGGTCGCAGAAAGGGATTATTTTTATAATGGTCGTTCAACAAACCAACAGAGGTACAACGGCTCATGACAACCGATGACACGCGTTGCGAAAAGAAAAGCCGTGGCCGACCAAAAGTGTTCGACAGGGAAGCGGCGCTGGATAAGGCCATGACGCTGTTCTGGCAGCATGGGTATGAAGCGACATCGCTGGCAGACCTGGTTGCCGCGACGGGGGCGAAAGCGCCTACGCTGTATGCAGAATTTACCAATAAAGAGGGGCTGTTCCGCGCGGTGCTGGATCGCTATATCAGCCGCTTCGCCGCACGCCATGAAGCGCAGCTGTTCTGCGAAGAGAAGCGCGTCGAACAGGCGCTGGAAGACTACTTCACCGCAGTGGCGACCTGCTTTACCAGCAAAGATACGCCTGCGGGCTGCTTTATGATTAATACCTCGGCGACGCTTGCTGCCTCTTCGGAAGAGATTGCCCACACGGTGAAATCACGCCATGCCATGCAGGAAGAGACGCTGTGCCGGTTTTTACAGCAGCGTCAGCTGCGCGGTGAGATCCCGGCCCAGAGCGATCCCCATAAACTTGCCCAATATCTGAACTGCGTTTTACAGGGCATGTCCATCAGCGCCCGGGAAGGCGCCAGCCTGGAAAAACTGCTGACCATAACGCAAATTACCCTGCGTCTGTGGCCCGAACTTCTGAAAGCCTGATCGTCAGGGCGGCCTGCCGCCCTGATCCCCTCCTCTCAACTATACTTTCTCAAAGCTTGGCAAAAATTACTCCCCTGGCTCTGCTGTTTGCTATTCTTTATTGTGTGATTATTGATGTGCTAATGATTAGGCGCATGAGTTGTGGCGGAGAAGTTCTGGCTATACACATTCAGAAGGAGAATATAAATGATTTTGCTATTACCTTTATTCAAGGTGTTAATAGTAATTACATTGTTATTCGGTCTCTGGGTTTTATGTGGTGGGTCAGTTTTATTTGCTTTTCTTTCCGTACTGATAACGGGATTTTTGCTGCTACGCCAGTATCACGAATTCGACCTCTAACCACTCTTACCCTGCTGTATCCCGATAAAGACCTTAGTCATCGCGCAACCGGCGCCGGTGTTAAGGTCTTTTTTTTGCGCAAAAAAAGCTCCCCAGCCTGAGCGAATGGGGAGCTAAATGCAGAGAACAGATTTTTTTATGCTTTGTTATTCAGTACCAGCTGACCGTCGCCGTTAAGCGGGATCTGGGTGCCGGGATCTTTATCCATACGGATCTTGCCCTGCTGATCGCCAATTTTATAGGTCACATCATAGCCGAGCATTTTCTCTGATTTGTCATAGACCGTCTTACAACGCTGTTGGGTCGTGGTGTAGGTATCGCGCTCCTGCAGAGCACCCTGCGCCTGATTCCCGGCGTAACCACCACCTAAGGCACCCACTACCGTTGCGACATCTTTACCGCGGCCGCCACCAAACTGGTGACCAATCACCCCGCCGGCTACCGCGCCAAGAACGGAACCGGCGATACGGTTTTCATCCTGCACAGGGCGGCGATGCGTTACGGTCACGTTGCGGCACTCCTGGCGCGGTGTTTTTACCGTCTCTTTGATAGGTGTAGCCGAAACCACCTGCGCATATTGTGGGCCACGATCAAAAACATTAAGACTGGCAACGGCCGCCACACCTAATGCGGCAACCACGCCAATCCCTATACCTGCCACCATGGATTTATTCATGTGACGTTCTCCTTTTTATTGCTATTAGTAACAATTTTGCAACGAAAGGTGTACGCAGGCAAATCAGAGAAAGGATTAAAAATGCGGCGACAAGCGCAAAACTGGCTGGTTTAGGAGGACTCTTAGACCCTGAGAGGGCGTTTTGCAGAACGATATGCTAAAAAAGCCCCACCGCGGATGCGGAGGGGCTTAGAACTCAGTGCAGTTTCAGTCGCGGACGGATCACGCGGTTGATGCTGCCAACCACCATCATCAGCCCGGTTTTGAAGTAACCGTGCAGCGCAACCTGGTGCATACGGTACAGGGAGATGTAGACGAAGCGGGCAATGCGCCCCTCGACCATCATTGAACCGCGCATCAGGTTACCCATCAGGCTGCCCACGGTGGAGAAGTTCGAAAGCGAAACCAGGGAACCGTGATCTTTATAGACGTAGCTCTTCAGGGTTTTGCCCTTCGCCTGGGCCAGGATGTTGTGCAGCGCCAGGCTTGCCATCTGGTGAGCAGCCTGAGCGCGCGGTGGTACGAATCCACCCTCCGGGCGGGCGCATGAGGCGCAGTCGCCAATGGCGTAGATGTCCGGATCGCGGGTGGTTTGCAGCGTTGGCTCAACCACCAGCTGGTTGATGCGGTTGGTTTCAAGACCGCCGATCTCTTTCATGAAATCAGGCGCTTTGATCCCTGCCGCCCAGACCATCAGATCGGCTTTGATGTGCTCGCCGTCTTTGGTGTTCAGGCCGTGCTCATCGGCACTGGTCACCATTGTCTGGGTCAGAACACGCACGCCCAGCTTGGTCAGTTCGCTATGTGCAGCGCCGGAGATACGCGGCGGCAGTGCAGGCAGAATACGTTCGCCCGCTTCCACCAGCGTCACGTTCAGCGCGTCGTTGGTTAAGCCTTTATAGCCGTAGCTGTGCAGCTGTTTCACCGCATTGTGCAACTCCGCAGAGAGCTCAACGCCCGTCGCGCCACCGCCGACAATAGCAATATTTACCTTGCCGCTTGCGCCGAGGTTATTGGAATATTTCAGGAACAGGTTCAGCATCTCCTGATGGAAACGACGCGCCTGATGCGGGTTGTCGAGGAAGATGCAGTTCTCTTTTACGCCCGGGGTGTTGAAGTCGTTGGAGGTGCTGCCCAGCGCCATCACCAGCGTGTCATACGCCAGCTTGCGCTCCGGCACCAGCAGCTCGCCCTTCTCGTCACGCAGCTCTGCCAGCGTAATAGTTTTGCTTTCACGGTTGATATCGACCACTGAACCCAGCTGGAACTGGAACCCGTGGTTGCGCGCATGCGCCAGATAGCTCAGCGCGTCCACGCCCTCATCCAGAGAACCGGTGGCGACTTCGTGCAGCAGCGGTTTCCACAGGTGGCTGTGGTTGCGATCGACGAGCGTAACTTTGGCTTTTTTACCGCGGCCGAGCTTCTTACCCAGCTGCGTAGCCAGCTCCAGCCCGCCTGCGCCGCCGCCCACAATCACTATCTTTTTCAATGGTGTAGTCAACGTGACCCCCTAAATTATTAACCAATTGTTAACTAAAAGTTATTAAAATAACCTTTAATTAACAACAGGTTACAGCACTGAAACCATTCAAGCGTCATGAGAATAACATGTTCGGTGCATTGGTCATACCAAAATTGATGTGCATCAAGTTTTGCCGCTTAAAATTCACCCAAGCTTAGCAAAAAGAAAGCCCGGCTCACGAAAGTGGCCGGGCTTAGTTGGAAAAATGAGCCTTATCCTAAAGTCTTGAACGCTTTGATACGCTGCAGATGGGGGGCAATATTCTTGAACTTGTGCGTCTGCTCTTCGTCCCAGACAATTTCGTAGTAGTGGTGCAACAGCTCCGCTGCACGGGGGCTGTTCAGCGCCTCATCGTTGCGGGAGAGGATCACCAGACAGCGATCGCGGTTTTTCTCACGAAAATTGCTCACGCACTTGGTAGCGATATCAACATACTCTTCCGGCCTGTCGATTTTGCCTTCCATGTTCTCGTTCGGGAACAGGTTAGGATTGAACACCACCTGGCGAATATCACACAGGAACCCAATGCGCTCAGCCCAGTACCCTCCCAGGCCGACGCCACAAATCAACGGACGGTCGTCAACGTTCAGCTGCAGCATTTTGTCCACTTCTTTCAGCAGATGCTGCATATCATGCTTCGGATGGCGCGTGCTGTAGCTAATCAGACGCACATCCGGATCGATAAACTGCAGCTGCAGTACTTTCTCGTGATTACCGGGACTGTTCGAATCAAAACCGTGCAAATAGATGATCATCGTATCCTCGCCACACTACGCTTGTCAGGAGGGATTACTGCCCCGCTTTATGCGCTTCCCAGCGCTCATGAAGCGCCTGTAACTGCGCGTTCACGGTTTTCCAGCGTGCGGAATCCCGCAGCTCCTGACGGCTAAAAGAACCTTTATGATACAATTGTGTAACACGTTCAGCCTTGATCGGCGACAGGTTATCCAACACGCTCACTGCGCCTTTACGATTATTGCAGACCAGGATCATATCGCAACCCGCATCCAGCGATGCCTGACCCCGTTCAGCGTAGCTGCCCATGATCGCCGCCCCTTCCATCGACAGGTCGTCGGAAAAAATCACCCCGTTGAAGCCCAGCTCCTGACGCAAGACCGTTTTCAGCCAGTGCGGCGAGCCGCTGGCCGGACGGGGATCGACATCGGTGTAGATCACATGCGCGGGCATGATGGCGTCGAGCTTGTTGTCGCTGATAAGCGATTTGAAAATCGACATATCCCGGGCGCGGATCTCCGCCTGTGGCCGTGGGTCGCGCGGGGTCTCTTTATGGGAGTCCGCCGTGACGGCGCCATGACCCGGGAAGTGTTTACCCGTGGTTTTCATCCCCGCTTCGTGCATCCCGTCGATAAAGCGGGTCGCCACCTGCAGCGCCTTCTGCGGTTCATCATGGTAAGAACGCTCGCCGATAGCGGCGCTGATATGGCCCACGTCCAGCACCGGGGCGAAGCTGATATCAATATCCATGGCGATCATTTCGCTGGCCATCAGCCAGCCCGCCTCCTGCGCCAGCTTGCCGCCCTCTTCCAGCCCGAGCAGTGCCGCAAAGGACTGGGCAGCCGGCAGACGGGTAAAGCCGTCGCGGAAACGCTGCACGCGTCCCCCCTCCTGATCCACCGCCACTACCAGCCGGTGATGGGAAGCGTCGCGGATCTGGCGGACCAGCTCGCGCAGCTGCGCCGGATCGTGATAATTACGGGTAAACAGGATCAGGCCACCCACCAGCGGGTGCGCCAGGATCTCGCGCTCCTCCGCATCCAGCTCATAACCTTCCACATCCAACATGACCGGACCCACACGAACCTCTCTTATTCTCTCGTTGCTAACTGGCGCCAGACTTCATCGGCCAGGGTTATAAATTGTTTGTTTTGTGATTGCTGCCAGCGCAGCTCAAACCAGCCCGCCATCAGCATCAGCACCCAGGGGCGCCAGCGCTTCACCTGTCGTTGCAGCTGCGTCAGGTCAAGCTGTGCGGCCTCTGCATAGGCGGCGAGCAATGCCTGACGCCCGGCGTCACCATCGGTCCAGACGCTGGCAAGCTCCAGCACCACGTCACCATCACCGGCGTACTCCCAGTCCAGCAGCCGACTGCCGAGGTCGGTATGCACGATATTACCCGCATGAACGTCCATATGCAGCGGCGCCAGGCGCAGCGGGCGCGGCTCTCCTCGTTTTAGCAGGCGCTTGTGCCATCTCAGCCATAGCGGCGTGCGTCGGGAGGGCGAGGCCTGTAGCCAGTACTGTTCCAGCAGCGGCGTCAGGGTGATGCGCCAGCCGAACGTCGGCTGTTGATGGAGATGATACAGCATTGCGGCCAGCGCAGGTGCGGCGGGCAACGTGGTTTTGATATCGCCCGCCAGATAATCCACCGCCATCCAGCCAGGACTGTAAAAACGCGGTTGAGGAGCAATGTCGGCGGGAAGATGGCGCAGGGCATGGTACTGACGGCGAAAATGGGCAGGCGTTGCCAGCCCGGCATGGCACTGGCGCAGCACCAGACGGTGTCCAGCATGCTCAATAATGCAGCTCGCGCCGCTCAACCCGGCGTGGGCTGGCGGCGCGATGATGCGAAACTGCGGGAAAAAGCGCGACAGCAGCGTGTCGCGCGTCAGGTTACTGTTGCTGAACTGCACCTTTACCCGACCAGATAATTTCACCTGTCTGAACCAGCATCAACTGCATTTGCAGCGCCGGGGAGTTAACATTACCGGTCGCGCTGGAATAGAGCACGTACTGGGCGCCCACGTTACGGGCAATACCGATAGCTTTGCTGCGCGAGCCCAGGCTGTCCTGCGCAGAGAGGCCCAACTGCTGTTTGGCCACCGCAAGCTGCTGCGCGGATACCAGCGTGAACTTCCCGTTATTCGCCAGCGCATTACGCAGCGTTTCGGTGGCTTCACCCGCATTCAGGCTGCCGTTAGTGCGGTTGTTGACGCTGTCCACCAGCAGCACGCTGCCCGCTGTCACGCCCTGCGCCTGCAGCATCTTGCCGACCATCGGTTGCATTGCCCCGTTCCAGTCGTAGTGACGTTCACGCGGTGTGGGCTGAGCAGGCTGCTCCTGATGCTCGATCGGGCCTGGCTGCTCCGGTACTGACGGCACGGTCGGTACGGTTGGGACTGGCTGGGTTGGCTCAACCGGCTGCTCAACGCCCGGTTTAACCTCTTCCACCGGTGCCGGTGGTTGCTCAGTGCGGCTAATACAGCCCGACAGGAACAGTGCAAAAGCCGTGACAAGCGCGTAACGACTGAAGTTATTAATCAAAATTCACCCCTCAGAGATATAAATAAAGTCTGACCTTATGCGCACCCAGGTAGTTTGCGCTGCCGTAAAGCTTAACCGACGATTTTGCCGGTATGATTACGCTGCGCGGCGCTTCCAGTGGATGCATCTCCAGGCCACGGTTGTCATACCAGAAAAAGCGGTAGTGAACGGTAACCGGCTCATCTCTTTCATTAAACAGCACAGAGGAGGCGGACGGTTGAATTTCGCTAGTGGTAAGCGAAGGCTGATCCGCGGTGATCCCTGCAGCCAGCACCGATGACTCCATTACCAGCGTCTGATCGTCATTGACGGGTATCGAGGGTTGCGAGCTGCATCCCGCTAACACCGTCGCCATGACCAGAGCCGCCATCCATCCTCTTTGCATCTTAGAGACCTTTATGCGCCAGCATCGGGCCCAGCGGACGTCCGCCCAGCAGATGCATATGAATGTGATAAACTTCCTGCCCACCGTGGCGGTTGCAGTTCATGATCAAACGGTAACCCTCCTCGGCAATCCCTTCCTGCTCAGCGATTTTCGCTGCTACTGTCAGCATACGGCCTAATGCCAGTTCATGCTCAGTTTTCACGTCATTTACCGTAGGAATCAGAATATTGGGGATAATAAGAATGTGGGTAGGCGCCTGCGGGGAAATGTCGCGAAAAGCAGTAACCAGTTCATCCTGATAGATGATATCTGCCGGGATCTCGCGGCGGATAATTTTACTGAAAATGGTTTCTTCAGCCATGAGGTTTTCCTTATTCATTTAATCTGGCGACGTGACCGGAGACAACCCGCCCGGTGCAGGCGCATTATTTTGTGACACGACTCAAGAGTATGAGCGACTTTCTCCAGTCCTTTCAACCTTATCCCACGATTTCTTTGCTGGTTCGCCCCGATCTGCTCGCTGAATGACCATCTCTTCCCTGCTCCGTCTGAAACATTATTTCACTTACCACCGCAACATCTGTTTACAGTGATAAATCGAATGCGTATATTTCGCATTTGCATTTTCATGCGCAATTAATACCTAGAAAACTATTTCAGCTCGCTTAAGAGACTGATGCACACCATTCACCGTTCATAAGGGTTTGATGATGTCTTTCACCATTCAATCCAGGGAAGGGCAATCTCAGTCTGTCGCAACACCTTCGTTGCTGGCAGCCTGCATTGCTATGGCATTGATGCCTACCGCCAGTTTCGCTGCTCCTTCTGAGGAAACCGTCATTGTCGATGGTACCTCACAGTCCGATGCATCTGGCGATGACAGCCAGGACTACAGCGTAAAAACCACAACCGTCGGCACCAAAATGCAGATGGTCCAGCGTGACATTCCGCAGTCGGTCACTATCGTCAGCGAGCAGCGCATGGAAGACCAGCAGTTGCAGACGCTGGGCGACGTGATGGACAACACGATGGGGATCAGCAAAAGCACCACCGATTCCGATCGCAGCAACTTCTACTCCCGTGGGTTTGAAATCGACAACTACATGGTCGATGGCATCCCAACCTACTTCGAATCGCGCTGGAATCTGGGTGATTCTCAGTCTGACACTGCCCTGTTTGAGCGGGTTGAAGTGGTGCGCGGCGCCAACGGTCTGATGACCGGAACAGGCAACCCCTCTGCGGCGATCAATATGGTGCGTAAGCATGCCACCAGCCGCGAATTTAAGGCCAATTTGTCTGCGGAATACGGTAGCTGGAACAAACAGCGCTACGTGATGGACATGCAAAGCCCGCTGACGGATGACGGCAATCTGCGCGGCCGCATCGTGGCGGGTTATCAGGACAGCGACTCCTGGCTCGACAACTACAACCAGAAGCGGACCTTCTTCTCCGGAATTCTTGACGCCGACCTGGGCACCAGCACCGCGCTGTCGGCGGGCTACGAATACCAGCGTATCGACATCAACAACCAGACGTGGGGTGGTTTACCGCGCTGGAACACCGATGGCAGCGTCAGACACTACGATCGCGCACACAGCACGTCACCAGACTGGGCCTACAACGACAAAGAGTTCAATAAGGTCTTCTTTACGCTGAAGCAGCGTTTTGCCGACGACTGGCAGGCCACGTTAAATGCGACCCATACCGAAGCGAAATTCGACAGTAAAGCGATGTACCTTGATGCCTATGTCAACAAGAGCACCGGCATGCTGGAAGGTCCTTACGTGAACTACGGTCCGGATTACGGCTACATTGGCGGTACCGGCTGGAACAGCGGCAAGCGTAAAGTGGATGCAGTGGATCTCTTTGCTGACGGTGGTTACGAGCTGTTAGGTCGTCAGCACACCGTGATGATCGGCGGCAGCTTCAGCCGTCAGACTAACCGTTACACCAACTCCTGGGCCAACGTCTTCCCGGATGAGTTCGGCAGTTTCTACGACTATGACGGTAACTTCCCGGAAACTAACTGGGGATCGCAGTCCCTCGCCCAGGACGATACCACCAACATGAAGTCGCTGTATGCGGCAACCCGTATCTCGCTGGCCGATCCGCTGCACCTGATCCTCGGCGCGCGCTATACCAACTGGAGCATTGACACCCTGACCTACGGCATGGAGAAGAACCACACCACGCCTTACGCGGGTCTGGTCTACGACATCAACGACAACTGGTCTGCCTACGCCAGCTATACCTCTATCTTCCAGCCGCAGAACTACCGCGACAGCTCGGGCAAATATCTCGACCCGATCACCGGTAATAACTACGAAGCGGGTCTGAAATCCGACTGGATGAACAGCCGTCTGACGACCACCCTCTCCGTCTTCCGCATTGAGCAGGATAATCTGGGACAAAGCACCGGCCGGACCATTCAGGGCTCGACGGATACGGCTTACGAGAGCGTAGACGGTACCGTGAGTAAAGGCGTTGAGTTTGAAATCAACGGCGCGCTGACGGATAACTGGCAGATGACCTTCGGTGCGACGCGTTACGTTGCAGAAGATAACCAGGGCAAGGCGGTTAACCCGCAGCTGCCGCGTACCACGGTGAAACTGTTTACCAGCTATCGTCTGCCGGTCATGCCTGAGCTGACCGTAGGTGGCGGCGTTAACTGGCAAAACAGCGTGTATACCTATCAGGACACGCCGTACGGCACATGGCGAGCGTCACAGGGCAGCTACGCGCTGGTTGACCTCTTCACCCGTTATCAGGTCACGAAGAACTTCTCTCTGCAGGGTAATGTGAATAACCTGTTTGATAAGACTTACGACACGAATATTGAAGGCGCGATTGTCTATGGCGAACCGCGTAACGTCAGCGTGACCGCAAGCTATCAGTTCTGATACAGCATCCGTTACCGAAGGGAGCCAGAAGGCTCCCTTTTTATTTATGTAACTATATGATTTTTAATGTGTATCTCTTTTATTGATCCACATATTGACCATAAGTGGCGATTGCTGGTTCTTCATAGCACAAGCGATAGCTGATCCTCTCCATGATGACTTCGCGGAAAAACATTCTGAGGAACCAGGGCGCCGGGGGCTGGCTGAGTCTGGTTTAGTGAACCGTCTATTTCCGTCATGCTGGTGAAACAGTATCCGCACAACATATTTTGACATTGATGATAGCTGCGCCGCACAAGCAAACTCAGCTCTACGCTGGTTCTGGTTTTTGCTACTGCACGGCAGCGAGGACAGCGCATTGCCATACGCGGGCCTCCTTTTTGGACTGGTTAATATCACGGCAATTATAACGCCTAAGACGACTAATCGTCACTCTCCGCTGTCCAGTCATCGATTTTTACTTCCAGTTCCAGCGACGTGGTAAACCCTCCGGCGCCAATGTCATGAACGCACCGCGTTATCGTCCAGCTTCCGCTGTCGATCGTGGACTTAAAGCCGTAGACACTGGCGGGCTGCTCAGGGTACAAATCCGCGCGGCCACGCGCCAGGGTGATGCTGAACGTAGCCGCCCCGCGCTGTAACTCACGCCACTTAGCGGCGGCGGCACGCTTTGCCGCCTTTTCCGTTTTGAATGTTTTGCGGATCACGAAAACGTTGCCCTCAGCCCCGGCAAGATAATCCCCCTCCTTGCTACTGGATGCAGATGCTTTCTTGTTTGCCTGGCTGGTTCGGCGCTTGCTGGCAGTTTTCTTCACAGAAGTGGAGGGTTTTTTGCCAAAATTGAGATCAAGCCAGTACGCAGTTACGCCCGTGTATGCGTCTCTGTCGGCGATATTAAACCGGTGCTTGTCACCGCTTGACCTGACTATCTCGATCGCCGGAAGCGGCTTGCCGCTTTGCGTCACTCCTTTGCCCGGCGTGATAAACAGAAGCATACCGTTTTTAATGGTTGCCACCGCGCCCAGCATTTCGGCCATGCGCGTTAAGAAGCTGATATCTGATTCACTCGTCTGATCTGCATGGTCTATCTCAACCTTCGCCAGTTCTTCGCTGACACCCGCACGCAGATCGTAGCGGCTGGCAATACTGGCGACCACATCCCCTACGGTTATATCGTGCCAACTGTATTCCCTTTTCACGTTGAAGGTATCGCGAAAATCCGCGCTTCTGGCGCTGATCGTTAACTGATCTGGTGGGCCAGCGTGTCCGATCTCGTCAACCGTATACAGGCCCTTAAAAACCAGCGGATCATTATCCCAGCCCAGCGCCACCGATATCTTTGCGCCGCGTGATGGTAATGCTACCTGACCGTCTGCATCATCCAGCGTCAGATCCAGCGTATCCGCTTCAAAGCCCCGGTTGTCTGTCAAACAAAGAGAGATCAACCGGTTATCCAGCGCTGTAAGCTGCTTACCTTCAATCTCAATACTGAACGCCGGGCGCGGCGAATATCGGTTTTCTGTTGTGTCCATAGGCACCCCTTAACATGATGGGGTACATCGTCGCCACGCGCGCGCGTATGAACAACGCCCGGTCATTGTTGCGGGTTGCTGACAATCCTTATTCATCGCATCCGCCAGTTATTGCCGCAATGATATACGCAGTCATTAAACTGGCGAGGCAAATACATGGCCCTTAACTACCATCACGGTGTAACCGTCACGGAAACCACCGACCTTAGCACGATGATCACCGACATTGATTCGGCGGTGATCGGCGTTGTCTGCATTGCTGATGATGCAGACGAAACAGCGTTTCCGCTGGATACACCTGTACTGATCACCCGCGCGGCTAACATGCTCGGCAAGGCAGGTAAAACCGGCACCCTGTTTACCACCCTGAAAGCGATTTCAGACCAGGCCAGTCCGCAAACTATCGTGATCCGCGTTGCCGATGCTGCGAATGTCGAACCGCCAGAAGGCGGCACCGCACAGACGCAGGATCAACTGGTTATTGGCGGCACCGATGCAAACGGGCGCTTTACCGGCATGTACGCGCTGCTGTCTGCCGAAATGCGTGTAGGTGTGCGCCCGCGTGTCCTGGCTGTTCCCGGGCTTGATACGGAAGCGGTGGCCGCGCAGCTCGGCGTCATTGCCGAAAAGCTGCGCGCGTTTGCATACGTGGCAGCAAACGGCTGCAACACGATCGCCGAAGTGAAGGAATACCGCCAACAGTTCGCACAGCGCGAAATGATGGTTATCTGGCCTAACTTCATCTGCTACGACACCAACGCCGGGGCCAATGCCACCGTGCCCGTGGGTGCCCATGCGGTTGGGATGCGCGCCAAAATCGACGCAACGCAGGGCTGGCATAAAACCATTTCTAACGTGCCCGTTAATAACGTGCTGGGGATGGATCGGGATATCTATTTCACCTTGCAGGGCACCGATACCGACGCCGACGAACTGAACGCCGCAGGCGTTACCACGCTGATTAAGCAGGACGGCTACCGCATCTGGGGATCGCGCACCTGCGATGCGGAAACGTATATCTTCGAAAGCTATACCCGAACCGCACAGATCGTTGCGGATACCATCGCCGAAGCCCATTTCGCCTACGTTGATAAACCGCTTACCCCGTCGCTTGTTAAGGACATCGTGGACGGCATCAACAGGAAACTGACCTCATATGTGACGGCTGGCAAACTGCTGGGCGCGCGGTGCTGGTATGACCCGGAACCGAATACCTCGGAAACCCTGCGCAATGGTCAACTGACCATTAAGTACAACTACACCCCTGTTCCGCCGCTGGAAAATCTCAGCCTGGTACAGGAGTTCACCGACGAATATTTCGCTACGTTTTCCAGCGCAGTGAATAACTAACCGGGGGCGCTTATGGCACTGCCTAAGAAACTCAAATATTTCAATATGTTCTTTGACGGGGATAACTACTTCGGCATGGTGCCGGAAATCACCCCCGCCAAACTCACCAAAAAAACCGAAGACTACCAGGCGGGCGGTATGCCGGGTTCGGTTGCGGTGGATCTTGGCTTCGACGCTGGTGCCCTGGATATGGATATCACGCTGGGCGGTCTGGATGCCGGATTGCTGAAAAAATGGGGCATTACCACCGCTGACGGAATGCAAACACGTTTTGCTGGCTCTTATCAGGATGACGCGACCGGCGACGCTGTACCGTGCGAAATCCAGACGCGTGGGCGCTTCACTGAACTGGATCCCGGTTCGGCAAAAGTCGGGGATGACACTTCGCATAAGTACACTCTGAAAAACACGTATTACAAGCTGACCATCAACGGTGAAGAGATTATCGAAGTTGATGTGCTCAACATGATTTACAAAGTTGCCGGTGTGGACGTGCTGGAAAAACACCGCGCTAACATCGGCCTATAAGGAAACCCGGCACCATGAGCAAGACCAAAGAAAACACCGTTATTCTTACCGCCCCTATTACGCGCGGTAAGACCAAAATCACCGAAGTGGCGATCACTTCCGTGCTTAAACAGGCTGGATCACTGCGCGGCTTAAAAGCCTATGACGTTCTGACGTCAAACTATGACGCGCTGGTTATTCTGCTGCCCCGCGTCACGGCTCCGGCACTAACCGCCGATGAAATTGCCCGCATGGATACCTGGGATTTCTGCCAGTTAGCCAACGCGGTGGTTGATTTTTTGCAACCCTCTTCGGATCTGACCGCGACGGATACGGGCAACGAATCATCCGATGCCCCTGCGAACGCATAGAAGACCTGATGGCAGATATCGCCGTCATATTCCACTGGCGGCCGGTAGAGATGGACGCCATGACGGTACAGGAAATACTGTTATGGCGTGATCAGGCGGCTGCGCGCAGTGGTGGAGATCACTAAATGGCAGACCGCAATTTAAATATCAGGGTGGCATTCAGCGCCCTGAATAACATGTCCCGTCCTGTCAACGCGGCGCGCCAGAGTGCCGCCGCGTTGGCGTCTCAAATCAACCAGACCAAAACCAGCATTAAAGGGCTTGAGCGTCAGGCAACCAGCTTTGACCGCCTCACCGCAGCCAATAAAAAAACCACCGAACAACTGGCCCAGGCGAAAGAACAGGCCCGGCAAATGGCGGCGGCTTATGGCCCGTTACGCCAGCGCAGCGCCGAACAGGTTGCCGCCCTCAATCAGCAACGAGCAGCCATTCGCCAGTTAACCCAGCAGCAGAAAGGCGAGCAGACGCAGCTTAACCAGTTGCGTGCCAGTTTCTACAGCGAAGGCATTGCGATCAGTAGCGCCAGCCGTGCGACGGAACAGATCAACCAGCGCACCGCGCAATACAACCGCCAACTTGCTGAACAGCAGCGACGGCTTGACGCTGTTAACCATGCGCAAGCCCGGTATAGTCGCTCTAAAGAAACCGGCGAAAAGATGATGAGCGGGGGGATGAAAACCGCCACCGTGGGCGCGGCAACCCTCGCACCTGTCGCCGCTGCGGTGAAATCCTACAGCAGCCTTGAAGACGCGATGAAGGGCGTAGCCAAACAGGTAAACGGCTTACGCGACGATAGCGGCAACCGCACCCCGCAGTATCAGGAAATGCAGCGAGCGATCATGGAGGCCAGCGAAAAGCTGCCGATGGCTAACGGTGCTGTTGACTATGCCGCGCTGGTCGAGGGCGGCGCGCGTATGGGTGTAGCTAACAGTGATGATCCGTGGCAAAAACAAAAGGCCGATCTGCTGTCTTTTGCCAGCATGGCGGCAAAGGCTTCGGTAGCCTTTGAACTGCCCGCCGATCAGCTTTCTGAAAGCCTGGGGAAAATTGCCGGGCTGTATAAAATCCCTACTCAGAATATTGAACGGCTAGGCGACGCCATCAACTTTCTGGACGATAACGCGAAGTCGAAAGGCTCCGACATTATCGACGTTCTGCAGCGCATTGGCGGGCTTGCCAGCCAACTGGATTACTCACAAGCTGCAGCGCTGGGCTCCACATTCCTGACGCTTGGATCAACTACCGAAGTTGCCGCCAGCGCCACCAATGCAATGGTGCGTGAACTGTCGATCGCCACAGTGCAAAGCGATAAATTCCTGGGTGCGCTGAATGAAATCGGCGTCAATGCTGAAAAAGTCCAGAAAAGCATGTCAGTGGACGCAATGGGCACGATTATTTCAGTCCTTGAAGCATCGAAAAAACTGGCACCAGATAAGCAGGTAGCCAACCTTACCCAGATTTTCGGCAAAGAATTCGGCGACGACGCCCAGAAACTTGCCAACAATCTGCCCGAACTCCGGCGACAGATCGAACTGACGCAGGGCGCAGCCGCTAAAGGTTCCATGAGTCGGGAATCTGATATCAATAAAGCCTCTCTTTCAGCTCAGTGGCAGCTGACCAAAACCGGTGCGGTTAACGCATTCAGTTCAGCAGGTGAAACGCTCCGCGAACCGCTGATGGATATCATGCTTACCGCCAGCAAGGTGGTTGGCAGCGTCCGCCGCTGGGTTGAGGCAAACCCCGCACTGGTTGGCTCAATCATGAAAGTCACCGCAGCCATAGGCGCGTTGCTGGTTGTCGTGGGTGGCCTGATGCTGTCCATCGGCGCAGTGCTCGGCCCGATGGCACTTGTTCGCCTCAGCTTCACCACGCTGGCCGGTGAAGGAGGCATAGCCCGGCTCAGTGGCGGCGTAATGCGTCTGGGTGGCGCGCTCCAGTGGCTTGCTGGCTCCCCCATGCAGGCACTATCAAGCGCCGGGCGCATGGTATTCGGCCCGCTGATCACGCTGCTGGCTGGCATTTCCGCCCCGGTCTGGGGGCTGATAGCGCTCTTTGCGACGGCGGCAGTGGCCGTCATTAAATTCTGGCAACCAATAAAGGCATTTTTCAGCGGATTCTTTACCGGCCTCATGGCTGGCCTTCAACCAATCACGCAGGCGTTTAACGCCGTATTCGCACCACTGGCCCCGATTTTTAACAGCATCGGCAACGCGATTAGCGGCGTCTGGGAATGGTTTACCAAACTACTGGAACCGATCCAGTTTTCCAGTGAAGCGCTGGCATCCTGCACCAGTGCAGGGGAAACATTCGGCAAGGTGGTAGGGGCGGCAATCAGCGCACTGACGCTTCCCATTCAGGCAGTAGCCAAAGGGCTGGGCTGGATTCTGGAAAAGCTGGGCGCCATTCCCGACGCAGCAAAAGCAGCGCAGCAGGTTGCGCAGCAAATGGCGCCGGATGCGGTCAACAATCTGGCAGACCGGGTTAACGCCTTTTCTGGTGACGTGCAGGCAGTCGCGAAGGAAAGCAAAAAGGCCGAAGAGAAAAAGAAAACCGAAGAGCAGAAAAAACAGGCAAACCTGATTAACTCGCTCAAAGGCCCGGCCAACATTGCTCCCAAAATGAGTAGCAGCCTGGACAAGATCGCCGCCAATACTGACAGAAAGAAAGACGGCCCGGGCGAAATCGTCTTCAAGAATAAGCAGCCCTATATCCCGATCCCTGGTGGATATTCGGAACCGCTTAAGCAGACTCAGCGCCAACTACCATCCCTCACAGACTGGGTGACGCAGCAGGCCGGATCGCTCATCGCTTCCGTTACCCCGTGGCAAATTGAAAAACCTGCCGCGCGGGTGCCTGTTTCTGCATCGCCGTCTGCAGCTTCCGTCGCTGCGCTGATGCCTGCGCCTGGTGGTGACGTGTATAACCTCAACTTCGACTTTAGCGGCCAGAAACTGGATGAAGAAACCATTATCAGGCGCGTGCGCGAAGAACTTGCGTTAGCGAAGCAGCAGGCTGACAGGCGTAAGCGTTCTCAACTGACCGATCACATTTAAGGGCAATATCATGATGATGATTCTGGGGATGTTTCCCTTTCTACTGCTAACCACGCCTTACCAGAGTGCGAATAAAACCAACTCCTGGCGGCACGTTAAAAACGATCGTGTTGGTAAATCCCCGCGCTATCAATTCATCGGTGCGGATGAAGAACCCTTCATCCTCAGCGGCACGCTATACCCCGAAATAAGCGGGGGCGATGTGTCGCTTACGATGCTTGAAACGATGGCATATTCCGGGCGCCCGTGGCCTTTAATAGAGGGCACCGGAAAGATCTACGGCATGTATGTAATTGAGCAGATCACGCAAAACCGGTCGGAATTTTTTAAGGACGGGAAGGCGAGGAAAATTGATTTTACGCTCAACCTGAAGCGGGTAAGCGAGGACATACGGGAAAAACTGGCCGAAACGACCACCGACGATCTCTTCTCTCTGGTGAAAACCAACCTTTCGATATAAGAAAAGCGGGCCTTTGCCCGCTTCCCCTCCTGGTGACACCGCCATAACTGACCGTACTGCAGCACCGTTAAAAATGACTGTACTCGATACGCACGGCCAGCACTGTTAAAACCGGCCATGCGTGCCGGAACGTGAATTTATTCCGGCTTATCCGGCCAGGTGATATCCGGTGCGTTCGACGTATCCACTGCCTGCACTGCTTTGATGTAGTTCATCCAGGCTATCAGGCTGGCCTTATCGCCATCACTGATGACGCCTAACTGCAGTTCCGTTTGCCAGAAACCAATGGTTGCCTGCGCCTCGATCAATAAAGCTGCCCTGTGGCGCTCTGCTGCTTCTACATCGGCGGCGTGCTGCGCTTCGGCATCCGTTACCCACTCGCTACCGTTCCATGTATCGTAGGGCGTGGCGGGCGCCAGCTTGGTTGTGTTCTCCGGATAGTCGCCGGGGTGAGAAATGATCGCCTCTTCGCCTGTTTCGGTGGTGTATACCGTCTCGCCCCGGTGATCTGGCAGATACTCCCAGGCCGTAAAATCCGCAGTTCGACAAATAGCAAAACCGTCTTTACTTTCGCCCGGGGCATCAGTACAGGAATTAGCAGGCAAGCCAACACCTACAGCCAGAAATTCAACTGACGAATGAAGGTATTCCCGCGTTTTACCATCATAATTAAATACGGTGATATCGCCCTCCACGGTGGCGATAAGATCATTGTTTAATTCTGCCTGCGCCATTATGCAGCCCTCACAATGTAGTTAAAAGCGACGTTAAACGGTCTTGTATCACCTGGAATAACCTCAATTGCAGTGGTCGGAAGATCGGCACCATCATCGTGGAAAGAACCGTTTACCCCGCCGATAGTCACTGAATCGGTAATAATTATCGATCCCGTGCTGGCGAGCATCTGATATGTAGAAAGACTGAAATTCAGGTAACCAACCTTATTAGCTTGTCCGCTTAATAAAACCCTACCGGCATCCTGGCCGCGCGAATCATCCCAGCCACGGATAAAATACCCCCTCAGATCTGGTAATTTTCCAGACGGGTAAGCCGCGGCTAACTTCGGGAATTTATCTTTATCAAAGGCCGCACCATTGCACTTAATCCAGCCCCCCGGTGGCGTGGCCTGCGGCCACGGTAGAGGGAAACCGACAGGAATATATTTATCAATATCTGTTTCAAGCAGGTACTGCTGATGCGGATCAATGGCTGCTATATGCGACGCTATTTGCTGATCAACATATCCTTTAACCTGAATATCCCGATCATCAACATACTGGCGGGTAGCAAGCACCACAGACGGATCAATCTTGAGCGTAATCGCCTGGGTGCTGCTGACGATTAGGATAATTCGAACTACCTGCACGCGCCCGCTACCCTCCTGCAATAACGGTTTATAGGTTTCTGCGCAGTTTGCCACTGCGAGCATATCGCCATCACCGTCATACAGGCCAATCTCACGGATCCACCACCCGCCCGCATCCTCCGGGATCACCTGTTCGACAATAATCTGATTAGTATTTACCGGGTCATTAGTCAGAGTGTTGATCGACGCACGACGCAACTCATGCACAAGCGAAGTTTGAGCGGGGTCAGGTGTCGGCAGGACGCCGTTACCATCTCCCACCGCCATCTGTGTAATTTCAAGCTGTACCCCTAATGCCGTGGCGTTTGCCAGCTTTGCAGCGCCGACATTAGTTAACAGGGCAAAATATTTAGTTGCCACCGGGTAAGACCTCCATGGTATCTATCAAATGAAGTGCGCTACCCACATATTCACCACCGCCAACTGAAATGGTTTCGGGAAAGTAGGGGTACACTGTCAGCGTGTCGCCCAGATAAGCTGACGCGCCAACGTTTAAAGCGCCGACAGTCTGTAAATGCAGGCGCAGGCCCAGCATATGGCGGCTGCACGGCTTAACATCAGTCACGAGCCGCACCAGTTCATGGTATGTTTCGTCGCTGATGCCCTTATCTTCGATGCCGATATCCAGCGTGAACGTGCCCGGGGCGGTGTCGATGTTCCACCACTCATTAACGCAAATGAAGTAGCCGAACGGTTCCACCACGCGGCGCATCGCACCTGTTGTACCCTTGTACTTATGCAGGTAAAAAGCATCAGCTACCGCTTTGCGTTTCGTGCTTGTAGGCCATAACTCATCCCAGCGATCGACTGAAAAAGCCCAGGCAAGGTAAGGCAACAAATCCGCCCGGCACGTCCACGGGTTCCATAACTGGCGCAGTGGCACGGGCACTTCACCCAGCGACGCACAGACGCGCGCGGCGACGCGCTCGATTCTGCTGGCGCTTGGCGGTAACAGGTCATTCATCGTAACCACCCACCGTTATGGTGTATTCGGTGCAGCGCGAAGCCTGGAAGTCATTTAACACGATATCCGCCACAGGTTGCGCCAGTTCAACTCGCTGGACGCCTTCGACGTGCAAGGCGGCGTAGATAGCAGAAAGACGGATATCACGCCCTAAGCGATTCTGCGCGGAAATATACGCCTGTAGCTGCTGTTCTGACGCCTGCCGGACGGGTTCAACTTCCGGCCCCGGATATATGTAAAGCGTTGCATCAATCTGGTACGGCACGATCTCCGCAGACTGCACAGTTACTCTGTCGGCCACCGGACGCACTTCTTCATCGTTCAGCGCGGCAGCGACTACAGAGATCAGATCATCGCTTGCCGTTCCGTCCCCCTCACGGGAAAGAACCGAAATTGTGACGCAGGCAGGGGTTGGGCTCACCGCAGAAATATCAGCTACGCGCCCGTCTGCCGAACGTCCCCAAAATTCATACGCCGCCGTTGGCCCGGCCACGCTCAGACCTTCAAAAGCCTGCTGGGTACGTATGCGTAAATCCTGGTCTGACTCCATTACGGCATCAATGGGAGGGGTAACGCTGCTGTCTTCCTCATGAATGGTCAGGCGTTCAACGTCGAAATTTACTGCCAGATTATCAAGATCGCTATCCGAGGAATAAGCCAGCATTACCGCCCTGGCGGCTTCGTTCACACGCTGGCGTAACAACAGCTCGCGATAACAGTTTTCTTCCAACTGCATAGTAAGCGGCTCAGATTCAAGCTCAAGCGTGCGCGCGTACTGCTCCCGTTTGTCTTCTGGGCAAAGCGCCAGAAATCCCGCTTTGCGCTGGGCAAAAAGCATTTCGAAGTCCAGCGGTTCAATCACCACGGGCGGCGGTAGTTGCGATAAATCGATCGTTCCGCTCATGCTCGGCCCCTCAATGGAATGACTGCGCTAAATGGCGTCTGATTGTCGGTGCGGTTACCCTGAATATTGGCGACCAGCCTACCGGCGTCCGGCGCGCTCAGGCCGATATTGGTCAGCGAGATACGCGGTTCCCATAAATACAAAGCACTGTAAATTGCAGACATAACGCGCAGCTTAGTAATAGCGTTATCGACCGGCTGATCTATCAGGTTGAAAAGCTGCGAACCGTAAGCGCGGCGCATTACACGGGAACCGATCGGCGTTAAAAGAATATCGCCGATAGACTGCGCTATATGTTCGTTATCTGAGATAGCACGACCGGAACCGGCATTCATGCCTGTGTAGCGGGCTGTGTTCATTTCGGCCCTCCACTTAAGTCTTTTCCGCTTTGAACCATTTCATGCACATGAAAATGCACAATGACGCTGTTGGACATAAAATTGCCGCGCATGTGAGTAAAATCACCGAATAACTCACCGCCTTCCTGAACCTCGATCGTTTCAGTCCTCAATAAGTGGGTGCAGGTAACTGTCGGCGAATTCAGCGTTATTTCGGTTGTTGCGTTAACCGTCATGGTTTCAGTATTCACTGTCATATCTTTGGTATTGAGCGTAATAAATTCTGTTGCCGTGCAGGTAACCTGCCTGGTGTCAACAGTGACGGAGTCGAACGCCTGCACGTAAGCAGATTTAACGCCGGTAACGCGAAGCGCGCCGGTTTCCGGCTCATATGAAATGCGGGCGCCATCCGGAAACAGGATTACAGCCGATTCTTCGCCGTTATCGGGTGGCACCACGCTTGCGCTGTATAAGCTGCCCATAATTACGGCGTTTTCCAGACCACCGCCCGGGGCAAAAAGTAAAACCTGCTCGCCTGGGGTTGGCGCCCACCATGTAACAGCCGTTCCGGCGCGCATGGTCGCCCAGCGGATCCAGTCAGTTTCATTTTCACCGGTCGAGACTCGCGCAACGGGCGGCTCTGCATCAAGGTCAACCTCAGTAACCGTACCGATACGGACGATATTGCAGATCAGGCGATAAAGTTCATTCAGATTCATAAGCTGGCTGGCATTCGTAAATTTAAAGCCAGTTTCGTGATCCGCGCGCGCGTAGGCAACGCGGCGCGATTGTGGCGGGATGGTGACAATCAGATGTCTTGCATAAAGGCTGCAACGGTATCAGCCAGCCAGTCTAAATCCCCCTCAGTCATGCCCAGAAGTTCGCGCACCGGGTAGCGCGCGCTGGCACCCTGTACCACGTTATCGACTTCACCATACTGGTGAACGCTGGCGATTTCGGCGGTATGCCCCTGAAAGCCAACCACGGCCAGGCCGCCCGTACCGTAAGCCTTAAGAAAGCGCGCGGTACGCAACTTACGGAACATCGGATCTTTTCTGGTTCGGTTTTGCTTTGACTGGTTGAGATTGATTTCAATATAGCGCTGGATATCGCGCTTATAGAACGTGCGCAGGGCACCGCGATCCACGTCATAGCCGGTGATTGCGCGGTGCTCACCCCTGCCCGTGGTTCGCCAGTTGCGTAACTCCCGGGCCTCATCATTCCATATAAATTTTATCCCGCCCTGGGTGCGCAGGATTTTGCGGCGCCGTGCCTGATAGCTTTCACCGCTGGGGTTCTTCTGGCTGGCAATGCGTTTTTGCTGGCGCTTCCATAGCCCGATCGCAACGTCGCGCGTCAGCTTGCGACGGTGCCCCGGTGAAAGCTGCGCGGCAACGCTGGCTAACCAGTCGTCTAACTGCTGGAAGAGGGGATCGGTTTGTTGTCCTGCCATGTTTCGCCGCTGACCTCATCAACAAATACCAGTGACCACGCGCCAGTTTCTGGCCCCGGGGCAGGGTCAGCACGGTGACGGGTGATAATCTCACCATCTTCACGGGTGACGATCACCGCTTCATCAGCCTGAATCTGGATCAGCACGTCCATTGTGCTGTTACTCAGGATATCGGCTTCGAATGTTATTCCGTTCTGTTGCCTGTCCGGGTTAAACAGCAGATCGGGCTGATATAAGCGCGCCCATGCCAGCACCGGCACGCTGATAGTATCCAGAGATTCAGGGTAATCCATCACCAGCACTTCCAGCGTATAGCGATACTCAAAGGCTGCAGACCGCTGGCCGGTGCTAACCATCCGACCTTTTCGCAGGTAAACAGCCAGATTATCGGGATTCTCACGAAGCCAGGGCACATGCTGGCTTATCATCTGGCGCAGCAAATCAGGCTTAAGCATCCCTTTTACTCCCAGGTCGTTACGATAACTTTCGCTTTGCTACTCGGCCCTGAACGGATCCAGATCTTCATTGGGGGAGTGAATTTAATTTCATCGAGTAACCGATGAACCGCAGCGCCTGTTAACGGCTCAGCGTCTGAATCACACCAGTACGCCATGCCGGTTTCAATCTGTAAAAAAGCAGACTGATTACCGCTTGTAAGGCTTACCCATTCTGCTGTCAGTTCTATTGATTGTGTTGCCATTTAGCCTCCTGCGCTGAACATGTTCTGGCCTCTCGCGCCTCACGATTTAAGGTATTCGCATTTACTGATATAGCGCGTTCCCCAGTCAAAAATAGCGGCAGGGATATCAACATCATCATTGCCATTAAAATCAAATAGCTTACTGGTCCCATCGGTATAAATAACCCGTACTGATGTAGCCATCCTGCCAGGGTTTTTAATTCTCACGGACGAATCAGCACGTGTTACAGGCTCACCGTTGGTAATAATTGGCGATGTCGCGATCTCGCCAGCTTCGATCTGCGGCATTCCTAGAATCTGCGTTCCACTTTCGGTATTTGTCACAGCGGTCATCATCCGCTGCTCTAATTGCGTCAGGGCATTGTCAGTTGATACGGAACAGATACAGCGATAACTATCAAAAAAACGCTGCGCCGTGATGCGCTTGAAGTCACCCAGTAAAACGGCTGTTTCTCCAGTGGTTATATTCACGGCAAATGTGCGATCGAGGGAAGGATGTTCCATTCCGTAACATATCGGTCGCCCGATCGATGTAATTGCATTTGTCGTTTCGTTGTAGAGGCCGTAGTAGCTAAGCGTATACGTGCCCGCGCCTGATATGTCCGTGGGGCATGGAATGTATTTGTCATTGCCTTCGGGAAACGTACAAAAAAATAACGGCAAACCGTGGTAATCAACACCATTGCCCACAAAAGCAGAGCACGATTGAAAATTGGCAACGTACTGATTGTGATTCGTAGCCTGCGGTTCTGGCTCATGCCTGCCAATCGCAATCCCATCGCGATATTCAAGCGGCCACACGTCCGGGCTTGCAAATTGCACCGTGCCATCAGCCGCAATAAAAGCGTGACTGCTCATGCACTGATATTTTATGCGGCTATCGAGCGTCGCAGCCGTCAGATCAATATCGGAAAGATCGGCCCCGGTCGTTTGACCTGCATTGCCAATCGTCAGAAGTGATTTTCTAAAGATACTCATTTAGTAAGCCCCTGATATGCCGCCTCACATGCTAATCCTCGTATCCGTGCCTGATCAGCAATTGCCGCCAGTTCTCTCGCTCGCTTGTCAGCTTGTCTAAACAGGACGGCGAGCAGTTCAGCGCCGCTGGTTTCTGTCTTGCTTCCGCCGGTAGTTCCGGCACCGCAGGCGCGTTCACGGTCTGCCAGTTGCCTGGCGAGTTTGTCGGCCTTGTCGTGCAGCCCACGAGAAGCAGCACGGGCACGATCGGCATCAGCCTGCACGCCAGCAAGCTGCTGGCTGGTTTGTTTTCTGATCGCATCGATTTCACCCTGTCGGCGTTGTTCTTCTGCCCTGGTCTCTGACTGTCTTTGCGCCAGCGCGGTGGCGTCGCGTGCATCACGTTGCGCCCACTCTTTACGCCAGTGCCGATCGGCATCACCATAACCGGCGCTGTAGCGCCAGTTGCTAAAGCCCCATACAACTGCAGCGGCCAGCACAAGACAAGCGATCACTTTCCAGCGTGACAACAACCCCATATCAAAACCTCTCGCCAGCTCGCACCGTCAATAACGGACATACTGCAGCACTGTCAAAAATGACCTGCGTCACCCATTACGCAGGATAACCGGCATAAGGCAACTGGAAGTGCGGCCCGTCTTTGAGAGTCTTCCAGTCACCGCCCCACTCAATGGGAATACCCAGATTTTCCCCTGCCTGCTTAAACGCCCGGGAAATTTGCTGGTAATACTTCCACTCCCATGAACCGGCTGGCGTCGGATAAGCAAACACATCAACCGCGTGGCCGGAAAGATGCCTGCTATTCATCGTCTGGCTTTTACCTTCGGCAACCAGCTGCTTCTGACGCTCAACAGTGCGCAGACCTTCAGTAATGCCGAAATCAACCGGCGATAGTTCCAGCGCCAGCCTGACAACCTTCACCAGATCCTGATGTACATCGCGCAGGTTTTTTTCACTTCGCTGACTGAAAATAAATTTACTCGGCATCTTTAATCCCTTTTTGCCCTCGGCAAAAAAGCCCTCCGACTTTATCCCGGAGTTTTTCCGCACCCATAAAACCGATAGATGCGCCGATAAACGTTACTGCGCTGCCCGGCAGGCCGAAAAATTCCAGCGATCCAGCCACTGCCAGCGTTAAAATTCCGCACGCCAGTGACCCCGTGGCCGTTTTGATCAACGATTGTCCGTCATAAAGACTCATCAACGCTGAGATACTCAGCGCGGCGCCAGCCGCGTAAAACGTTGGCAAATAATTAACAAGCCATTTAAGCAACTGCTCTTCAAAAACTCCCGGCGGAGCACCGTGCATACTTCCTCCTGTTAATCCCATAGCTGCACCGTTTCCCGCTGGGCTGGCGGCTGGATATCTGGCAGGTAGACTATCTGCCCGGCCTGCAACTCAGTGGCGGCGGAAATGCCCTTATTGGCATCAATCACCGCTTCGGTAACGCCTGCTGTTCTGCCGTAGTAGCGCCAGCAAAGCAGGTCGATCGTGTCGTTCTGCTGCGCCTGCACGTTCATTACACCAACTCCGCCAGGCCCCGGCTTTCATCCTGGATGTCACGGATTGACCAGCGCAGATCCCGCCACAGCGTATCGATCTGCGTGCTCAATGCCGCCGCGTGGTCTTCGCCTTTACTTGTGGTGTCGATATCGCGGTAGCCTTCAATCAACAGCGCTTTCGTGAGTGAATACACGGCGTTTTTATAGCGCCAGACCTTCACCGATTCGCCATTCACCGGACTGGCCGGAATTTCTGCCAATGACTCATAGCCCGCATCAATCTGCACCTGGCGCCACAGGAAAAGCTGATCATTGATATGGGCCACCGCTTCCACCGTTCGCGACATCAGGCGATCGGTTGTCACCTGCCCATCAAGACGCATCGCGCGGCGTAGTTCAGCCAGCGAAATGACCGGCCAGAATGGCAGGCTTTCAACTTTCGCGCCGCCATCATCAGGCACCGGATCGGATGGTGGCCGTACTGGCTCAGTGGCTACCAGACTCATGATCTCTACTCCGTAAAAGTCAGGCGGTGGACGGCAGGACGAAGACGCGGCGTTGCCTGTTTTCGCCTGCCGTGCCGCCTGGGTGCGCGGGGGCACGTTCGGTTATGACGCCGCCTTCTGGCGGGTGGTCGTTGTTCTTTTCTTCGCTGCTGGCTTGCTTTTAGCGGCGGGCTTTTTGGTTTCCCGCTTCGCTTTTTGCTGGGCTGGCGGCGTTGCCGTCTGGGTTTCGGTGCGGGTTGCTTCTGGTTTGCCGTCTGCGCCGTCACCGTCATCAGGTTGCCCGGACTTCTTAAGCGCACGCTGCAGAAGCTCAATATCACGGGTTACACCTGCTTTTTTCGGGTTCAACACTGCCGCCTGGCGCAGGTATTCAACCGCAGCGGTAAGCGATTCAACATTGTCAGTCAGGCGCAGCGTATAGCCCAGCGCCTTAAGCAGCTTTGAGCGCACCTCATCCGGCATATCTTCGTTCAGGGTTAAACCCCGTAACGCTTCCAGCATGTCAGCGGCGACCGGCGCAACAGCCGGGTTAGCCTTGAATGCAGCCAGGACGGGATCGCAGATTTCTTCCACAAGTACGGTGGCAGTGGTGCGGCGATACTGATCCGGCATCGGCAACTTATGGCGCAATACGTACTGACCAATGCGCAGGGCTTCGGCGATGTTTCCGCAGTCACAACACCAGATCATGACGGTGGTCAACACGTCGTCAGCCTGGCCGGAATCTGCCGTAAGTACGCCTTCGATCCACGGCTGATAATTCGGCAGGAATTCGCGTTTCAAATCCGCTTTAACCTTCTGGGACTGGACACGACTCAAACGGGCTTTATCCAGTCGCAGGCGGTGAAGCATGGTTTCGTATGCCGTCATTTCAAGCTGCGACGGCTCACGGCTGGCGTGGCGGCGTTCAGCCATCACGCGATTAAAATGTTGTTGAGCAGGTGTCAACATGATGCCCCCAAAGCGGCCAGCACTGCGCTGGCCTTGCTGCTGTTATGCTGGTTCTGCGGCGGTAATGCCTTCGATAAGACAGCCATAGCCAAAATCTTCAATGACATAAGCGTCATTAGATGAACTGTAGGTAGCGACGCGGTTATATTCCGGCTCTTCCACAATTCGGCGACGGTGCGCACCTTCTTGCCAGTAAATCGACAGGTTTTCCCACGAAGTGATAAACATGCTGCCATCCGGGAAGAAAGGCGCGACGAAAGAAGGCAGGTTGCCAATCGTCTTACGGGATGCAATCAACTGACCGGCCATCGCTTCAGAGTTCGGGTTACTGGTGCTTACGGCGTTAATGATCGGGAAGGAACGGCTAACCGTCAGGTTGCGCCCGGTAATCACCACCAGATCGGGCGAATCCTTGTACCATTCGTCCATCAGTGAATTAACCGCGTCGTAAACCAGAGAATCGTAGTTACCGTAATTACCCTTAGCGATCACCTGGTTGGTGTCGTCGCGACTGGTTACGGTGATATCTTTCATAACGCGCTGCGGTGCGTTCGCCCGGTACTGCTGGAGCCAGCCGATACCACAATCCTGCAACAGCGGATTGGCATTGCGGTCTGATTTAGCCGCGTAGCTGGTACCGTTAAAGCCGATCATGATGCGATCCAGGGCGATACGTTTAATGATCTGATTGCTCAGGCGCTGCTGGAAATCTGGGAATTTTGCCCAGGCATCAAGCTGCGTATAGGATGTGAAAGTGTCAGCATTCACCTTTTTACAGTCGTAACCGGTCGAATCCAGTGCCGTGGCAGAAACAGGTTCACGGCGATCGGTGGTGGAATTGTTGGTACTGGACACCGGGCCACCAACGCCCAGCCCGATTTTTTCACCGGACTGGTCATTTACGCCGTAGATGTTGATTAGCTTCAACATTTCAGAAGACTGCTGCACTTTATCTTCAAGCGTCTGCTCAATGCTCGGCTCAACACTGAACGATTTTGTTACGTGGGATTTGCTGATGTGATTCAGTTCGGCCTGCCGCTCAAGGTAAGCATCAAACAATTCACGGGTAGAATTACGCATAGTTTAATTTCCTGTACTGTTCCTTCGTTACTGGCGGCTATCAGCAGTCAGCAAGCTGGGCGTTAGATTTTTCATTCGCGCCGGTCGCCTCCGGGCGGCGGTAGTTGCTGGCGTCTTGGGTAGAAAGCTGCGCTTTCATCTCGTCGAACTCAGAGCGCAATTTCTCCATGGCTTCGGCGGTTTGATTGCTCTTAAGCTGTCCTGCGCTCAACTTCTCCACCTTGTCCAGCAATTCGCCCTGGCTCTCTGCAACCAGTTCAACAGCCTGACGGATCTCGCCATTTTCGCGATCGAAGTGCTGACGGGTACCGGTGAGCATTTCTTTGATACGGGAGAAAAACTTTTTCCCGGTTTCGGATGCTGGCAACTCTTCACGCGCAAATTCGAGGCATGATTCCATTGATTCCGTGAAGAAACATTCAGGTGAATAGTGACGCGCGGCCAGTGGATTGGCGCTGGCGTTCTGGGCGCAAAACTTCATCATTTCAGTGCCCAGGCTCGCCGGGTTATCCGTACAGGCCAGCCCCATCAGGTAGGATTTACCGGTGTCCGCAAAGGACGGATGCACCTCAATGCTGTGATAAATTTTCTGACGTTTTTTCTTCAGCTCGATCAGTTCATCAGTGGCATCGACCTTTACCAAAAGAGCTAACTTGCCCTTTAGCGGGCCGTCGGTAATCTCTTCGGTCTTGGCCTCAATAACATCACCAAATGCACGGAAATCACTGTTTGGAGACCAGCCTAAAATGTGCTCCAGATTGACGCGAGCGCCATAGACCTGGGGATCGTACTGTTCGGCCATTTCGGCAATGTGCTGACGTTCCAGCACGCGACCGTCACAGGTTGCGCCTTCGACTGCGACGCGGAAAAAATTTGTCATTGGCATGGTGACAAAACTCCGGGTGGGTAAGCGATTGATATTAACCAGTGCCCCAATCATTCCCTTTACAGCCAGATGGCGCAAAGCCTTCACCTTGTCGGACTCAGGCGACAACAAGCGGCGATACTGTTGCGCGCGCGGGCGCGATAGCCTGTTGCCATGAATACAGCCGAAGACCTCAGCACAAAAGCCAAAAGCCTTTACTGGCAGGCGTTCAGCATCACCCAGATCTCTAAGGAAATCGGGGTGAGCATTAACACGATCTACAGTTGGCGCCGCCGCTATGAGTGGGATAAAGCCACCCCCATGCAGCGGGTGCAGGATCGCACGCATGTTCGCTTTTTGCGCCTGGTGGAAAAGGACGATAAGACCCCGAAGGACTTCAAAGAAATTGACCTGCTGGCGCGCCAGCTTGACCGCTTTGAACGGCATGAGCGACGCGACCAGGAGAAAGAGAAGAAGGCGAAGATCCCGAAAAACCATTTTACCGAAGAACAGATACCCCAGCTTCGCACCCTGGTCTTTGATTCGCTCTACGAGCATCAAAAACGCTGGTTCAAACAGTGGAACCGGCGTAACCGCTTTATCCTCAAATCGCGCCAGATTGGTGCCACCTGGTACTTTGCCCGCGAAGCGCTTTTGCGTGCGCTGGAAACCGGAAATAACCAGATATTCCTGTCAGCCAGCCGCGCCCAGGCGTTCCAGTTCAAGCGGTTTATTCAGAAGCTGGCAAGGGAAATCGGGGTAGAACTTAAGGGCGGTGATGCGATTGAGTTAAGCAACGGTGCGATCCTGTACTTTCTTGGCACCTCCGCAGCGACGGCCCAGAGCTATACCGGCGATCTGTACCTGGATGAGGCCTTCTGGATCAGCAACTTCATCAACCTGCGAAAAGTCGCTGCAGGCATGGCGACGCAAAAAGGGCTACGCCGCACTTACTTTTCGACACCTTCCAGTGAAGAGCATGAAGCCTATCCTTTCTGGACTGGCGATCAGTTCAATAAACACCGCCCCCAGGCCGATCGGGTGGATATCGACACCAGTTATAAGGCACTGAAAAACGGCAAGCTATGCGGGGATAACATCTGGCGCCAGATAGTCACGCTGGAAGACGCCGTGAAACTCGGCTTCGATCTGGTTGATACCGATGAAATCCGTAACGAAAACTCCCCCGACGAATACGCCAACCTGTACGGCTGCACGTTCGTTAAAGCCGGGGAACGCGCCTTCGACTACAACGCAATTCTTGGCTGCGGTGTTGATGGCTACATGCCTGAGGCATGGCCTGACTGGAACCCGTTTGCACCCCGCCCGCTGGGTAATCGCCCTGTCTGGGTTAGCTATGACCCCAACGGCAGCAGCGGCAAAGGCGACAGCGCCGGGCTGGTTGTACTGGCCCCGCCAGCCGTGCCGGGTGGTAAGTTCCGCGTGGTAGAGCGCCACCAGTTACGCGGCATGGAGTACGAAGAGCAGGCCAAATTTATCAAAGAGATCACCAACCGCTACAACGTGCAACACATTGCGATCGACGGCACGGGGATCGGCGATGCGGTTTATCAACTGGTGATCAAGTTCTTCCCGCAGGCAGTCAAACATACCTATTCACCAGTTCTTAAGCGGTCAATGGTGCTCAAAATGCTGATGGTCATTCGCGCCGGTCGCTTTGAGTTCGACGCCGGAATGATGGATCTCGCACAGTCATTCATGACAGTGCGTAAAGTCACCGCTGGCGGCGTTATTACTTACCAGTCCGATCGTGCCCGGGGCAGCAATCACGGCGATCTGGCCTGGGCAACTATGCAGGGCATTTACAACGAACCGATCGGCGCGGAAGTGACCGGCGATAACGGCAGTTTTGTGGAGGAGTTTTAATTGAGCGGCAAAAAGAAATTCAGGGCGCCTAATGCTGCGCCAGCCAGCACGGGCAGCGACGTGGCTACGCCGCTGGAAAGCGTGGAATCTTTCAGCTTTGGCGACCCGATCGCAGTCAACGATCGCGCGTCTCTTATGGAGTGCCTCGAATGCCATAACAATGGCCGCTGGTATGAACCCCCGGTCAGCACGTATGGGCTGGCGCGCATGTTCGACGTTGCCGCATATCACCAGTCACCGCTGATATTCAAACGCAACGTTATCGCCAGCTGCTACATACCCCACCCGCTTTTAACCCGGCAGGAGTTCACCGCCTGGGTGCAGGACTATTTGATTTTCGGTAACTGTTACATGGAATGCCGCCGCAACCGGTTAGGCCAGCCGATCGAGCTGCGGCACAGCCAGGCAAAATATACGCGGCGTGGCATAGACCCGGCTCAATTCTGGTTTGTTCCGCGTTACGTTGACGATCACGCGTTCGAACCGGGCAGCGTCTGCCAGATCAAGAACCCCAGCCCGCACCAGGAGATCTATGGCGCGCCTGAATATCTGGCCGCGCTACAAAGCGCCATGCTGAACGGTGAAGCAACGGTATTTCGCCGCAACTACTACATTAACGGCAGTCATGCGGGCGTGATCGTCTACCTCACTGACCCGGTGGCGAATAATAACGATGTGGAAAAGCTTAAGAAGTCGCTGAAAGACGCACGCGGTAACGGTGCTTTTAAAAACCTGTTTGTTTACGCGGCGGGCGGGAAAAAAGACGGCCTGCAAATTATGCCGTTCAGCCAGGTGGCTGCAAAGGATGAGTTTACCGGCATCAAAGACGCCACCCGCGACGACCTGTTAGCCGCGCACCGCGTGCCGCCCGTTCTGATGGGGGTAATGCCGAATAACTCCGGTGGCTTCGGCGACGTAGAGAAAGCGGCGAAGGTGTTTTCCATCAACGAACTGGCCCCAATACAAGAAAGCCTGAAAGAGTTAAACGACTGGCTGGGGATCGACGTGGTGCGCTTCAACCCTTACGCACTACTGCAGGCAGCGATCTGACGCCAGCCCGGACACACCCACCACCGCCGTGGAACGGCCAGCACGGCCATAAATGACCACTCCGCACATAAGCCCCTCAGCAGCCCGCTGGCAGGGGCTTTTCTTTTGCCTCAAACCACCACAACGAACCGAAAACGACGCAGCTGCGAGGCGCAGCGGCGCGAAAATCGGGGCATATACTATCGACCCTATCCCACCCCTCAGCGCGCGCTCATTCCCCCGCCTCGCCCGCACGCAGAAACCCCGCTTTTTTGTGCAAATGTTCACTCATCATGAGGTAGACATTACACTGCCTGGAGAAGACATTGAGACGACGAATTTATTGTGCATACTTGTGCACTTTCTTGCATTGATTACAATAGCTTTCACTACACCTAATATGCTTACTAAGTTCATTGGTAGTTCTGTCAACAAACTTAAGCTCGGAAAGCATCAATCATGGAACCGGAAAGGATGAATAACACAATCCCAAAAATCTCTTTGTTTAATGTTGATGATGACGTTACAAAGAATCTAACTAAGGCTGGATTTAACACATTTCCTCATAAATTGAATGGGAAACATCACTTTATAAATGATTATGGTAAAAGTACTAGGACCTTCGACTTTTATCACGATATCCCATCTGACTTGCATGAATCTGATGTAATTGTCATTGATACTAAAGCATCAACCCCACTAGCAAGCCTCGAAGGAAGTCCTTTTAAATTATATTTCCAAACAGTCCCCCGCCATATAGATTTAATGCCTGCTGATATATACCTTATCCGAGAGCAAATTAACTCAAGTCATAAAAAAAGATGCATAATAATATTTTGTGAACAAACATCAACCGAGAGTTATAAATTGCTTGATGAAAAAACCGATACATATTCCGAATTCAAATCTGCAACATTGAACATTGGTTTATACATAAGGCCTGTTTCTAAACATGGTTCCAGATGGAAGTCTGCTAATGATGGAAAAGTAAATCCATTAGCTCTATGTATTTCTAAACATTCTAACGACCTTACATATGGAGTCGCATTTGAGGCAACAAACTCTAAAGATGTAATTTTCCTAACAAATGAAAGCAATGAAGTTATTGCATGGTCCAGAATAGAAAACAACTCATTATACTTATTCCTTCCAACTCTCAAATCAAAACCCGACTTTATACTTGATTTATTAACAAATGTTTTACCTGAACTAGCTTTTACTTCTGAAATCTTTCCAGAACATGGCGCTTTTAAATGGGAAAATGATTTTGCATATATATCTAAAGAGGAAAAAGATATTGTCAATCGTTCAATTGAGATTGATGCGCAATACGAGAAAGACAAAACTCTCATTACTGAAGAATTAAATACAACCAGAGAAAAAAAGGAAAACCAACTTCTAAAAAATCTTTTGAAGGAAACAGATGATGAATTAGTTTATGCTGTTCAATGGTTCTTGTCATATATAGGGTTCGAAAATGTACAAAACCCAGATAAAAATGTTAAAAGCGGTGAAATTTTTGAAGAAGATCTTAGAATTGATGGGAATGAAACCTGTTTGCTTTTTGAGGTAAAGGGAATAGGCGGTACATCTACCGATGCACAATGCTCACAAATATCAAAAATAGTTCTCAGAAATCGAAAAGCTAATCCGCATCAGAAGTTTCATGGTATTTATATTGTAAATCACCAGCGTTATAAAGCACCTCTTCAACGGTCTATACCTCCATTCAATGATAAACAAATAGAAGATGCTGAAATTAGTTATCGTGGTATGACTTATACCTATGAGCTTTTTCAAATTTATCACATGATAGAGCAAGGGATATTAACAAAGCAACAAGTTAAAGAAGCCTTTCTAGATATTGGGCTTTTAAATTTCAAATCCAGTTTAATAAAACTACCGAAACCACATGAGTATCCAAACCACAATGTATATTCTTACGATCTTGGTGAAGATGAATCTATATTAATAAAGGATAATGATTACATCGTTATCTGTGATGATGAATCTCATTGGCACAAACTCAAGATCATTAGTATGCAAGTTGACAAGAAAAATGTAAAATCCGTCAACAAAGATAAGGTTGGAATTCAAGTCAATGCATTAATAGCCAAAGCTAAAGAACACTATCTTTTACAACTATAAAGTCCATATGCGACAGAAGTGTAATGAGATTAATTACACTTCTGTTATTTTCAAATCACTATATCATCACAACGCACACAGTTTATCTTCCTTCTTTGTTATGACAACATAGTATCCAGTCTAGAGGCTGAACGATTGTTCGAAATCAATCTTTCACCCTATGCCGTTGTAGCTGCTAACCCTACTAGATATTTTTAACACCTCCACTCCACACTTTTCATAACCCACAAAGCAACCCCTCAGAAATTCTGCTATGATTTTCAACGTAACGCGGCGTCGTCAATTCCCTTTTCCAAAACACCCATTTGGATCACACAAAAATCGACAACCGCCCCAACCATTTCAGGATCTTTTTCATAGTCTTGGCGCAGTTCCGCCCTGCTGTAACTCAGCCTTTGGCCCTTATACTCCCAATCCCAAAACATTGTTAAAATCTGCCCGTCCCTTTCAAATCGTACACTAGCTTCTGGCCGGGCTTTTCTTGCTTCCACTGTGAGCTGTCTTTCAATTGCCATATTCATTTCCTCGTTAGTTATATCGACGATCAGAATATAGACGATCTCCGGGCACTCAATGGCCCGCGTCAACCTCGTTAAGCGCCACCATGATCGCCAGCCGTTCAGCAGGTGGAAGGGCTGCATATTTCGCGCGCCAGCGCTCAACTTTGCGCTTTATACGGTGACGGTCGTTGTAATCTTTTCCGGCAAAAGCGTGCGAATAAGCGCGCCCCTCCGGGTAGTTCATCCATATTTTTTCTGTTCGCACGCCGCCGCGTGTCATGGCCTGAAATTCTTTGCTGCGCCAGCCTGTTAACCGCTCGTCATAAAGCTGCGATGGGTAGCCGGAAAGAATAACGGAAACGTTTTTCGGCAGGCTAACCAGGCAGGACAATAACCGCTCATGATCTTCAACCGAATATTCAAAGCGATATCGCGCGTTGCCGGTGCGTGTTTCTGGCAGATAAGGCGGATCGGCATAGATCAGGACGCGGCCCGCACGATAAAAATCATAATTGTTCAGATAGTGCACCGCGTCAGCCCGAACCAGATCAATGTAAAGACGGTTATGATCATGTGCGAAATCTTCAAGTGTTTGCCCGTCAACATCGATCCCTATATTGCACATCGCAGGCGGCTTACGTAGCATCACAGCACCGCCCCCGAGATGGGTTTCAATGTAGGTATCATGGGGGGGCATTTCAGCAATAATATTCTGATAAACCCCACTGGCCGCTTTACTTCCCAAATAGCTCATCCTCTTTCTCCTTCAGCTGACACAGTCAATTCTGTCCGTCCTGCAGCACTGTTAAAAATGACTGTTCTCGATGTATGGCCAACACTGCCGAAAATGGCTGTATTTGCCGGAATCCGGTACCGCACCGTCAAAGCTGACCGTTCCGGCCATCGCGGTAATTCGGTACCACACTTTCAAAGCCGATCATGCCGATCGACGCTCTAATCTCGCCCGGTAAATGCAGCCTTCATCCGGTTCACGAGATCACCTGTCATTTTCTTCGCCTCCATCACCTGCGACGGCAGCTTATCCAACCCGGACGCGGCGCGGTTGCGGGATACCAGCCGCCCGTCCTGCACGGACATAACGAGATCACCGCACGCAACTGACGCACCGGCCACAATCGATCTGACCATTCCGGCGCTGACATCAATCCCACGCAGCGCCAACAGTTCACTGATCTGCTGCTCTTTCACTGACAAACCGGCCCCTTCAATCCGTTCCGATGGCCGCTTTTTACGCTTACGCCGCACATCGTCACTAAGCCGCTGCGCAAGTTCCCGCTTTTCCTGGCGTGATAGCGCATCAAAATTCACCGTCTCGCCAGCTGGCACCGTCATTTCTGACCGTCCTGCAGCTTCGCTGGCGGCATGTTCAACACCGTCAGCACCTGTCGCGGGATCCCGCGTACAGTTATTGACAGAACTCCGAGGGGCGGCGCTGCCGCCTGAAAAATCAACGTCAACGGCCACACCGTCAGCGCCCTGGCGCTTCGGCACAATTTTGAATTGAGCGGTGCGGGTAAGGATCAAAGAGTCACGGCCAGTGAGAGGGCTGTAGATACCGGTAATTCGCTGGACGTCATCGCCGTAAGCGTTGCCGTTTTCAGTTGTTTCATAGTTCAGGCGGATGCGCAGATTATCACGCTCTACCAGCGGCCCGCCCTGGGCTAAAACGTAGTTATCCCATTCGCCTGCATCAGCGGCCTGCCGTGCGGTTTCCAGTTCAGGATGTAACACCAGTTCACGATTGCCCAGGCGGCGAAGCTCACGGTATACCGTGACCGGCGCACCGCCGATCTGTTGAAACTGGCGGATTGACCAGCGCGACGCCCATGCGCTGACGCGTAGCGACATCTCTTTCAGATCTTCCCCGGTTTCGTCGTCCTTCTCACCATCAAGCGCGAAGCCGTCAATATTCTTTGAAATGTATTTCGCTATGTAGCCGGTTGCGCTGCCGTGGGCATCGTCGATTGGCACAACCTGAAAGCGGTTTTCCTGCGCTCCCGATTCGTGGCCGTCTTCTTTCAGGGCATATTTACGGAAGATTTCGCGCGCCTGTTCGACACGTTCCGGGAGCATGAAAAGGAGCAAATGCCAGTGCGGCGTTGCATCGTGATGCGGCTCAACCACACGGAAGCCAAAGACACGAATCCCTTTTCTTTTCCACGCGGCGCGGGTTCTCGCCCAGACCTTGCAAAGATATTGCTGCGTCTCACGTGGCGACGCGCCACAGTATTTATTATTGCGGCGCCCGTTATGCTGCATGGAGTGGTAACGGGAAGGGGCTGTCAGCGTGTAGAAATCACCGGCCAGCCCTTCCAACTTCGCCAGTTCTTCAAATCCGCGCATTCTCGTCATAAGCTCGCGGCGACGGTTGGCCGGGTTGGCAACACTACCGGCTACTTTATCGATCAATGAAATTCGCTCGCCCGTGTCCTGGTCTTCCAGTTCCATGGCCTTAAGATATTCGCGATTGGCCTTTTTCTGGGCCAGCCATTCCGAAAGACAAGGGGCGCTGCTGTATGGGGAGGATTTTTTCTGGACGTATCCCGCGGCGATCATTAAATGCTCACGCCAGCGGGCATGGATCAGGCGCAGGCGGTTTAACCACCATCGTGGTGATTCAAGACGAAGGGCCGCGCGTAACGCGTCCTCCGCTTCCAGTTCTTCATTGCAATATGCCGTCCAGCCAGGGATTGGCGTTTTAAGATGAGCCGCCAGCGAGGCGATGCGGCCATAACCAGAAAGCGCGGCGAACCATGGATCGCCGGTACGCGCCAACTGGTGATCGGACTCGCGTATAAACTCGCTGGTAAAGATATCGGCAAGCGTATAAGCCAGTCTTTTTAACTCTTTTTTCCCCGCCCAGAGTATGCGGAAAAGCTGATCGCGGATAGGCAGCAGAACACCAGGCATCACGCTGTCAGGCTGGTAAATGCTGTTCACGCTATCGATACGCGTTAATACGTGACGCTCAAAGGTATTAACCAGCCAGAGATCTGCCGCTTTAGGGTCTTTCGCGTCCAACGCATCCAGCTTCGTGGCAAAGTGACGGCGAACATACTGCGGGAGAGAAGCCAGGCGGCGGCGCAACACCTTATTGCGTTCCGGCTTTTCGTTCTCTTCTGCCAGATCGGCAATATCAATATGCTTTCGGATACCGTCCGGCGTCAGGTAGTCAAAGCCTCGGCTGGAAAGAGGGGTATCACGGCCAATAGCCTGACCGGGTTTATTCCATGCCCAGGCGTACCGGGTAGCATCAGCAGCACTACCCGGAAACGGTGGAGGTGGAGAGGGGACGCGACAGCCTTTAGAATCTTGCATCGTCACGCCTACAGCTCAAAAGTTAACTGCGGCGTGAAACGATCCTTTTCCGCGTCATAGCAGAGTGAACTTGCGCTGTTGTGCGACTCGATACGCTCTACAAGCGTAAAAGCTCTGGTTTCTTTACTTGCAGGTGAGTAAGCCCCCTTCCACGCTTTGTCTATTGAGATATTGCGTGCCACGTTGGTACTGTCAGCGGATGAGAGTGGGATGTGGGTAAATACATCCTTATTCAGCATCCTAAGCCCATGCAACTTAGCTATTGGGTAGCCGTTTTTATCCACCACCTTGCTGATCAAGTCGCGCAATTTTGCCCGGCAAGCCCGTGGTTTTTTTGCGTCGTATTCCCCCATGGAGCCGATCGCAACGCGGGGGTATTCATGGCAAAGTCTGATAAACCTTTCATCAGGTTCAGACATATGCCATACCGGACACCCCACAAATTTACCGTGCGGCCACTCCGCTAAAAGCGCGTCATTCTCGGCGCTGGTGCCGCCAATAACGTCAGGTATGCAGGCAAATGCAAAGCGGGGATGATTCTTCCACTCATCAACGAATGCATAATAATTACGCCAGTCCACCACGCGTTTTTTTGTCCAGAAGCTATAAGCGCCGTTATCAAGCGCGAAGCTTTGACACACCTCACTTGCCAGCCCGATCTGCTGAGGGTTGGCGAAGCTGATAAATGCGTGCCGGCCTTTCCATGCTCTCAATGCGCAAGTGTCCGGCGTTATTGGGCCACCATGAAAATGAATCACGGGCAACCCTCCATATACGCAGCTATAAACTCTTCCGCGACCGGCGCAACGATGGCATTACCGAAGGCGCGCAACTGACCCACTCGTCCGGCAACCCCATCAACCAGCGGCTTAAGTCCGGGTTTAACTGGCCTCCACTTTCCATCATGGCAAAAGAGCCAGTCAGCAATTCCCCAGAAACTGCTAACCGCATCGGCCCCGCTATTGCCGCCAAATCCTGCAACCTTTTCTGAATTTTCGCCCCGTTCTCCCGGTAACTCGTCAGCGCATTTTGCTGGTTCGGCTTGCGATCGTTGCTTGTTGTCGGTGTCTGCCAGCCCGCAAGTTGTGCCGTTACATCCAACCGATCCGTTGAAATCTTCCCGTTTCGAATCCTTCCGCCCAAATATCCGCCCCTCCCGTCCGTTGCTGTCGGAGTGTTCCAGCCCGCCAGACAGGCAAAGTCCTGTAAATTCGACTGCCGCCCCGCCAGCTTTCTGGCCATAACCTTCTGTGGATCCTGATAGGCGTTTTTGATGTTGCTTGCGTTTGGAGTCGGCCACCCAGAAGAGCCGTTGCCGGATGTGCGGGGCACCGAAGCCCGCAGCGCAAAGATCGAGCGCCGCGAAGGCGTAAGCCGCTCCTTCCAGGTTAGCTTGTACATCGTCGAGCCAGTCGAGGCCGTCTTTGCTTGCAACCTGCTCACCAAAGACAACGCCAGGGCGGCACTTCGATAACAGATCGAACCATACGGGCCAGAGGTGGCGCCTATCGCTTTTCCCTGCTTTTTTTCCGCAGGCGCTGAAAGGCTGGCAGGGGCATGAACCTGTCCAGACGGGGCGATCATCGGGCCATCCTGCACGGCGCAATGCGTAAGACCAGACGCCGATTCCGGCGAAGAAGTGGCATTGCGTGAATCCTTTAAGGTCATTTGCGGTTACTTCCTCAATTGAGCGAGTGTCAACGACGCCCGGGGCGATGTGCCCAGCGTCGATCAGGTTGCGCAGCCATTGCGCGGCGAAGGGATCGATTTCGTTGTAGTAGGCAGTCATAGAGGGCGTCTCACAGTGGAATCGGGTTTTCTTCTGATTCCCAATAGCCTGGGAGCACATCGCTATCGGATTCATCTCCGCATCCGGCTGAATACCCAGCGCATGGGCCACAGTCAGGGCAACAGCCGCCACCGTGCCGCCCGCAGCCATCACAAACAGGCAGCACGCCGATCACTTCGTTGGCGACACCCCTGGTTATGCCGTTTGCACTCACAGAGCGGTTAACGCTGATCTCATGAAAATCGAAAGGCTGGTAAATCGCGCGAGTGGCTTCGGTGTCGCTGTTTGAAATGACGACCTTCACGCCATGCTTACGGTTAACATCCAGCAGCGCCTGGACTAACTGGCGGTGGCTGTCTTCTGTAAACGGTTCAGTGTGGTACTGGGTAAAATTGGCGGTATCGCTGGCGGGCAAGTACGGCGGATCGCAGTAAACGGCTTCATCCATTCCAACCATTATTTTGAGAGTGTTTTGAAACGAGCAGCACAGGAAAATAGCTTTTGTGTCGTTGGCCTTCTGCGCGAACTGGCGGATCTCCGCTTCCGGGAAGTAAGGCGCAGATTTATGCTGACCAAACGGCACGTTATACCCGCCGCTCTGGTTATAACGCACCACGCCGTTGTAGCCGTGACGATTGAGATAGAGAAACAGCGCGGCGCGATTCACATCAAGCAACCCTTTAGACCGGTTGAAGATGTCGCGATAGCGCAGGAATTCGTCCTTTGAATTGCCGTTAGCAAAAAGCGGGCGCGCGAGGCCGATCACCAGTTCGGGATTGTTCTTCACTTCCCGATAGAGCCGGATCAAATCAGGGTTGATATCCGCCAGGATATAGCGGCGATAATCGGTATTGAGGAACACGGAAGCGCCGCCGACAAACGGTTCAACCAGACAACCAGCTTTCGGTAAATGCCGCAGCAGTTCAGGCATTACCCGGCTTTTGCCGCCGGGCCATTTAAGGAGGGAACGGATCATAGGTTTAAACTCCGTAAGGAGAAAATGGAACTGCAGGACGCGATAAAGCCTCGCTCAGGCGCTGGCGCATATCGCGGATAAAGTCGGTAACAGACGGATCGGAAGATAAGAGCGTCATTTCGCCAGCGGTGCGGGTTTTAATTGTTAAACCCTCCTCCTGAATGGCTGGCAAAAGCACATGAAGAATAAAATTATATTGCTCACGTTTAGACATACCGGACATAGGTATACCCTCTTTAAGGATGAGTTAAGCCGCCGCCAATTAATAAAAAGGCGGAGAATGCAGAATTAATTTTTTAAAACAGAATTACTTAATTAGCGCTTTAAATAATTTACTCAGTGTAAAACGGGAACCTTTATTTATTCTTTGGATATAAATAAACGGCTTGCTTTTACCTTTGATAAATTGAACCTTTGCCGGGTCAGGTCTGAAGAAGCGCCCATCCGGGCATTCAATCCAGCCGCGCGTGTGGCGGTGGTGCGTGACCTGGCACCTAGACTTAAGCAGGCTGGCGAGTGATGGGGCTTGTGCTGCGTTCATTGCTGCGCTCCTTTACGGATTGCGTCAACGGTTTTGATAGCCTCTGCTAAAGCAAAGTCACGCCCGAAATAATCGCCATTACTGGAAATTCTGTAAGAGTGTTTCATTGTTAAAGGATTGCGCGGACATTTCTGAATAGTGAATCCGCGATATAAATATGAATGACGGCTTAGTTGAATTACCTGAGATATAAAATCTCTTCCACCATTATTTTCATTACTTTGATTTGTGTTCGCCATTTCTTTGCCCCCGCTAAGAATCCGGCCTTAATTAAAAGTGGTCGCACGTTCAAGGCACTGCTCAGCAGCGAGAAAGCTGCGCGCATACCAGGCGACCATGTTGATCATCTTTAACTCACGGCGATTCGGATCCCGGCGCGGCATCAGCGGCAAGTAACCGCGTTCCGCATCGCTCTGAACCTTGCGCAGCGTATGCCCGAAGAAGTCGGCAAACTCCTGCATCGTGAAAACTGGCTTGATGCCATTCGCAGCTAGGTGCGCCAGCGAGCGATCAAGCGCGGTCTGTTCTTTGGTAGAGAGGTAAGCGCCAGCTCTGGCACCCGCCGCCATCGCGCCGCGTTGGCGCGGTGCGACAGGTAAAAAACTGTCTCGTTTTGAGCTCATTATGGGCTATCCTTTACGGTCGGTTTAAATTGGTTTTGTAGGGGTTCTTTAAGGAACCCTTGAGCAGATATTAGGGTGCCTTGGAGAACCCTGTCAATGACGATTGGAAAAAAATTACGAGAAATCAGAGAAGCTGAAGGGTTAACTCGGGAAGAACTTGCTGAAATTACAGGGATTCCGGTAGCCACGATGAAGCGTTATGAAACTGGCCGAATCGCAAACATCGGAAGCGATACGCTAACAAAATACACGCAACATCCCAGATTTATGAAATATTCCCTCTGGCTTATGACCGATCAGATTGCGCCAGACTCCGGGCAGGTATCCCCGACTCTTTCACCTAATGAGCATAACAAAACGCCTAGTTCATCAAACGACCAGAAGGCTGGTTAACTGCTAGTAAATCATGAGAACCTGGTTACGGCAGAATTTACTTTAATAAACATGTGGGGTTAGTTAAATATTTTTTATTGTAAGTTAAAGGAGACTAAGTATGGAAACTGAATACAGCAAGTTCAATTATGTCCGTAATAAAGATAAACTTTTAACAAATCTAATTAGTCTGATTGATGGGGTTTTAAGTGACGGAATAATCACTAAAAACGAAGTGCTTTTCCTTGATACATGGCTTATGGAAGCCGACATAATATGCCGCAACTATTGTGTCCGCACCATACGAAACAGAGCCGCCGATATCCTTGCTGATGGCGTAGTCTCTGAAGCCGAGCTTAATTTTTTTAAAGCTGACCTTCTAAAAGTTCAAAAACAACTTCTTGATACCCCAAGTCTGGATCTTTACTCAGAAGAAGCAGATCGCCACCTTTTGGAGGGGCTTTGCAAAGGTATGCTTGCAGACCACCAACTACTTGATCAAGAGATTAAATATCTTAATTGGTGGCTCACAAGCAATGGGGCTTTAAAAAATAATTATCCTGGCAAAGAACTGTATCTATTAGTTTCTGAAATTCTTAAAGACGGAATTATAACTTCCTCCGAGCGAGAATTGTTAAAAGAAGGACTTATTGCTTTTACTGGTTGCGATTTGGCAAACGGCGTGGTCGATGGAATGTCTACGCGATTACCTATAGATGTCATTGAATCCCTCGATTTATCAGGGGCAACTGTATGTCTTACTGGCGACTTTTTACATGGCAAAAGAAGTAAATGTAAGGCCGACATCGAAGCAGCAGGCGCAACTGTATGCGACACCGTGACAATGAAAATTAACTATCTCATTGTTGGCACTCTAAGCTCAAAAGACTGGATGTATCAAAGCCACGGAAGAAAGATCGAGAAGGCAGTTAATTACAGAGATAACAAAAATATTCCATTAAAGATTATCAGTGAAGAACAATGGCAATGTTTTATGGTTTGACCGGGTATAACAAAACGAAGCTTATGATCTAATTACAGGGTTTTTATGTGCGCCTGCATGGGCGTACATAAGGACCCATCCGTTATACTGGGCGCATAATTCCGCATGTAAATTAGTTATTCTTAACAGACAATTCATTCAATATTTAAATAATTGTTTTTTATAACAAGAAAATTTTCCGAATAAAATACATAGCAATATTAATCAAATTAGTATTTAAAACGAACAATACATTTACGCCTTCAATGTTTCTAATATAGCAATAGAGGTGAATATGTCATTGCGTAAGCGCTTGTTTTTAATAATCAATACCGAAAATCTCACAATCAAGGATTTTGCAGGAATTTGCAGCATCCCATTAAAAACACTGGAAAACTTTATGAATCGAAGAGTGGACGCATTGCCGGATATTGAGCTGCTCAAAATAACCGGGCACCCCAGATTTAATAAATACACGTTATGGATGATGACGAACAAAACAGCACTTTCATCCGGGCAAATTGACCCGGCAATTTTCCCTCTTTGCCCGGACGAACAATTTATTAACTGCTGCACCTGACTGGCAACAAATCGATCGGTTACTAACTGCAGTGCGACAAATACAGATTGCTGTTTCAGCGAATGATGATATTCAGGCTCAGGAGGCGTAATGACAATTTCAAAGCAAGATAACGGGAAATACCTGGTAGATATTCGCCCGGCTGGCCGCACGGGTAAACGCGTTCGCCGCTCGTTCCCGACCAAAGGCGAGGCACTGGCTTTTGAGCGCTGGACACTGGCAAACCAGAACAATAAAGACTGGCTTGATAAACCTGCCGACCGCCGCCAGCTTTCTGAACTTATCGACCTGTGGTGGAAGAATCACGGGCAAACACTGACTGACGGGCCCAAAACCTACTTAAAGTTAAAAGCAACATGCAACAGACTCAACTGTCCTCGCGTGGATCAACTCACGCAGGGCATGTTTGCGAGCTATCGCACGGAACGGCTTGCGAGCGGCAAGGCGCCGAAGACCTTAAATTGTGAGTTACGTTCGCTGAAAGGAGTTTTCAATAAGCTCACACAGTTAGGCCTGTATCACGCAGCTCTGCCGCTGCATGGCATGACAGAGCTTAAGCTGATGCAGACTGAACTCGGCTTCTTAACAAAATCGCAGATCTGTGACGTTCTGGGAAGACTCACCGGCGACGATCTAATGGTGACGAGGTTGTGCCTTTCGACAGGCGCACGATGGAACGAAGCCGCAAAATTGCCGCGCCGCCGTCTGCACACCGACAGGGTGGAATACGCCAAAACTAAAACGGGTAAAAATCGTATAGTGCCGATCAACCAGGCGCTGGCGGCTGAAATCCTGGAGGGTAGGGAAACTTCATCCTTATTGTTTCCGAAGGCGGATTACACCAACGTCAGAACCATTATCAAAGAGGTTGCACCAGATTTGCCCCGGGGCCAGGCGACGCACGTTTACCGACATACTTTCGCCAGTCATTTCATGATGAACGGCGGAAATATCCTGGTTCTGCAGCGCATCCTCGGCCATGCGAAAATTCAGCAGACGATGGTCTACGCGCATTTCGCGCCCGACCATTTGGCGGAGGCCGTCACGTTAAACCCTCTGGTCGATCTGAATGAGATCGCCGGGTAATGGAGCCGGTTTGAATTGGGCTAGATTGGTTTACCTTGATATACAGGGGCAGCGGCTATAATATGTCCGTATAGACAAAATCTTTTGCAAACATCAGCCGCTTATCCAGCTGAACAGAGGAGAAATGTATGAAAAAATTTGACGAGTTCGACGGTTTCTAACTCACACCCTTTCACACGCGGAGCACTGGCTCCGCTTTTTTTTGTCTTAATACCGGAGCTTAAATGGAACTGAGTCCTGTAGCCTGGCAAGTAATCAGCAACCTGCTTGTTTTTGGCGGCATTTGTACCGCCGTCATGACCATTCGTTACAACGTAGAAATGGCACGCAAAACCCAAACCGCAACCTTCCTTTTCGAGAGCCGGAAGGACGGCGAATACATTGATAGTCTGCATACACTCCGACGCATTCGCGATTCCGGCAAATCATTTCGCTCTTACGTGTTTCCCCCTGCCGGTTCTCTGTCTGATAGCGAAACCGCCGAGGGCCGCAAAATTCAATATATCCTCAATTTTTATGAACGCGTGGCAGTCAGCATTAAAGCTGGCATCTACGAGGAGGACATGATCAAACAGGCATCCTACACAACCGTGATGGACACCTACGAGACTGCGGAGCCACTGATCAAGGCGCTGCGAGAAAAACTGCGTAGTTCTCTCACCTATCAGGAATTTGAGTGGCTGCATAAACGCTGGAAGAACAAACCACCGAAGTGCAATAAATAAAGCACCGATCCACAATTTGACCACATTACCCCGCTTTAGAGGGGTTTAGAGCGGGCTCCTGATGGTGGTAACTCACTGATTAAGTTATAACTAATTGATTGTCAAACAATAAAAAAGGAGCCAGAAGGCTCCCTTTTTTGTACGCGCGGTTTGCCTGCGGCCCAGGATATGTAGGCCCGTGCAAGCGCAGCGCCGCCGGGCATTTCCCAAATCTCAGGCAATAAAAAAGGCAGCCATTTGGCTGCCTTAGTCTCCCCAGGTCACCACTTAGTTGCCGCGGATGTACTCATCCATTTCGGTTTTCAGGTTATCGGATTTAGTACCGAAGATAGCCTGTACACCGGAACCTGCAACAACTACGCCAGCTGCGCCCAGTTTTTTCAGACCTGGCTGGTCAACTTTCGCGACATCGGCGACGCTAACACGCAGACGAGTGATACATGCGTCCAGGTTAGTGATGTTCTCTTTACCGCCGAAGGCTGCAACCAGTGCTGGAGCCATTTCGCTGGTCGCACCCGCTTTGCTGTCTTCTGTTGCATCTTCACGACCTGGTGTTTTCAGGTCCAGTGCTTTGATCAGCACGCGGAAGATGGTGTAGTACAGCACCGCGTAGCCCGCACCAACGATTGGGAACAGCCACAGTTTGCTGCTGTTACCGGACAGTACGATGAAGTCGATCAGACCGTGTGAGAAGGACGTACCGTCACGCATACCCAGCAGGATACAGATTGGGAACGCCAGGCCAGCCAGAATCGCGTGGATAACGTACAGGATCGGCGCAACGAACATGAAGGAGAACTCGATCGGCTCGGTGATACCGGTCAGGAACGAGGTCAGCGCTGCGGAGATCATGATACCGCCCACTTTTGCACGGTTCTCTGGTTTAGCAGAGTGCCAGATTGCAATCGCAGCAGCCGGCAGGCCGTACATTTTGAACAGGAAGCCGCCAGACAGTTTACCTGCAGTTGGGTCGCCTGCCATGTAGCGTGGGATATCGCCGTGGAATACCTGGCCCGCCGCGTTGGTGAATTCGCCGATCTGCATCTGGAAAGGAACGTTCCAGATATGGTGCAGACCAAACGGCACCAGGCAACGCTCGATGAAGCCATAGATACCGAATGCCAGTACCGGGTTCTGGTAAGCAGCCCACTGAGAGAAGGTCTGGATAGCGGAACCAATCGGTGGCCAGATGAAGGAGAGGATCACACCAGTGAAGATCGCCGCCAGACCAGAGATGATTGGAACAAAACGCTTACCAGCAAAGAAGCCCAGATACTCAGGGAGCTTGATGCGATAGAAGCGGTTAAACATATACGCCGCAATAGCACCCGAGATGATACCGCCCAGAACACCGGTGTCAGCCAGGTGTTTTGCTGCGATCTCTTCCGGTGGCAAGTGCAGCACCAGAGGTGCAACCACAGCCATGGTTTTAACCATGATGCCGTAGGCAACAACAGAGGCCAGCGCAGACACGCCGTCGTTATTAGTGAAGCCAAGCGCAACGCCGATAGCGAAGATCAGTGGCATGTTACCGAAAACAGAACCGCCTGCTTCGGCCATCACGTGGGAAACTACGGCTGGCAGCCAGCTGAAGTTTGCAGAACCGACGCCCAGCAGGATACCTGCGATAGGCAGTACGGATACCGGCAGCATCAGCGATTTACCGACCTTCTGCAGGTTAGCAAATGCATTCTTAAACATAATTGAGAGTGCTCCTGAGTATTTGTGCTTTTTTTACGTTTTCACGCATTGGCCCGGGGGGAGAACCGTGCCGTGGACAGGACATCTAAGCGCCCTTTATTTATTACGCAGAGTAAAATAAATCTGCGGATCTTTGTTTGACGGCTATCACGTTTCAGCGCTCGGCAGCTGAAAAACTTTCAGATTTTTACAAAATAGATTGCCAGATGTTACCAGAAACGCATTCACCGCCCCCATTTGGGCGGTGAACTGTACTCGCTTTAGCTATTAATTACGAGCCCAAAAAAAACTGTCTTATCAGGCAGATTGCAGGCGGGAGGGATCGATGTGAAACAGACTGGCGAAGTTGTGGGTGGTAATGCGTGCCAGTTCTTCAACGTCGACGCCTTTCAAAACGGCCATGTACTCGGCCACATCCCGTACCATCGCGGGTTGGTTCTCTTTACCGCGATGCGGCACCGGTGCCAGATAAGGGGAATCTGTTTCCACCAGCAGGCGATCGAGCGGCACGTACCGCGCAGCGTCACGAAGCTGCTCGGCGTTACGGAACGTTACGATCCCGGAAAACGAGATATAAAAACCCAGATCCAGCAGCTTGCCCGCTGTTTCTCTGTCTTCTGTGAAACAGTGTAGTACGCCACCACAATCCGTCACCTTTTCTTCTTTCAGGATCGCCAGCGTATCGGCCCGGGCATCGCGGGTATGGACAATCACCGGCTTGTTCAGCTCCCGGCCAACACGGATATGGTCGCGGAATGACGTCTGCTGGCGGTCTTTCGTTTCCGGGGTGTAAAAATAATCCAGCCCGGTTTCGCCCATCGCCACCACGCCCTCTTCCGCCGCCAGACGGCGTAAATCCTCGACGTCATAGGCTTCATCCTGGTTCAGGGGATGCACGCCGCAGGAGAAAACCACGTTGTCGCGCACGCCCACCAGTTCGCGCATGGTGCGATAGCCGGGCAACGTCGTGGCGACCGCCAGACAAAATTTCACATCGCGGGCGGCCGCTTTTTCCAGCACGTCATCGACGTTTTTATGCAGGGATTGATAATCCAGGCCATCGAGATGGCAGTGTGAGTCGACTAAAAACATAATGTCTCTCTCAGAGATGGGATACAGGCAGCGTCGTGCCCGGTTGCAGGTAATGCTCGATAGTGAGTAACAGGTCGGTCAGCACAAGCTCCCGGTTCAGCCCCGTTACGCTGAGTAATTGTTCGCGACACTGGCATACGTCATGAAGAATAGCCCGCAGTGCCACGCCTGGCAGGCGATGGGCGAGATTATTCACAAGTTGCCAGACGTCGGCATTGCTGAGCAGGGTCGCGCCCTGTTGAATTTTAAGCGCATCCAGCAACAACGCTGCCAGCCAGTGCAGGCGATCTGCCGCCTGCTCATGATTAAGTACCGGCAGCAGGCTCATCCAGTCGCCGCTGTCGGACACCGCCCCGAGCGCCTGACAAAGCTGTTCGCGTTGGGTCCAGACTTTAGGCTGCAACAAGGCCAGCGCCGCGGCGGGCGCCCCACCGCACAGGCGCAGCGCACTCAGCGCCGCTTCTTGTGACGTTGTCACTTCTCTTGCGAGCCAGCTGATAGCCCACGCCTCTTGCGGAACGCTGAGATGATGCAAACGACAGCGGCTGCGCAGAGTCGGCAGCAATCGCCCCGGTTCACGGCAGGCCATCAGAAACCAAGTATTTTCCGGCGGCTCTTCCAGGGTTTTTAACAGCGCGTTGGCGGCCGCTTCGGTCAACTGGGCGGCATCTTTCAGCCAGACAACTTTTGCCCCGCCCAGCCGCGCGCGTTCGTACAGCTTCTCGCTAACCCCGCGCACCGCATCAATGCCAAGGGTCGTTTTGCCCTTTTCGGGCTCCAGGGCGTAATAGTCCGGATGGGTTTGCGCCTGCATCAGCTGACAGCTACGGCACTGGCCGCAGCTCTTATGCCCCTGCGGCTGCTGGCACATCAGGAAACGGCTGATGGCATAGATAAGCGCATCATCCCCCATCCCCGGCAGCGACTGGATCAGTAACGCATGATGCCCCCGACCGGACTGATAGCCGTTCACCAGCTGTTCAAAGTGCGGGCGCAACCATGGATACCATTTCATGCCTGTTGTTCCTTCAGCCAGTTAGTAACGGTGGCACAAATGTCCCCCATCACCGCTTCCAGAGGCTGCGTCGCGTCGATGGTGCGGATTGAACTGTCCTGTGCCGCCAGCTCCAGGTAACGGGCGCGGGTACGGTTGAAGAAGTCCAGCGACTCCTGTTCGATACGATCCAGTTCCCCACGGGCGCGGGCCCGCTTCAGGCCCACTTCCGGCGTCACGTCTAAATAGAGCGTCAGGTTCGGGCGGAAATCACCCAGCACCGCGTCGCGCAGCGTGGCGAGCATATTCTGGTCAATGCCGCGACCTCCACCCTGGTAAGCCTGGGTGGAGAGATCGTGGCGGTCGCCGATGACCCAGCAACCGCGCGCCAGCGCAGGTTTAATCACGGTTTCAACCAGCTGAACACGGGCAGCGTAAAACATCATGACTTCGGCTTTGTCGGTAATCACTTCGTCGCCAACCGATTTGATGTCCAGCACCAGGCTACGCAGTTTTTCCGCCAGCTGTGTGCCGCCCGGTTCGCGGGTGAAGATCATCTCTTCGATGCCACACTGTTTCAGCGTCTCAACCACCGCGTTGCGTGCGGTGGTTTTCCCGGCGCCTTCCAGCCCCTCAATGACGATGTAGTTACTGCGCATTTTTTTCCTTAAGTGCCTTCAGATAGTCCTGAACCGAACGATTATGACCGGCAAGATTGGTGTTAAAAGTATGTCCACCCTTTCCGTCAGCGACGAAATAGAGATACGGCGTTTTTGCCGGATGCGCGGCGGCATTCAGCGATGCCTGGCCCGGTGTGGCAATCGGTCCTGGGGGTAATCCGCTAATGACGTAGGTATTATAATCGGTTGGGGTTTCGAGGTCTTTACGTGAGATCTTGCCCTTGTAGTTCTCACCCATCCCGTAAATCACCGTTGGGTCGGTCTGCAAGCGCATGCCGATACGCAGGCGGTTAATAAACACCGACGCCACCTGATCGCGCTCGCTGGCCACCGCCGTCTCTTTCTCGACGATAGACGCCATGGTCACGAACTGGTTTTGATCTTTATACGGCAGGTTTTCCATCCGCCCTTCCCAGGCTTTCTCCACCGCCTCGACCATCTTTTTATGCGCACGCTGCAGCAGCGCCACATCGGTGGTGCCCGCCGTGTACATCCAGGTATCCGGCCAGAACCAGCCTTCTACCCATTCAGGATGTTCAAACTTCAGGGCTTCAGCGACGGCGGCATAGCTGTCATCCGGCAGCGTGTGCTTGATGTATGGCGCATCGCGCAGCTGTTTCAGGTAATCGCTCAAGCGCATCCCTTCAACAAAACGCAGCGGGAACTGGGCCTCTTTACCGCTTTCGAGCAGCTCCAGCATCTCCTTAACGGTCATGCCTGGCGTAAAACGGTAAGTACCGGCTTTGAAATGCGACAGCTCCGGCTGCACGCGTAATAACCACTGGAACACCCGCGGGCGATTAATGACCTTTTCGCCATACAGCTGCTCGCCCAGCGCCAGTCGTCCGGTGCCTGGCTTCAGGGTAAATATCGTCTCATCCGCGATGAGGATTTTGCTGTCCGCCAGCTGGCGAACCTTCCATATCCCCACGCCAGCGGCAATGCCCAGCACGACAACGACGAGGAGAATAAAGCGCAACATTTTCTTCATGACTATCTGGTTTGCTCACACAGAGGGGCTAAAAACAGGTGCAACTCACGCGATGAAAAATGGTGAGGACCATACTGGCGCACCGGCACCACAGGCATCAGCGCATTGCACACGACGATCTCGTCGGCATCCTTCAGCGCAGCTTCGCACGCCTGCACTTCGACAACGCGAAAGGCGGAGTGTGCCAGCTGTCGCAGACAAAACTGGCGCATCAGGCCATCGACGCCCGCCTGATCCAGACGGGGGGTAAACACATCCTTACCCTGCCGCCAGAATAAATTCGCCGCACAGCATTCCGTAATGAACCCTTCGCTGTCAAGGACCAGCGCCTCGTCGGCGTCCGTCTGTTCAAGATGGGAGCGGATCAACACCTGTTCAAGCCGGTTAAGGTGTTTTATCCCCGCCAGATGCGGATTACGGCCAAGACGCACCGGACTCAATGCCAGGGCGATCCCCTCGGTCCGCCAGCGATCGTAATGGGCCGGATACGCCGACACGGAAAGAATGCGAACCGGCTGCAGACAGCCAGCTGCGCTGTATCCCCTGCCGCCGCTTCCCCGGCTGATAATCACCTTCAGTACGCCACGATCGATGCCCAGCGCCTGCTCTGCCATTTCCTTTTCTAACTCTGCCCACTGGGCAAAGGGAATGAACAATCTTTCACAGGCCGTCTGCAAACGGTGCACATGCGCGTTAAGCAAACAGACTTTGCCTTCGACAATGCGCGCCGTAGTAAAGCATCCGTCACCAAACTGGATAGCCCGGTCATTTGCCGGAAGCACTGCCTGCTTTATGCCATTTATCAAGAACATGATGGCTCCTTTAAGATGGTCAAATAGTCTGGCAGGAAGGTGAGCCCGGGACAAGGGAAGAAAACCGAATAAAAAAGGCCCGACAAGCGGACCTTTTTTATCAGTGTGCCGGGAAGCAAGACTATCGCCCCGGCGATTAGCCTCAGACCTTTTTGAAGATCAGAGAGCCGTTGGTGCCGCCAAAGCCGAAGGAGTTACACAGGGTGTACTCCATTCCGCTGACCTGGCGTGCTTCGTGTGGAACGAAGTCCAGATCGCAACCTTCATCCGGGTTATCCAGGTTGATGGTTGGCGGAACGGCCTGGTCGCGCAGTGCCAGGATGGAGTAGATAGACTCTACTGCACCCGCCGCACCCAGGAGGTGGCCGGTCATGGATTTGGTGGAGCTGACCATTACGCGGCTGGCTGCATCGCCAAACACAGACTTAACGGCCTGCGCTTCTGCGATATCGCCCGCAGGCGTAGAGGTGCCGTGCGCATTCACATAGCCAATCTGACCCGGCTCGATACCCGCGTCACGGATAGCGTTAACCATCGCCAGCGCAGCACCTGCACCGTTTTCCGGTGGAGAGGTCATGTGATAGGCATCGCTGCTCATGCCGAAGCCGACAACTTCTGCATAAATTTTCGCGCCGCGTTTCTTCGCATGTTCGTACTCTTCCAGTACGACCATACCTGCACCGTCACCCAGCACAAAGCCATCACGGTCTTTATCCCACGGACGGCTTGCCGCCTGCGGATTATCGTTGCGGGTAGACAGGGCACGCGCTGCGCCGAAACCGCCCACGCCCAATGGGGTGCTGGCTTTTTCTGCGCCACCGGCGACCATCGCATCAGCATCGCCATAGGCAATCATACGCGCTGCCTGACCGATGTTATGCACACCAGACGTACAGGCCGTAGCAATCGAAATGCTTGGGCCACGCAGGCCGAACATGATGGTCAGGTGACCTGCCACCATGTTAACAATCGTTGACGGAACGAAGAACGGGCTGATTTTACGTGGACCACCATTCACCAGAGAGGTATGGTTTTCCTCAATCAGGCCAAGACCGCCAATCCCGGAGCCGATAGCGGCGCCGATACGGGTTGCGTTCTCTTCCGTAATTTCAAGGCCAGAATCCTGCATGGCCTGAACGCCAGCGACAATTCCATATTGAATGAAGGCATCCATCTTGCGCTGTTCTTTGCGCGAGATGATCTCTTCACAGTTAAAATCCTTTACTAAGCCAGCAAATTTCGTTGCATAGGCGCTAGTATCGAAATGGTCGATTAGGCTAATGCCACTCTGACCGGCAAGGAGAGCGTTCCAGGTGGACTCTACGGTATTGCCGACAGGAGATAACATGCCAAGTCCGGTCACAACTACACGACGCTTAGACACGCTTGTCCTCCAGGGAGGGATAAAAAAAGAAAATCGAGGGACTACAAAAGAAAAAACACAGGCGGTCGAATGACCGCCTGGAGATGCTCACTTACGCCTGGTGACCGTTGATGTAATCAATGGCAGCCTGAACGGTGGTGATTTTCTCAGCTTCTTCGTCCGGAATCTCAGTATCAAACTCTTCTTCCAGAGCCATTACCAGCTCAACGGTGTCAAGAGAATCTGCGCCCAGGTCTTCAACGAAAGAAGCATTGTTGGTCACTTCTTCCTGCTTAACGCCCAGCTGTTCGCCGATAATTTTCTTAACGCGTTCTTCGATAGTGCTCATACTCTTAAATTTCCTATCAAAACTCGCTTTCGCGATGGTTTTCGTAGTGTATAAAATGTTGAAAAATTTGCAACTAAATCCCGGCAGGTCTTACCACGATTTTACGTTATTTTGAGGCCATTCCCCCTCATAACGCAAATATTTTCTATCGTGGTTAAACCATATACATCCCGCCATTGACGTGGAGAGTCTCACCAGTGATGTAACTCGCTTCGTCAGAGGCTAAAAATGCAACCGCGCTGGCGATTTCTTTAGGGTCGCCTAAACGACCCGCTGGAACTGCCGCCAGCGTACCCGCACGCTGCTCATCGGTCAGCGCACGCGTCATGTCCGTTTCAATAAAGCCCGGAGCAACAACGTTTACAGTAATTCCGCGGGACGCAACTTCACGTGCCAGCGACTTACTGAAACCGATCAGGCCTGCTTTCGCCGCAGCGTAGTTTGCCTGACCAGCATTTCCCATGGTACCAACCACAGAACCGACAGTGATAATACGTCCATGACGCTTCTTCATCATAGCTCGCATTACCGCTTTTGACAGACGGAACACAGATGACAAATTGGTTTCGATAATATCGTTCCACTCATCATCTTTCATTCGCATCAGTAAGTTGTCACGAGTGATTCCGGCATTATTGACCAGAATATCCACTTCGCCAAATTCTGCGCGAATATTTCCCAGAACAGATTCGATAGATGCAGGATCGGTCACATTCAACATCAGACCTTTACCGTTCGCACCCAGGTATTCACTGATGGCCTGCGCACCGTTTTCGCTGGTCGCGGTACCGATCACTGTCGCGCCGCGCGCGACGAGGGTTTCAGCGATGGCACGGCCAATACCACGACTTGCGCCAGTGACCAGTGCGATTTTTCCTTCAAAGCTCATGATATTCCTCTTCTTACTGCGCAAGTGCCGCTGACAGTGCTTCAGGCTCGTTAATCGCCGATGCGGTCAGGGTATCAACAATACGTTTGGTCAGACCGGTGAGGACTTTACCCGGGCCCACTTCATACAGGTGCTCAACGCCCTGTGCTGCCATGAATTCAACGGTCTTCGTCCACTGAACCGGGCTGTACAGCTGGCGAACCAGCGCATGGCGGATGGCCTCTGGTGCGGTTTCACACTTCACATCAACGTTATTCACCACCGGAATAGCCGGTGCGCTGAAGGTGATTTTTTCCAACTCAACAGCCAGTTTATCCGCAGCAGGCTTCATCAGCGCGCAATGGGACGGAACGCTCACCGGCAGCGGCAGCGCACGTTTCGCGCCAGCGGCTTTACAGGCTGCGCCTGCACGCTCAACCGCTTCTTTATGGCCGGCGATAACCACCTGGCCCGGCGAGTTGAAGTTTACCGGCGAAACGACCAGGCCTTCTGCGGACTCTTCGCACGCTTTCGCAATGGCAGCATCATCCAGACCAATAATCGCTGACATACCGCCAGTACCTTCCGGCACCGCTTCCTGCATGAATTTGCCGCGCAGCTCAACCAGGCGCACAGCATCAGCAAACGCAATCACGCCCGCGCAAACCAGCGCTGAGTATTCACCCAGGCTGTGACCGGCCAACAGCGCTGGGGTTTTACCACCCTGCTGCTGCCATACGCGCCACAGTGCGACCGATGCGGTCAGCAGTGCTGGCTGCGTCTGCCAGGTTTTATTCAGCTCTTCGGCTGGCCCTTGCTGGGTCAGCGCCCACAGATCGTAGCCCAGCGCATCAGAAGCTTCACGAAAAGTCTCTTCGATAACCGGATACTGTTCCGCTAATACAGACAACATTCCAACGGCCTGAGAACCCTGACCTGGGAATACAAAAGCAAATTGCGTCATTTTTTATCCTTTTTCTAGAAACGAACCAGCGCAGAGCCCCAGGTGAAACCGCCACCGAAGGCTTCGAGCAAGACCAGTTGGCCTCGTTGAATTCGTCCATCGCGCACCGCTTCGTCAAACGCGCACGGTACTGATGCTGCAGACGTATTGCCATGACGATCGAGCGTCACCACAACGTTATCCATAGACATGCCGAGCTTTTTAGCTGTGGCGCTGATAATGCGCAGGTTAGCCTGATGCGGCACCAGCCAGTCGAGAGCGGAGCGCTCCAGATTATTGGCTTCCAGCGTCTCGTCAACAATGTGCGCCAACTCGGTCACAGCCACTTTAAAGACTTCGTTACCGGCCATGGTCAGGTAAATAGAGCTGTCCGGGTTAACACGATCCGCGTTTGGCAGCGTTAACAGCTCACCGTAGCGGCCGTCCGCGTGGAGATGCGTGGAGATGATGCCCGGCTCTTCAGATTGTCCTAACAGGACCGCACCCGCGCCATCACCAAAAATAATGATCGTCCCGCGATCGTTTGGATCGCAGGTGCGAGCCAGCACGTCAGCACCGATAACCAGCGCGTGCTTCACGGCACCGGATTTCACGTATTGATCGGCAATGCTCAGCGCATAGGTAAAGCCTGCGCACGCAGCGGCAACGTCAAACGCCGGGCAGCCTTTGATCCCCAGCATGTTCTGAACCTGGCACGCCGCGCTTGGAAAAGCATGCGTGGCTGAGGTGGTCGCAACGATAATCAGGCCGATGTCATCTTTATCGACACCCGCCATCTCCAGCGCGCGCTGGGCGGCTTCATAGCCCATGGTGGAAACTGTTTCATCTGGCGCGGCAATACGACGTTCGCGGATACCTGTACGTGTGACGATCCACTCGTCAGAGGTATCGACCATTTTTTCCAGATCGGCGTTGGTTCGCACTTGCTTTGGCAGATAGCTGCCGGTACCTAAAATCTTCGTATACATGTACGCTCAGTCACTTTTTGCTAATACAGATCCCAGGCGAGCGGCAATCCGCTGTGGGACTTGTCGCTGCACCGCCTGCACTGCCTGTTCAATCGCGACGGTAAAGGCTCGCTGATTGGCCGCACCGTGACTCTTAATCACAATGCCGCGCAATCCTAACAGACAGGCGCCATTATACTGGTCGGGGTTGAGGTGACTGAATCGCCGCGCCAGGCTCTTTTGTAACCAACGCTTCAATATAATCAGCCACCATGACCGTTTTTTACCCTCTCCCTGCGATTTAAGCAGAGAAAGAAACATTCTCACCACCCCTTCCATGGTTTTTAATGTAACGTTTCCAGTAAACCCGTCACACACCAGGACATCCGTTTTTCCGGTCAATAATTCGTTGGCTTCGAGATATCCAATATAGTTTATGGATGGCTCATTTTTTAGCCTCTCGGACGCCTCGCGGATGCTGTCGAGACCTTTAGTCTCTTCCTCGCCAATATTCAGCAAGGCAACGCGGGGATGCGAAATCCCGACGACCTCTTCTGCCAGCACCGAGCCCATAACGGCAAACTGCGCGAGCATAACACTGTCGCAGTCAACGTTAGCGCCTAAATCCAGCACCACCGTTTTGCCCTTTTGCTGATGCGGCAGAACCGTCACCAGCGCCGGGCGCTCAATACCATCAATCGGTTTGAGCAGTAATTTTGCCAGCCCCATCAGCGCGCCGGTATTTCCGGCGCTGACGCACGCCTGCGCGCGTCCTTCTTTTACCAGCTCCAGCGCAATGCGCATCGAGCTTCCGCGACTGCTGCGGATCGCCTGTGAGGCACGGACATCACTGGCAATAACTGACTGCGCAGGAATGATCTGCAGACGCGAACGTTGTTCGAAGTCAGCTTTTGCGAGTAATGGCGTGATAGCGTCGGGATTGCCGACTAAAAGGAGAGTGAGTTGCGAATTAGAGTTCAGTGCCTGCAATGCTGCAGGCACTGTCACGGAAGGGCCAAAATCTCCCCCCATGACATCTAACGCCAGGGTTAGACGTGTCAAGGTATCGTCGCAGCCTGGTTCGGTATATCCCCGCTTGCACGGGGAAACCCTCACTAAGCCTAATCACGCAAACGCGTGATTACTTAGTGATAACCTTGCGGCCGCGGTAGAAACCGTCAGCAGTGATGTGGTGACGCAGGTGTTTCTCACCAGAAGTCTTGTCTACAGACAGGCTGGTAACTGCAGTCAGCGCGTCATGGGAACGACGCATGCCACGTTTGGAACGGGTTGGTTTATTCTGTTGTACGGCCATGGACCTTACTCCTTAATTACTTACGCTTTAAGCTGGCTAATACGGCAAATGGGTTTGGTTTTTGCGCTTCATCAGGCAGTTCCCCAAAGACCATGTCCGCCTCGGACACTTCACAGTGTTCAGAATCATGCACCGGAACTACAGGCAAGGTGAGGATGATTTCATCTTCAACCAGCGCCAGCAGATCGATTTCACCGAATTCGTTAACCTCAATCGGCTCATACGCTTCCGGGAGTGCTTCAGCCTGTTCGTCTGAACGAACCGGACTAAAACAATATGTTGTGTGAACATGAAGTGGGAACGGTTTCCCGCAACGCTGACACTCGAGCGTGACCGACACCTTTGCATCACCGGTGATAACGGCAAGGCGCTGGGGATCGATTTCGAACGACATGGAGCATTCCACATCACTGTCCACACTGACTACGGATTCGGCGATACGCTCAGCCTGATCACGAGTATAGATACCTTCGTAATCAAGGCGTTTTTGAGCCGTACGAACCGGATCAAGAGTCAGGGGTAATTTTACCTTTTGCATAGGGCGCGCATATTAACTTTGTAACGTCATAGAGTCAAAGAAAAAGGCAACCTCAGGCTGCCTTTTGCCAATTATTCGCACACATTGCGGCCCGTAGTTTAAAATGGCTGGCATCGATACGCTATATCTGGTGAAAAAAATATGCCAAATCTGATCCTCGCCTCGACTTCGCCCTACCGCCGCATGCTGCTGGAAAAACTTGGCGTACCCTTTGAATGCGCCGCGCCGGACGTGGATGAAAGCCCACAACCCGGTGAATCGCCACGGCATCTGGTGGTACGTCTGGCGCAGGAAAAAGCGAAAAGCCTGGCAGCGCGATTTCCTGACCATCTTATTATAGGTTCCGATCAGGTTTGCGTCCTTGATGGGATTATCACCGGAAAACCGCACACCGAAGAGAATGCGCGTCAGCAGCTGCTGAAAGCACGCGGCAATATTGTGACCTTCTATACTGGCCTCGCCCTCTATAACAGCGCTACGGGCCATCTGCAGACGGAATGCGAGCCCTTTGATGTTCATTTCCGCCATCTTAGTGAACAGGAGATTGAAGATTACGTCCGCAAAGAGCGTCCGTTAAACTGCGCGGGCAGCTTTAAGAGCGAAGGACTGGGGATTGCGTTATTCGACAGGCTGGACGGGCGTGACCCGAACACGCTGGTGGGATTACCGCTGATTGCGCTGTGTCAGATGCTGCGTCGCGAGCACTGCAACCCGTTGATAGCGTAATTTACGCCGGGTGGCGCTGCGCTTACCCGGCCTACAAAACCGTAGGCCGGGTAAGCGCAGCGCCGCCGGGCAATCAACCACGCAGAACTTTAAGACAGCGTTTCAGCTGCTCGTCCATCGGGGCTTCGATACGTATTACCTCGCCGGTACCCGGATGGGTAAACTTCAGCGCGGCGGCATGCAGGAACAGGCGAGATAACCCCGTACCGGCCAGCTGCTTATCAAATTCCCGGTCGCCATAGCGATCGTCGAAAGCGATAGGATGACCCGCGTGCAGAGTATGAACACGGATCTGATGGGTACGACCGGTGACCGGGCTGCAGCGTACCAGGGTGGCGAATTCATAACGCTCTTCAACTTTGAAGCGTGTTTCTGACGGCTTGCCTTCCTGGCTCACGCGGACAATTCGCTCGCCGCTCTGCAGAATGTTTTTCAGCAGCGGTGCCTGCACTACTTTGACATGGGATTGCCACTGGCCGCGCACCAGCGCGAGGTAATCCTTCTGCATCCCTTTCTCACGCAGCTGTTCATGCAGCGAACGCAGCGCCGAACGCTTTTTCGCCACCAGCAGTACGCCAGAGGTGTCGCGGTCAAGGCGATGAACCAGCTCAAGGAAGCGGGCTTCCGGACGCAGCGCGCGCAGGCCTTCAATGACGCCGAAGCTCAGTCCGCTGCCGCCGTGTACTGCGGTACCGGACGGTTTGTTGAGCACCAGGATATGATCGTCTTCATATAAAATCACATCCGCAAGCGCAGCAACTTTATTCAGATGCGGCGATACCGCCTCTTCTTCCCGCTCGGCGACGCGAACAGGTGGAATGCGTACTTCATCACCCGCTTCAAGTTTGTATTCAGGTTTGATGCGCTTCTTATTCACACGCACTTCACCCTTACGCAGGATGCGATAAATCATACTCTTCGGCACGCCCTTCAATTGGGTGCGCAAAAAGTTGTCGATGCGTTGCCCCGCTTCATCATCGGTAATGGCAACCATTTTTACGGCTGGAGTCTCTGTTTTCATGGGGGGCGATTCTAATTATCGGCAGCCAATAGCGCCACTCATTTTTCTGTGCTTATATTTACCTTTACCCGGACGGTGTTTCATTCACGCAATCGATTTGATGGTTATTAAACCAATCACGTCAGAGAAGTGAAAAAACTGTGAGTAACCGGGTGATAATTGGTAAAAGTCATCTTGCTATAACCCGGTTAGCAATGGAATAATGCTGCTGTTTTCCGCGTTAAATCCGGGTTTTGTAAGGATATCGACGGAATGACCAATTTTGTCTGACCGATCATCCACGCAGCAATGGCGTAAGACGTATTGATCTTTCAGACAGTTAGCGGGCTGCGGGTTGCAGTACTTACCGGTAAATGGAATCTTCTCTGGAGAGTTTTACCCAGGCTATTCCCCTGATAATCGCGCTGTATTTCCGTATGAAATACAGGCAACCGACACTTTGCGCCTCTTAAGCGAGCGACAACCGTGAGGTTGGCGACGTGAATAGACACGAGGCCATCGGTTCATACCCCGGAAAGCGTCACCTTGCCCGCAGCTTAGTCGTCAATGTAAGAATAATGAGTAAGTTACGATGAAAAGAATGTTAATCAACGCAACTCAGCAAGAAGAGTTGCGTGTCGCCCTTGTGGATGGGCAGCGTCTGTACGATCTGGATATCGAAAGTCCTGGACACGAACAGAAAAAAGCGAACATTTACAAAGGCAAAATCACCCGCATTGAACCCAGCCTTGAAGCCGCATTTGTCGATTACGGTGCCGAGCGTCATGGTTTCCTCCCGCTGAAAGAGATCGCTCGCGAGTACTTCCCTTCCAACTATAACGCCCATGGCCGTCCAAACATCAAAGATGTTCTGCGTGAAGGTCAGGAAGTTATTGTCCAGATTGATAAAGAAGAGCGCGGCAACAAAGGCGCGGCACTAACAACCTTTATCAGCCTGGCAGGCAGCTACCTCGTTCTGATGCCTAACAACCCGCGCGCGGGTGGTATCTCTCGCCGTATCGAAGGCGACGACCGTACCGAGCTGAAAGAAGCGCTGGCAAGCCTTGAGCTGCCGGACGGCATGGGCCTGATTGTCCGTACCGCAGGCGTTGGCAAATCTGCCGAAGCCCTGCAGTGGGACCTGGGCTTCCGCCTGAAGCACTGGGAAGCGATCCAGAAAGCCGCTGAAAGTCGCCCTGCTCCGTTCCTGATCCACCAGGAAAGTAACGTTATTGTACGTGCCTTCCGCGACTATCTGCGTCAGGACATCGGCGAAATTCTGATTGATAATCCTAAAGTGCTTGAGCTGGCTCGCCAGCACATCGCAGCCCTGGGTCGTCCGGATTTCACCAGCAAAATCAAACTGTACACCGGTGAGATCCCGCTGTTCAGCCACTACCAGATCGAATCGCAGATTGAATCCGCCTTCCAGCGTGAAGTCCGTCTGCCATCCGGCGGCTCTATCGTTATCGACAGCACCGAAGCGCTGACCGCCATCGATATCAACTCCGCACGTGCAACCCGCGGCGGCGATATCGAAGAGACGGCGTTCAACACCAACCTGGAAGCGGCAGATGAGATTGCGCGTCAGCTGCGCCTGCGTGACCTCGGCGGCCTGATCGTTATCGACTTCATCGACATGACGCCAGTACGTCACCAGCGCGCGGTGGAAAACCGCCTGCGTGAAGCGGTGCGTCAGGATCGTGCGCGTATCCAGATCAGCCATATCTCCCGTTTTGGCCTGCTGGAGATGTCCCGTCAGCGTCTGAGCCCGTCGCTCGGCGAATCCAGCCATCACGTCTGCCCACGCTGTAGCGGCACCGGTACCGTGCGTGACAACGAATCGCTGGCGCTCTCTATCCTGCGTCTCATCGAAGAAGAAGCGCTGAAAGAGAACACCAAAGAAGTTCACGCCATTGTGCCTGTGCCGGTTGCCTCCTACCTGCTGAACGAAAAACGTGCAGCGGTAAGCGCAATCGAATCCCGTCTGAGCGGCGTACGCTGCGTGATCGTCCCTAACGACCAGATGCAAACCCCGCACTATTCCGTGCTGCGCGTGCGCAAAGGTGAAGAGACGTCCACCCTGAGCTACATGCTGCCGAAGCTGCATGAAGAAGAGATGGCGCTGCCGTCTGAGGAAGAGTACTCAGAGCGTAAGCTGCCTGAGCAACCTGCTCTTGCGGCATTCGTGATGCCTGAAGCGCCACCTGCGCCAGCGCAGGAGACCGTTGCGGCTAAGCCTGCTGCAGCCAAACCGGCGGCAGAAGCCAGCCAGCCGACTGAGCAGCCAGGCCTGCTGAGCCGCTTCTTCAGCGCGCTGAAAAAAATGTTTGCAGGCGAAGAGCCGCAGCCAGCCCCGGCGCCTGTTGAGAAGAAAGAAGAGAAACAGGAGCGTTCACCGGATCGTCGTAAACGTCAGAACAACCGTCGAGACCGCACCGAGCGCCGCGATAACCGTTCAGACAGCAACGAAGGTCGTGACAATCGCGATAATCGCGACAACCGTGAGGGTCGTGAGCGCCGTGAAGGGCGTGACGACAACCGTCGCAACCGCCGTGAGAAGCCGCAGCAGAACGCGGAAGATCGTGAAATTCGCCAGCCGGTCAGCGAAGAGTCTGATAAAGGCAGACAGCGTGATGAGCAGCAGCCGCGCCGTGAGCGTAACCGTCGTCGTAATGATGACAAGCGCCAGGCCCAGCAGGAAGTCAAAGCGCTGAATCGCGAAGAAGAGACCGTGCAGGATGCTGAGCAGGAAGAACGCGTTCAGGTCATGCCACGCCGTAAGCAGCGTCAGCTGAACCAGAAAGTGCGCTTCGAGTCTCAGACTGAAGAGGCAGCGGTTGAAGCGGTCGCACCTCAGGCTGAACCAGCCCAGAGCACCGAACTGGCAAAAGTTGACCTGCCTGCCGTTATCGAAAACGCACCTGAGCAGGAAGAGAACGTCGAAGGCCGTGAAAACGCCGGCATGCCGCGTCGTTCACGTCGCTCCCCGCGTCACCTGCGCGTGAGCGGTCAGCGTCGTCGCCGTTATCGTGACGAGCGTTATCCGCTGCAGTCTCCAATGCCGCTGGCTATTGCCTGTGCGTCACCAGAGATGGCATCAGGTAAAGCCTGGATCCGTTATCCGGTTGCCCGTCCTCAGGAGCCACAGTTTGAAGAGCAGAACGTTGCTGCAGAAACGGTAGCCCCTGTTGCGCCAGCCGCCGTTGAGGCGATTACTGAGGCCGCTGCCGTTGCGATCCCTGAGCCGCAGGTTGCTGAAGTTGAAACGTCACATCCGGAAGTGATTGCTGCGCCTGTGACTGAACAACCGCAGATCGTCACCCCTGAAGACGCGGTTGTCGCAGAGCAGGTTGTGGAAGAAGCTGCCGCTGCTGAACCGGCTGAAACCATCGAGGTTGCAGCCGAACCACAGCCGGTCGTGGAAGTTGAAGTGGAAACTGAAGTTCAACCTGAAATCGAAATCGATGTTGAACCGGTTGAGGTTGCTGAAGTGGAACCTGAAGTCACCGAAGTCGCGGAAGTAAAAGCGCCAGAAGTGAAACCAGAACCTGAGGTGAAACCGGCGCCAGCCGCGCAGGTTCACGCTAAAGCGCATCACGCTACCGCTCCAATGACCCGTGCTCCGGCACCGGAATATGTTGCGGAAGCACCGCGTCACAGCGACTGGGTACGTCCGGCATTTGAGTTTGACGGTAAAGGCTCTGCAGGCGGTCATAGTGCTACGCATCAGGCCACTGCGCCAGCCACGCGCCCACAGCCGGCTGAATAAGCCCGCTTAAGCTTAAAAGCCGACCTTCGGGTCGGCTTTTTTATTGCATCTGCTCAGGCCTGCGCATTCCCGCAATTTCAGGCATCACCTCTCTCATCATCTCCAGAAAACGACGCAGTCGCGCCGGATAATAGCGTGACCACGGGTAGACCAGATGAACCGGCAGCGCGGCCGGCTGCCAGTCCGGCAGGAGATGCACCAGCCTGCCCTCGCGGATATCCGCTTCGACCGTCCAGCTCGAGACCACAGCAACGCCCAGCCCGGTGAGTGCGCTTTTACGCGCCACGTACAGGCTGTCGGTACTTAATCGCGGCGAGATAGCCACCCGCAGCGGTTGTGATGTCCCCGCGCTGAACAACTCTACATGCTGACGATAAAACGTATTGAGGGCCACCCAGGGCAGCGCGGAGAGATCTTCGGGCTTCTCCACAGGGGTAAAGCGTGCAAGCAATTCCGGGGATGCCACGATGCAGCGCGGCACCTCGGCCAGCAGCACCGACACCGTGGCGGGGTCGATCTCCGCCCCGACCCGAATAGCGCAGTCGATATTGTCGCTTAAAAAATCAGCCGAGCGATCGTTGAGCATCCACTCCACGTTCAGCCGGGGATAACGCAGCAAAAACTGCGTGAGTGGCTCAAGCAACTGCTCCTGACCGAAGGCATGCGGTGCCCTCACCCGGAGCACCCCCACCGGTTCATCTTCCGTCTGCCCCACTTCATCTTCCAGCGCATGCCAGCTGTCGATCACCCGCCGGGCATGTTGATAGCAGCGTTCGCCGTCATCGGTCAGCTTCATGGCATGGGTTGTTCGCAGGATCAGGCGCGCGCCGAGCAGCATCTCCAGCGACTGCAGTCGGCGGCTGACTGTGGCCTGGCTGGTAGCCATCTGCACGGCGGCAGCGGAAAGAGAGCCGGTCTCGACGATGCGTACAAAGGTCCGCATTAACTCTACTCTGTCTATACGTTCTGAACGTTTCATTATCGTCACGGTTATACGTTACACGTATAAGTGTTTTATCACTGGGCTGGCTACCACCGCAAGGCGGGCTGATAAAGAATAGCGACACACCCGAAATGAGGAATCGCATATGAACACCAGCTCCTTAACCCCAGCCGTCAGCCGCTGGGTCATTTTTATCCTCGCCATCGGCGCAGGATTTAGCGTCGCCGCCATCTATTATGCTCAGCCGCTGCTGCCGCTGATGGGCTCGGATTTGCATCTCAGCGTTGAAGGGATGGGAATGGTGCCAACTCTCACCCAGGCAGGTTATGCACTTGGGATCCTGTTCCTGCTGCCGCTCGGCGATCGCTACGACCGTCGCACCCTGATAGTGGTGAAAAGCGTCGCCCTGGCGCTGCTGCTTCTGGCCTGTAGCCTGACGGGGCAGATCCACTCCCTGCTGCTGGTCAGCCTGCTGATTGGTATGACCGCCACCATGGCGCAGGATATCGTCCCGGCTGCGGCAATTCTTGCGCCTCAGGGCAAACAGGGCAAAACCGTCGGTACGGTGATGACCGGCCTGTTGCTGGGGATCCTGCTCTCCCGTACGGTGAGCGGCGTGGTAGGGGAAGCCTTTGGCTGGCGCGTGATGTATCAGCTGGCTGCGGGCAGCATTGCGATCCTCGCCGCCGTGATGTGGTTCATTCTGCCCCGTTTCGCGGTGCCGTCGAACCTGCGTTATCCGGAACTAATGCGTTCCATGGCGCACCTGTGGCGCCGCTATCCGGCACTGCGTCGTGCGGCGCTGGCTCAGGGTTTCCTCTCCATTGCCTTTAGCGCCTTCTGGTCGACCCTGGCGGTCATGCTGATGGAACATTATGGGCTTGGCAGCGCGGTAGCCGGAGGATACGGTATTGCCGGTGCCGCAGGTGCTCTGGCTGCGCCGCTGGCGGGTGGTCTGGCGGATAAACTGGGTGCGGGTAAAGTCACCCAACTGGGTGCCGCCCTGGTGACCGTCTCCTTCGCCCTGATGTTTTTAATGCCTGCTTTAGGCGTACATGGCCAGCTGATCCTGATTGCCGTTGCCGCTGTGGGCTTTGATCTCGGTCTGCAGTCAAGCCTGGTGGCCCACCAGAACCTGGTTTACAGCCTCGAGCCGCAGGCGCGTGGTCGCCTGAACGCCCTGCTCTTCACCGGCGTGTTTATCGGCATGGCGTTGGGTTCAGCGCTGGGTAGCCAGCTGTATACCCTGGCCGGTTGGCCGGGCGTGATTGCCCTGGCGACGATGACAGCCGGTGTGGCACTGGTTATTCGTATGACCGGGAACGTCCGCTCAACCCCATCAGCCGTGCAGAATTCCTGAAAAAAAATGCCCAATCCGCAAAACGGATTGGGCACAGAGAACATAACCAGTTTCAAGCCATGTTCTAAAGGTCAAGTCAGTTATTTATTCATCTGGAACAGCGACATACCCTGCATATCGCTGAACGCTTTATAGGATGCCTGAAGCGCCGCCTGCTGCATGGTGTAGGACGAAATTGCAGCGTTCCAGTCTACGTCAATAAGATCGCTCATTTGCTGGGTCTGGCCTAACGCACGATCGCTGCCCAGCGTATCCAGTGCATCGAGTTCGGTCAGCTTAGTCCCCAGGTCAGCGCGCACGGTCAGCACGTTATCAAGGGAGTTACGCAGACCGCGGTTGGCCTTATCGATATCCAGATTCAGCTGATCCGTCTTGTCCTGATCGCCGCTGACCGGCGTTTTCAGGGCTGCAATCGCATTATCCAGGATCTTGAACAGATTGGTTTCCGGGGTTGAGCCGTCCGGCTCTGGCGCTGCATTACTGGTGAAGGATTCAAACACTTCACTGCCGGTATGGCTGATCTGCATGTTACGCGCGGAATCAACCTGCTGCCGGATAGGCGTGTCACCGCCGTTATAGGTACCCGTGGCCTGGTCGAAAGCCGCAGCGTCCGTTTTATAACCGGCGAAAATATAGCGTCCGTTACCGTCGGTGCTGTTTGCCAGGTTCACCAGCTGATCGCGGATACCCTGCAGGTCGGTAGCAATGGAGCTACGGTCGTTGTCACTCAGGGAGCCGTTACCGGCATAGACAATTTTATCCTGCGCTGATTGCAGCGCCGTGGTCACCTGACCCAAAACGCTCTCCTCCAGCCCTACTCGCTGGGAGGCAAAAGAGCGGGCCAGCGTAAACTGGCTGTTCTGCGCCTGGGCCTGCGACAGCACCACCGCCTGCGACGCGGCAATGGGGTCGTCAGACGGACGGTTAACGCGTTTGCCGGTGGACATCTGCTCACCGTAACTCAGCCACTTGCTCTGGGAATCGGTGATCCCGCGCATGTTCTGCTGGTACATCATCTGGGTGCTAATACGCATCGTTCACCTCAGCCTTAGCGAATATTAATTAACGCGTCGAAGAGCGTGCTGGCGGTTTGCAGCACCTGGGCATTGGCCAGGTAGTACTGCTGGTAGCGCTGCAGGTTGCCGTACTCTTCGTCGAGGTTAACGCCGGAGATCGACTGCTGCTGGTTGCTCAGCTGCGTCGTCACGTTTGCCTGGGTAGTGCTGCTGGTTTTCAGCGTCGCGGTTTTGCTGCCGACGGTACTGACCAGCGAGGCATAGGCATCGTTAAAGGTTTTGTTGCCGCCGACCACTTTGCTGTTCTGCAGATCCAGCAGCGCCTGGCCGTTGCGGTTATCACTTTCACCGCCATCAGGGTCAGAGGCCAGCGCCAGTTTTCCCTCTTCGCTGATCGCCACGTCCATATTCACGATGGCATTAGCAACAGGCTTGATGGTAAAGCTGTCTTTGTTTTTCGCCGCGCCGGATACGTTAACCTTCAGGCCATCGAAGGAGAGATTTCCGTTACCGTCATCGGTGGCAGTGACCGTCGTTTTATCGGAAAGGCGGGTGATTTTCCAGTTGGAGCCATCAAACTCCATTTTGTAATCAGTCGCCTGCACTTTGGAAAAGTTGTCCATATCGACCGTCGCGGACACGGCAGCCGTACCGGTATTTTTGCTGTTGGCCAACACCGCTGGCGCGCCGATATCAAATAATTTACCGCCGGCTTTGCCTTCTACGTCATAACCCTTTTCATGCTGGGTATTCATCGCGTTAGCGAAGGAGAGCGCCAGCTGGTTGAGGGTATTGCGCGCCGCGTCGAGCTCTTCGGTGCGGAAGGTCATCATGCCGCCCAGAGAACCGCTGGTAAGCAGTTTTTCCGGGATCTCGACCGGGCCCGAGGTACCGTCAACAAAGGCTACGGTGGTACGGGACGGATCGGCGCTGGATTTCACGGCCGCCAGCTGGTTGGCGGTGCTGCCCTGAACCAGGTTGTAGCCGTTACCGAAGGAGACGTTATAGGTGCCGCTGTCCTGAACGGAGACTTCAACGCCCACGATCTGGTTCAGCTCGCTCACAAGCTGGTCGCGCTGATCGAGCAGGTTGTTCGGGGACGCGCCCGCGCCCACGCCGGTCAGACGGGAAATCTGATCGTTCAGGTTGGCAATTTGTTTGGCGTAGTTGTTGATCTGCTCAACGCTGGTGCCGATCGCGGTGTTGATCTGCTTATCCTGATCGCGCAGATACTGATCGTTCACCTTGAACTGGTTCACCAGGCCATCGGCCTTGCCCAGCACCGTCTGGCGCGCAGCCGGATCTTCGGCGTTGCTGACCAGAGTCTGCAGGCTGCTGAAGAAGTCCTGCATGGTGGTGGCCAGGCTGTTGCTGCTGCCAGACAGAATGTCGTCGATTTTGGACATCTGCTGGTAGCGGGTGGTCAGGGCGCTGCTCTGGTTCTGCGCGGTGCGCAGCTGGTTGGTAATGAATGCATCATATTCGCGCTGTACCCCGGAGACATACACGCCGTTGCCAACCCAACCGCCGCCCGTCAGCGTGCTGTTTGAGGCACTCAGCACCGTCGTCTGACGGGTATAGCCCGTCACGTTGTAGCTCGAAATGTTATTACTGGCGGTATTCAGCGCAGCCTGTGCCGCACTGAGGCCACTCATGGCGCTGTTGATCAAACTGGACATGGGGGTTCCTTTTATACTTTCAGACACGAGTCCTGCTGGAGATTATCGGCAGTCTCCAGCCGGACTTGAGAACTTTCAGAACAGATTTTCGATATCGTTGCTGTAGGCTTTGCTGACTTTCTCACCCATCGATTTCAGCTGTTGAATCATGCTGGTCAGCTTGCGGGCATACTGCGGGTCGGTGGCGTAGCCCGCATTCTGCAACGCCTGCGCCCCCTGCTCTGCCGTCGCGGCCTGGGTCACTGCCGCATAGCGCGGGTTACGACTCAGCAGGCCGACATAGTCTGAAAGCGCCTCCAGATACGAACTGTACACGCGGAATTTGGCTTTGACCTTTTTCGCCTCGCCGTTTTCATATTCGGTGGTGGTGATCTCGGTGGTAGGCCCTTTCCAGCTTCCCGACGCCTTGACGCCGAAGATGTTAAAGCTCGGCTCGCCGTTCTCGCGGCGGATCTGACGCTGCCCCCAGCCCGACTCCAGCGCCGCCTGGGCGAGGATCAGGTGATGCGGCACCCCGCTCTGCTGGCTGGCAAGACGCGCCGGCAGCGAGAGCTGCGCCAGGAAGTCTTTGCTGTCGCCGGTGAGGGGTTCATCGTTACTTTCAGGCGCCTTTGGTACCGCTTTACGCACCATCTGGGTCAGGGCCTGATTTTGATAGCTGGTCACCTTTTCCAGATCGAACTTCATCGGCACCTGCTGCGGCGCATCTTCCGGCGGCACGCCCTGGGCGGCCGCCATCTGCTTGACGATCACGTCCGCAAGCCCGAGCCCTTTACCGGCGGTCATCTGCTGCGCAATCTGCTGGTCATACATGCTGGTGTACAGACGCGTTGAGTCGCTGCTGAAGATGCCGTCTTTCGGCAGGGCTTCACGCATGCTTTTCAGCATCATCTGGACAAACATTCCCTCGACCTGGCGGGCCACCGGACGGATATTCCCCGCCGGATCTTTACCCGCTTTGGACTTCAGTTCGTTGAGCGACTGGGTATCCCAGGCCGCGCTGCTCAGCAGTTTGCTATCGGTCAGCATCAGATGATTTCCAGTTTGGCGCGCAGACAGCCCGCGCTCTGCATGGACTGCAGAATCGACATCAGATCCATCGGGGTGGCGCCCAGGGCGTTGAGGGCACGGACCACGTTGTTCAGGTTGGCGCTGGAGCGCACGCTCTGCAGCGAGCCGCCGCTCTGGCGTAAATCAATCTGGGTCTGCGGCGTAACCACCGTTTCACCGCCGCCAAACGGCGTATCCGGCTGGCTGACGTTCGCCGAGCGGTTAACGGTAACGGAGAGGTTGCCCTGCGCCACGGCACAGCTGTCCAGCGTCACCTCACGGTTCATCACCACCGAGCCGGTACGGGAGTTGATGATCACTTTGGCGTCCTGCGGCGTGACGTTCACTTCCATATTCTGGATATCCGCCAGCAGACGTACCTGGTTGCTGCCGCCGCTGGAGACGCGGATCTGCACGGTGCGGGCATCCAGCGCGGTGGCGCTGCCAAAACCGCGGCCGCGGTTGATGGTGTCCGCTATCTGCTGCGCCATGGTGAAGTCATCCTGGTTCAGCTGCAGGTTGATGGTGTTGCCGGTGCCGAACTGGGTCGGCAGCTCACGCTCGATGACGGCCCCGTTAGTAATACGCCCGCCGTTAAGCTGGTTAACCTGCACGCTGCTGCCGCCTGCGGAGGCTCCCGCCCCGCCGACGAGGATATTCCCCTGCGCCAGGGCATAGACCTGGCTGTCCACCCCTTTCAGCGGGGTCATCAGCAGGGTACCGCCACGCAGGCTTTTCGCGTTACCCATGGAGGAGACCACCACGTCGATGGTCTGCCCCTGGCGCGCGAAGGCCGGGAAGGAAGCGGTGACCATGACCGCCGCCACGTTTTTCAGCTGCATGTTGGTTCCGGCCGGCACGGTGATGCCGAGCTGGGAGAGCATGTTGTTCAGGCTCTGGGTGGTGAACGGCGTCTGGGTGGTCTGGTCACCCGTACCGTCCAGCCCCACCACCAGACCGTAACCGATCAGTGAGTTTTCCCGCACGCCCTGTACGCTTGTGAGATCGCGAATACGGTCGGCCTGGGCACAGGTCGCCACCAGCACCAGCAGGAATCCGAAGAGGGATTTAAACATAGGTCACCTCGATTACATCGGTGAGAGGTTAAGGAAGAAGCGCTGCAACCAGCCCATATTCTGCGCTTCGTTAATGTAGCCGTTGCCGACATACTCAATGCGCGCATCGGCCACCTGAGTGGACGGTACGGTGTTGGAGCCGCTGATGGTGCGAGGGTTAACCACACCGGAGAAGCGAATGAACTCAGTGCCCTGGTTGATGGCGATCTGTTTTTCACCCACGACATGTAAATTGCCGTTCGCCAGCACCTGGTCGACGGTGACCGTCAGGGTGCCGCTAAAGGTGTTGCTGGCATTGGCGCCGCCTTTTCCGTTAAAGGAGTTGCCGCCAGACGCCTCGGCATCGGCGCGCGCATTACCGAAGAGGCCTTCGAGGTAGCGTGGCACGGTGTCGAAGCCAAAATTGGTTTTCCCGTCGCGGCTGGCATTCGCCGACGAGCTCTTACTGGCGCTGACGTTTTCCTGCAGCTGGATGGTCAGCGTATCGCCGATATTACGTGGGCGACGGTCTTCAAACAGCGGCTGATAACCGTAGTTAATCGGCTGCGCGGTCTGGAAAATTGAGCCATTCACTACCGGGGTCGGGCCAGGAATGGGTTGGGCGGAAGTCGCACCCTGCACCAACGGTTGAGACGGAACCCAGGCGCAACCGCTGAGGGTAACGGCCAGGAGAGTCACTATCGGATAACGAATCGCCGCGTGTTTTTGCATTGCCTTCATCTTCGAAAACAGGGAGCCGGTGCGGCGCGAACCGCACCGGGCTGCACCTTAGAGTTGCGTCAGTTTCTGCAGCATCTGGTCGGTCGTCGACACTGCTTTACTGTTAATTTCGTACGCGCGTTGCACCTGGATCATATTCACCAGCTCTTCCGCGACGTTGACGTTTGAGGTTTCCACATACCCCTGATACAGCAGACCTGAACCGTTCAGACCCGGCGTGCTCTCGTTCGGCGCACCGGAGGACTGGGTTTCGATGTACAGGTTCTCACCGATGCTTTCCAGACCGGTGTCGTTCATGAAGGTGGTCAGGTTAAGCTGGCCGACCTGCACTGGCGCGGCCTGCCCCTGCTGGGTCACGCTCACGATCCCGTCACGCCCGATGGTGATGCTCAGGGCGTTCGCCGGAATGGTGATCGCCGGTTGCACCTGGAAACCGCCTGCGGTCACCAGCTGGCCGTTCTGATCGACCTGGAACGAGCCGTCACGGGTGTAGCCAGAGGTGCCGTCCGGGAGCTGAACCTGGAAGAAGCCCTGGCCTTTGATCGCCACGTCTTTGCTGTTGTTGGTCTGGGACAGGTTGCCCTGGCTGTGCAGACGCTCGGTCGCCACCGGGCGAACACCGGTACCGATCTGCAGGCCGGAAGGCAGCGTGGTCTGTTCAGACGACTGCGCCCCTGGCTGGCGGATGGTTTGATAAAGCAAATCTTCGAAAACGGCACGCTGGCGCTTAAACCCGTTGGTGCTGACGTTCGCCAGGTTGTTGGCGATGACGTCCATATTGGTTTGCTGCGCGTCGAGACCCGTTTTCGCGATCCATAAAGAACTGATCATAAGAAGTCCTGTTAACTCATTGACAGCAGTTGGTTGGCGCGACCGGCGTTTTCATCAACGCTGGAGATCACCTTCATCTGCATTTCAAAACGGCGTGCGCTGGCGATCATGTCGGTCATCGCGGCCACCGGCTTAACGTTACTGCCTTCCAGCACGCCAGACATGACGCGAATGCTCGGGTCGGCCTGCAACGTCGGGCCACGGGTAGCCTGCGCCGCCTGGGTCAGACGGAACATGCCGTCGTCACCACGCTGCACTTCGAAACCTTCGGCTTTTACCAGCTTCAGGCGGCCAACCGGGGCCACGGTGTTCGGCGGATCGCCCGGGTTCAGGGCGGAGATAGTACCGTCTGCCGCGATGGTGATCTCCGAGCCTTCCGGCACGGTGATCGGGCCACCTTCACCAATAACCGGACGCCCCTGGATGGTCAGTTGCCCGACCGAATCCACCTGGATGTTCCCGTTACGGGTGTAGCCTTCGCCGCCGTCGGCGGTCTCAACCGCCAGCCAGCCGTCCTGCTGCAGCGCCACGTCGAGCGGGCGCGAGGTGTAATCCATCTGCCCCGGCGTCATATCGGCGCCAGGAGTGGACGCCGTCACCAGCGTACGCGTTGGCAGGGAGAGCCCTTCCACCGGCACGGCGCGCATGGCGTTCAGCTGCGCACGAAAACCCGGCGTGGAGGCGTTCGCCAGGTTACTGGCGGTCACGGCCTGCTGATTAAGCGTCTGACTGGCCGCGCCCATCGCGGTATATATTGCGTGATCCATTAAGCTATCCCGTCAGCCACTTAGCGGAGGTTAACCAGCGTGTTGAGGATCTGATCCTGGGTTTTGATGGTCTGCGCGTTCGACTGGTAGTTACGCTGCGCGACGATCATATTGACCAGCTCTTTACTCAGGTCGACGTTGGAGGCTTCCAGCGCGCCGTTGGTCAGGGTACCGAAGTTACCGGAACCGGCGGTGCCCAGCAGCGCCACGCCTGAGGACTGCGTGGCAGACCAGACGTTGTTACCTTCAGACTGCAGACCTTCGTTGTTGGCGAAGTTCGCCAGCACGATCTGCCCCAGAACCTGGTTCTGTTCGTTGGAGTAGTTACCCACAACGGTGCCGTCATCGTTGATCTGATAGCTCACCAGATCGCCCGGCTTGTAGCCGTTCTGGTTGGTGGCCACGATGTTGTTCGCCCCGGTGTTCTGCTGCATGGAGTTCAGGAAGCTCAGGGAGAAGGTCACCGGCAGCGCGCCGCTCAGCGGATCGGTAGTCACGTTGATAGACGCGTTGGCATTTGCCGTGGCGCTCATCGTCCAGGTTTCCGGCGTGGTGCCCATGGCGGTGTAGTTATAAACGCCTTCCAGGTTACCGTTGCTGTCGAAGCTCATCTGGGCAGATTTGGTGATCTTGCCGTTCGCCACGCTGCCATCCTGTGAATAGACATCCCACTTGTTGTCTGCCGTTTTCACGTAGTAGACATACATGTTGTGGGCGTTACCCTGGTTGTCATAAACGGTGATGGTGCCTTTCTTGTTGTAGCTGTCCGAATCCGGGTTGGCGTTGGTCACGTCAAACGCAATGGTCGGCACGCTGTCCGTAGAGTTCAGGTTGATCTGCTGGGCCGCGGTGCTGGTCGCTTTTGCCGACATCAGGTTGTTTGGGATGGTGATCGGCTGCGGGTTCGCGCCGGTCTGTACCGTTGGCGGGGTGCCGCCTGCCGGATAACCCGTTACCTGCAGACCCTGCATGTTCACCAGGTTGCGGTTTTCGTCCAGGCTGAACTGGCCGTTACGGCTGTAATAGACGGAACCGTTGCTGTCGAGCATACGGAAGAAACCGTTCTGGCTGATCGCGACATCCAGACCACGGCCGGTGTTGGTGGTGGTACCATCAGCGAAGTCTTGGGTGATACCAGCAACTTTTACGCCCAGACCCACTTTGGAGCCGGCGAACATGTCTGCGAACGACGCGCTACCGGACTTAAAGCCATAGGTCGCGGAGTTGGCAATGTTGTTACCAATGACGTCGAGGTTAGTGGCTGCAGCATTCAGGCCGCTGACCGCTTGTGAAAAGGCCATTTGTTACTCCTGATAAGGGTTAAGGCTTAAATAATCTGCCGAACTTCGTCGAGCGTTGTTGTACCGTAAGTCCCGAGATCCAGCGTGTTACCGCTGCTGCTGCGGATCACGCCCTGCACCATTGCGAACTGCAGCGGCTGGGCCACCAGCTGCGTGCTGCCGCTGCTGGCGGAAATTGCCACGTTATAAGAACCGTTTGGCGCACTGCTGCCATCGGTCATCGTGCCGTCCCAGGTAAAGGTGTGAACACCGGCTTTCAGTTCGCCGATATCAATAGTGCGAACCACCGCACCGTTCTTGTCGGTGATGGTGGCGGTCACTTTGTCGGCGCTCTGCTGCAGCTCAACGCCAAACGGCGTGGTGGAGGTGGTGCTGGTGCCGTCGGTGGTGCTGCTTCCCGCCAGAACGGTGGTTCCCGGGATCATCACGCCATGGCCAATCAGGGTGCTGGCCTGCATCGACTGGCTGCTGTCGATCTGCCCGGAAATGGAACCCAGGGTGGTGTTGAGCTTCTCGATGCCGCTCACCGTACTGATCTGCGCAAGCTGCGTGGTCAGTTCGTTGTTCTGCATCGGGTTGGTCGGGTCCTGGTTTTTCAGCTGCGCAACCAGTAGCGTCAGAAAGCTACTCTGCAGATCGGAAGCGTTGCTTCCGGTCAGTGAGCTGCTGCCCGTGGTGCCGGAGACACCCGTAGTCGCTGACCTGTCATTTACATTAACGGCAATAGACATTGATCTCTCCTTTACTGGCCCAGAGTGAGCGTTTTAAGCATCATGCTCTTCACGGTGTTCAGCACTTCAACGTTGGCCTGGTAGCTGCGGGACGCTGACATGGTGTTCACCATCTCGCCGACCACATCCACGTTCGGCATCTTGACGTAGCCATTGGCGTCAGCCAGCGGATTGCCCGGCTCGTACACCAGTTTGTCCGGTGCCTGGCTCTCAATCACACTGGCGACTTTTACCCCGCCAGTTTGTGCACCCGGTGCAGCATCCACCTGGAACACAACCTGTTTGGCGCGGTAGGGTTGCCCGTCCGGGCCGGCCACGCTGTCGGCGTTCGCCATGTTACTGGCGGCCACGTTCAGACGTTTGGATTGCGCGGTCAGCGCTGAACCCGCGATATCAAAGATATTGAGTAAGGCCATTATTAGTTGCCTCCTTGCAGTACATTCATCATGCCTTTAATCTGCCCGCCGAGAACGGTCAGTCCCATCTGGTACTTCAGGCTGTTATCGGCGAACTGCGTACGCTCGCGGTCCATATCAACAGTGTTGCCGTCCAGGGATGGCTGATCGGGAACGCGATAAAGTAAATCGATATTCGGGGTGGTCACGGTCTCTGCGGGAATGTGGCGTGCAGAGGTCAGCGCGAGGGCGACACCGCTATTTTCGGCCCGGCCGCGCTCCATCACTTTCTTTAATTCACTGGAAAAATCGATATCACGCGCCTGAAACCCGGGGGTATCAGCGTTTGCGATATTGGCGGCCAGAATCTCCTGACGCTGGGCGCGTAAGTTGAGCGCTTCCTGCTGAAAACGTAGCGCGGCGTCGAGTTTATCGAGCATGTCTCCTCCGCTGATGGCAAAATTTCAGTGGATAGCTTAAATCTCACCCCATCTCCTTCATCGACGGAATAAGCGCAAAATGCGTCGCTATTTATTGCGTTGATGCCAATGCGCTACAGGTAGAATTCTGCTCATCATTAAACCGACGGTAACTGGCGATATGGCATTCAAACGTGGTGTGACCGCAACCCTGCTCCTGTGGAGCGCCCTTTCGCAGGCACAGGATCTCGATGCCCAACTGACGGCGTTCTTTGCCCAGCGGCTGGCGGGATTCAGCGATGAGGTTTCGGTGCAGGTCCGCACGCCAGACAACATGCGTCCCTCCTGCGAGACGCCTGAATTCAGCGCCCCCGGCAACACAAAGCTGTGGGGCAACGTCAGCGTCAGGGCACAATGTGGCAATGAAAAACGGTTTATTCAGGTTGCAGTTCAGGCGACGGGCGATTATGTTGTCGCGTCCCGGAGCATCCCCCGGGGGGCCGCCCTGCAGCCGGGCAGCGTTACGCTGAAGCGCGGCAGGCTGGATCAGCTTCCACCGCGGGCTATTCTGGATATAAACCAGGTGCAAAATGCCGTCACGCTGCGGGATCTGGTGCCAGGACAGCCGTTACAGCTGTCGATGCTGCGCCAGTCCTGGCGAATCAAAGCCGGGCAGCGGGTGATGGTGATTGCCAGCGGCGACGGCTTTAGCGTCAACGGTGAAGGCCAGGCGCTGAACAATGCCGCGGTCGCGCAGAATGCACGGGTCAGGATGACATCGGGCCAGGTGGTAAGCGGAACCGTCGATACGGATGGGAATATTCTGATTAACCTATAATCTTTTTAAAGATTATGCGGCGGCTGCCGATAAATAAGTAACAAATGATGATGTCAGGCGCCAACGCCGCGAACCCTCGATGAGGACAACATAATGAGCATTGATCGTACATCGCCCCTGAAGCCGGTTAGCCCTGTACAACCGCGCGAGCTGAATGACACTGCCACTGCAAAGACTCGCCCGCAGAAATCGGCGACCGCCAACAGCACCAGCGTCACGCTGAGCGATGCCCAGGCGAAACTGATGCAGCCTGGTAGCAACGATATCAACATGGAACGCGTTGAAGCGCTGAAAACCGCCATCCGTAATGGCGAGCTGAAAATGGATACCAGTAAAATCGCTGATGCGCTGATCCAGGATGCGCAAAGTTTCTTAGAGTAATCACCGTATGAGTCGTCTGACGGAAATAATGGATCAAATGACGGTCGTGCTGAACGACCTGAAGACGGTGATGGACGCCGAACAACAGCAGCTCTCTGCCGGGAATGTTCACGGCAGCGCGCTGCAGCGCATTACAGAAGACAAAAGTTCCCTGCTGGCCACGCTGGACTACCTTGAACAGCAGCGACGCGGCGAGCAATCCGCGCGCCACAGTGCAAATGATGATGTCGTCGATCGCTGGCAAACTATTACCGAAAAAACGCAGCATCTGCGCGATCTGAATCAGCACAACGGATGGTTACTTGAGGGTCAAATCCTTCGCAACCAGCAGGCGCTTGAGGTGCTTAAGCCGCATCAGGAGACAGGACTGTATGGCGCCGATGGCCAGACAGCCAGCTCACGCACCGGCGGTAAGAAATTTTCGATTTAATCAGGCGATAGCCAAAAAAAGGGGAGCACCGACAGGCGCTCCCCTTTTTTTACGCCGTGCGGCGGGCGAACTCTTTAACCTTAAAGCCCAGCACCGCGAGGGTGGCGAAGTACGCCACCACACCCACCACGACCACCGCCATCAGGCGCAGCAGACGGTACGGCATGGTGCCCAGCGCCCAGTCAGGCATAACGTACAGCATCCCCACCAGCGCCGCCGCCATCACCAGCACGGCAATCACCAGACGCAACAGGAAGCTCGCCCAGCCCGGCTGCGGGGTGAAGATCTGCTGCTTGCGCAGCTGCCAGTAGAGCAGCCCGGCATTGAGACAGGCTGCGAGACCGATGGACAACGACAGACCGGCATGCTTCAGCGGGCCGATAAACGCCAGGTTCATCACCTGGGTCATGATCAGCGTCACGATGGCGATTTTCACCGGCGTTTTGATGTCCTGACGCGAGTAGAAGCCCGGTGCCAGCACTTTCACCACGATCAGCCCCATCAGCCCCACCGAATAGGCCACCAGCGCCCGCTGGGTCATCGCTGCATCGAAGGCGGTAAATTTCCCGTACTGGAACAGGGAGACGGTGAGCGGTTTGGCCAGGATCCCCAGCGCCACCGCGCTTGGCAGCGCCAGCAGGAAGCAGAGGCGTAACCCCCAGTCCATCAGGCGGCAGTACTCGTCATGATTGCCGCTGGCGAAACTGCGGGAGAGCGAAGGCAGCAAAATGGTCCCCAGCGCCACACCCAGCACCCCGGACGGAAACTCCATCAGGCGGTCGGCGTAGTACATCCAGGAAACCGACCCGGAGACCAGGAACGAAGCAAAGATGGTGTTGATGATCAGCGAGATCTGGCTTACCGACACGCCGAGGATCGCCGGGCCCATCTGCTTAACCACCCGCATCGCCCCGGCATCGCGCAGGTTAATGCGCGGCAGCACCAGCATGCCGATTTTCTTCAGGTGCGGCAGCTGATACGCCAGCTGCAGAACCCCACCCACCGTCACCGCCCACGCCAGCGCCAGGACCGGCGGATGGAAGTGCGGTGCGGCAAAGAGCGCAAAGCCGATCATGCTGACGTTCAGGAACGTCGGCGCAAACGCCGGGACCGAGAAGCGGTTCCAGGTGTTGAGGATGGCCCCAACCAGCGACGCCAGCGAGATCAGCAGAATATAAGGAAAGGTGATGCGCAGCAGCTGCGAGGTCAGGGCAAACTTGTCGGCGGTATCGGCAAAGCCGGGGGCGGTGACCATGATCACCCAGGGCGCCGCCAGCATCCCGATCACCGTAACGATCGCCAGGGCGAGGGTCAACAGTCCTGAGACGTAGGAGACAAACACCTTAGTCGCATCTTCCCCTTGCTTGCTTTTGTACTCAGCCAGAATAGGAACGAAAGCCTGAGAAAACGCCCCTTCAGCAAAGATACGGCGCAGCAGGTTAGGCAGTTTGAATGCAACAAAAAAGGCGTCAGTCGCCATTCCTGCGCCAAACACCCGCGCCACAATGGCGTCGCGCGCAAAGCCCAGCACGCGCGAAAACATGGTCATCGAGCTGACGGCGGCCAGCGATTTTAATAGGTTCATTAACGTGAATTTCCACTACCAGACGGCAAAACGCCTGCAAAGCAGGCGTGATTCTCGCCGGGAGGCGCTGCGCTTACCCGGCCTGCAAGACAATAAACGCGCCTAGTCTACTCGTAAAAACGCGAATTGCTATGGGCAGATGTTACAGCGGGTTATTCGCTCATGGCATCGCGCCAGAGCTTCTCCACGATGCGCTGGGCGCGGATCGCCTGTTCGCCCGATGTTTCAGGAACCGTCTGATTTTGCACGCATTCGATAAAGTGGCGCGCGCAGCCGGCAAAACCGCGCTGCTCCAGGGTGCTTTGCCAGCCCGGTATCGCCGGCGTGACCACGCCCGCTCCCCGCTCTTCGCGCCATTCGCGCATGTCGGTCACGTCCAGCAGCGCCCCGTCCGTTACCGCCTGGATCCACTCCCGCTGGCTCCCTGCCCGACGGTGCATGGAGGTGGTCACCTGTAGCGTTCCCGTACTGAAATGGTGCTCGGCATAGACCATCTCCCCCTGCTCATTGGTTTGCAGGGTACCGCCGGTCAGCTGCGCGTTATCCCCCGCCAGCCACAGGGCGGTGTCCACCACGTGCAGATAGTCATCGAGAAGGGTAAAACGCAGATCGTTGGGCCCGATGCTGTCGGCGCGATGCTTGTCCATCCGCAGCGATGCCGCACCGTTCAGCTGGGTTTTGAGCTGCTGGTAGAGCGGCGCAAAGCGACGGTTAAAGCCGACCATCAGGGTCAGTTTCTTCTGCGCGGCGAGGTCAATCAGCCGCTCGGCGTCGACCAGATTGTCCGCCAGCGGTTTATCGACACAAACGTGAACCCCGGCATGCAGCAGCTCGCTGACCACCTGATAGTGGGTGGCGGTGGAGGTATGGACAAAGACCGCATCACAGGCGCGGGCCAGCTCCTGCAACGATTCGTAGTAAGGCATGCGTACCGACTCGCAGATCCGCAAAGCCTTATCCCGGGACGGCGACCAGGCGCCCTGCAACGTCCAGTCTGACGCGGCGCTCAGCACCGGCAGCCAGGCTTTCTGGGCGATACCGCCCAGCCCTACCACGCCCACTCGTAATTTTGTCACCGTTAATCTCCCAGATGTGCCAGCAGCGAATCGAGGCGCTGCCTGAGTTCTTCGACTTCATTTTCCAGCGCTTCCACGCGGGCCAGTAAGGTTTCGTCGGTTGCCGGCGCCACGGCTTCCACCGCCGCGACGACGGTTTCAACCTCACCGCTGAAGAGATGCATATAGCGGCTTTCACGCTTGCCGGGCTCGCGCGCCAGACGCAGGACAAACGGGCCATCCTCCCGGGCGGCCAGCCCTTCGAGAGTCTGCTCCACTTCCTGCATATCGGCGAACTCATGCATGCGCGCGGCGCGGGTGCGCAGCTCACCCGGCGTCTGGGCGCCCCGCAGCAACAGGGTCGCGACGATCGCCACTTCGGCGGCGCTCAGCTTCAGGGCACCAAACTCGGAGTTGCAAAAACGCTGCTCATATTTGGTCACGCGATTGCCAAAACCGCTGACGGTGCGCAGGTAGTGGCGTTTGACCAGCGCATCGAGCTGATCCTGCACCTCATGCTCGGCCAGGTTCATCACCGGTTCACGGTTGGTCTTCTGGTTGCAGGCCAGGGTGACGGCATTCACCGAGAGCGGATACTGTTCCGGGGTGGTGACCTGCTTCTCCAGCAGGCAGCCGATGACGCGCGCTTCTGTGGCGGTTAATTGATATTTCATCTCTGTTCCTTAGCGCCCCGCGCTCCACTCTTTGGTTGTCAGCGCCGTCAGGACATGATCGCGCCATTCGCCGTCAATCAGCAGGTAGTCTTTGGCGTAGCCCTCTTTTTCAAATCCGAGGCGCGCCAGCAGATCGCCGCTGCGCTGATTGTGCGGCATATAGTTGGCCATAATGCGGTGCATATGTTGGGTACGTTGCATATAGCGGATCGCCGAGGTCAGCGCCTCGAACATCAGCCCCTGCCCCTGCCATTTTTGTCCGATGGAGTAGCCCAGATAGCAGGCGTGAAACGAGCCCCGCACCACGTTAGAGAAGTTGGCGATGCCGATAATCTCTTTTTCATCGGGATCCAGCAGGGCAAAATAGAACGCCGAGCCCTGCTTGTGAAACTCGGCAATCATGCTCAGCCGGGCCTGCCAGCCGGAGGGATAGCAGTGGCTCTCATCCCGTACGGGTTCCCAGGGTTTTAAAAACTGACGATTCTCAGCGTAGTAGTCCGCCAGCCGCCAGGCATCACGCTCATGCACGAGGCGAACCACCAGCCGGTCGGTCGTCAGGCGCACTTTCGGCACATTACTGCGATAGCCAAACATGGATACAACTCCTTCATGTTACAACCTTGACCCGTTAGCTTTACTATACCTGCGCCGCTGCCTTTCGGGAAAACAGTGACATACCATTTTGAAGACTTTTCACATTTTTCGATGAAAACCCTCAATCAAAGTACCCTTTTGATAAAAAAATATTGTCGCCTGCGCTGTGGGAAAAAACCGGCCGACACCGCAGAATATTAGCGCGCTCATCATCTTGATACCCTAAATAATTCGAGTTGCAGGAAGGCGGCGACGCAGCGAATCCCCAGGAGCTTACTCCGGTAAGTGACAGGGGTGAGCGAGGAGGCCAACGCACCGGCAACTTGAAGTATGACGGGTATCTTTGCCTGGAGGGGAAATGTTTCGTATATCACAGGCCCGGAGCCTGGGTAAATATTTCCTGCTTGTCGATAACATGCTGGTTGTCCTCGGCTTTTTTGTCGTTTTTCCGCTTATTTCGATTCGCTTTGTCGATCAGATGGGCTGGGCGGCATTAATGGTCGGCATTGCGCTGGGTCTGCGCCAGTTCGTTCAGCAGGGGCTGGGGGTGTTTGGCGGCGCGATTGCCGACCGCTTTGGCGCGAAACCGATGATTGTCACCGGCATGCTGCTGCGGGCGGCGGGCTTTGCCACCATGGCGATCGCTCACGAGCCCTGGCTGCTGTGGGTCTCCTGTATCGTCTCAGGGCTTGGCGGCACCCTGTTCGACCCGCCGCGTACGGCGTTAGTGGTCAAACTGATCCGCCCTCAGCATCGCGGGCGCTTTTTCTCGCTGCTGATGATGCAGGACAGCGCCGGTGCGGTGGTGGGTGCGCTGCTGGGAAGCTGGCTGCTGCAGTATGATTTCCGTCTGGTCTGCGCCACCGGCGCGGTGCTGTTTATCCTTTGCGCGGCGTTCAATGCGTGGCTGCTGCCCGCGTGGAAACTCTCCACCGTCAAAGCACCGGTGCGGGAAGGGCTCGACCGCGTCTGCCGCGACAAACGCTTTATCACCTACGTCCTGACGCTGGCGGGCTATTACATGCTGGCGGTGCAGGTGATGCTGATGCTGCCGATCATGGTCAACGATATCGCTGGCTCTCCGGCGGCGGTAAAGTGGATGTACGCCATTGAGGCCTGTCTCTCCCTCACCCTGCTCTACCCTATCGCCCGCTGGAGCGAAAAACGCTTCCGCCTTGAGCACCGCCTGATGTCGGGGCTGCTGATCATGTCCCTGAGCATGTTGCCTGTCGGGATGGTGGGCTCGCTGCAGCAGCTGTTTATCCTGATCTGCACCTTCTACATTGGCTCAATCATTGCTGAGCCCGCCCGCGAAACCCTTAGCGCGCAGCTGGCGGACGCCCGTGCGCGGGGCAGCTATATGGGCTTTAGCCGTCTCGGGCTGGCGATTGGCGGCGCGCTGGGCTATGCCGGCGGCGGCTGGCTATTCGACGCCGGGAAGGCCTTCAACCAGCCTGAGCTGCCGTGGGTGATGCTGGCCCTTATCGGGGTGATGACCTTCTTCGCGCTGGGCTGGCAGTTCAGCCACAGACGCACAGCCCCCGGTATGCTGGAGCCCGGTGCCTGACCGAGTCTCAGGCACTATTCCTGTTCTTCGCCGTTATCAGTTTTTTCTGCTGGTCTGGCTGGCTGTCCCCTGACATACTTGCGCGTCAGGATTGAAGCGCTGACATCATGTCGAGGAAAACCATGAAAAAATTTGTTATTGCCACTGCGTTGATCGTCAGCGGCCTGCTGGTTGGTTGTAATCAGCTTACCCAGTACACCGTCAGTGAGCAGGAGATCAACCAGGCCCTGCAGAAGCGCAATAACTTTGCGAAAGATATTGGCGTTCCGGGCGTGGCCGATGCGCATATCGTCCTGACCAATCTTACCAGCCAGATTGGGCGTGAAGAGCCGAATAAAGTGATGCTCTCCGGCGATGCCAGCCTGGACATGACCTCGCTGTTCGGCAGCCAGAAAGCCAATATCAAGCTGAAGTTAAAAGCGCTGCCGGTCTTCAATAAAGAACAGGGCGCTATCTACCTGCAGCAGATGGAGATCGCCGACGCCGTCGTGTCGCCGGACAAGATGAAACCGGTTCTGCAGACGCTGATGCCGTACCTGAACCAGTCCCTGCAGAACTACTTTAATCGCCAGCCCGCTTACATCCTGAAAGAAGATAACAGCAAGGGTGAAGCGCTGGCGAAAAAATACGCAAAAGGTATCGAAGTGAAGCCGGGTGAGATTGTTATCCCCTTCGTCGATTAACCTCTGAGGCGCTCCGGCGCCTTTTTTTACAGAAAAGAGTGCAAACGAAAACGTTTCCCTCTATTCTTTGTGTCCGGCAAAAATCATCTCACCCAGCCGGAGCCTATCCATGACTGTACAATCCCAGGTTTTGAAAATCCGCCGCCCAGACGACTGGCATATCCATCTTCGCGATGGCGATATGCTGAAAACCGTCGTGCCGTATACCAGTGAAATTTATGGCCGCGCGATTGTCATGCCAAACCTGGTGCCGCCAGTCACCACGGTCGACGCGGCGATTGCCTATCGCCAGCGCATTCTTGATGCCGTGCCTGCCGGTCACGATTTTACCCCGCTGATGACCTGTTATCTGACCGACACGCTCGATCCCAATGAGATTGAACGCGGCTTTAACGAAGGGGTCTTTACCGCCGCCAAGCTCTATCCGGCCAACGCCACCACCAACTCCAGCCACGGTGTCACCAGCACTGATGCGATTATGCCGGTACTGGAGCGCATGGAAAAACTGGGCATGCCGCTGCTGGTGCACGGCGAAGTGACCCATGCCGAGATCGACATTTTCGACCGCGAAGCGCGTTTTATTGAAACCGTGATGGAGCCGCTGCGCCAGCGTCTGCCGGGCCTGAAAGTGGTGTTTGAGCACATCACCACCAAAGACGCCGCGGAATACGTGCGCGATGGCAATGAGCTTCTGGCTGCCACCATCACCCCGCAGCACCTGATGTTCAACCGCAACCACATGCTGGTGGGCGGCGTGCGCCCTCACCTGTACTGCCTGCCGATCCTCAAACGCAACATCCACCAGCAGGCCCTGCGTGAGCTGGTGGCCAGCGGCTTTGAGCGCGCTTTCCTCGGCACCGATTCCGCGCCGCACGCCCGTCATCGCAAAGAGGCCAGCTGTGGCTGTGCAGGCTGCTTTAACGCCCCGACGGCCCTTGCCAGCTACGCCCAGGTGTTCGACGAGATGAACGCCCTGCAGCACTTTGAGGCGTTCTGTTCCCTGAACGGGCCGCGCTTCTACGGTCTGCCGGTGAACGAAACCTTCGTTGAACTGGTGCGCGAAGAGAGCAGTGTGGTGGAGTCGATCGCCCTGACCGACGACACGCTGATCCCGTTCCTCGCGGGCGAAACCGTTCAGTGGACGGTGAAGCGTTAAAAATTGTTTGTCCCCTGTTGTAAGTTCAACAATATAACTGTATAAATAAACAGTGTATTACACAGGGGGCAACTATGCGTATCGAAGTGACCATTGCCAGAACAACTGCTTTACCTGCCGGAGCGCTGGACGCGCTGGCGGGTGAACTCTCCCGCCGTATAAATCACTCCTTTCCCGAACGCGATGGTGCTGTCACCGTGCGTTATGCGGGGTCAAACAATCTGTCGGTAATTGGTGGCGCAAAAGAAGATAAAGAGCGCATCAGCGAAATTTTACAGGAAACCTGGGAGAGCGCTGACGACTGGTTTATTACCGATTAAATTTTCTCCTTCATTGTGTTTTTTTGCCGGGTCGCCCCGGCTTTTTTTCGTCTGATCAAGCCAGGCGCAAATAATCTGTTTGAGTCCATCAAAAATCATCAGCAAGGTGATGTTTTAATGTTCAAACAATCCTAAAAGCGATAAAAAAGTGGTGCTCCCTGTTTCTTTTTCCCTTCAGAAGCCTTATTTATTGATATACTGAAATTGCTTCAGAAAAACACGCATTGAACCTCACAGTCGTTGTCTTTTTAACACGTATTCAGGGGGTTATGATGGAAAAGAATAATGAAGTCATCCAGACACATCCACTTGTTGGCTGGGATATCAGCACGGTAGATAGCTACGACGCACTGATGCTGCGTTTGCATTACCAGACCCCAAATCACCCTGACACCGAAGAAGCGGAAGTTGGGCAGACCCTGTGGTTAACCACAGACGTCGCACGCCAGTTTATTTCTATTTTAGAAGCCGGTATTGCAAAAATAGAATCCAGTGACTACCAGGAAAATGAGTATAAGCGGCATTAGTATAATGTCTGAATCTCACCCCAAAGGCACCTGACGGTGCCTCACTTATTTCCCCCTTGTATAACCGCCCTGTCTTAATTACCCTGCTAACCAACGAAACGCGTAAAGAGATCCCCATGAAATACGACCTTATTATTATTGGCAGCGGATCTGTCGGTGCAGCGGCAGGTTATTACGCAACCCGGGCAGGCCAGAATGTGCTGATGATCGATGCTCATATGCCGCCCCACACCGAAGGCAGCCATCACGGTGATACCCGTCTGATGCGCCACGCGTACGGTGAAGGTGAGCGCTATGTGCCGCTGGTTTTACGCGCGCAGGCGCTGTGGGATGAACTGGCGCAAATCAGCGCTGAGCCGGTCTTTGAACGCACGGGCGTGGTCAACCTCGGGCCGTCGGATTCACAGTTTCTGGCCACCGTGGAGCAAAGCGCCCGTCAGTTCAGCCTCAATCTCGAGCGCCTGGACGCCGCAGCCATCATGAAGCGCTGGCCTGAGATTAACGTCCCCGAGGATTACATCGGCCTGTTTGAAGCCGAATCGGGCGTACTGCGCAGCGAACTGGCGATTAAAACCTGGATTGCGCTGGCGAAAGAGGCCGGTTGCGCCCAGCTGTTTAACTGCCCGGTGACCGCCATTACCCACCATGACGACGGCGTCACCGTCGAAACGCCGGAAGGCCCGTACAGCGCAAATCGCCTGCTGGTGAGCGCGGGGACCTGGGTTTCGCGTCTGGTGCCGGGTCTCCCGGTGCAGCCGGTGCGCAAAGTCTTCTCCTGGTTCCAGGCCGACGGACGTTACAGCCACCAGAACCACTTCCCTGCTTTTACCGGCGAACTGCCGGACGGCGATCAGTTTTACGGCTTCCCGTCCGAGAAAGATGCCCTGAAGATTGGCAAACACAACGGCGGCCAGGTCATCAACTCTCCGGAAGAGCGCAAGCCGTTTGGCGCTTACCCTGGCGATGGCTCAGAAGCCTTTAAATTCCTGCGTAACGTCCTTCCCGGCATCGGCGGCCTGCTGCACGGCGCAGCCTGCACCTACGACAACACCCCGGATGAAGATTTCATCATTGATACCCTGCCAGGCCATGACAATACGCTGCTGATCACCGGTCTGAGCGGACACGGTTTCAAATTTGCCAGCGTGCTGGGTGAGATTGCCGCGCAATTCTCTTTGCAGATCGACCCGCCGTTTGATCTCACGCCTTTCTCCCTGTCGCGCTTTAGCCGATAATGCTGTCAGGCTTCGGGTTTCCGAAGCCTTTCATTCATCCTCTCATCGGTATCTTCATGCGTCGTATCGTTAATTATCTGGTCAATAATATTCGCGAGCATCTGATGCTCTATATTTTGCTGTGGTCGCTGCTGGCACTGCTGGATATTCTCTACTTTGTATTTTTCTGATGAAAAATACTGACAAAAATTGACACTTCTTCAGATAACTATAATTTCACAATAAATTATTTGAACATCATAAAATCGTCACAACCCGCCAAAATCAGCCATAACACTAGCTATTAACAACCACATTGACTATAAACGTCAATTTTATTTCAAAATAACTGAACGAATAAAATTAATAATAAATATCTGTAAATATCATTTGCATTAATGTTTCCCCCACGCCATTTTTAGCGCTTGATAATTAATAACGGTACTCACAATGCAGGTGCGTAATTCCCCCACACGCTATGGCGTTATTTCCATGAGTTTGCACTGGCTGATGGCTATTGCGGTTTATGGCATGTTTGGCCTGGGCCTCTGGATGGTGACCCTCAGCTATTACGACGGCTGGTATCACCAGGCACCGGAGCTGCATAAAAGCATCGGGTTTATGCTGATGCTGGCGCTGGTGGTGCGACTGCTGTGGCGCCGTTTCTCCCCTGTTCCTCCGGCGCTGAAGAGCCAGTCGCGCCTCACGCGTCTCAGCGCCGCCGCCGCCCATATCGCGCTGTACGCAATCTTGTTCGCCATTCTGATCAGCGGGTATTTGATTTCTACCGCCGACGGCAAACCGATCAGCGTCTTTGGCCTGTTTGACGTGCCCGCCCTGCTGGCCGATGCCGGCGCACAGGCCGATCTGGCCGGCACCGTGCATTTGTGGCTGGCATGGGGCGTGGTGAGCCTTTCCGTACTGCATGGTCTTGCCGCCATGAAACATCACTTTATCGACAAAGATGCCACCCTGACACGTATGTTGGGCAAAGCGTCACCTGACTCTGGAGCATAAAATGAAGAAAAGCCTGCTGGGATTAACCTTAGCGTCTCTGCTGTTCACCACCGGCGCCGCCGTGGCAGCGGACTACAAAATTGATAAACAAGGCCAGCACGCCTTTGTGAACTTCCGTATTCAGCATCTGGGTTACAGCTGGCTGTACGGCACCTTCAAGGATTTCGATGGCTCCTTCACCTTCGATGAGAGCAACCCAGCGAACGATAAGGTCAATGTGACCCTGAACACCAACAGCCTCGATACCAACCATGCCGAGCGCGACAAGCACCTGCGCAGCGCGGATTTCCTCAACGTGGCGAAATACCCGCAGGCAACCTTCACCTCAACGGAAGTGAAAAAGGATGGCGACGGTCTGGATATTACCGGCAACCTGACGCTGAACGGCGTGACGAAGCCGGTAACGCTGGATGCAAAACTGATTGGCCAGGGTGACGATCCGTGGGGCGGCAAGCGCGCAGGGTTTGAAGCCTCAGGCAAAATTCACCTGAAAGACTTCAATATCACTACCGATCTGGGCCCGGCGTCGCAGGACGTTGAGCTGATCATTTCGGTGGAAGGGGTTCAGCAGAAGTAATACCCTCGCCCGGTCACAGGACCGGGCAAGGTTTCAGGATCATTCCGGGTCAGGAATGCCGAGGCGGGTGTTCAGACGACCACGCGACTTATTGAAGATCTTATTGCCATTCTCGCGTCCGGCACGACGGCGGCGCTGCTCCTCTTCAGGCAACACGCTCTCCTCGCTGCACAGCTCGCTACAGCAGCCGTTAAACTTCTCCGCACAGGCCGGACACTGAATAAACAGCAGATGACAGCCGTCATTTTTGCAGTTGGTATGGCTGTCGCACGGTGTGCCGCACTGGTGGCAATGGGCAATCACATCATCAGAGATACGCTCGCCCATGCGCTCGTCAAAGACAAAGTTCTTGCCGATAAAACGCACCGGCAGCCCCTGCTCGCGCGCGCGACGGGCATACTCGATGATCCCGCCTTCGATATGCCAGACTTTGTTAAAGCCGTTGTGCTTCATGAATGCGCTGGCTTTTTCGCAGCGGATCCCGCCGGTGCAGTACATGACAATTTTCTTGTCCTTGTGCTCCTGCATCATCTCGACGGCTTTCGGCAGTTGTTCACGGAAGGTGTCCGCCGGGATCTCAAGCGCGTTTTCAAAATGGCCCACTTCATATTCGTAGTGGTTGCGCATATCGATAAACACCGTATCGGGATCGTCCAGCATGGCGTTCACTTCCGCCGCTTTCAGGTAATCACCCACGTCGCTGGCGTCAAAGGTCGGGTCGTCAATGCCGTCCGCCACAATGCGCTCGCGCACTTTCAGACGCAGCACCCAGAAGGATTTACCATCATCGTCCAGAGCGATGTTCAGGCGCAGGCCGTCCAGCGCCGGATCGAAACCGTACAGGAAGGTGCGCAGCTCATCGACCTTGCTTTCAGGCACGCTGATTTGGGCATTGATACCTTCATGGGCCAGATAGATACGGCCAAATACGTTCATCGCGGTTAAGGCTTTATACAGTGCGTCGCGGGTTGCCTGCGGATTAACGATGGTGAAATATTTATAGAACGAGATCGTCGTGCGCGGCTCGGTTTCAGCCAACATGCGCGCTTTCAGCTCTTCGTTCGAAATGAGGTTGTGTAACACTGGCATGGTGTACGGTTCCTGCAATCGTAGTGAGAATGAAAATCGGTCGGCATGATATAGCAAACATTGGCAATTTACATCCCTTCATTTTGCGCTACATTTCACAGGTTAAATTATCCGGGAAATAACATCTGCTGTAATAATGACCAATCCATTGGCATGCGTTTTGGTTATGAATGGAAAAATGCGACACTAGGACAACAGGACGTATCAAAAACAGGAACGACATGACTCAACTACCTAAATTTTCCATTGCACTATTACATCCTCGTTACTGGCTGACCTGGGCTGGCATCGGTTTATTGTGGTTACTGGTGCAACTGCCCTACCCGCTGATCTACCGCATTGGCTGCGGCCTGGGTCGACTGGCGATGCGCTTTATGTCACGCCGCGCCCGCATTGCCCGCCGCAATCTGGAACTCTGCTTCCCGGAGATGAGCGAGCAGGAGCGCCACGACATGGTGGTGAAAAATTTCGAATCCGTCGGCATGGGACTGATGGAGACAGGGATGGCCTGGTTCTGGTCTGATAAGCGCATGGCGCGCTGGTCGGAAGTGACCGGCACCGGCATGGATCCGGTACACAATCTGCAGGAAAATAAAACCGGCGTGCTGCTGATCGGCGTCCATTTTCTGACGCTGGAGATCGGCGCGCGGATGTTTGGCATGCAGGCACCCGGCATTGGGGTTTACCGTCCGAACGATAATCCGGTGATCGACTGGCTGCAAACCTGGGGCCGGATGCGCTCCAACAAGAGCATGATTGACCGTAAGGATCTCAAGGGGATGATCCGCGCCCTGAAGTCAGGGGAAGTGATCTGGTACGCGCCCGACCATGACTACGGCCCAACCGCCAGCGTCTTTGTGCCCTTCTTTGCGGTAGACGAGGCAGCCACCACCACTGGCACCTGGACCCTTGCCCGTCTGTCGAATGCGGCCATTGTGCCGTTCGTGCCGCGCCGTAAATCCAACGGCAAAGGTTATGAGCTGATGATGCTGGAGCCGGAGTGCGCTCCGCCCCTGGACGATGCCAGAACCACGGCCGCGTGGATGAATGAGGTGGTGGAAAAATGCATTCTACTGGCCCCGGAACAGTACATGTGGCTGCATCGCCGCTTCAAAACCCGCCCGGAAGGCGTCCCTTCCCGCTATTGATTCCCCCCTGCGGCCGCCATGGCCGCAGCCTCCCTTGAGCTTATAATGCTCTCCGCCATTGCAGCAATCATCACCCAGGCGCATAATTAGCAGGCTTATTACCTTCTTTTATAATGATGCCGCTGCGCATCATAACGCGGATAGCTATGTCTCCCTCAGAAACGCCAATAAACTGGAAGCGGAACCTTACGGTTGCCTGGCTGGGCTGCTTTCTCACGGGTGCCGCCTTTAGCCTGGTGATGCCTTTCCTGCCCCTCTACGTCGAGCAGCTCGGCGTCAGCGGCCACAGCGCGCTCAACATGTGGTCCGGGCTGGTGTTCAGCATCACCTTTCTCTTCTCCGCCATCGCGTCACCCTTCTGGGGCGGACTGGCCGACCGCAAAGGCCGTAAAATTATGCTGCTGCGCTCGGCGCTGGGGATGGCCATCATCATGCTGCTGATGGGGATGGCGCAAAATATCTGGCAGTTTCTGATTTTGCGCGCGGTGCTGGGGCTGCTGGGCGGCTTTGTGCCCAATGCCAACGCGCTTATCGCCACGCAAATCCCCCGCCATAAAAGCGGCTGGGCGCTGGGAACCCTCTCCACCGGCGCGGTAAGCGGCGCCCTGCTCGGCCCGCTGGCGGGCGGTTTACTGGCGGACAGCTACGGCCTGCGCCCGGTCTTCTTCATTACCGCAGGCGTGCTGTTTGCCTGCTTCCTGCTGACATGGTTCTGTATCCGGGAAAATTTCACCCCGGTGCCGAAAAAAGAGATGCTTCACGCCCGCCAGGTCTTCGCTTCGCTGAAGAATCCCCGGCTGGTCATAAGCCTGTTTGTCACCACCATGATTATTCAGGTGGCTACCGGCTCTATCGCGCCGATCCTGACGCTGTACGTGCGCGATCTGGCCGGACACGTCGGCAATATCGCCTTTATCAGCGGCATGATTGCCTCGGTGCCCGGCGTGGCGGCCCTGATCAGCGCCCCGCGGCTGGGGAAACTGGGGGATCGGATTGGCCCGGAGAGGATCTTGATTGTCGCCCTGGTGATCTCCGTCCTGCTGCTCATTCCGATGTCCTTTGTGCAGTCGCCGTGGCAGTTGGGCGTGCTGCGCTTTTTACTCGGTGCAGCCGATGGTGCCCTGCTGCCTGCGGTGCAGACCCTGCTGGTCTATAACTCCACCAACCAGATTGCCGGGCGCATCTTCAGCTACAACCAGTCATTCCGCGATATCGGCAACGTCACCGGCCCTCTCCTCGGGGCGGGTATTGCTGCCAGCTACGGTTTTCGCGCGGTGTTTATCGTCACCGCCTGCGTGGTGATGTTTAACGCGGTTTACTCGTGGTTCAGTTTGTCGCGGGCGGTGCGTCGGCCAGCGGTTATTTCTGAGTCAGATAAGGTCTCATTGTCCGAATAAGACAACCTCGTGACGGCTTTTGCCGCTTTCATACTTGCAATTATGGAGAATCAGCTATTCTTTCCCTGAATACCACGTCAATTCACAGGGAGACGCCGATGACTATGTTTGCCACTTTAGAGGAAGCGATTGATGCCGCGCGCGAAGAGTTTCTCGCCGATAATCCAGGCATTGAGGAAGATGACGCGAATATTGAACAACTCAATATTCAAAAATATGTCATGCAGGATGGGGACATTATGTGGCAGGCCGAATTTTTTGCCGATGACGGTGAAGATGGCGAATGCCTGCCCGTACTGAGCGGCGAAGCGGCTCAGGCGGTGTTTGATGGCGATTATGACGAGATTGAGCTGCGTCAGGAGTGGCTGGAAGAAAACACCCTGCACGAATGGGATGAGGGTGAATTTCAGCTCGAGCCGCCGCTGGATACCGAAGAGGGTCAAACCGCAGCGGATGAGTGGGACGAGCGTTAATTATTCATAGGGCCCATGCTGAGCGTCGATGGGCAGCAGTAACGTATCAAAGACCAGCGAGAACGGCAGATCCAGTATCGTCAGGTAGCGCCATGCGGAGTCGCGGACATCCCATTGCACGCCCGGGTAATATTGATTGCCGTGCCCCTGTCCCGGGACCGCCCGGCTGATAATGCTGCCGCAGCCGCTCAGTAATAACGCCATTGTTATGACGATGAAAAATCTCATCCCGTACCTCAAAAGATAAAAATACCGGCCCTGGAGCCGGTATTTATTTGCCCGGCGGCGCTGCGCTTGCACGGGCCTACAGGTTTTGTAGGTCGGGTAAGCGCAGCGCCACCCGGCGCATCACTTCCCTTTCAACGCCTGCGGATTCAGCTTCAGCGTTTGATAATGGTTCACCCATGAAGAGTATTTCTCCGGAGCGGACCACACACGATGATGCAAACGCGCCATGGTCACAGGGTCGCTCAGCAGCACCAGACGACGATCGCGGTTCAGCTTCTCCGGCGTCTCGTTCAGCGCCTGCTCAACGTGACGATCGCGGGCGATCTCCAGCACACGGCTGGCACGGTGACGGGCTGTCGCCATCGCGATAGCCAGGGCGTTGAATGACGGGTTAAACACCGCGTGCATAAAGCCATCTTCCAGCGAACGGCTGCGATTGAGCTCCAGATAGCGGTCGGTATCCACCAGCACCTGCGGCGGGGAGTACTCTTCCGGGATCAGGAACAGTTTCCAGCGTTTGGTGCGCAGACCCACCGTCGAGCGGCTGGAGATCACCGACACGAACGGCGACAGGATCAGCGAGAAGACAATCGGCGCCAGCCAGAACAGGAAGCGCAGATCCAGCCACGCCATGCCCACCGCCCAGACCAGACCCAGCAGCATCTGGGAACCGTGACGCATAAAGGCTTCGCTCCACGGGGTGGAGTCGTCGTCACGCTGCGGCGAATTCCAGACCACTTCCCAGCCGAGGAACGCGCTGACCACGAAGACGGTGTGGAACAGCATACGCACCGGCGCCAGCAGCACGGAGAACAGCACTTCCAGCAGCAGGGAGAGGGTCACGCGGAAGAAACCGCCGTACTCCTTCGAGCCCTTGCACCAGATCAGCACGATACTCAACAGCTTCGGCAGGAACAGCAGCACCATCGTCGAGGCAAAGAGCGCTATCGCCAGCTCAGGACGCCACTGCGGCCACACCGGGAACAGCTGGCGCGGCTGCAGGAAGTACTGCGGCTCGGTCAGGGCGTGAACCACCTGCAACGCGGTCGACAAGGCCAGGAACATAAACCACAGCGGCGCGGAGAGGTAGGACATCACGCCGGTCAGGAACACGGCACGGTGTACCGGGTGCATCCCTTTCACGAGGAACAGACGGAAGTTCATCAGGTTCCCGTGACACCAGCGGCGGTCACGCTTCAGTTCATCCAGCAGGTTCGGCGGCAGCTCTTCATAGGAGCCCGGCAGGTCGTAGGCGATCCACACTCCCCAACCGGCACGACGCATCAGCGCGGCTTCCACGAAGTCATGCGACAGTATTGAGCCCGCAAACGAGCCTTCACCCGGCAGCGGTGCCAGCGCACAGTGCTCAATGAACGGCTGGACGCGGATAATGGCGTTATGACCCCAGTAGTGCGACTCACCCAACTGCCAGAAGTGCAGACCGGCGGTAAACAGCGGTCCGTACACGCGGGTAGCAAACTGCTGGCAACGGGCGTACAGCGTATCCATGCCCGACGCTTTTGGCGACGACTGGATGATCCCGGCATTCGGGTTAGCTTCCATCAGGCGCACAAGGCCCGTCAGACACTCACCGGTCATCACCGAGTCGGCATCCAGCACCACCATATAGCTGTACTGATTGCCCCAGCGACGGCAGAAGTCATCGATGTTGCCGCTTTTACGCTTCACGCGACGGCGACGACGGCGGTAGAAGATCTGCCCTTCGCCCTGCACTTCGGCGATCAGCTCCATCCACGCCTTCTGTTCTGCCACGCAGATGTCCGGGTCGTAGCTGTCACTCAGGATGTAAACGTCGAAGTGTTCGGCGTTGCCGGTAGCTTTCACCGACTCCCAGGTGGCGCGCAGGCCGGCGAAGACACGATCCACGTCTTCGTTACAGATAGGCATGATCAGCGCCGTACGGTGTTCAGGATTAAGGGGTTCATCCCCTACCGTCGAGTGCGAAATGCTGTACTTATCCCGGCCTATCAACAGCTGCAGGAAGCCCATCAGCGCGGTCCAGAAACCGGCCGATACCCAGCAGAAGAGAATGGCGAACAGCAGCAGGATGCCGCTTTGCAGAATGTACGGCAGCAGCTGCATAAACGACACCAGCAGATCCTGGTCGAACATATCGGCAGGATTGATCAGCGCCCAGCCCTGGTAAGGCAGAATGGTCTTCATATACCAGGTGGCGACGACGGTCTGCGCGATGGTCAGCAGCAGCAGGATGTAACGGCGAATACTCCCGACGGTACGCCATTTTTCCTCGCTGGCCTGCTGCTCTTTAGACAGGCGAGAGAGGTAGCGCGGGTTGGTGTCGCGACCGCGCAGGCGATCCCAGAAACGGCCCACCGGGTTGGTGCGCCACGGATCCGGGAACATCGACGAGCGCGTCGCTTTCGGCATCGCCTCAAGCTGGGCGCGCCCTTCGTCATCGCGAATCAGCTGGCCTTCGGCCAGTGAATCGGGCCAGGCCTGCTCGAGACGGCTTTTCACCGAGCCCAGCGGGGTATCATCTTCACGGGTAAACGGATGATGATCGGCATCCAGCGCGGTATGAACCGCACTGATGTCACCCTTCGGCAGTGCCGCCTTCTCGATATCGGTCAGCGGCATGGCATCGATATACTCAGTTATCTTATTCATTGGCAGGTAGCTGATAGCTCCAGGTTTCACTCAACGGCTGGTCTGCGTTCACCAGAGCGGCGCGCATTTCAGTCGGCTGTTTCGCGTCTTTTACCTTCACGCGCAGGGTTAAACGCCAGCCTTTGGTGACCGGGTTATAACGCACGCTGTTCTCAACGATTTCGCCGTTATCACCAATGCTCGCCTGAGCGGTGACCGGGGTTTCCGGTGCCAGTTTTTTCATATCCTGGCCGGTGAAATCGACAACAAACGCGATGGTGCCATCAGGCTGGCGAATCAGATTAGACTGTTTCACATCACCCGTTGAACGGCGGGTCTGCAGCACATACGCGCTTTCTGGCGCATGCAGCTTGTCTTCATCGCGGCTCATGGTGATGCTGTAGTTGAAGTTCATCTCTTTGCCGGCTTCCGGCAGCTGGTCCGGCGTCCAGTAGGCGACGATGTTGTCGTTGGTTTCGTCGTTGGTCGGGATCTCTACCAGCTCAACTTTACCTTTGCCCCAGTCGCCTTTCGGAGTGATCCAGGCGCTCGGGCGCAGATCGTAACGATCGTCCAGATCTTCAAAGCGGGAGAACTGACGACCGCGCTGCAGCAGACCAAACCCCTGCGGGTTTTCCATGCTGAAGCTGCTTACCGCCAGGTGTTTCGGGTTGTTCAGCGGACGCCAGATCCACTCGCCGTTTCCGGCCAGGATCGACAGACCGTTAGAGTCATGCAGTTCCGGGCGGAAGTTGCTGACTGAAGACGGCTGGTTTGGCCCGAACAGGAACATACTGGTCAGCGGCGCTACGCCCAGTTTGCCAACCTTGTCGCGCAGATAGACTTTAGACTGCACGTCGACCACGGTATCGCGGCCCGGAATAATGACAAAGCGATAGGCACCGGTTGCGCGCGGGGAATCCAGCAGCGCATAGATGGTCAGGCGTTTGTCCGTTGGTTTTGGACGCTCGATCCAGAACTCGCGAAAGCGCGGGAACTCTTCCCCGGAAGGCAGGGCGGTATCAATCGCCAGACCACGCGCAGAGAGGCCGTAAACCTGGCCGCCGCCGATCACACGGAAATAGCTTGCCCCCAACATGCTGACAATTTCGTCGTTTTTATCTTTACTGTTGATGGGATAAAGCACTTTAAAGCCCGCGAAGCCCAGATCTTTCACGGTGTCTTTGTCGTGTTGTACGTTGCCGAAATTGAAATAGTCCGGGCTATACTTGATTTTGCGTACCGCGTTAGAGGTCACTTCATTAATGGTGACCGGCGTGTCGAAGTACATCCCCTGGTGATAAAACTCGAGCTTGAACGGGGTCTTAATTTTATTCCAGTACGCTTTATCGTGATTAAACTGGATCTGCTGATAGTCCGCATATTTCATGTCGCGGAAAACGGAGGGTAAGTTACTTTTTGGCGCTTCGTACCCTTTACCGGCCATCGATTTTGCCTGTTTTGCGACGTCGTCGATGGTAAAGGCCAGGGCCGATGAGGTATACAGAGACAACAGGACTGCCGCTCCTAACCAACGCATTTTCATCATTTGTGGTTTATGTTTCATAATAAGTAAGCACTTCCCCCTTTGTGTGCTTATATCGATCCGATCCATTTTAATGGAAAATCAGGCATTCCGACAACATAATCACCGCTTTGTTCAGCGTGCTGGCTCATGGATTAAGCAAGTGAAAGTAACCCGTTTTCACTTTGCGTGCTTATCCTGGAGACAGTGTGTCAGACTTCGTGTAGGGTTGGCACCGAATGTAAACACTATTGGTCTTAGGGATAAGACGAAAAGTCTGAGAATGCGCAACGTTATATGAGTACCGTACCCGCACAACGCGAATATTTCCTTGATTCTATCCGGGCCTGGCTCATGCTGCTGGGTATCCCGTTTCACATTTCCTTGATTTATTCGAGCCACGTCTGGCACGTCAATAGTGCGGAGTCGTCATGGTGGCTGACGCTGTTTAACGATTTTATCCACTCCTTCCGGATGCAGGTCTTTTTCGTTATTTCTGGCTACTTCTCTTACATGCTTTTTTTGCGCTACCCGCTTAAGCGCTGGTGGAAAGTGCGCGTGGAGCGCGTCGGCATTCCGATGCTTACCGCGATTCCCCTGCTGACGCTGCCGCAATTCATTATGCTGCAGTATGTCAAAGGCAAAGCCGACACCTGGCACAGCCTGTCGCTGTACGATAAATACAACACGCTGGCCTGGGAGCTGGTCTCGCACCTGTGGTTCCTGCTGGTGCTGGTGGTGATGACCACCGTCAGCCTGTGGCTGTTCAGCCGTATGCGCCATCATCTGAGCGCCCGCTCGGACGCGTTTTTTGCCGATATCAGCTGGGGCAAACTGTCAGTGCTGTTTCTGGTGCTGGGTATCGCGTATGCCGCGCTGCGCCGCACGCTGCTCATCGTCTGTTCGCCGATCCTCAGCGATGGCCTGTTTAATTTCGTGGTGATGCAGACCCTGTTCTACCTGCCTTTCTTCCTGATCGGCGCGCTGGCCTTTGTCCATCCGAAGCTGAAAGCCCTGTTCACCACGCCGTCGCGCGGCTGCACTCTTGGGGCGCTGCTGGCGTTTATCGCTTACCTGCTCAACCAGCGTTATGGCAGCGGCGATGCGTGGATGTATGAAACCGAAAGCGTGATCACCATGCTGCTGGGTCTGTGGATGGTCAACGTGGTCTTTGCCCTGGGTCACCGCCTGCTGAACTTTAAATCCGCGCGCGTCACCTATTTCGTTAACGCCTCGCTGTTCATCTATCTGGTGCACCATCCGTTGACGCTGTTCTTTGGCGCGTACATCACGCCGCATATCAGCTCAAACCTGCTCGGCTTTATCTGCGGCCTGGTCTTTGTGGTAGGGATTGCGATTGTGCTCTATGAAATCCATCTGCGTATTCCGCTGCTGCGCTTCCTGTTTTCGGGCAAACCGGCCACGAAAGCGAATAACACCCCGCAGGCCACCAGCTAAGCCGTTGTGCGCCGGTCGCTGAACCGGCGCGTCATCACAGCAGCCACTCTACCGGCAGCCAGTAAACCAGACGCACCAGAACCCGCTGCCAGAAGCGGGTTTTGGGCTCCTTTTTATGCACGATCTCCTGCCCGTCCTTGCGCTCGATCCAGTTCAGACGCCCGAGCTTATCCAGCCGAATTTGCCAGGCTTCGTGACGCTGGCTGCGCACGAACCGGGTATGGATCAGTCTCGCCAGCTTCTTGCTCTCGATGACAAAACCCATCTCGGTATTGAGCATGGTGGAGCGGGGATCAAAGTTGAGCGAACCAATAAACACTTTCTCGCCGTCGACGCTGAACGTCTTGGCATGCAGGCTGGATCCGGAGTTCCCGGTGATCCCGCGGTCGTGCGCCGGCGGGACACCGTCCTGGGTGGGCTTCAGCTCATAGAGCTCGATGCCGTGACGAAGCAATTTTTTGCGCCAGCGGGCGTAGCCGGCATGAACCACAGAGACGTCGTTGGCGGCCAGCGAATTGGTCATGATGGCAACCTTAACCCCTTTGCGCACCATCTGCAGCAGCAGCGCCACCCCGGCCCGGGTCGGCACAAAATAGGCCGAGATAATCGTAATTTGCTCCACCGGTGAGCCCATCACGTCCAGTAAGCGCTGCGGCAACAGGGAGTGGCGTTTCGCCCTGCCCTGCCCTTTACGCGGATCGTCGCTAAGCAGCCGGGTTTTAGCCCAGATCAGCGGTAAATTGCCCGCTTCAAGATTGGTAATAAAGTCGCTGGACTGGAGTTTATCCAGATAGCGCCGGGTAATATCGTCCCGGTACCACTCCTCCGGCGGATGAATTTTATCCTCGATTTCGGCTTCAGAGAGTTCCAGAACCTGCTGGAGCGTGGAGACCGACGCGCAGTTCCAGTAACGCTCAAAATCATCTGCGACGTCCTGCACCACGGGACCGGTCGCCATCACATCCAGATCGGAAAAGAGCGGCTCTTCGCCCGCGCCAAAATAGGCATCGCCGACGTTGCGTCCGCCAATGATGGTGACCTCGCCGTCGACGGTAAAACTCTTGTTGTGCATCCGGCGGTTAAGTCGCGCGAAATCGGTGAGATAACCCAGCGCGCGCAGGGTGCGGAAGGAGAAAGGATTGAACAGCCGGACAGAAAAATTAGGGTGTGCGTCCAGCAGGCGCAGGATGCTGTCCAGCCCCTGGGTGTTGTTATCATCGAGCAACAGGCGAACGCGTACCCCGCGCATGGCGGCGGACAACAGTACGGAAAACAACAGCCGTCCTGACATGTCGTCTTCCCAGATGTAGTACTGAACATCTAACGTCTTTTCCGCCATCTCCGCCAGCCGGTAGCGGCAGGCGAAGGCGTCGAGACTGTTATCAAGGGGAAGAAGGCCGCAAAGTCCAGGGTGAGCGGAGCTGACCGGCGCAATAGCACGCCCCAGTCGCGTATTATGCGTCGGTTTCCTGTCCTCGTTGGGTAAGCAGTCGCTGGTATAGCCGGGCATTTTCTTCATCATAACAGACAAAGTATACCCGCTCCGGCAGAGGCTTGCGGGTGAGATAATCCGAAACCGTGTTTACGGCGATTTCTGCTGCTGCCGCACGGGGATAACCGTAAACGCCAGTGCTTATTGCGGGGAATGCCAGGGTGCGGTAACCGTTGGCTGCCGCCAGATTCAGGCTGTTGCGGTAGGCCTCTTCAAGGATACGTGCTTCATGCTGCTCTCCCCCATGCCAGACGGGGCCGACGGTGTGGATCACCGCTTTGGCGGGCAGATCGCCTGCGAGGGTAATCACCGCGTGCCCCGGGGCGCACTCGCCCTGCTGCTGGCGCACCAGCTTGCAGGCCTCAAGCAGAGCGGGTCCCGCCGCCCTGTGGATAGCGCCGTCCACGCCGCCCCCGCCCATTAAGGAAGGATTGGCAGCATTGACCACCACATCAACATGCAGCGTGGTGATATCACCATGAAAGACTTCAATTCGGGAGTACATAAGCAACCTCTGGATACCGCTTTTTTCTTAAGTGTATCGCAGAGGTTGGGTTGTGGCAGCCAGGTTGACAGAAAACGGCTCCGCCTTAGCGGTAATCAACCTGCACGATGGCGAGAGATTTTTGCGGGTTAATGTACTTCATGCTGACGGTCGCGCGGTCTGCAGCGGGAACATTGCCGTTGATCGCCTCCTGATAGCTTACCTGTTGGGTCGTCATCTTTTTATCCTGCGGGCAGGTAATGGACAACCTGTGTGAATCAGGCGTGATATTGCACGGGTCTTCAACAATCTGTCCGGTGAAATGAATAACATTGGCGAAAGCGGGAGCGAGCGTTACGGCAAACAAAGACGCTGCTGCAAGGGTAGTACGGAACGAAACCATCGGTATACTCCTCAATGACAATCGTCCCTGATCCTTAAACAACGTGCCCTCACAGGGGGCTATCGGCTGGCATCGACGACGCCAGCAACATGAGAATAACAATGGAATAACATTTTCGCCACATCAATTAATGCATTGATTTTATGAATATTTCAACCATTAGCCTTTAGACGGCGGCCACTGCTGTGATAAGTGCAGCGATTTCCCATCCGACACCGTCACAATGACGTTGACCTTGTCATTGGGCCCGGAATTGAGGGTCATGCGGGAAAGGTTGACCGTTTTATTAGCTGGCAATGAGACGGTGTTTTGCTGGCGCGAGGTGCTCTGCCCACCGGGGCCGCTGCGCGAGGTGAGGATCTGCACCTGGCATAAGCAGGGTTCCGTAACGGTCACCTGAGGAATAATAGTGACCATCTCACCTTCGGTGGAGGTCTGAAAGGTAATCTGACTGGTTAGCGCGGCAAGCAATAAAAGTGTATTCATCATTTTCTCCCAAAAAAAAACAGGGCCTCAGCCCTGTTTTTCGACGTTCAGCGGCAGTATTAGTACTGGCCAGCAGTCACGGTGTTGCCGAAGCCAACCTGAGTAATGTTAGCAGTAGCGCCGTTCATAGTTTGACGAAGATCGACTTCGTTACGGCCACCAGACTGGCTAACAGTCGCAGAGAGGTCACGACCGCTCCACTGGCTGATGGTCGCTTCGTTACCCTGGCCACGCTGGGTCAGGCTGATTTCGCTGCTGTCAGCGCCCTGAGACAGGTCAGCATCGTTACCGAAACCATTCTGACGAACAGTAATTTCAGACCCACGTGCATCGCTTTGCAAAGCGTCCACATTGTTACGGCCACCGTATTGATAAACGGTCAGCGATTCTGGGCTGACGTTGTTATTTCCGCCACCACCATGGTTATTACCCCATTGTGGAATAGAACCAGCCATAGCACTGCCAGAAACCACGATTGCTGCAATTACTGCCACTTTTAAAAGTTTCATTGTAAAGCCCCCATCGGATTGATTAATTATCGCCCAATAGCTAGCGTTGAATAACGCGAATCGCCATCTGCGACTGTCTCTGCACTACAACTGCCGTTTTTTGCGTACCATACTGCGTAATATTCGCTTTATTACCAGAACCTTTCTGAATAATCACTGCGGTATTACCATATGCACCTTGATTAATACTCGCATTGTTCGAGTTCCCTTTTTGATCTATATAGGCAAGGTTGTAACTGCCTGATTGATCAATGTTCGCCCGATTATTTCCGCCCTCCTGAGAAACGACAGATAACAATTTCTGACCTTGCTGTTGAACGTTGGCATTGTTATTCACACCAGTTTGTCCAATGATAGCTGCCTGGTTATATGAGGATCTGCTTAGCTCATTAACCGCGAAATTGTATTCTGACGCTGCTAAATCAGTCGTTGCGAAAACAAATCCAGGTGCACCCAGTAATGTCAACATCAATAACAACTTGTTCTTCATGTTATCACCCTGGACCTGGTGGTATAATAACTGCGTTAACAAGAACAAATATTTTGTTAACCCGGCGTTACGATGAAGAGTATGTCTGCCGAAACAATTTTAATATCTCACCCGCCAGTTGTATTTTTATTCTTTCGTTCACCCCAAAGTATTAAATAAAATTAAATACTGTGGCGATACAACGATTTTAGAGGGGTGCAAAAAGCGTCTTTTTCAGTTTGCAAAAATCAAAATCGTCAATTCGGCAGATTTGCCGTTTCGTCTGCTCTGCAGAAGGGAAAACGGGATATATCCATGATTGCGTGACAAACCTCGTGATTTCTTAAGACGTTTACACATTGTAAAAATAGACTTAGCTTTTTGAACAAGCTCATACCTGACTACACATATTGACAAAATAATATAACCTATAAAAATCATAAAGTTATCGTTATTTGTATGATTTTTAAAATGTGTGCATCAATAACAATGTGTACAACTTTTTAATGATTCCTAAGCAATTCATGAACTCATTTTTTACAAAGTAATATTGATTTTTACATCTTGTTACACGTTTAACACTTGCTTTAAAAATCGTAATAGCTAGATTGAAAACAGAAGTTCGGCATTGTTAATTTTATTTTCCCTTCTCTCAAGGGATATGGTCTTTCTTCTACACACAGCAGTGCACATCTGTCAGTACTTCTGGTGCCCCCAATATATATTGGGGGCAGCTGCCAGATGTTCAAAAAAGGGGTTTCATCATGTTTAATGAAGTCCAAAGCTTGCATGGTCAGACTTTATTGTTAGTCACCAAACCTTCTTTACAGGCGACAGCTTTACTACAGCATTTAAAGCATAGCTTAACGTTGAGCGGAAAATTGCATAGTATTCAACGCTCTTTCGATGACATTGCTCCTGGCAGCATTATTCTTTTCGATATGATGGAAGCGGATAAAAAGCTTATCCAATACTGGCAAGATATTTTAAGCAGGAAAAACAACAATATCCGTGTGTTGTTGTTAAATACTCCCGAAGAATACCCATTCAGGGATATTGAAAGTTGGCCACATATCAACGGTGTCTTTTATGTCAACGAGGACGAGACACGCGTGGTGGATGGCCTGCAGGGAGTACTGCGTGGGGAATGCTATTTTTCGCAGAAACTTGCCAGCTACCTCATCACGCATTCCGGAAATTATCGCTATAACAGTTCAGAGTCCGCTTTGCTGACCCATCGCGAAAAAGAGATTCTGAATAAATTACGTATAGGTGCTTCAAATATTGAAATCGCCCGTTCGTTATTTATCAGCGAAAATACGGTTAAGACCCATCTTTATAATCTTTTCAAGAAGATAGCTGTCAAAAACCGGACTCAGGCGGTTTCATGGGCGAATGATAACCTCAGGCGTTAACAGTATGAAACGCACAATGAGTTGGATTACCGCAGCAGGCCTGTGGCTTGCTGCCGGGAATCTTCATGCGGTTGAAGTTGAGATACCTGGATTGTTAACTGACCACACCGTCTCGGCTGTCGGCCATGCTTTCTATCGTGGCTTTAGCGACAAATGGGAAAGTGACTATCCCGGTAACTTAACGATCAATGAACGGCCCAGTGCACGATGGGGAAGCTGGATCACAATAACGGTTAATCAGGACGTTATTTTCCAGACCTTCTTATACCCCTCGAAAACTGACCTGGATAAAAACGTGGTCTTTGCTCTGGCTCAAACCGAAGAGGCATTAAATCGTCTGCAGATCGATAAGGCTCTGCTGAGTACCGGCGATTTAGCGCAAGACGAATTTTAATTCGGAGGCATTCATGCGTGTTGTCCATGCAGTTGTAGCTTTAATGCTAATTCCATCTCTGAGTTGGGCCGGAAATATGACCTTCCAGTTCCGCAACCCGAACTTTGGTGGAAACCCAAATAACGGATCTTTCCTTTTAAACTCGGCGCAGGCGCAAAACTCCTATACGGATCCAAGCTCTGATGATTTTGGTATTGAAACCCCGAGCGCGCTGGATAACTTTACCCAGGCAATCCAGGCCCAGGTTCTGGGCGGACTGCTGACCAATATTAATACCGGCACACCCGGCCGTATGGTGACCAGCGACTTTATTGTCGACATCGCCAATGCGGACGGTCAAATGCAGCTGAACGTGACAGACCGGAAAACGGGGAAAACCTCCACCATTCAGGTTGCGGGCTTGCAAAACAATTCTACCGACTTTTAAAAAATGTCGAGATAAGGACAATAATCATGCAGCGCTTTCTCCTCCTTGTTGCAGTGTGCTTATTGAGCGGTTGTTTAACTGCTCCGCCGAAAGAAGCAGCGAAACCGACATTAATGCCTCGCGCCCAGAGCTATCGTGATTTAACCAAATTGCCATTGCCAACGGGTAAGATTTACGTGTCGGTTTATAATATTCAGGATGAAACCGGGCAATTTAAACCGTATCCGGCAAGTAACTTCTCAACGGCTGTACCGCAAAGCGCCACCGCCATGCTGGTCACTGCGTTAAAAGACTCACGCTGGTTTATTCCTCTGGAACGTCAGGGGCTGCAAAACCTGCTTAACGAACGTAAGATCATTCGTGCTGCGCAGGATAACGGCACCGTAGCGATGAACAACCGCATTCCGTTGCATTCGCTTACGGCCGCGAACGTCATGGTCGAAGGCTCAATTATCGGCTACGAAAGTAACGTCAAATCGGGCGGTGTGGGGGCCCGTTACTTCGGTATCGGCGGCGATACGCAGTACCAGCTTGACCAGATTGCGGTGAACCTGCGTGTGGTCAACGTCAGTACCGGCGAAATCCTGTCGTCCGTTACCACCAGCAAAACGATTCTCTCGTACGAAGTGCAGGCCGGGGTGTTCCGCTTCATCGACTACCAGCGTCTGCTGGAAGGCGAAATCGGCTATACCTCTAACGAGCCGGTCATGCTCTGCCTGATGTCAGCAATTGAAACCGGGGTGATCTTCCTGATTAACGACGGTATCGATCGCGGACTGTGGGACCTGCAAAACAAAAACGAAGTGAAAAACGATATTCTGGTGAAATACCGCGAGATGTCGACGCCGCCAGAATCCTGACAGAAAGCGCATTAAAAAGGCGAGACCCGGGTCTCGCCTTTTTTTATTTGCTCAGCGCCGTGACGTGGCGCGTTCGTTCCCGTCGCGCCGCCAGCCAAAGTCCGCTGTTTTTCATGGCGTAACCAAACACCAGCCCCAGCGCCAGCGAAGGCACCACCTGCTTCCAGTCCCCCTGCCCTGCAAAGGTGGCGCAGGCCCCCATGAAGGTGCCAGGGACAAATGACAGCAGCAGATGTTTTGCCTGAATGCACATCAGAAACGCCACCACGCCGGTCATGACGTAGCCCAGGATTTCCAGATGCGGTGCCAGCGCGCTGCCGTGGATGATAATCATCGCCCAGGCCACGCCGCTCATTAGGGTACATGCCGAGATAAATAGCCCCTTCACGCCGCCCTGCGGGCAGGCAAAGTAGGCCGTGCAGCCGAGGAAGCCCGCCCAACTGAGGAGTCCGAGAGAGACGGCAACCCAACCCCATATCCCGGAGAGGATGCCTGTCGTGATTGCGATAGAGAGTAGTATGTTCATGGCGCGCATCTTAGCAGATACGCGGCCATGAAATGCGATCAGGAACACATAATATGCAAATTGAGATTTGCTGTTACATGTAAAGAGTGATCTAAATCACTCTTCATTCTCTTCCTGCAGTTCGTCCCACATAGCGGCAATGGCGTCACGGGTGAGTGGCGCCATGGTGCGCCAGAATGGAGAGGTGGCATGCGCTTCGACCTTACCGAGAAACGCCCCGCACCACGGCAGGATGTACTCCCCAAACAGGGTTTCCAGCGCCTCGTTTTCATCATCCGCCGCATGATCTTCAATCCACGAGGCCGCCAGCAGCAGCGTACCGATATGATCGGCCGGGGTATCGGTCAACGGCATCCCGCGTGCAGAGAGAAACGCGCGCACTTCGGCTTCGGTTGCGCCCTCTTCCCATGCGGAGCGATACGGCGACACGCGGCACTCTTCGCCCACAAACAGCGCATTGTAATCGGCGGCCACCTGCTGCATATCACAGCTGTTTTGCAGACGCTGCAACAGCTCATCCTGCTCAAGTGGCCAGTTCTGGGCCAGCTTGCCTTCGCGGATCAAGGTTAACAGCGGCACCAGCAGCGGATCCTGCGGCTGGCGATAGTAAAGAGAACCCAGTACGCGACAGAGGATGGAAAACTCATTCATTTATTTAGTCCATTACACAGTTAAAATTCGGCAAATTCAGCAATTGGCGCCATGCCGCGCGACTCGAGGAAATCCAGCATCCGGCGCGGCGTGACGTTCAGAATGCGATCTTGCGGGAAGTCTACATCGTCGAGGACTTTGCGGCATTCGCTAAAATCACCCAGCGTGAAGGCAGTGTGGGAATCCGATCCCAGCGCCACATAGCCACCGGCCTCCTTCACCGCCGCCGCTACTGCCCGGCAGTTCGCTTCACTGCCCTTGCGGGAGTGAATAAAGGAGGAGTTGTTGATCTCCAGCGCCACGCGATGCTCTGCCGCCGCCCGGGCGACAGCCTGAATGTCGATGGGATATTTCGGGTTACCCGGATGGCTGATGATATGTACGTTACCGCTGGCGATAGTGGTGATCATCGCCTCGGTGTTGGTCGCCCGATCCTGAGGTGCGAAAACCGGCTCGTGAAAACCGGCGAGGATCAGATCCAGAGAGGTGAGCATCGGGCCGGTACAGTCAATTTCACCCTGGGTGTTTTTGATATTGGCTTCAATGCCGCGCAGGATCCCGACGCCGTCCACCACCCGTGGCCAGATGCGCATATTCACAAAGTGCCAGTAGTGCGGCGCATCAGCCATATCCGGGCCATGATCGGTGATCGCAAAGAGTTTGATGTGCTTTTGTTTAGCCTGGGCGATGTAGTCATGAAGGTTGCTGTAGGCGTGGGTACTGGCGACGGTGTGCATATGCAGGTCAACGGGGTACATCGTTCTCTCCTCTCGTGTTTCCCAAAGGATAGCAGTTATCCAGGGCGTTTATTAGCAAAAACCCGGCAATCGCCGGGTTTGACTCAGTAACCGCGCTGTCTGTCGACCTGCCCGGTGACCTGCTCGCCCTTCTCCAGTTGGGAGATGGTGCGGGCAATATAGTCGATGGCTTCTGCCGGACGCGTCACTGCTGCAATGTGCGGCGTCATCGCCACGCGCGGGTGCGCCCACAGGGCATTGTCAGCGGGTAACGGCTCTTTGCTGTAGACATCCAGCATCGCGCCTTTCAGCTTGCCGCTCTCAAGCGCCGCCAGCAGATCGGCCTCCACCACGTGTACGCCGCGCGCCAGGTTCATCAGATAGCTGTTATCCGCCAACTGGCTGATAAGGTCCTTATTGATGATGCCGACGGTTTCAGCCGTATTCGGCAGCAGGTTAATCAGCACCCGCGTGCCCTGTAAAAACTGCGGCAGTTCTTCTTTCCCGGCAAAGCTGGTGACGCCAGGGTAGCTCTTGCGGGTACGGCTCCAGCAGCGCAGCGGGAAGCCCCAGGGAGCCAGCGCCTCGGCCACTTTCGATCCCAATACCCCGGCGCCGAGGATGCCGATGGTAAATTCTTCGCGCGGGTAATCGGCCAGCGGTTCCCAGCGAGCCTGCTTTTTCAGCGCCTGATAGTCGTCGAACCGGCGGAACCAGTGCAGCACCTGGCTTACGGCGTACTCCTGCATCTGCTGGCCCATACCGGTGTCTTCGAGGCGGAACAGCGGGATCGACTCCGCCAGCATTTCCGGGTGCGCCTTGAGCTTGCTGAGGATCGAGTCCACCCCGGCCCCGAGGGCAAATACCGCTTTCAGGTTACGGCCCTGCAGCATCTCAACCGGCGGATGCCACACCAGAGCGTAATCTGCCGGTTCATTATCGCCGCGCTTCCACTCCCGCACCCGCGCGCCCGGCAGCGCCGCCGAGAGTGTTTTTATCCAGTAAGCGTTATCAAATGTCGGGTGGTAAAAAATAATGTCCATTGCGATTGCCTTCTGTTGCGCTGTTTTACGTTCATTTTCAACTGCATTGCAGCATAACAAAATTTGCGACCGGGGTGTTGTTGATAAAAAAGGCGCTTTCAGCGCAATTAAAAATCATGTTGGTTGAAGTTTGTCTTAACGCGCTAATTTACTGAAAAAGTTGATTGACGTCAGTCAGGCTTTTCCTTACATTAGCGCCCGTCCCGGCAGCAACGGGATAACAATATGGTGAGGTGTCCGAGTGGCTGAAGGAGCACGCCTGGAAAGTGTGTATACGGCAACGTATCGGGGGTTCGAATCCCCCCCTCACCGCCATATTTAAAGAAGAGCTCGCATGAAAATGCGGGCTTTTTTTTCGCATAGTGCACGCCTGCAGGGGGGATGAGAACCCTCGACCGGGGTTCGACAACTGGCGACAGCCAGTTGGACAGACCACGAACGCAGTGAGTGGGCTGCCCGAAGGGCGAGCGAAGCGAGTCAATCCCTCCCGGTGCCAGATGCGGCACCGTGCGGTCTGCTTGTCGGGTGGCGCTTCGCTTACCCGACCTACAAAATCAAAACCTGACCCCAATCATTCTTCCACCATCCTCGCATACTCCTCCGTCAAAAAATCCACCAGCGTTCTGACTGACGGCAACAGCCCGCGGCGGGAGGGATAAACCGCGTGAATAACTTCCCGCCGCGGCTCCCATGCCTCCAGCACTTTTATTAACGCCCCGGACGCCAGCTGGTCTTTGACCATCAAAATGGGTAACTGCACCAGCCCTACCCCCGCTATCGCCGCTTCCCGCAGCGCCAGCATGTCGGTGGTAATAAGGCGCGGCTGAAAATGGACCTCCGCCTTTGCCCCTTCGGGCCCGCTTAACGCCCACTTATGGATCTGCCTCCCCTCCCCCAGACTCAAGCCGGGCCAGGCACTGAGCTCCGACGGCATTGTCGGCACACCCAGGCGCTGAATCAGCTCTGGCCCCGCCACCAGGCAATGCCCCCTGTCGGCCAGTACCCGCAGGACCAGATCGCTGTCGTCAAACGGACGAGGACGCACCCGGATGGCTACATCAATGCCCTCTGCCACCAGGTCCACCCGCCGGTTAGTCGCTTCCAGCTGCAGATTAATGCCGGGATAGCGCGCCATAAACCTTGCCAGCATCGGCCCAACGTGAACGTGCAGCAGCGTGACCGGGCAGGTGATCCGCACCATGCCGCGCGGTTCAGCCTGCAACGCCGCGACCGCCTCTTCCGCCGCCTCGGCCTCCACCAGCATCGCCTTGCAGTGCTGATAGAAGGTCTGCCCCACCTCCGTCACCGTAAACTGGCGCGTGGTTCGCTGGATCAGACGCACGCCCAGCCGCGCCTCAAGCTGGGCTATCCGTCGGCTGAGCCGGGATTTTGGCAGATCCAGCGCCCGACCTGCCGCCGCAAAGCCACCGTGATCGACCACTTTCACAAACCATACGAAATCATTGAGATCCTGCATCACGCCCTCATCGTTCCATAAACAGAACAGTGCAACTTATTTTCACTATCTACCGGGATATTAAACCTGAATATAAGCTAATTACATCAACAGAACATCAGGAGAACACCATGAAAAACGTTACAGGCATTTATACCGCACCCCGTCAGCACTGGGTTGGCGACGGTTTCCCGGTGCGTTCGATGTTTTCTTACCAGACACAGGGTGAGCCGCTGAGCCCGTTTTTACTGCTCGATTATGCCGGGCCTTACACCTTCCCGGCGGATGGCGCAAAACGCGGCGTGGGTGAGCATCCCCACCGTGGCTTTGAAACGGTCACCATCGTCTATTCCGGCGAAGTGGAGCATCGCGACTCAACCGGTAAAGGCGGCGTGATTGGCCCGGGGGACGTGCAGTGGATGACGGCGGGCGCCGGTATTCTGCACGAGGAGTTCCACTCCAGCGCCTTTGCGCAGAAAGGCGGCGAGCTAAAAATGATGCAGCTGTGGGTCAATCTGCCCGCGAAAGACAAGATGGCGACGCCGGGCTATCAGAGCATCACCAAAAGCCAGATTCCGGTGGTGACGCTGCCCGACAACAGCGGCTCGCTGCGGGTGATCGCCGGTCGCTACGAAGAGACTACCGGCCCGGCGCACACTTACTCGCCGCTGAATGTCTGGGATCTCACCCTGCGTCAGGGCAGCCATCTCACGCTGACTCAGCCTGAAGGCTGGAGCACCGCGCTGGTGGTGCTGGAGGGCAACGTGACGGTGAACGGCACCGCAGAGGCAGGTGAAGCCCAGATGGCGGTGCTGAGCCAGCAGGGAGAGACGCTCCATCTGGAAGCCAGCAGCGACGCCAAAGTGCTGCTGATGGCCGGGGAGCCCCTGAATGAACCGATTGTGGGCTATGGCCCGTTTGTGATGAACAGTAAAAGCGAAATCGCCGAAGCCATTCGCGATTTCAATTCCGGCCGCTTCGGTCAGATCTGAATGTAATAAAGGAGAGAATCATGTCTACCCCCGCTAACTTTAACGGCGCACGTCCGGCGATTGATGTGAATGATGCAGTGATGCTGCTAATCGATCACCAGAGCGGCCTGTTCCAGACCGTCGGCGACATGCCGATGCCGGAACTGCGCGCCCGCGCCGCGGCGCTGGCGAAAATCGCCAGCCTGGCGAATATCCCGGTGATCACCACGGCCTCCGTGCCGCAGGGGCCAAACGGGCCGCTGATCCCGGAGATCCACGCCAATGCGCCGCATGCGCAGTACGTGGCGCGTAAAGGTGAGATTAACGCCTGGGACAACCCGGAGTTCGTGGCCGCCGTGAAGGCGACCGGACGTAAAACGCTGATTATCGCCGGGACCATCACCAGCGTCTGCATGGCCTTCCCGTCAATCAGCGCGGTGGCCGACGGCTATAAGGTGTTTGCAGTGATCGACGCATCGGGCACCTACAGCAAAATGGCCCAGGAGATCACCCTGGCGCGTGTGGTGCAGGCAGGCGTAGTGCCAATGGATACCGCCGCTGTCGCCTCGGAGATCCAGCGCACCTGGAATCGTGAAGATGCGGCGCAGTGGGCGGAAGTCTATACCCATATCTTCCCGGCGTATCAGCTGCTGATTGAAAGCTACGGCAAGGCGCAAGAGGTGGTGAAGAACGGTGAGGCGCTCGATTCACAGCGCTAATGGCTCGCTCCACGGCCTGAAAACCGTGGAGCTGCTTATTGCTTAACCGAACGCGCAGTAAAGCATAAAATCTGCTTGACCGTTTTAGCCCGACTCCCTATAGTAGCGCCCCGTTGCCCCCGAGAGGAAAGGCAGCAAAACAATATGGTGAGGTGTCCGAGTGGCTGAAGGAGCACGCCTGGAAAGTGTGTATACGGCAACGTATCGAGGGTTCGAATCCCTCCCTCACCGCCATATTCGAGATGAGAGCTCGTACGCAAGTACGGGCTCTTTTCTTTTATATTCTCCCGAGAGGGAGGGATGAGAGCCCTCGACCGGGGTTCGACAACTGGCGACAGCCAGTTGGACAGACTGAGAGCGCAGCGAACAGGCTGCCCGAAGGGCGAGCGCAGCGAGTCAATCCCTCCCTCACCGCCATATTCGAGATGAGAGCTCGTACGCAAGTACGGGCTTTTTTCTTTTATATTCTCCCGAGAGGGAGGGATGAGAGCCCTCGACCGGGGTTCGACAACTGGCGACAGCCAGTTGGACAGACTGAGAGCGCAGCGAACAGGCTGCCCGAAGGGCGAGCGCAGCGAGTCAATCCCTCCCTCACCGCCATATTCGAGATGAGAGCTCGTACGCAAGTACGGGCTCTTTTCTTTTATATTCTCCCGAGAGGGAGGGATGAGAGCCCTCGACCGGGGTTCGACAACTGGCGACAGCCAGTTGGACAGACTGAGAGCGCAGCGAACAGGCTGCCCGAAGGGCGAGCGCAGCGAGTCAATCCCTCCCTCACCGCCATATTCGAGATGAGAGCTCGTACGCAAGTACGGGCTCTTTTCTTTTATATTCTCCCGAGAGGGAGGGATGAGAGCCCTCGACCGGGGTTCGACAACTGGCGACAGCCAGTTGGACAGACTGAGGGCGCAGCGAACAGGCTGCCCGAAGGGCGAGCGAAGCGAGTCAATCCCTCCCGGTGCCAGATGCGGCACCGTGCGCGCTGGGCCCCTCACACTCTCCCCAAAGGGGCGAGGGAACAAAGCGTTACCCGGCCTCAATCCCGTAGGCCTGATAAGCGAAGCGCCATCAGGCATGTTCACGGAATCCAGACCCCTAACCTTCTCACCGCCATATAAAAAAAGAGCCCGTACTTTCATACGGGCTCTTTTTGCACCATCAACTTAGTGTACGATTTCCCGACAGTGAAGATGTCTGACCCAGGCTCGCATCCTTTTCATCTTTACGGTCTTTAACCCAGTGATCGGCATTTTTAATCCCAAGTCGAATCGGATCAAATTGCGGATCGATACCTTGCGCCTTCTGGCTTTCATAATCTTTAAGACTGGCAAATGCTTTTTTATGTAAAAGAACAATTGCAATAATGTTAAGCCACGCCATCAGGCCGACCCCAATATCGCCCAACCCCCATGCCAGATCTGCAGTACGCACGGTGCCATATACCGTGGACGTTAACAGGCATATTTTCAGCAAGAACGTCAGCCACGGGCGGTGAATTTTACGGTTGATATACGCGATATTTGTTTCAGCAATATAGTAGTAGGCAATAATAGTGGTGAAAGCAAAGAAGAACAGCGCAATGGCAACGAAGTAATTACCAAAACCAGGCATCATGCTTTCCATGGCGGTCTGCACATAGCCAGGGCCTGCTGCCACGCCTGCAATCCCTGTATAGATTGCCGCGCCATCGACGCCCTGAACGTTATACAACCCGGTAATCAACAGCATGAATCCGGTCGCGGAGCAGACGAACAGCGTGTCGATGTAGACTGAGAAGGCCTGAACCAGGCCCTGTTTCGCCGGATGGCTCACTTCGGCCGCTGAGGAAGCATGTGGCCCTGTACCTTGCGCCGCCTCGTTGGAATATACCCCGCGCTTAACGCCCCACATTATTGCCTGCCCCAGAACAGCACCAAAGCCTGCTTCAAGGCCAAATGCGCTTTTCCAGATCAGCAGAATAACAGAAGGAAGTTGCTCAATATTAATGGCGATAATAACGCAGGCGACAATAATATAGCCGAGCGCCATAAAAGGAACGACCATGCTGCTAAAGCTGGCGATCCTTTTCACACCACCAAAAATAATGAAACTTAATAATATAGCCAATAATGCGGCGGTGACATTTGGATCGAGGCCAAAGGCAATATCCAGGCTGGCGCCAATAGAGTTTGCCTGTACACCGGGAAGTAATAAGCCGCAGGAGAAAATAGTCACAATAGCAAATAACCATGCGTACCATTTCACGCCCAAACCTTTTTCAATATAGAAGGCAGGACCGCCACGATATTCGCCGTTAATTTTTTCTTTATAAACCTGACCCAGAGTGGATTCAACAAAAGCGGAGCTGGCACCCAAAAACGCCACCATCCACATCCAGAATAGCGCTCCCGGCCCGCCAAAGGTAATGGCGGTTGCCACACCCGCGATGTTACCGGTCCCCACGCGACCCGCCAGCGTCATTGTCAGTGCCTGAAACGACGATACGCCTGCATCCGTGGCACGCCCCTGGAACATCAGAGCCACCATATGTTTGACATGGCGTAATTGTAAAAAGCGACTACGCAGTGAGAAATAGAGGCCAACACCCAGGCATAAAAATATTAACGCCGGGCTCCAGATAACACCATTAATTGCACTAACCAGTTCGTTCATGTATGGCCCTCAGCGTGATGTTCCAGAGAAAAGTCTTCCCGGGAGTTTCTTTTTAGAATTGTGTTTGAATGACTACGAAACATAGATAATAGCCCGAAAGTTACCAACTTAATATTCGGCTGACAGTAGTGAATTGTGACAACATTCACGTTTAATTGATTATTTATAATTAGCCTGATCATGGTTTTCATACATATTTTGTGGGTATTACGAATTAATATCACACTTCTGTCATTTTTATTAAAAAGCCTGTTGAGTTAACAACAAGACTTATAAATACAGCAAAACACCGCGTAATACCCGGCATTTTCTATACGAAATAAATATGTCATCATCATAATATGATCTTGTGAAAGACAACCGCAGGTACATTTCAACCGAGGAATCAGACGCAGCTTCCCGGCATTACGCCGGGAAGGGGTTACAGGAAGCAAGTAAAACGAGAAGGTTATGCTATGACCGGGAGTAGACCTGCAGCGTCCGCTGGCAGAGCGCCGAACGTACGCAATCGTCTTTATCGAAACGTACGATGCCCACCATCTCATCCTCTTCGAAACGTGCCAGCGCATCGCTCAGACCCGATTTGACGCCGGCCGGCAGGTCGCACTGGGTGATATCCCCGTTCACGATCACCGTCACGTTTTCCCCGAGGCGCGTTAAAAACATCTTCATTTGCGCAGCAGTTACGTTCTGAGCCTCGTCGAGAATCACAACTGCATTTTCAAATGTACGTCCGCGCATATAGGCGAACGGCGCAATTTCTACCTTACCAATTTCGGGACGCAGGCAGTACTGCATAAAAGATGCACCCAACCGTTTCACAAGCACGTCGTAGACGGGCCGGAAATAGGGGGCAAACTTCTCCGAAATATCGCCAGGTAAGAAGCCGAGATCTTCATCAGCCTGCAATACCGGACGGGTCACAATGATCTTATCGACGTCCTTATGAATCAGAGCCTCCGCCGCCTTGGCTGCACTTATCCAGGTTTTCCCGCAACCGGCTTCCCCGGTGGCGAAAATAAGCGACTTACTCTCAATAGCATTCAGGTACTGCGCCTGAGCGTCATTGCGCGCCACAATTGGGGTGGTATCACGGCTGTCCCGCGCCATGCCAATTGCTTCAACGCCACTCATCTGCACAAGCGAGGTGACCGACTCTTCTTCACGCTGTTTATGGCTACGTGAATCCCGTCTCAGCACACGTTTCGCTTCACGACGAGCTTTGATCACTGCTTTTTGTCTTCCCATGGATAGCACCTTGAGTTGTTGGTATTCATCACTCGCACCGCAATCAGTGCGATTAGGCGAACAAACATCTGAGGGTTGGCTTCCTTCTAAGCCATAGCTTGCTTGGTTAAATGACGCCGCCGGATCGCTATGCTCACCATTCGACGGGTCGGTAAAATCAGGATTTGCTGTGGAGGGGGAGAATTTTTCGGTGAAGAGATCGCTGCCGGAGTTTGAGCCTCCGCGCCGGGTGCTGCGGTTGTTACGTTTACCTTGTCCAGTACAGGACCCAACCATCGGCGATCTCCAGAGTGATTCATATTCACTGTAAGGTTTACCGCTTTCTTAAAGTAAGTACATCAGGATTTAGCATGAATGCAACATTTATTTTACCCGAATGCAACTTTTAAGACTCGACCTACAGTTTCACTTAGTCTGCTATCGGACTATTACAGAATTATAACAAGGAGATAGAGAGACGGAAAAAATCATCCCGCTTAAGGGTTAAGCGGGACGCTAATCAGGCTTCGAGCAGACCCTGTGCCAGCCAGCCGTTTTTATTCTGCACGCCCGGCAGGGCAAAGAAGTAGCCCCCGCCAATCGGCTTCACGTACTCTTCCAGCGCTTCGCCGTTCAGGCGCTTCTGGACGGTCAAAAAGCCCTTCTCCAGATCGTGCTGGAAGCAGACAAACAGCAGCCCCATATCCAGCTGACCGGAGTTGGTCACCCCCAGCGAGTAGCTGTATCCCCGGCGCATCATCAGGTTTTGCTCGGTCTCCTTCGTGCGCGGGTTAGCAAGGCGGATATGGCTGTCGAGGGCGATAACATTACCGTCCGGATCGCTGGCGTAATCCGGCACGTCGTGCTCGTTCTTCATGCCCAGCGGCGCACCGCTGTGCTTGTCGCGGCCAAAAATGGTCTGCTGCTCTTTGAGCGGCGTCCGGTCCCAGAACTCTACGCGGAACTGGATGATGCGCACCGCCTGATAGCTGCCGCCCACCGTCCAGGCCGGTTCGCCCTGATCCGCCGTCACCCATACCACGCGATCCATCAGCGGCGCATCCTGGCTGTCGGGGTTGGCAGTGCCATCCTTAAAGCCGAGCAGGTTCACCGGCGTCTCTTTGCCTTTGCTGCGCGCGGCGTGGTCAGAGATAAACCCTTCCCGCTTCCAGCGCACGCTCAGCAGATCCGGGGTGTGCTTGATCAGATCCCGCAGGGCGTGGATCACCGTGTCCTGGGTGTTGGCGCAGATCTGGATCAGCAGATCGCCATGACACAGCGCCGCATCCAGCGAATCATTCGGGAAACGCACCATCTTCTGCAGTGATTTAGGCTTAAGCCCGGCAAGGCCGAAGCGGTCATCAAAAAGCGACGCCCCCAGCGACACCGTCATGGTCAGGTTATCCGGAGCGATAAAGGCCCCCAGGATCCCGGAGTCCATCGGCGGCAGACGCGGGTTCGGCGTGTCGGGCGCCGGGCCGCCGGTGGTCAAAAAGGTGATGCGCTGGGTCAGCAGGCGGAACAGGCGTTCCAGCTCGCTTTTATCGCTGGCCAGCACGTCAAAGGCCACCAGCATCATCGAGGCCTGCTGCGGGGTTAAGATCCCGGCCTGATGCAGGCCGTGAAACGGCTGGGTCTCCATCCGCGCATCCGGGGAGAGCGTGCCCGGCGCGCTCTGCGGTTTTGCCGCATGCGCCACCGGACAGCCACCTGCCAGAGCAAGAGCGCCGCCAAGCGCCCCTACCCCTTTTAACAACCGACGCCGTGAAGGTTCAGCGACGTCGTACTCATCATGCTTGTTCATCGAATTAATCCAGGCCCAGGACACCACGCAGCTGAGCCAGATCTTCTGCCAGAGTAGTAATCGGCCCTTTCAGGGCATTACGGTCGGCATCGGTCAGCTTGTCGTAGGTCTCAAAGCCGTCTTTGGTGCGGTATTTCGCCAGAATGGTGGTCACTTTCTTGAAGTTAGCATCCACTTTTGCCAGCAGTTCGCTGTTGTCTTTTTGCAGCTGCGGACGCAGCAGGTCAACAATCTTCTGAGCCCCCTCGACGTTGGCCTGGAAGTCCCACAGGTCGGTATGGCTGTAGCGATCTTCTTCCCCGCTGATCTTGCTGGCCGCCACTTCTTCAATCAGACCGGCTGCGCCGCCCACCACTTTTGACGGCGGGAAGGCCAATTCGCTGATGCGTTTTTGCAGATCCAGCACGTCGCTGTTCAACTGCTCCGCGTACTGCTCCATCCCTTTGGTGGAGTTGTCGCCAAACAGCGCTTTTTCCAGACGGTGGAAGCCGGTGAATTTCGGATCGGCGGCTTTCTGCTCGTAGTCGTCTTCACGGGCGTCGATGCTGCCGTCGAGATCGGAGAACAGCTCGGCAATCGGCTCGATGCGCTCGTAGTGCTGACGGGTTGGCGCGTACAGCGATTTCGCTTTTTCGATATCGCCCGCCTTCACCGCGTCGGTAAAGGCTTTAGTACCCGCGACCAGATCGGCGGTCTCTTTGGTGACATACGCTTTATAGGCAGTAATGGCGTCGCCCAGGCTCAGCAGCGCTTCCCCTTTGGCGGCATCGGCGGTGGCGGCGCCTTTCACAATCAGCTTGCCTTTCGGGTTGGTCAGCAGGCCGCAGGTCATGTCGTATTCGCCCGGCTGCAGGTTGGCGGTCATCTTCTGGCTGAAGCCCGGCGCGATGTTTTCACGCTCTTCCACCACCATCACCCCTTTCAGGATCTCCCACTCCAGCGCTTTCTGGCTGTGGTTCTGAATAATGAACTGGGTTTTACCGCTGTTGACCGTGATGGTCATCGGCTCACACTGCTTATCATTGACGGTGACTTTCACCTGCGGGACATCCGCGGCCTGGGCCGCAAATGCAGACGCAATCAGCGCTGCCACGCCAGCCTGTAACGCACTACGACGAAAATGGATTGCCATGACCTTTCCCTTTTAAAAGTATGTTGTAACTACATTGAGCACTTCAGGGCGCAGACCGCGACGGCTGCGTGCCTGCACGCGGGGGCATAAAGAACAGCGCCAGCGCCGGAATGAGATAGATGAAATACATCGCCACTTCGCTGACGCTCGGCGCTTCCTGATAACCGAAGATGCCTTCGAGCAGGGTGCCGGTCAGGGAATGGGTGGAGAGGACGTTACTGAGGTCGAACGCCATATCCTGGAAGTGGTTCCACAGGCCCGCCTCGTGGAAGGCGCGGATCGCGCCCGCGGCCAGCCCGGCGGCCACCAGCAGAATAAACAGGCTGGTCCATTTGAAGAAGACGCCCAGGTTGAGACGAATGCCGCCCCAGTAGAGCAGAAAACCGAGCACCACCGCGGTCGCCAGGCCCAGCACCGCGCCCAGCGGCGGCCAGATCCCGACATCTTGCTGGAAAGCGGCGAGCAGGAAGAAGACCGACTCCAGCCCTTCCCGCGCCACGGCGAAAAAGACCATCATAATCAGCGCCCAGCCGTGGTGATTGCCCTTCGCCAGGGCGCTGTCCACCGCCTGCTCCAGCTGGACCTTCACGTTACGCGACACCTTGCGCATCCAGAACACCATCCAGGTGAGGATCACCACCGCAATCACCGCTACGATCCCTTCGAACAGCTCCTGCTCTTTCTGCGGGAATTCGCCGGTGGTTTCGTTAATGGCAATGCCAAGACCCAGACACAGCGCGGCGGCAAGGAAGACGCCAATCCACATGACGCCGATCCAGCGGCCCCGCTGGGTGCGTTTCAGATAACTGGCAATGAGGCTGACAATTAAGGCTGCTTCGAGCCCTTCACGTAACATAATGAGAAATGGAACAAACATGCAACACCTTAAATGTTTTTCGCCGTCAACTGATGCAAAGAAAGGTAAATTCTTGTGATAGTGATTATCATTACGGCAATAAGAAATACAAGCGAAATATGCTGCATTTTGATGACAGGATGTAAAACCATAACGTAAACATAATCACTTAAGTGATTAAAAGGTTTATAAGTTAAGACTTAAAAGTTCATTTACGGTTACGGCAGGCTGTGGCTAAATGTGCGCCTCACTAATCTGCTGAAAATCAACTATGTATCAATTCCTGCACTTCCTGCTGGCGCTGGTGGTTATCCTTGCGCTGGCCTGGCTGGTCAGCTTCGACCGCCGCAGCGTTCGCATTCGTTACGTCATTCAACTTATCGTTATTGAGATTGCGCTGGCGTTCTTTTTCCTTCACGCCGAAAGCGGCCTGTTTGTTATTCAGTACGTCTCGGGCTTCTTTGAGTCGTTACTGAAATATGCCGCCGAAGGCACCAACTTTGTATTTGGCGGGATGGGCGAAAAAGGGCTGGCGTTTATTTTCCTCGGCGTCCTGTGCCCGATTATCTTTATTTCCGCGCTGATCGGTATTCTGCAGCACTGGCGCATTCTGCCGGTGATTATTCGCGTTATCGGCACCCTGCTGTCGAAAGTGAACGGCATGGGCAAGCTGGAATCCTTTAACGCCATCAGCTCCCTGACGCTCGGCCAGTCAGAAAACTTCATTGCTTACAAAGGGGTGCTGGGAGATCTCTCTTCCCGTCGTCTGTTCACCATGGCGGCCACCGCAATGTCCACCGTTTCCCTGTCCATCGTCGGCGCCTATATGACGATGCTGGAGGCAAAATATGTGGTGGCGGCGCTGATCCTGAATATGTTCAGCACCTTTATCATCCTGACGGTGATTAACCCGACCCGCCCGGAAGCGGAGCCGGAAATTAAGCTCGAGAAGATGCACGAATCCCAGAGTTTCTTTGAGATGCTGGGGGAATATATTCTGGCCGGGTTCAAAGTGGCGATGATTATTCTGGCGATGCTGATTGGCTTTATCGCCCTGATCAGCGCCGTCAACGCCCTCTTCTCAAGCCTGTTTGGTTTGAGCTTCCAGCAGATTCTGGGTTATGTCTTCTATCCGCTGGCCTGGCTGGTGGGGATCCCGCTGAGCGATGCCCTGCACGCGGGCGGCATTATGGCAACCAAGCTGGTGGCGAATGAATTTGTGGCGATGATCGAGCTGCAAAAAATTGCCGCTCAGATGACGCCGCGCGGGCTGGGGATCCTGTCGGTGTTCCTGGTTTCCTTCGCCAACTTTGCCTCTATCGGCATTGTCGCGGGGGCGATTAAGGGGCTGAACGAGCAGCAGGGTAACGTGGTGTCACGATTTGGTCTGCGCCTGGTGTATGGCGCGACGCTGGTAAGCCTGTTGTCGGCGAGCTTTGCGGGACTGGTGCTGTAGCTCTGGTGCGGTAAAACGCCCGGCGGCGAGGTAAATGCAAAACGGTAACTCAGGTTACCGTTTTTAATGTTTTCACCCTCTCCCTTTGGGAGAGGGCCGGGGTGAGGGGATCAGGCCGCACCCTACCGGGCGGGTTTAAAACTGCACGCACACCGGCTGGTCAACGCGCATCACCGACTCCTGGGCGAAGCGCTGTTTATAGATCCCCCGCAACGCCTCGATATTGCTCTCGCTCTGAGCATCTTTGCCGTGGATCAGCATCAGCGCCTTGCTCGACTCGCGCGCCACTTTCCCGTCGTTACCGAGCCACTGCCCGCGCGCATCAAACACCGTTAAGCCATCGCGAAAACGCGGCGTGACGTCCCGATCGACAAACTGCTGCCACTCCTGGCCGGTGATCGCCTCGCCTGCCGGACGGTTAAGGCCGAAATAGAGGGTGGTCTGCTGCATCTGATTATCGGCTTTGCAGATGTTATCCGCGGGGGTGTGCGATGGGGCGTTGCAGCCTGCCAGCAGTAACATTGCGCCTGCCATCAGCCCTGTTTTGATTGTCATGCTTTGCTATCCTCATTGTTATAAGCACAAGGATATCAACGTAATTTTTGAATTTTGGCAAGAAAAAAGCCGGGTGGCGCTTGCGCTTACCCGGCCTACGTGAAGGGAGAAACTTTTTACTCAGCCTGTAACTTCGTTGGTGCAGTGGTGTGATACATCGCATCGGCGTCGGCAAAGCGTTTCTGCATCGTGGCAGACGGCGCTTTACCCAGCAGACTGAAGACCACAATCCCGATGCTGCCGAAGATAAAGCCCGGGATGATTTCGTACAGACCCAGCCACGCAAACTGTTTCCAGACGATCACCGTGACCGCACCGATAATCATCCCCGCCAGCGCGCCGTTACGTGTCATGCGGGACCACATCACCGAGAAGAGCACCACCGGACCAAAGGCGGCACCAAAGCCTGCCCAGGCGTAGCTCACCAGACCCAGCACGCGGTTTTCCGGGTTAGATGCCAGGGCGATAGCGACCAGGGCTACCACCAGCACCATCAGGCGACCGACCCACACCAGCTCTTTCTGGCTGGCGTTTTTACGCAGGAAGGCTTTGTACAGATCTTCGGTGATGGCACTGGAGCAGACCAGCAGCTGGCAGCTCAGGGTGGACATTACCGCCGCCAGGATGGCGGAGAGCAGAATACCGGCGATCCACGGGTTGAAGAGGATCTGCGCCAGCTCGATAAACACGCGCTCGGCGTTCTGGTTTACCGCGCCCGCCAGAGACGGGTTGTTGCTGAAGTAGGCAATCCCGAAGAAGCCTACCGCACAGGCGCCGCACAGGCAGAGGATCATCCATGCCATGCTGATACGACGGGCATGAACGATGGTGTGGTGAGAGTCTGCCGCCATAAAGCGCGCCAGGATGTGCGGCTGGCCGAAGTAACCCAGCCCCCAGCCCATCAGCGACACGATGGCGACAAAGTTCAGCCCTTTCAGCATATCGACGTTTTCAATGCTCTTCTGCTGGATAACCGCCAGCGAATCACCCAGACCGCCCACGGAGAGGATCACAATCACCGGGGTCAGGATCAGGGCAAAAATCATCAGGCTCGCCTGCACGGTGTCGGTCCAGCTTACCGCCAGGAACCCGCCCACGAAGGTGTAGAGGATGGTCGCCGCCGCGCCCGCCCAGAGTGCGGTTTCGTAGCTCATGCCGAAGGTGCTTTCGAACAGACGCGCGCCCGCCACGATGCCGGAGGCACAGTAGATGGTGAAGAACAGCAGAATAACCGCCGCTGAGATAATACGCAGGATGCGGCTCTTATCTTCGAAACGGCCGGTGAAGTAGTCCGGCAGGGTCAGGGCGTTGTTGTTGGCTTCGGTGTGCACGCGCAGACGCCCGGCCACCAGTTTCCAGTTAATCCATGCCCCCAGCGTCAGGCCGATGGCGATCCAGCTTTCCGAGATCCCGGAGAGAAAGATGGCGCCCGGCAGCCCCATCAGCAGCCAGCCGCTCATATCCGACGCACCCGCAGAGAGCGCGGTCACGAACGGCCCAAGGCTACGCCCGCCGAGGATGTAGTCGTCAAAGTTCTTGGTAGAACGCCATGCAAGGAACCCTATCAGGATCATGCCAAAAATATAGATAAGAAATGTCACCAGCATCGGTGTGCTAATTGCCATTTAAATACTCCGCAAAGATGTTCGACGGCCTTTCTGACCGTCTTTATTACACCCCCGGAACGAGGGGGTGATGATGTGTGTTTCTGTTGGCCGCGCGTATCCTGCCGTATGCGCCTCCATGACACAAACGATTTAACACTGCATTTACATCAATTTCATCCCCGGTTTCACACCAGATTCCTGGAGGTTGCACTCGCTCACGTTTTTTGCGGTTGCACCTTTAAAAAGTGTTAAGCGCCGCATGAAAACAGGCTTCACTCTTAAAATCCACACTTATTTTACGGTTAACCATGCAGTAACATTCCATTCATTTTCCAGCTTGCAAACCGGGTCACATTTAACGTGGTTGCACAAAGTTGCAACATAGTGGATATTTCACGTTAACTACACTAGCGCTACTGAATCACAGGAGTTTTTGGCATGGGCATGACCACTATGGGGGTTAAGCTGGATGACGCGACCCGCGAACGGATTAAATCGGCCGCAACCCGAATTGACCGCACGCCACACTGGTTAATTAAGCAGGCAATCTTCAACTATCTGGAAAAACTGGAGAGCGACGACGCCCTGCCAGAGCTGCCTGCCCTGCTGGCCGGTGCCGCCAACGAGAGCGACGACAGCGCCGAGGCGAGCGATGAGATCCACCAGCCGTTCCTCGAATTTGCCGAGCAGATTTTGCCGCAGTCGGTGAGCCGTGCGGCCATTACCGCCGCTTACCGTCGTGCCGAGACCGACGCCGTACCGATGCTGCTGGAGCAGGCGCGTCTGCCGGAGCCGATTGCCTCCCAGGCCCACAGCCTGGCGTATCAGCTTGCTGAAAAACTGCGTAACCAGAAAAACGCCTCAGGCCGCGCCGGGATGGTGCAGAGCCTGCTGCAGGAGTTCTCCCTCTCCTCTCAGGAGGGCGTGGCCCTGATGTGTCTGGCGGAAGCGCTGCTGCGTATCCCGGACAAAGCCACCCGCGACGCCCTTATCCGCGACAAGATCAGCAACGGCAACTGGCACTCCCACATTGGCCGCAGCCCGTCGCTGTTCGTGAACGCCGCCACCTGGGGCCTGCTGTTTACCGGCAAGCTGGTCTCCACCCATAACGAAGCCAACCTCTCCCGCTCCCTGAACCGCATTATCGGCAAGAGCGGCGAGCCGCTGATCCGTAAAGGCGTGGACATGGCGATGCGCCTCATGGGCGAGCAGTTCGTGACCGGCGAAACCATCGCCGAAGCGCTGGCTAACGCCCGTAAGCTGGAAGACAAAGGCTTCCGCTACTCCTATGACATGCTGGGCGAAGCGGCGCTGACCGCAGCCGACGCGCAGGCCTATCTGGTCTCTTACCAGCAGGCGATCCACGCCATCGGTAAAGCCTCCAACGGCCGCGGCATCTATGAAGGCCCGGGGATCTCCATCAAGCTCTCCGCCCTGCACCCGCGCTACAGCCGCGCCCAGTACGATCGCGTGATGGAAGAGCTCTACCCGCGCCTGAAGTCCCTGACCCTGCTGGCGCGCCAGTATGATATCGGCATCAACATCGACGCCGAAGAGGCCGACCGCCTGGAGATCTCCCTCGATCTGCTGGAAAAACTGTGCTTCGAGCCGGAGCTGGCGGGCTGGAACGGGATTGGCTTTGTTATTCAGGCCTACCAGAAACGCTGTCCGTTCGTGATTGACTACCTGATTGACCTCGCCACCCGCAGCCGTCGCCGCCTGATGATCCGTCTGGTGAAGGGCGCCTACTGGGACAGCGAGATCAAACGCGCCCAGATGGACGGTCTGGAGGGCTATCCGGTCTACACCCGCAAGGTCTACACCGACGTCTCCTACCTCGCCTGCGCCAAAAAGCTGCTCGGCGTGCCGAACCTGATCTACCCGCAGTTCGCCACCCACAACGCCCACACCCTGGCGGCCATCTATCAGCTGGCCGGTCAGAACTACTATCCGGGCCAGTACGAGTTCCAGTGCCTGCACGGCATGGGTGAACCGCTGTACGAGCAGGTCACCGGTAAAGTAGCGGATGGCAAACTGAACCGTCCATGCCGTATTTACGCCCCGGTCGGCACCCACGAAACGCTGCTGGCGTACCTGGTGCGTCGTCTGCTGGAAAACGGGGCTAACACCTCCTTCGTTAACCGCATCGCCGATGCCACCCTGCCGCTGGACGAGCTGGTGGCGGATCCGGTCCAGGCGGTGGAAAAAATGGCCGCTCAGGAAGGTCAGGTCGGTCTGCCGCATCCGAAGATTGCCCTGCCGCGCGAGCTGTACGGCAATGGCCGTATCAACTCTGCAGGCCTGGATCTGGCGAACGAACACCGTCTGGCGTCCCTCTCCTCGTCGCTGCTCAACAGCGCCCTGCAGAAGTGGCAGGCAAAACCGATTCTGGAGCAGCCGGTCAGCGACGGCGAAATGCAGCCGGTGGTCAACCCGGCCGAGCCGAAAGACATCGTCGGATTTGCCCGCGAAGCTACCGAACAGGAAGTGGATCTGGCCCTCGACAGCGCGGTGAACAACGCCCCTATCTGGTTCGCTACCCCACCGCAGGAGCGCGCGGCCATTCTGGAGCGTGCTGCGGTGCTGATGGAAGATCAGATGCAGCAGCTGATTGGCATTCTGGTGCGTGAAGCGGGTAAAACCTTCAGCAACGCCATCGCCGAAGTGCGCGAGGCCGTTGACTTCCTGCACTACTATGCCGGTCAGGTCCGTGACGATTTCGACAACGAAACCCACCGCCCGCTGGGCCCGGTGGTCTGTATCAGCCCGTGGAACTTCCCGCTGGCCATTTTTACCGGCCAGATTGCCGCCGCCCTTGCCGCCGGTAACAGCGTGCTGGCAAAACCGGCCGAACAGACGCCGCTGATTGCCGCCCAGGGGATCAATATCCTGCTGGAAGCGGGCGTTCCGGCGGGCGTGGTGCAGCTGCTGCCAGGCCGCGGCGAGACCGTTGGCGCGAAGCTGACCGCCGACAACCGCGTGCGCGGCGTGATGTTCACCGGCTCCACCGAAGTGGCCTCCCTGCTGCAACGCAACATCGCCACCCGTCTGGATGCTCAGGGCCGTCCGACGCCGCTGATCGCCGAAACCGGCGGTATGAACGCGATGATCGTCGACTCCTCCGCCCTCACCGAGCAGGTGGTGGTGGACGTGGTCGCCTCGGCCTTCGACAGCGCCGGACAGCGCTGCTCTGCCCTGCGCGTGCTCTGCGTGCAGGATGAAGTCGCCGACCACACCCTGAAAATGCTGCGCGGCGCGATGGCGGAATGCCGGATGGGCAACCCTGGCCGTCTGACCACCGACATCGGTCCGGTGATTGATGCCGAAGCGAAAGCCAACATCGAAAACCACATCCAGACGATGCGTGCTAAAGGCCGTCCGGTGTACCAGGCGGTGCGTGAGAACAGCGAAGATGCCCGCGAGTGGACCAGCGGCACCTTTGTAGCCCCAACCCTGATTGAGCTGGCGAGCTTCGACGAGCTGAAGAAAGAAGTGTTTGGTCCGGTACTGCACGTGGTGCGCTACAACCGTAACAATCTCGACCAGTTGATCGGGCAGATCAACGCCTCCGGCTATGGTCTGACCCTCGGCGTGCATACCCGTATCGACGAGACCATCGCCCAGGTGACCGGCAGCGCCAACGTCGGCAACCTGTACGTGAACCGCAATATGGTGGGCGCCGTGGTTGGCGTGCAGCCGTTCGGCGGCGAAGGGCTGTCGGGCACCGGTCCGAAAGCCGGTGGTCCGATGTACCTCTATCGCCTGCTGGCCAACCGTCCGGCGAAGGCGCTGGGCGTGACCCTGGCGCGTCAGGATGCGCAGTACGCGGTGGACACCCAGGTGAAAACGGTGCTGACCCAGCCGCTGGAAGCCCTGAAAGCCTGGGCAGAAAAACGCCCTGAGCTGCGTGAGCTGTGCCAGGAGTATGGCGAGCTGGCGCAGGCCGGAACCCAGCGCGTGCTGCCAGGCCCAACGGGCGAGCGCAACACCTGGACGCTGATGCCGCGCGAGCGCGTGCTGTGCGTGGCGGATAACGAGCAGGATGCGCTTACCCAGCTGGCGGCCGCGCTGGCGACCGGATGTGAAGTGCTGTGGCCGGAAGATGGCCTGCACCGCGACCTGGCGAAGCAGCTGCCGAAGGCGGTGACCGAACGCATTCGCTTTGCCAAAGCCGATGTGCTGACCAGCCAGCCGTTTGACGCGGTGATCTATCACGGTGACTCTGACCAGCTGCGCGAGCTGTGTGAGCAGGTTGCGGCCCGTAACGGCGCGATCGTCTCGGTGCAGGGCTTCGCCCGGGGTGAAACCAATCTCCAGCTGGAACGCCTGTACGTGGAGCGTTCGCTTAGCGTCAACACCGCCGCAGCAGGGGGTAACGCCAGCCTGATGACCATCGGTTAAGCGTGCAATCCGTCCCCGGTGGCGCTACGCTTACCGGGGCTACAGAGAATGACAATGTGGTTTTCACAGGCCGGATAAGCGTAGCGCATCCGGCTTTTTTATTCGGAGGGAAAGATGAAACGAGCTTTTATCGCCGGTGCTGCACTACTGCTGAGCACTGGCGCCCAGGCGGACGAGTGCGCCAACGCCAGCACCCAGACGGAAATGAATACCTGTACCGCGCAACAATATCAGGCCGCAGATAAAACCCTGAACCAGACTTATCAGGCGGCCATCAAACGCGCCGAAGCGCCCCAGCGCGAGCTGCTGAAAAAGGCCCAGCAGGCGTGGATCGCCCTGCGTGATGCCGACTGCGCCTTTATCGGCTCCGGCACCGAAGGCGGCTCCATTCAGCCGATGATTGTGAACCAGTGTCTGGCAGATAAAACCAACGAACGTGAAGCGTATCTGGCCACGCTGATGCAGTGTGAAGAGGGCGACCTGAGCTGCCCTCTGCCACCGGCGAATTAACGCACCCGGATCCCTTCGATGATCATCCGCTCAACGTTTTCCACCGTGCTGTGGAAGAAATCATCATCCTTGAGCGTCTTGCCCGTCACCGCCTCGACCTGAGCGGAAAAGTCGGCGTAATGCTGGGTGGCGGCCCAGATCATAAAGATCAGATGGTGCGGGTCCACCGGTGCCAGTTTGCCGGTGGCGACCCAGCCGGCAATGATCGCCGACTTCTCATCCACCAGCGATTTCAGATCGCCGCTCAGCGCCGCCTTCAGCAGCGGTGCCCCCTGCAGCATCTCCAGACAGAACAGCCTCGAGGCCTGAGGGTAGTCCCGTGAGACCTCCAGCTTCAGGCGGATATACTGCTGGATTGCCAGCAGCGGGGTGAGCTCCTCGCGAAACGCCTTCAGCGGTGCCAGCCAGATATCCAGAATCTGTTGCAGGACGGCAATGTACAGCGCCTCTTTCGAGGGGAAGTAGTAGAGCAGATTGGTTTTCGACACCCCGGCCAGTTCAGCCACCTGCTCCAGGCGCGTACCGTGAATGCCAAACTGCGAGAAGGTCTCCAGCGCCGCCGAGAGGATCGCCTGTTTTTTCGCGCTCACTGCCTGCGAACGTTTACCGCCTGTTTTCACTGCGCCTTGCGCCATGGGCTCACTCCTTGTTGATATGCCCCCAGCATAGCAAAAACCCCAGGCCTGCTACGACAATCTGCACCGCTACCGCGCACGACTGCCTGCTTTGTGTGCAACTATTTTGACCAGACAGTCCAGTTTTAGAGCCTGCAATTCATCAACCATTCGTTAACACCATAATAACATTACCAATTTCAAAACTGGCATCGCCTTTGCAAAACCGACCTCAGACTTTCCCCCATGCTGAGATGAAGAGAGGTTCGTGATGAAAATTGGCGTATTCGTTCCCATTGGCAACAACGGCTGGCTTATCTCTACCCACGCGCCGCAGTACATGCCGACCTTTGAGCTGAACAAAGCCATCGTGCAGAAGGCAGAGCACTATCACTTCGATTTCGCCCTGTCGATGATTAAGCTGCGCGGCTTCGGCGGTAAGACAGAATTCTGGGATCACAACCTGGAGTCCTTCACCCTGATGGCGGGGCTGGCGGCGGTTACCTCGCGCATCCAGATCTACGCTACCGCCGCCACCCTCACCCTGCCTCCGGCCATCGTGGCGCGGATGGCCTCCACCATCGACACCATCTCCGGCGGGCGCTTCGGCGTAAACCTCGTCACCGGCTGGCAGAAGCCGGAGTATGAGCAGATGGGACTCTGGCCGGGGGATGACTATTTCGCGAAACGCTACGACTACCTCACCGAGTATGTGCAGGTCCTGCGCGATCTGTGGGGCACCGGCAAGAGCGACTTCAAAGGCGAGTTCTTCACCATGAACGACTGCCGCGTCAGCCCGCAGCCGTCGGTGCCGATGAAGGTGATCTGCGCCGGGCAGAGCGATGCCGGGATGGAGTTCTCGGCGAAATACGCCGACTTTAACTTCTGCTTCGGTAAAGGGGTCAACACCCCGGCGGCCTTTGCCCCTACCGCCGCCCGCATGAAGGCGGCGGCTGAAAAGACCGGGCGCGACGTCGGCTCCTACGTGCTGTTTATGGTGATCGCCGACGAAACCGACGAGGCGGCGCGGGCGAAGTGGGAGCACTACAAAGCCGGGGCCGACGACGAAGCCCTGAGCTGGCTCAGCGAGCAGAGCCAGAAGGACACCCGCTCCGGTTCGGACACCAACGTGCGCCAGATGGCCGACCCGACCTCGGCGGTGAATATCAACATGGGCACCCTGGTGGGCTCTTACGCCAGCGTGGCGCGGATGCTCGATGACGTCGCCAGCGTCCCGGGGGCAGAAGGCGTGCTCCTGACCTTTGATGATTTCCTTACCGGCATTGAGACCTTCGGCGAGCGCATCCAGCCGCTGATGCAGTGTCGCGCCCACATTCCGGCCATCACGAAGGAGGTGGCGTAATGACGACCCTGCCCGCACGCCCGGAAGCCATCACCTTTGACCCTCAGCAGAGCGCGCTGATCGTGGTGGATATGCAAAACGCCTACGCCAGCCCCGGCGGCTATCTCGATCTCGCCGGGTTTGACGTCTCCGCCACCCGCCCGGTGATCGAGAATATCCGCACCGCGGTGGCCGCCGCCCGCCGCGCCGGAATGCTGATCGTCTGGTTCCAGAACGGCTGGGACGACCAGTACGTGGAGGCAGGCGGCCCCGGCTCGCCTAACTTCCACAAATCGAACGCCCTGAAAACCATGCGCCAGCGCCCGGAATTGCAGGGCCAGCTGCTGGCGAAAGGCGGCTGGGACTATGAACTGGTGAACGAACTGGTGCCGGAGCCGGGCGACATCGTGCTGCCCAAACCGCGCTACAGCGGCTTCTTTAATACGCCGCTGGACAGCCTGCTGCGCAGCCGCGGCATCCGCCATCTGATCTTCACCGGTATTGCCACCAACGTCTGCGTGGAATCCACCCTGCGCGACGGGTTCTTCCTCGAATATTTCGGCGTGGTGCTGGAAGACGCCACCCACCAGGCAGGACCGGCGTTTGCCCAGCAGGCCGCGCTGTTCAATATCGAAACCTTTTTTGGCTGGGTCAGCGACGTCGCCACCTTCTGCGACGCCCTCTCCCCCGCCGCGTATGCCCAAATAGCCTGAGGAGCAAGCCAATGCCGAAATCTGTGATTATTCCCCCGGGCACCAGCACCCCGATTGCCCCATTCGTTCCCGGTACCCTGGCGGACGGCGTGATCTACGTCTCCGGCACCCTGCCGTTCGATGCGCAGAACAACGTGGTCTTCCCCGACGACCCAAAGGCACAAACCCGCCACGTGCTGCAGACCATTCAGCGCGTTATCGAAACGGCGGGTGGGACCATGGAGGACGTGACCTTCAACAGCATCTTTATCACCGACTGGAAAAATTACGCCGCGATTAACGAAATCTACGCCGAGTTTTTCCCCGGCGATAAACCGGCCCGCTTCTGCATTCAGTGCGGGCTGGTCAAACCCGAGGCGCTGGTGGAGATCGCCACCATCGCCCACATCACGCCGTGAGGTTGCCATGAATCTGTCCATTTCACCGCCCCCCTTTGCCGGTGCGCCGGTTGTGGTGCTGATCGCCGGATTAGGGGGCAGCGCCAGCTACTGGCTGCCCCAGCTTGCCGACCTGGAGCAGGGGTATCAGGTGGTGTGCTATGACCAGCGCGGCACCGGCAACAATCCCGGCGAGCTGCCGGAGGATTACACCCTGGCGCAGATGGCCGACGAGCTGTGGCAGGCGCTGGATGCCGCCGGGATCGCGCAGTTCAGCGTGGTGGGCCATGCCCTGGGGGCGCTTGTCGGCCTGCAGCTGGCGGTGGATCACCCCGGCGCACTCAGCGCGCTGGTGTGCGTCAACGGCTGGCTGGCGCTGCATCCCCATACCCGGCGCTGCTTTCAGATCCGCGAGCGGCTGCTGCACGCAGGGGGCGCTCAGGCGTGGGTGGAAGCCCAGCCGCTGTTTCTCTATCCGGCGGACTGGATGGCGGCCCGCCAGCCGCGCATGGAGGCCGAAGAGGCGCTGGCCCTCGCCCACTTCCAGGGCAAAACCACCCTGCTGCGCAGGCTCAGCGCCCTGAAGCGGGCCGATTACAGTCGCCAGACCATGCGCATCCGCTGCCCGGTGCAGATCATCTGTTCCGCCGACGATCTGCTGGTGCCCGCGGTCTGCTCTTCGCAGCTGCACGCCGCCCTGCCCGACAGCATCTTCACCCGGATGCCCCGGGGCGGCCACGCCTGCAACGTGACCGAGCCGGAGGCCTTTAACGCCCTGCTGCAAAACGGGCTCGCCAGCCTGCTGCACCGCCACGAACGTTTATCGAAGGAGTTGCCATGAGTGAAGCCATCAACCCGACGGCGCAGCACGCGCTGTTTACCGAGGCGCGAACCCACAACGGCTGGCTGGATCGCCCGGTCAGCGACGAGACGCTGCGCGAAATTTACGACCTGATGAAGTGGGGCCCGACCTCGGCCAACTGCTCCCCGGCGCGGATGGTGTTTATCCGCACCCCGGAAGGCAAAGAGAAGCTGCGCCCGGCGCTCTCCAGCGGCAATCTGCAAAAGACCCTCACCGCCCCGGTGACGGCGATTGTGGCCTGGGACAGCGTGTTTTATGAGCGTCTGCCGGAGCTGTTCCCCCACGGGGATGCCCGGAGCTGGTTTGCCGCCAGCCCGCAGCTCGCCGAGGAGACCGCGTTTCGCAACAGCACGATGCAGGCGGCCTATCTGATCGTCGCCTGCCGGGCGCTGGGGCTGGATACCGGGCCGATGTCCGGCTTCGATCGGGAGAAAGTAGACGCGGCCTTCTTCACCGGCAGCAGCCTGAAAAGCAATCTGCTGATCAATATCGGCTACGGCGATACCAGCAAACTCTACGGGCGTCTGCCCCGTCTCAGCTTTGAAGACGCCTGCGGGCTGGCATAAGGAGCCACCATGAACATCGATAAACAGACTTTTCGGGATGCGATGGCCTGTCTCGGCGCGGCGGTCAATATTATCACCACCGACGGCCCGGCCGGCCAGGCGGGCTTTACCGCCAGCGCGGTGTGCAGCGTCACCGACTCGCCGCCGACCCTGCTGGTGTGCCTGAACCGCGGCGCGTCGGTATGGCCGGTGTTTAACGACAACCGCACCCTGTGCGTCAACACCCTGAGCGCGGGCCAGGAGTCGCTCTCGAATCTGTTCGGAGGGAAAACCCCGATGGCCGACCGCTTTGCCGCCGCCGACTGGCAGACGGGGGCCACCGGCTGCCCGCGCCTGGACGAGGCGCTGGCCTCGTTCGACTGCCGGATTAGCCAGGTGGTGAGCGTCGGCACTCACGACATTCTGTTTTGCGAGATCGTTGCAATTACCCGCCACCCGGTGCCGCAGGGCCTGGTGTGGTTTGACCGCGGCTACCACGCGCTGATGCGACCCGCCTGTTAACCCTCCTTAAGGAGCAGCTGATGGCACTATTCGGTTTTCCTCACTGGCAGTTAAAATCGACCTCAGAAAGCGGCGTGGTCGCGCCGGATGAACGTCTCCCGCTGGCGCAAACCGCGGTGATGGGCGTGCAGCACGCGGTGGCGATGTTTGGCGCCACGGTGCTGATGCCCATCCTGATGGGACTGGATCCTAACCTGTCGATTCTGATGTCGGGCATCGGCACCCTGCTGTTCTTTTTCATCACCGGGGGACGGGTGCCGAGCTACCTCGGCTCCAGCGCGGCCTTTGTCGGAGTGGTCATTGCCGCCACCGGCTTTAGCGGCCAGGGGGTTAACCCGCAGCTGAGCGTCGCCCTGGGCGGGATCATCGCCTGCGGCGCGATCTATACCGTGATTGGGCTGGTGGTGATGAAGATGGGCACCCGCTGGATCGAACGGCTGATGCCGCCAGTGGTGACCGGGGCGGTGGTGATGGCGATTGGCCTGAACCTGGCCCCTATCGCCGTTAAAGGCGTTTCCGGTTCGGCCTTTGACAGCTGGATGGCGGTGATGACGGTACTGTGCATCGGTCTGGTGGCGGTGTTTACCCGGGGAATGGTTCAGCGACTGCTGATCCTGGTGGGGCTGATCGTCGCCTGCCTGCTCTACGCCCTGGTGACCAGCCTCTTTGGGCTCGGCAAACCGGTGGATTTTGCCCTTGTGCAGCAGGCGGCGTGGTTTGGCCTGCCGCAGCTGACCTCGCCCACCTTTAACGGCCAGGCGATGATGCTGATTGCCCCGGTGGCGGTGATCCTGGTGGCGGAGAACCTCGGCCACCTGAAGGCGGTGGCCGGAATGACCGGGCGCAATATGGACCCGTATATGGGCCGGGCGTTTGTGGGCGACGGGCTGGCGACCATGCTGTCGGGCTCGGTGGGCGGCAGCGGAGTGACCACCTATGCCGAGAATATCGGCGTGATGGCGGTGACCAAAGTCTACTCGACGCTGGTGTTCGTGGCGGCGGCGGTGATTGCCGTGCTGCTCGGCTTCTCACCGAAGTTTGGCGCGCTGATCCACACCATCCCCGCGCCGGTGATTGGCGGGGCGTCGATTGTGGTGTTCGGGCTAATCGCGGTGGCCGGGGCGCGGATCTGGGTGCAGAACCATGTCGATTTGAGCCAGAACGGTAACCTGATTATGGTCGCCGTGACCCTGGTGCTGGGAGCGGGTGATTTTGCCCTTTCGCTTGGCGGCTTTACCCTCGGCGGGATCGGCACGGCCACTTTCGGCGCGATTGCCCTTAACGCCCTGCTCAGCCGCCGGATGGCCGGGGTGACGCAGGGCGAGGCGGTCCCTCAGGACTGATCCAGCGAGGCGCTGTCGGCTTCCGCCAGCGCCTTATTCTTTCTTTTGAGCTTTAGCTCGCTCACCAGCACGCCCGCAATGATAAAGGCGGCGCCCAGCAGAGCCAGCAACGGCAGACGCTCCCCGGCCAGACGGCCAAAGATCCCCGCCCACACCGGCTCGCCGGTATAGATAACCGTTGCACGCGTCGGGGAGACGCTGCGCTGGGCCCAGTTCATGGTCACCTGAATAATGGCGCTGAAAATCCCAAGCCCGAGCGCCACGATCCACAGCCCGGCCGACATCGGCGGAACGGATTCCCCCGCCGGGATCATGGTCAGAAACGCCACCAGCGAGGCGGTGGCCAGCTGCACAACGGTGACGCGCTTGACATCCACCTTTCCGGCCCAGGCGCTGATGAGGATAATCTCGGCGGCAATCGCCACCGCGCCCACCAGGGTAATGATCTCACCTTTCCCGAGCGCCAGCAGGTTATCTTCCGGCCCGGCCAGCAGGATCAGCCCGATAAAGGCCAGCACGATACCGATGCAGGACATCATCCCCGGCATCCGGCGCAGGCAGAGCCACTGCAGCAGCGGCACCAGCGGAACATACATGGCGGTAATAAAGGCCGATTTACTGCTGGGGATGGTCTGTAGTCCCCAGGTTTGCAGGCTGTAGCCCATCGCAATCGCCACCCCTATCGCCAGCCCCGCCTTCAGCTCGGTCATGGTCAGGCCGCGCAGGGTTTTGAGGGAAATCAGCGCCACCGCCAGCGCCGCCGTTGCAAAGCGCAGGCCGACAAAGAAGAAGGGATCGCTGAGCGTCACGGCGTACTGCACGGCCAGAAAGGTACCGCCCCAGAACATGGTGATAAGGATCAGGATCGCTTCCTGCGGCTTGATGGAGAAGGCATAACGAGAGGAGGACATGGGACACCAGGGTAAAAAGTTAATCCGCTAGTGTGGGAGGAATTTGATAACAGTTCAATAACAGGCACAAAAAAACCGCCGGGTATCCCGGCGGCGGGGGGCCTGGGGTCATGAGACCCGTACTTCAGACAGCGACAACTTATTTACTCCTGTTACCGCCATGGCTATTTTTACCCCCTTTTTTGCCAGCTTCGGATGCGCGCTGAGGGTCATTCTTGAAGTTACCCCCGCTCTGCTGGCCACCTTTACGTCCTGCTGCTGATGCTCTTTCACGGTCTTCTGCAAAATTACCTGACCCACCACGATGGTTTGCCATGTCGGACCTCCAGAGTTAGAAACATAAGATTTCATTCTGCATTCAGTGAAAGCGATTTCTTCCACCTGACGACGCTAAAAAAGTGGCTTTATCTGCGCCGCGTGAACCTAAGCTTAGTGGAGCATGGGCATTCAGCCAGCCAATCGTAATATCCTGCAATACGATATCAGCCTTTTGTATGAAGCCCGACGAAACGGAACCATAAACCTTTCTTATCATTCCAGAAATTCACAATAGGGAAAATGTGTCATTTTGCTACGAAGAAAGCCCGGCATTCTTTGTTGTTTAAAATCAAACAAATGGCCTTCAGATTTGCAGTCTCGCTGTCACGTCATATCTTTAAATGAGGACAGCATGCCGCTGGCCAAAAAAATCATGCGAGGAGTGAGGCGAAATGACGAGAATTCTGGTGCTCTACTATTCCATGTACGGACACATCGAAACCATGGCTCACGCAGTGGCGGACGGCGCCAGGAAAGTCGAGGGGGTTGAGGTAGTGATCAAACGCGTGCCGGAAACCATGCCGGCAGACGCTTTTGCCAAAGCAGGCGGCAAAGCGCAGGACGCGCCGGAGGCCTCTCCACAGGAGCTGGGCGATTACGACGCGATCATCTTTGGTACCCCGACGCGCTTCGGCAACATGGCCGGACAGATGCGCACCTTCCTCGATCAAACCGGCGGGCTGTGGGTGAAGAACGCGTTACACGGCAAGATTGCCAGCGTGTTCAGCTCAACCGGCACCGGTGGCGGACAGGAGCAGACCATCACCTCCACCTGGACTACCCTTGCCCACCACGGGATGGTCATTGTGCCGATCGGCTATGGCACGCAGGAGCTGTTTGATATTTCACAGGTTCGCGGTGGAACGCCTTACGGCGCGACCACCATTGCCGGTGGCGACGGCTCGCGTCAGCCGTCAGAAGCAGAACTGAACATCGCCCGCTACCAGGGTGAATATGTCGCCGGCCTGGCTGCTAAACTGAAAGGTTAACTCTCAACTGGAGGATCACTATGCCAACACAAGAAGCCAAAGCACATCGCGTCGGGGAATTTGCGCGCTTACGTAATACGTCACCGGAGATCGCCGAGGCGATTTTTGAAGTCGCAAAATATGACGAAAAACTGGCAGAGAAAATCTGGGAAGAAGGTAATGATGAGGTGCTGATGTTAGCCTTCGAAAAAACCGACAAAGACTCGCTGTTCTGGGGCGAGCAGACCATCGAACGTAAAAACGTCTGACCGCTGATCTATCCCCTCTCCCTTATGGGGAGAGGGTTAGGGTGAGGGGTCTATATGGCACTGGTGGTTATTCCGTTCACTTCCAGAGCTATGCTTTTCTGTCACAACGGAACCGGTGAACGTGCCAGGGCGGCTCAATCGCCACCGCCCTGGCAACCCGGGCTCCCGGCAAGAAAATCGCCGCTTCGCGGATTGTTCGCCCCATCCCTGGGACTCACCCCTTCGGGGCCAGCGCAAGCGCTGTCCAAAATTACTCCCGGCAATTTTGTCCTCAGCTTATTCCTTCAGGCTTTCGGGTCGGGCACCAGCCTGCATCCTTGCAGGCTATGCCCTCTCGGCGCATCCCTGCGCCTCGCCCCGGCCTTCCGGAAACGCTTCGGCGATTTTCAGCCGGACCATGACGTCGCTGTAGATATAAAGCCAGTCTGTACCACTGTAATCGCTATAAGCTCGATCGGTTCCCTCTCCTCTTTGGGGAGAGGGTTAGGGTGAGGGGCATCCCTTACTTCGCCGCCGTATTCAGCACCGTATTAAACGTCTCCACCGGGCAGAACCCATTCGCATCCACCGGACAGCCGTTCAGTTCCAGGGTGACGCGCTGCGCCGGGGCTTCTAACGTCAGCACCTGAGCATTTCGCAGCTGCTCCGTGCTCTGGTAAACATACTCAATTTTCATCAGGTCGCGGTTGCCGCTCTTGTCGTGCCAGCGCTGGAAGACGATCTTGCCGCCGATTGGCGTACGCTCGTACTGGCCGTGCAGCTGATAGGGTTTAAAATCGAGGGCCTTCAGCAGAGAGGCAATGTTGGAGTCATGCCCGACCAGCACGGTAATTTTCGGCGCTTTCGCCCGGTCGGTGACCAGCGCGTTGTCGATGTATTTCACCAGCGGTTTCGCCACGTTACGCGCCACCTCTGCGGAGGTGAAGAGCGAATCCTGATAGCCGTTTTTCAGCTGAGAGAGCACCCGCCACTGCTGGTCGGTTTTGATCTCGCCCCAGGCCACCTGATCCAGCGGGAAGCCCTCGTAATACTGCAACGTGAAGGCGTCCACCAGCGAGTTCCCTACCTTCAGCGGACCGGAGACGCCGGGCTCTTTCTGGTATTCGGCGCTGTAGGTGTCTTTCGCCTCCGTCAGGGAGCAGACCTGTTTCTCTTTGCAGGACGGCGACTGGTCGTAGTCGGTCATCTGCTCCAGCAGCTTGTAGCTCTCATCAAGCTGCATTCCGGCGCGCTCTTTATTCATCGCCTGCAGCGCTTTCTCGCGGAATTCCGGCGAGTTGTCGGTGATCACCGGATTGAAGGTTGGGTCCATGGTGCCCATCTGTTCCTGATGGTGCACCGGCACATCGCAGCCTGGGAAGGCGCCGGTAATGAAGAATTGCGCGGTCGCCACCGTGCGCTGGAGGCTGTTGGCATAGGCATAGACGCTGTTCGCCGCAGGACACTCCCCGGCGGTCACCAGGCCCTGCTCAGCCAGCCACTCGCGCATGTAGTGGCCCATATAGACCTCCAGCACGCCCCCTTTGGTGGTGAGCTGCCCGCCGGGCACATCCCACTCCGGCCATTTTTCCGGCGTCGACTGTTCAAGGACGCTGCCGTTGTTAGCCAGCGGCGCACGCAGGTTATGGCGGCTCATGATCAGAACCTGTTGCAGCTGATACCCTTCCGGCGCGGTTTGCGCCTGAACGCTACAAGACAATCCGATGCTGCCCGCCACGGCGACAGCGAGTAGTGCTTTTCTCATCCCTAATTCCTCACGTGTTTATTGTCGTTAACAGTGTGACAGATTTGTGACGAATTACCTGGAGCCTGCCCGCAAAGTGACGGCTTGCTTTGTACGTTAGGGCAGATTGGTTTTATAATTAAACTTACTGCTGATAAGGAGACACCGTGAAACGTACCCGTCTGGAAGAGAGTCCCTGCCCTGTTGCCCGCTCGCTGGATATTATCGGCGACTGGTGGTCCCTGCTGATCGTGCGCGATGCCCTGAGCGGCGTTACGCGTTTTGGTGAGTTTCAGAAAAGCCTCGGCATTGCGAAGAACATGCTGGCAACCCGGTTGAAGTTGCTGGTGGACGAAGGCATCCTGGAGCTGCAACCCGCTTCCGACGGCAGCGCCTGGCAGGAGTATGTGCTGACCGAAAAAGGCCGCGATCTGCAAACCGTGCTGCTGGCGCTCTCGCAATGGGGGAACGCGCACCTGTTCGCCGAGGGCGATACGGGAACCGTGCTGGTAGACGCGCGGGATCGCCAGCCCCTGCGCAGGCTAACGATGATCGCGAGCGATGGACGGGAGCTGGGGCCGGATGAGGTGGTGGCGAAATATCCGGCGCTGGAGGAGTCCTCTAACTCAGCAGATTAGATATTTCGAAAATCACCTGCATAAAGCACGACAACGCTCAGACTACTGTCTGATATATCACTGCCGGACAAAGGTTAAAAATGAAAAAAATAACGCCAGAATATACACCTGTTGACTTATCAACCTGGGCAAGGAAAGAGCATTTTGAGGTATTCCAGTCCTTTGCTGAATGCTCAATTAACCAGACGGTTCTGGTGGACATTACCGCGCTGCTAAAACATATCAAAGAGGTTGGCTGGAAGTTTTATCCGACGATTATTTCTCTCCTCGCTAAAATTGTGAACAGGCATGCGGAGTTTCGCATGGCCATGAAAAACAATGAGCTTGTCATCTGGAATGAAGTGCATCCCAGCTATACCATTTTCCATAATGAAACGGAGACCTTTTCATCATTATGGAGTCAATATGATGGCAATCTTCAGCACTTCCAGGACGTTTATTCAGAAGATGTAGCTCGCTATGGTAATAACCTTGCTTATTGGCCTAAGGGAGAGTCTCCGGAAAATATATTTTTCGTATCGTCGATTCCCTGGGTAACCTTTACCAATTTCAATATGAACATTGCGAAAATGCAGAACTTTTTCTCGCCGATGTTCACCTTTGGAAAATATTACAACCAGGATGGGAAAGTATTATTGCCTCTCGCTATTCAGATCCACCATTCGGTGTGCGACGGTTTTCATGCGGCAAGACTGTTTAATGAGTTACAGGAGATGTGTGACGACTTACGGCACCAGTGAGCGTCACGCAATGCGTGATGTGCTGTAGGTCTTCAAGTTCTTTTTACGGGGAGTGAGCGGGAAAGATGGCTATTATATGCTTTACTGCCCCGCTTTCTAGTGCAACGAGCCCAGCGCACAGACTCGTTTTATTCTCCAGCTTTTTGCTGCTGTGGCGCAGGCTTAGTCCAGGCATCAGCATATTTAATTACGCCGTCCAGATAATACCACTCAATGCTGTTATAACATAAACTAACAGTTTCAATCATATTGTGGCTATTGGTGCCCGGAATATACGTATGATTGGCATTTACAGACATGATGACAACACCTTCCAAAGTGACCCGATAGATTTCCCGCTCGATACCCGCAGCGTTGATTTCATAATATTTGATTTCAGCTTTTTGCAGTCGCCGCCCCACACAAATACAGATAGCAAGATAAGGAGACAGTTTATTCACCTGTTTATGGATAATGTATGGCGCATGCTGTCTGGTACCTGTCATTCTCCCGGTGTGCGTGTCAACCGGTTGGCTGACGCCATAGCTGCTACTCATTACTTCAATCGCGCCTTCACGGCCCAGAGCAAGGCTTCCGCCGTTTAATAACATCCCATTTTCATCGTAAAGAAACAGGTAGGCAGGTAATGACATGGTTAGTTTTTCCTTAGGCTTAAGTTAGTTTTACCAGTGTAGAATTTGGAGATTTCGTTGCCATTTAACATATTAACTGCATCGTTCATCACCACGGAACAGTACTCAAATAAGGACAGTCGATGCCCGACCATAAATATATGACATGGCCAGTATTATCCTTAATAAAAACGTTATAATATTTTTCATTATCCACTATATAATTTGCCCGGTAGATTACCCCATTTTCTAAAGGAACCATAAAACAACTGTCTGGATAGGAAAGATGTTTTGAACGTCCACTCAGTAAAGATGAGTAGACTTTACCAATTGCCGAAAACTCATAATGACTAAGCACTTGATTTTTATTAACGCTGAAACAGACCCGATTTCCGTCAATAAACACCCCCCCTCTTCTTACATGCTGTGAATCTTTACTCACGCATCCGAACAGTAACGCAATCAGAGTAAGCAACATGATTTTTCTCATCCTTGATAAGCCCCTCAATCCTTTTCTGCATGCGCAGAAGTTATTTCTGAAGCCTTACCCGGGAAAGGGCAAACTGCGTTCCAGCCTAAATCAATGACCTGACCGTGGTTATCAATAATGAAAGTGTAATAGTACATTTTTTGGTTGACCGTATAGCGTGTCCCGTAGACTACAGCCTTTTCTAAATTGACATGAAAACATGTGTCAGGATAGGTCAATTGCGCGGAATAATTTCTAAGTAACTTATCAATTACATCGTGGTTGGGTGATAAGCTATAACTTTCTAAAACATCATTTTTATCAAGAGTAAAGCAGACGCGGTTACCCTCAATGTGAATTGCTTTTCTTTCTCCATATTGTGCTCCTTCTTTACCTTTACCTGGACATCCTGTAAGCAGAACGACTAAAGAAGTTATTAATAGTTTTTTCATCCTGGGAAACTCCCTAGCACCCTCTCATATTTTCGCATTAACACCAGAAAAGGTTCAGAGGGATCATAATCCTTGTAATCATGTAGGCGTTCACTGCCTTCGAACCCATAATGTTTCAACAACCAGTAATCGCTCACAATAGACGCCTGCTGTTCCAGACCGTAATCAAGCAGGTTTGCTTTATCCAGGCTGTAGGTGTAATCCGCCATCCATGAAAATGCACCGCGCATCCGTACCCACATGCCACGCTGATGCTGCCAGACATGCATCATTTCATGCAGAAAAAGATGTTGGGCGAACGGCGTGTCCTCTTTGCCCGGAATAGAAAAATCATCCTGATATGTGCCGGTTCGGAACCACATCTCACCATCAGGAGCCATAGCCCGGTTAGGATCCTGCAGATTAAAAGGAAGATAACTTTCACGATGGATCCAGACTTTATGATAATGAATGCTGTAACCATAAAGGGTACTGGCTAAGTTTATTTCACCAAGCCTTAACCGCCTTAACCCGCCTTCTTCAGTCTCTGCCCATTCAACAGAATTTGGATAATACATATCGTTATTCCCGGAGTGGTATTTGACGAAAAGCGTATCTCATTCACTCACGTACTTCCGGAGCAAAACATACATTAAATTAAAAATAAGAAATCATTGAGAAATATATTTAAATAACACATTCAACCGTCTATCTTATATTCAAAATTTATGACACGAAAAAAAACGCGCCAGTAAAACGGACGCGTAATAAAAAGCCTTAACAATGGCGGCAATTAATTCATAAATTCACTCGCCATGTAGTCGATGCGAAAACCCCTCCTCCGACAGCATTCGTCCCTGGCTGAAGCTCCACTCATCGGCGGTGTTGAACTGGATCATCACCATCACGTCATCCGGATGAATATTCAGCGCCCGGTGCAACTCTTCACACAGCCTGCGGCAGAGGTTCTGCTTCTGTGCAGACGAACGGGGCTTGCCCGCCAGAATGTGAAACTGAATAAAATTGTCGCTGCGCCCGCCGCTTTTGTAGTGGCGATCAAACAGGTGCCGCGTGGCCGGGATCTCCTCAAAAATCTGGAAGCGATCCCCCGGCGGAACCGCGAATTCTGCCTCCAGGCACTGCTGTAGGATGTCGGAGATCTGCGCTATCCGTGCGTCGCTGTATCCCGGACGCAGGGAAATACGGATGAAGGGCATCGGGATCACTCCTCTTCCAGGCAGCCGAGGGCGGAGACCGCCGCAGGCCAGCCGGCGTAGAACGCCAGATGGGTAAAGACTTCGGTGATTTCGTCCCGGCTCAGGCCGTTTTGCTGCGCGAAGTCGATATGCCAGGGCAGCTGCTGTACCCGGCCCAGCGCCGTCAGGGCACCGAGAGTAATCAGGCTGCGATCGCGCGGGGAGAGCGCGTCGCGTTTCCAGATATCATTGAAAAGCACCTCCTGGCTCAGCTCGGCCAGTTTCGGCGCGACGTGGCTCAGGGTTTCAGAAGTGAGTGATTTCGCCATCGTGTTCTCTCCGCATTGACAGTAAGGCGATTCTGGCGTCATATTTTCATCCTGAAAATCAAATTATATGCGGCGCACCATCCCGCATTTCAGGACGATTATGAACAAGCTTCCCCCGACGCTCGACCTCGACGCACTGCGCAGTTTTGTTACCGGCATTGAGTGCGGCAGCTTTGCCCTGGCCGCTACCCACCTCTGCCGCTCCACCTCGGCGGTAAGCGCCCAGCTCAAAAAGCTGGAGCAGCAGTGCGGCGCAGAGCTGGTGATGAAAAAAGGCCGCGGCCTGACGCTGACCCGCAACGGCGAAATCGTCATGGCGTACGCCCGCCGCATGCTGGCGCTGAATGACGAGGTGCAGTTCGCGTTGAAGGGCGAACGGTTGCAGGAGGAGATCCGCATCGGCATGCAGGAGGATTTTGGCGAGTCGTTGATGCCGGGGATCCTGGGGGAATTCAGACGCCACCATCCGGGGGTACGGATCGTTGCCCGGGTGGATCGCAACCGGGCGCTGCTCAACGCCTTTGATGATAACGCCCTTGATATGGTGCTGCTGTGGCAGAACGAGAGCGAACCGCGCAAGGGCACAGCGATCGGCCAGAGCCAGCTGGTGTGGATCCAGCCCCCGGAGATGGACATCGTCAGTCTGCTGGCCCGGGGCGAGCCTCTGCCGCTGGTGATGTTCGACAGCCCCTGCCTGATGCGCTCCCACGCCATCGACTGCCTGAACCGGGCGGGCATCCCCTGGCGGGTGGAGTTTGTCAGCCACAGCCTGAGCGGGATCTGGGCGGCAGTGCAGGCCGGGCTCGGCGTGACGCTGCGCACCCGGATCGGGATGCCGCCCAGGCTGCAGGTGACGGGAAGCGAGCTGCCCGCGCCGGGCAGGCTGGGGATTACGCTGGAGCAGCAGCACGGGAGCGAGTCACAGCAGCGCGCGCAGATGCTGCTGGCCCAGCTGATGGAGCAGGCCCTGCGTGCAGTGACGTAAATGGCGGATCCTCGCCACAGGTTGTCAGTTTTGCGCCAGTACCCTTCCCCGTTATTCGCCAGGATGAAAGCACGACATCACCTGGAGAATCACTATGTTGCGCAATCCCTCGCAAAAGTACGCGGCCTATACCCCGATTTCCTTACCCGACCGCCAGTGGCCGGATAAGACGCTGACCCACGCCCCGCGCTGGCTCTCTACCGATCTCCGCGACGGCAATCAGGCGCTGGCCGAGCCGATGGATATCCCCCGCAAGCTGCGCTTCTGGGAGCAGCTGCTCAAATGCGGCTTTAAGGAGATCGAGGTGGCTTTCCCCTCCGCCTCCGAAACGGACTTTCAGTTTGTGCGCCAGCTGATTGAGGAGCAGCGCATTCCGGATGACGTCACCATTCAGGTGCTCACCCAGGCCCGCAGGGATCTGATTGAGCGCACCTTCGCGTCGCTGGACGGCGTAAAACGCGCCACGGTGCATCTCTATAACGCCACCGCGCCGCTGTTCCGCGAGCTGGTATTTCGCCAGAGCAAGGAGGAGATTGTCCAGCTGGCCGTCAGCGCCACGCGCCAGATACGCGCGTTGTGCGAGGCCAACCCGCAGACGCACTGGACGTACGAATACTCGCCGGAAACCTTTTGCTTCACCGAGCCGGAATTCGCCCTGCAAATCTGCGAGGCGGTAGCCGATGTCTGGGAGCCCTCTGCCGAACGGCCGATGATTATCAACCTGCCCGCAACGGTGGAGGTCAACACGCCCAACGTCTATGCCGATCAGATCGAGTATTTCTGCCGTCACTTTTCCCGTCGGGAAGACGTCTGCATCAGCATCCATCCCCATAACGATCGCGGCAGCGGCGTCGCCAGTGCCGAACTGGCCCTGCTGGCAGGCGCTGACCGGGTTGAAGGTTGCCTGTTCGGCAACGGGGAGCGCACCGGGAACGTCTGCCTGGTGACGCTGGCGATGAACCTTTACAGCCAGGGCGTGCCGCCTGAGCTGGATTTCAGCGACATGAAGCAGGTGGTGGAGCTGGTGGAGCAGTGCAACCAGCTGCCGGTGCATCCCCGCCATCCTTACGCCGGGAAGCTGGCCTTTACCGCCTTCTCTGGCTCACATCAGGACGCCATCAAAAAGGGCTTTCACGCCCGGGAACAGTCCACCTCTCCGCGCTGGGAGATGCCTTACCTTCCGGTCGACCCGGAGGATATCGGCTGTAGCTATGAGGCGGTGATCCGCGTCAACAGCCAGTCCGGGAAAAGCGGTGCGGCCTGGATGCTGGAGCAAAATCATGGTCTGGTGCTGCCCCGTGCCCTGCAGCAGGACTTTAGCCGCCACGTTCAGGCGCATACCGACCGGGAAGGCACCGAGATGACGCTGAGCGCCCTGTGGCAGCTGTATCGCGAGTTGTACGGGCCGCATCAGCTCGCCCCTCGGCAGCTGCTGGATTACCGCACCGAGAGCCAGGCTGACGGCGGGCTGGCGCTGTGGGCCCGCGTCCAGACTGCGGAAGGTATTGTGACTCTGGAGGGGAAAGGCAACGGCCTGCTCTCAGCCGCCGCCAGCGCGATGAAAGCCTGCTTCAGTCTGTCCTTCGCCATTGAGGATTATCACGAGCATACGCTTGGCCGATGCAGCGAAAGCCGCTCGGCGGCCTATATCCGCTGCAGCTTTAAGCAGGGTGCGAGCCGCTGGGGGACGGGCATCGACAACGACGTTTCCCGGGCGTCGCTTCAGGCCTTGCTGAACGCATTGCCGGAGAGCGCCCCGGGCGGAAAGTAGTCGCTCGGTGCCACCCCGAGCGTGCGGCGAAACATCGCGCTAAAGGCGCTGTGGCTCTCATAACCGAGGTCCAGCGCCACCCGAAGCACCGACTGACCCTGCGCCAGTCGGTTCAGCGCCTCCATCAGCCGCGCCCTGCGCAGCCATTCGCTGAACGCCAGTCCGGTCTGCTGGCGAAAGTGCCGCAGCAGGGTGCGTTCGCTGATATTGAGCGTTTTGGCCGCGAGCATCGTAGTCCACTTTGTTCCCGGCTCGGCCTGGATCCGGCGGCAGAGTGCCAGCAGCGCAGGAGCCTGGGGTTCTGGAAGGTTGAACGGCAGCACGCTAATCCCCCGGATCTCATCGAGGATCAGCTCGTAAATACGTTCTGCGCGGCTTCCCGCACCGTAGCTCTCCGGCAGGTGCAGCGAGGCGATGATCAGCTCGCGAAGCAGGGTGGATATCTGCACCACCTGGCACACCGAAGGTAAATCCGCCCGGGCAAAGGGATCGATAAACAGCGTCCGCGCCGCCACGTTGCCGGTGATCAGCAGCCGATGCCGGGTCCCGGCAGGCAGCCAGACGCCCCGCCCCGGCGGCACAATCCAGAACCCCTGCCCGGTCTCCACCCGCACCACCCCGCTCAGGGTGTGCAGCAGCTGCGCGCAGTCGTGGCTGTGCCACGGCTCCGTTTCTCCATGGGTGTAATCATGGGCAAATGGCACCAGCGGCCGGGTTGTAAAGCTGAATTGTTTTTGTGTGGTCACAGGTTAACTCGTGGATGATTTATTTTGATGCTCGATGAGCGTGGCTTTTTTATACGTCAGCTTATGCATTCCTTTCCAGGAAAATAACACCCTGCTTCCTCATATGACATATTCAGAAAAATGCAAAAATATATCCAGAAGAAGAATAATCCGAATTACGTCCTGCATAAAGGTGCGTTGCGTCACAGTGGCTACGCTTTAAATTCATTGACTAAGGAGGTCGGGATGACATCAGGAAACACCACTTCAAAAAACTACCCACAACCCCCATTTGTGGAACAACCGCAACAAATGCCAGGACTGGCATCAGAGATGAAGCCAATCCCCTATCATGGCGAAACCAGTTATACCGGCTCGGGTCGACTCGCAGGTAAAAAAGCGCTTATTACCGGTGGTGATTCCGGTATTGGCCGCGCCGTGGCAATCGCCTATGCCCGTGAAGGTGCCGATGTGGCTATTGGCTATCTGCCGGAAGAAGAATCTGACGCCGCAGCGGTTATTGCCCTGATTCAGGCGGAAGGACGTAAGGCCGTAGCGATCCCGGGCGATATTCGTGTGGAATCGTTCTGTGAGACGCTGGTTGAGCGCGCCGTCACTGAACTGGGCGGCCTCGATATTTTAGTCAATAACGCGGGCAGACAGCAGTTCTGCGAGTCCATTGAAGATCTGACCACCGCCGCTTTCGACGCGACGTTCAAAACCAATGTGTATGCGCCGTTCTGGATCACCCGCGCGGCCGTGCGTCACCTGTCGGAAGGTGCCGTCATTATCAATACCTCTTCGGTTCAAGCGTTTAAGCCGAGCGAGATCCTGCTGGATTATGCCCAGACCAAAGCCTGTAACGTGGCCTTTACCAAATCACTGGCAAAACAGCTTGGACCGAAAGGTATTCGGGTGAATGCCGTGGCACCGGGCCCTTACTGGACCCCGCTGCAATCAAGCGGCGGCCAGCCGCAGGAGAAGGTGCAGCAGTTCGGGGAAGATACGCCGCTGGGCAGACCGGGTCAGCCCGTGGAGATCGCGCCGCTTTATGTTCTGCTGGCGTCTGAAGAGTGCTCTTATGCCTCCGGTCAGGTCTGGTGCTCAGACGGTGGTACCGGCGTAGCCTGATTCTGTTGTCTTTATTTATGACCTGCCTGACGGCTGGCGGACTTATTATAAATCCATTATTCGAAGCGGTAATGGATTTTAAAATTTCAAAAGCCGTCCGGCATAAAATTATCAACTATTATTAGATCGTTAATTTTTGTTTTTTTATTCCTTTAAGCTTGAAAGTCTAATTTGTTAAAAATGACATCCTCTGGCTCTTAAAGGGCTTAAATGTTGAAGTTGATAATGTTTCCTGTTTTTCAATCGGTTCCTGTTTCCGAACGCATATTAATTAAAGGGCAACAGCTATGACTCACATTCACGAACACGCTACGGTTAACACTACGTATCCCGATACGCGTCTGCCCGTGCCTGCCGCGAGCAGTAGCGCCGTATCCTGGGGTGCCATCTTTGCCGGCGCGGCCGCCGCCGCATCCCTGTCGCTGATTTTGCTGATGCTGGGCGCGGGTCTGGGCCTGACGTCCATCTCGCCCTGGGAGAGCCGCGGACTCGACGCCGGGACGGTGGGCATCGCAGCCATAGCCTGGCTGACGTTCACCCAAATCGTGGCGTCGGGCATGGGGGGTTATTTAGCCGGGCGACTGCGCACCAAATGGGTCGATGTACACACGGATGAAGTTTATTTCCGCGATACGGCCCACGGATTTTTGACATGGGCGGTGGCTGCGCTGGTTTCGGCTGCGCTGTTAACCAGCACCGTAGGCGCCATTATTGGCGGCGGGGCTAAGGTTGTGGGTACCGTTGCCGGTGGTGCTGCGACGGCTACAGCGGCGGGCGCTGCGGGTATGGCGAACGCTTCGTCTGGCGCACCTGGTAATCCAATGGATTATTTCGTGAATTCGATGTTCCGAGGAAATGCAGCTCCAGCACCTGCGGCACCGACAGACCCTGCCGCGGCTCCTGCTCCGGCAGCGCCAGCCGCGCCCGGCCAGGATTTGACGCCAGCCCAGTTAAGCGAAGTGACCGGTATTTTTGCTAACAGCATTAGCACCGGGGCGTTACCTGCAGAAGATCGTCAGTATGTCGCCCAGCTGATTGCGCAGAAGACCGGCATCAGTCAGCAAGAAGCTGAACAGCGTGTACAGGCCACCTATGACAAAGCCCAGGCCAAACTAAAAGAAACCAAGGAGAAAGCACAGCAAGCCGCTGATGCTGCACGTAAAGCCACAAGCTACCTGATGCTCTGGACATTCATCTCACTGCTGGCCGGTGCTTTCGTCGCCAGCCTGTGTGCGACCTACGGTGGCCGTCAACGTGACTTATAATTTTTAATTAAGCAGGAGGTTTAAAATGCGCTCACTATTACTGTTCTTTTTAGGCGTTCCTATCCCAATCATTATTCTGATTGCGCTGTTCTTCCACTAACAGCCGCCGCCTGAACATAAATGCCCGAAAGGGCATTTATGTTTTTAGCTACAAGCATCCTGTCTATTTTATCGTTTAACCGTTGCGGATCCTGCCAGCGATGCCCGGCTGAGGTTTCCCGAACAGATAGCCCTGGGCAAGATCGCAACCCAGCGCCTGAAGCCTTTCCAGCTGCTCCTGAGTTTCAACCCCTTCTGCAACCGCCTTCATATTGAGGGACTTCGCCATGCCGGTGATGAGCCTGATGATATTCAGGGCATCATCCTGGGTGGATATCGAATGTACGAAGGATTTGTCTATTTTGATTTTATCGAAGGCAAGCTTACTCAGACGGGAAAGCGAAGAGTATCCGGTCCCAAAATCATCAATAGAAATTTGCACGCCCCGGGCTCTGAGCTTATTGAGCGTCTTCAGCGGCGTATCGTTCTCGGTAAAGAGAGAGGACTCGGTCACTTCCAGCTCAAGGCGATCTGCCGACAGCCCACTCTCTTCCAGAATAGAGAGCACGATCCCGGCAAAGGCTTTGCTGCTCAACTGGATTGGCGAGACATTCACGGAAATTTTTGCCGGCACCGCCCAGGTCGCCGCTTCCCGGCAGGCAATCTCCAGCACATATTTACCCATCTCGTTGATCATGCCTGTTTTTTCAGCGGCAGGAACAAAAGTGTCCGGCGACAGGAGCCCTTTTAGCGGGTGTATCCAGCGAATAAGGGCTTCATAGCTGTAGATTTCCCGGGTGAATGAATCGACGATAGGCTGGTAATACACCACGAACTCTTTATTCGCTAACGCCATCGCCAGATCGTGTTCCAGGGTCCGGCTTTCCTGCAGCTTTTGCAGCATAAATGGCCGGAACACTTTTATCTTACCCGGGCCTTCACTTTTGGCCTCATACAGGGCCAGATCGGCGAATTTATACAGATAATCGGAGCGTCGTTCAGTGTCTGAGATAACAATACCCACGCAGGTGGCGATATTGATGATGGTGTTATAGATGGTGTACGGCTGGTTGATAGACGCGCAAATCTGTCGGGCTCGTGAAACGGCACTGCTCTCCGTCAGGCCACTTGAAAGAAACGCAAACTCATCGCCACCCAGGCGATAAAGCGTATCGGCGGTCAGGCTCATGGAAACCAGACGGTCGGATATCTGACGAAGTAACATATCGCCGACATCGTGACCATAGGTGTCATTGATCTCCTTGAAGCGATCCAAATCGAACAGCATCACCGCCACAGATTCACCGTTTTTCTCGGCGGTCTGGATAACTTTTTTAATGTTTTCCCAGAAAAGCTGACGGTTATTCATCCCGGTCAGGGAGTCATGGTAGACGTCATATTCCAGCTGCGTATTCTGGATTTGCAGTTTTTCTTTGGATTTCTGTAATTCTTCAGCAAGGCTTTTAACCTGAAGGTGCGCTTTAAGAATATTCCTGTTTTGAAAAAATATCATCACGCCCAGGATGCCGCTCAAAATGATCAGCAGTAATGAAGCAGCCGAATAAATATAGTAAAGCGTCTGTATTTTCAGGTTAGCTCTGTTTATCGAGTTAACGTCATTATCCAGTGCACTGGAGGAAAGGTGGCTAAGGGGGGCATCAAGCGTATGCATTTTGTCCAGATAGACCTGGATCTCTGAACGGTCCATCCTCTCAAGATGAGCATCAAGATATTTGAGGATGTTTTCGACATTTAAAGCGAGTTCATGGTGGGCCTTATTGCTGGCAATATAACGCCCAAGATCCCCTTCTTTCATCAAACCACTCTGGCTGAGCATAATGTCCAGACGCAGGCGCACATCATCGATGGTCAGGGCTTCACTTTGATTTGCATAAAGACCCAGCGTTGATTCGAAACGATAATACTCCGATACCAGCTGGGCCGCAGACCATGAATCCGTGTAGTGAGTCAGTTTTTGTAACTCTTGCTGCCTTTCATGTACAAGGAAAGAGATGTATCCAGTAGAGATAAATAGGAAAAAAATGATGCCCGCCAGTATCCTGTTCATGATGCGCGTCTGAACTCCTACTCAATATTCATTTTGCTGACCTGCCATGCTGATCTTGAATAAAAAATCTGACTATTCAGCTCGGGCATGCTGTCATATGGATACACAATGAATAACGGGCCTTTGTCACGGATACGCATATATTCGCCGTTGACTTTTAAGGCAAGAATAACATTGTATTTATTGAAGTCATTGAGAGGGATAACGGTAGTATAGTCATTAAGCGCAATGACCTTGACGATAGAACCTTTGGCGCCAACATACTCCATGAGCTTTCGTAGCGGAACGCCCGTAAAGGTTGTACGCCCATTGTACCAGGGAGAAGTGGTCTGGAAACTGACCAGGCCCAGTTTCTCAAGGCTGGCGATATCAAAAACGGCTTTCCCGTCTGCATTCGTATTTTGAATATTACCGGAGAGGGTTAAAAGGACTTTGCCTTCAGGTTTGGGAAGTTCACCCGCCCAGACCTGGGTGGCGACCACCAGGCTCAACAACATGACAATTAACCGCATACTGACCTCCCCTTTCTACCGGATTTTACGGAATTATAATTTAGTTAACATGCTATTTATATATGCGACCTGGCTATTATTGACGCACTAAGAACATTCACATTATAACTCATTAAAATCAATAGGTTAAATTTTTCTATTTTTTAAAACGATTAAGTAAAATCTGCACTGTTATTTGAATTACGCCAGATTTTATTCTGTCTGTACAAAAAATAAGCCACGCGCTTATTTAATGCAATTAAACACACAACAATATAAAGGTTTAATTTTTGTTTGTATGGGCCGGGAAGTTGGGGACTCTCTTCCTTATCTGAAATCATTTCGCTTAACCTTTTCGCGCTGTTTGCGATCGGCAGCGATAACCATCGCTATCCCCGCCAGCACCACCAGCGTGCAAATCACCATTCTTATATCCGGCACTTCCCCAAGAAATAACCCCCCGCCTGCGGCGGCAATACAGGGCACGCTCAGTTGCAGTGTGCTGGCGGTGGCTGAAGAGAGGGTGGCGACCAGGGCATACCAGAGCACATAGGCTACGCCGGAAGCCAGCCCGCCAGACAGCAGCGCAAGAAGGATGCCGCTGGCGTCAATCTGCACGGGTGCCTGTCGTATCAGGCTCCAGACCAGAATGACCGGTAAGCCGAGAATGAAATTCCCCGCCGTCGTGCCTGCTGGCGCTTTGATATTTTTACCGCGCACGGAATAGGCTCCCCACGCCATGCCAGAGGCCACCATGGTAATGGCGGCAAACAGAGGAGGCGCGGTGGCGCCGGGCAACAGAAGCGTAACGATCCCGCCAATGGCAATAAGAATGCCGCAGGCCTTAACCCCGCTCAGTTTCTCGCCTTTTATCACGCCCCAGCCAATCATGCAGACCTGAACTGCGCCAAACAGCAGCAATGCGCCTGTCGCCGTATTGAGCTGAACGTAAGCCAGCGAGAAGAACAAGACATAGGCGCACAGCAATACGGCGTCGATGATTTTCCAGCGTATCTCTTTCACCTTTCCGCGCGCCAGATGCCAGGCGAACAGCACCCCCGCTCCACCCAGCAATCTCAGCATGCTGAAGGTCTGCGGATCGGCGTGGCCGTTTTTAAGGGCGATGCGGCAGAGAATCGAGTTAGCGGCAAAGGCAGTTAACACAAAAAGCACCAGCAACAGCTTTTTCATACGCTTCCTGACGAGGATCGCCAGCACCCGGCTGGCGTTTGGTTCTTTGTCTTTACTGTAATGCAAAATCGCACGGATGACTGTTTCACTTCTCCACCGCAAAGATCAAAAAAACCCCGCACAGTGGTTGCATTATAAAACCAAATGCTCCACCCTTAATTCAGTTTCATTTTGAAACCAATCATTTTACAACCCAGAGGTATTACGATGACTACGCAACGTTCCACCGCTTTAATCACAGGTGCATCATCCGGGATCGGCGCGGTCTACGCCGACCGTCTCGCCGCGCGCGGCTACGATCTGGTGCTGGTCGCCCGCCGGGAAGCGCGCCTGCTGGCGCTGGCGGAACAGCTTGAGCAACATTATGGGGTTAAAGTCGCCACCCTGACGGCGGATCTTACCGATGAAACCGGGATCCGCGCCGTGGAAGAGCTCCTGCGCAGCAATACCGCTATCGACACCCTGATCAACAATGCCGGTACCGCCCAGATGGCCCCTTTCCTCGCGGGCGACGTGGCGCAACATCAGGCGATCAACATGCTCAACACCACCGCCCTGATGCGCCTCACGTATGCTCTGCTGCCGCGACTGGCGCAAAATAATCGCGGCACGCTGATTAACATCGCCTCGGTACTGTCGATCCACGCCCGGGCGGGCAGCGCGCTCTACAGCGCCACCAAAGCCTGGGTGCTGAACTTTACCCGTGGATTGCAGGAGGAGTTTGCCGACAGCAAGGTGCGCATTCAGGCGGTATTACCGGCGGCAACGGCCACGGAGATCTGGGAGCTGTCCGGCATCACCGCCGACGATCTGCCCGCCGGGTCGGTGATGACCACCGACAACATGGTGGATGCGGCGCTGGCGGGGCTCGATCAGGGTGAGCTGATTACCATTCCGCCGATGCACGATGAAGCGCTGTGGACGCGCTATGAAGAGGCGAGGCTGGCGCTGTTTGCCAGCGCCCGGACCGGCGAACCGGCGCCGCGCTATCTGACGCGCTGAAATTTGCGGTATATTTTTTATTTCCCCTCTCATCTTCACAACGGGATAAACAATGTCGGTCGACTGTATTATTACCGCCGCAGGACTCTCCTCCCGGATGGGGAAGTGGAAAATGATGCTGCCCTTACGGGATGGGACGATTCTCGATGCAAGCATTGAAAACGCACTGCAATTTTGCTCCCGAATCATCCTTGTCACCGGTTATCGCGCAGAAGCGTTGCAGGCCCGGTATCGCCATCAGGAAAGTGTGACGCTGGTTCATAATCCCGATTATGAAAAAGGGATGTTGGGTTCCGTTATTGCCGGTGCCCGGGCGGTAAAGACGGAGTACTGCTTTATCACCACAGGCGATCTACCCTGCCTGCACGGGGATGTTTACCGTGAGCTGTGGGCGTTACGTGCCGAGGGGGCGCTCCTGCCGCACTATCAGGGCACGCCGGGTCACCCTGTTCTGGTTGATAAAAACAGCCTGCTCCAGGCCATTGCCCGGCCGGATATCCGCACTATGCGCCAGGCGCTAATGCAGGGTAAACATCACAGCGTGTCTCTTGAACGCCCGGAAATCATTTTTGATATCGATACTCCGGACGATTTCAGGAAGCTGCAACTGCTGGTTAAAAAGAGCTCAGCGTGATTGTGGTCCATTTGAAATGTCCCTGCGACGCCCGCTGAGATCGGGGTGTCGCGGTTTTTTTTACTCTCTGTCATAGTGAAGAGGACGCAACTCACTGAACAGGATGAAAACCATGCTCGAGCTTCGCCCGAACTGCGAATGGTGTGACCGCGATCTGCACCCTGATGACCTGGACGCCCGGATCTGCTCCTTTGAATGCACCTTCTGCGCCGCCTGCGCCAACACCCATCTCAACCACCGCTGCCCCAACTGCCAGGGCGAACTGGTGCGCCGTCCGGTGCGTCCGGCGACGAAGCTGGTGAACGCGCCTGCCTCCACCGTGCGGGTGCATACGCAAAAACGATCCTGACTCCCATGCCTTAACGAGGTAAATAATGATCCAGCTGCAGACCGTTCCTGCTCCGCGCACCTTCCCCGACGTGGCCCCGGTGTTGCTCACCGATGCCACCCTGCTTGAGCGTAAAAACAGAGTACTGACCCGCATTAACGAGGCGGGTTTAGACGCCCTGGTGATCTATGCCGATAAGGAGCACGGAAGCAACTTTGAGTACCTGACCGGGTTTGTGCCGCGCTTCGAGGAGGGGCTGTTGATCCTGGATAAAACAGGTGCGGCGACGGTGATTCTGGGCAATGAGAACCTGAAAATGGCGAAGCATTCCCGCATTCCGGTTGCGCTCAAACACTGCCCATTTTTCTCGCTGCCCAACCAGCCGATGGAAAATGAAGCCTCGCTGGAGACGCTGTTTGGCGACGCGGGCCTGAGCGCGCATGGCCGAATCGGGGTGGTGGGCTGGAAGATGTTTACCGCGTCCGGGACGGATAATAAGCAGCTTTTCGATCTACCGTATTTTATCGTCAAGGCGCTGAAAAACAGCACCCCGGCAACGCTTGAAAACGCCACACACCTGTTTATCGGCGGTGATAACGGGGCGCGTATCACCAACAACGCGAACGAAATTGCGCACTATGAATACGGCGCGAATCTGGCCTCAACCTGCATGCTGAAAGCTATGGACGCGGTGGTACCGGGCATCCGCGAGACTGAGCTGGGTGCGCTGCTGGCGGCAGAGGGCCAGTATCAGACCGTGGTCACCATCGCCGCCGCCGGGCAGCGCTTTGAGAAGGCGAACTTTTATCCCACCTATAAAAAGCTGGAGCGCGGTCAGCCGCTGTCGATGACCACCGGGTTTAAGGGCGGGCTTTCCAGCCGGACCGGGTTCGTGATTGCCGACGAGAGCGAGTTGCCGGAGGGTCAGAACGATTATCTGGATCGGGTAGCGAAACCCTACTTTGCCGCCGTCGCCAGCTGGCTTGAAACTATCCATACCGGAATGCCGGGCGGTGAGATGTATGCCCATATCGAGCAGGTGCTTGATAAAGCGCAGTATGGCTGGCATCTGAATCCGGGCCACCTCAGCGCCGATGAGGAGTGGATGTCTTCGCCCATTTACCCCGGCTCAACCGAGACGCTGAAAAGCGGGATGATCCTGCAGATCGATATTATCCCCTCCGTGCCGGGCTATACCGGCGTAAGCGCCGAGGAGAGCATCGCTCTGGCGGACGAGGATTTGCAGGAGAAGATCCAGGCGGCGTACCCGGAGCTGTGGGCGCGGATCGTCACCCGTAAGGCGTACATTCGTGACGTATTAAATATCAGGCTGGCGGACGAGGTGATCCCGCTGTCGAATACCGTGGCGTATCTGCGTCCTTTCCTGCTGGCGAAGGAGCAGGCGTTTACCTGCTGAGCCGGTTTTTTGCCCGGCGGCGCTGCGCTTGCGCGGGCCTACAAGGGACAAGTTTCCCAGGCCGGGTAAGCGCAGCGCCAGCCGGGAATAGGTGGATAAGCAGCAGCTCGCACGCAAGACCTTTGAGCTGGTGATGCAGGAGAGCGACGAAACGACCATCCTGTTGCCGGTGACGCTGGTGGTGAGAGGGACTACGGTGGAAGGCGTTCAGCATCATCCGTGATGATATTTTCCCGGCACAGGGCCGGGAAAACAGACCTGTGCTACTGCAACGCCTCCAGGATCCGGTACGCCGCTTTCACCCGCTCGGCGTTGGGATAACTTTTGTTTGCCAGCATCACAATGCCAAGCTGCTTCTGCGGAATAAAAGCAATGTAGCTGCCAAACCCGCCGGTAGAGCCGGTTTTGTGAACCCACGAGGCCTGCACCGGCGGCTGTGCGGGGGTGATTGCCGTGGCCTCCCGCGCGGCCAGGGCGTTTTTGTTATCCGCGCCCTCCTCCAGCGTTGCTGAGGAGACCGGCCAGTTGAGCATCTCCCAGCCCAGCCCCTGATACATCTCCCCCACCTGCCAGTAGCGTGACTGGGCGATTTCCACCCCTTTCTTCAGCGAAGCGTCTTTGATGTTCTCTGGTTGCATGTTGGCCCTGAGCCAGCCCGCCATATCCACGATGGACGTTTTCACGCCGTAGGCCTCGGCATCAAGCATGCCCGGCGAGACGTGCACCGCTTTGCCGTCGCGGTAGCCCCAGGCGTAGTCCCCCTGCTCGCTGGCCGGGACGTTCACCCAGGTGTGGTTAAGATTCAGGGGCTTAAGCACCCGACTCGTCAGCGCCTGCTCAAAGCTCATCTTCGAGGGTTTGACCGCCAGGGCACCGAACAGCCCAATACTGGCGTTGGCGTACAGGCGTTGAGTGCCCGGGGCCCACTCCGGCTGCCAGGTCTGGTAGTATTTTTTCAGCGCGGCGGCATCGGTCACCTCTTCTGGCACCTGAAGCGGAAGACCGCCTGCGGTGTAGGTCGCCAGATGCAGAAGAGTGATGCCCTGCCACTGCCTGCCTGACAGCGCGTCCCAGTACTTGCTGGCCGGATCGCTGAGCGCTATCTCCCCCCGCGCCACCGCATCGCCGCCGAGCACCCCGGTGAAGGTTTTGCTCACCGAGCCCAGCTCGAACAGGGTTTGCCGGGTAACGGGCTTTTTCCCGGCGACATCCGCCACCCCTTGCGTAAAGTAATAGGCCTGGCCCTTATAGATGACCGCGACGGCCATCCCCGGGATCGCCTGGGCATTCATCAGCGCGGTCATGGTGGGGTTGACCGCCTGTGCGACCTGCGCCTCCTCCGGGGTGGCGGCAAGGGCGGAACCGGACAGGCAAACGAGGAGCGTACAGAGCAGGGATTTTTTCATCGTTATGATCTTTAGCGAAAAGTGAGAGCGCTATTTTGCAGACCTGGCGGGGAGATGTAAAACGGGCGCGCGAACCGACGCCCGTGCTCACAGGGCTAGTTATACTCCAGCGCAAAGGTGGCGGTAGTGTTTGCCCAGCCCGCCGTCACGGTCGGCTCCGTCTGCACCAGTTGGGCAACGAAGTGGAAAGGCTGAGCATTGGCCGCGTCCGTCGCGGTCACCTGTCCCAGCCCCGGCAGGTTTCCGGCTTCGTTGATGTGCAGGCTGCTGCCTGCCGACGGCGCACCGGAACCATTATTGCCGTAGCTCAGCTTGACCCCCACGCCGCTGGCGCTTGTTGGGCTTTGCGTGATGGCCAGGGTATCGGTGACACCGGTATCGGCAGGCGTGCCGAAAAAGCCAATTTTGATCGTCGCGGGCTGGGAACAATAGACCGGAATGGTAAACGTTTGTGCCGTCCCCGCCGTTTGCCCCACCCCTTTAAAGTCGGCGCGGTTCACCTTGCCCAGATCGACAAAAATGCTCGGGGTGGTCACGTTGCAACTGCCCGCCGAGCCGATATCCACGTTCATCGCCGTCAGATCGGCGCTGATGGGGGTGCCGGTGGTGCCTGAACCCGGGAGCTCGACATACAGTTTGCCGACGTTTCCCAGGGGCTGCGCGTTGGTGTGGTTGCCGCTGGTCAGGCTGACGTCGCCGGTTTTATAGAAGGTGATGAACGCTTTCACCACGATATGCTCCTGATTCAGCAGGGCATGATTTTCGCTGCTGCTACAGACTTCCTCGTCATGCACGCCGGAGCCGTCCAGGTAGTGTATCGGCCCGCCGTCACACTGGAAGCCCAGCGCGTAACCGATGCCGGGAATAGCCGACGCAAACACCATCCGCCCGTTGATAAAGGTCTCATTCCCGGTGCGCGTCTGGGCATAGTGGACGCTTAACGCACTCGCCTGCTGGGCCTGCTGGTCGCAGGTGAAGCGAAACCCGCTGCCGCTGTCGGCCATGATGCTGGTCATCTGGGTGTTATTACGCAGCGAAGGCAGATATTTGATGTTCTGAAAGTTAATGGTCATCTGCCCGGTGTCGCCGTTGCAGGCTGCCGCCCACACGCCGGGGCTGAACAGCCCGGCCACTATCAGAAGTAAATACATTAAGCGCATGATTAATTTCCTCCGGGAGATAAACAGGCGGCATAGATACGCTTCACCGCGTCCTGCTGGCCGCCAGCAATGTGGAACGGCAGCGTGCACCGGTGGGCCACCCCGTCGTCATCCCAGTTCACCTCCAGGGTGCCGTCATCCGGGATACCGCTCAGATAGACGGTTCCACCGTCGGCGACCATGCCGGTGGCGGCGGTATTATCACCCGCCAGCTGCGCGCTGGCGCCAAACGGCACCGGGCCCTGTTTGTCATGCAGGGTGAACAGCACGCGATGGCCGATATGGGTCTGGTAGTTGGCCTCGACCACCGCTCCACCGCCGGGGATCACCGTTGCGCCGAACTGTTCGACGTCGGTATCGCTGGTCATCGATTCGGTATCAAGAGTGATGACGTTCTTGTGATACGCCGTCAGGGTGGGCACCACCGCGTAGCCCCGCCAGTCGGTGTGGACGTTGCTGCCGTTCTGGACAGCCACGTTAGCGGCCCCCGGTGCCCGCACGATGGCAAAGCTGTCACCGAGATTTTGCCCCAGCGTGACGCCGTGCGGGTGCGCGACGATAGAGCCCGAGGCTCCCCAGGTGAGCTGGCTGCTGTCGCGGTCGCGTCGATAGCCGAGCTGCGCCTGACCGTAGCCGCCGTGGTAATCGAGGGAAGCGCCGCTGTTACTCCCCTGCCCCTGGCGGGCGTAGCCCTGCTGCACCGAGTAATAAAGGTTCGGGTTCTCTGGCACCGAGCCGTACATCGCCGCCTGGTGCGAGGTGTAGCCGCGGTTATCCGACGAGGTGGTGTAGCTGACGGAACTGCTGGCCAGCGCGCCGCCCAGCGGAATATTGACGTTGAACGACCAGGAGCGATCGGGATTGTTGTGGCTGCTGGATCGGGTGTAGTAGTAGCCGAGCCCCCAGGAGATACCTTTCCAGGCGCTGTAAAACCCGGCATGGAGCGTTTTGTCGCTGCGCTGGCTGTGCCAGTAATCCTGGGACCAGGCGGAAAACGACAGGTTCCCCACATCGCCGAGGGTCTGGCTGATGGCTATTTCTTCCCGGCTGCGTTTGTTGTCAATCAGCCCTTCGCGACGCTCAAGCATCATCGCCTCGCTGAAATCATAAAACCCGCTGGAGGAGTAGCGATAGCTGGCGAGGCTGAAGGTGGTACCCGCCTGGGCAAAACTTTTCTGATACTGCGCCCTCAGGGAATGGCCGTTGTAGCGCCTGCCGGAGGGCGCGGCGGTGCCTGCCAGCGTCAGGTCCGCGCCAAGAGATCCGAGCTCGCCTAAGCCGTGCCCCAACCCGAGGGCCAGGGCGTGATAATCGTCGGCAACCTGCGTGCCACCATAGAGCGTGAATGCGGCCGGTAATCCGTAAAACAGCGTGCCCTGGATAAAAACAGGCGAGCGGCTCTCATCCTCACCGGAGTGAAAGCGCCCGGCGCTGAGGCTGTATTTAACCCGGCCCTCGCGCAGCATAAACGGCACGGAGGAAAACGGCTGGGTGAAGGTGCGTTCCGACCCGTCGCTCTCCTTCACTTTGACCTCAAGGTCGCCGCTCTGCGCCGTCGGGTAGAGATCCTTGATGGCAAACGCCCCGGGCGAAACATAGGTTTCGTAGATCACGTAGCCGTGCTGGGAGACGGTGACTTTGGCGTTGCTGTGGGCCACGCCTCGGATCACCGGGGCAAAACCGCGCTGGCTGTCCGGGAGCATCTCCTCATTCGACATCAGCTGGACGCCGCGAAACTGCACGCTGTCGAACACGTCGCCGCTGGTGTAAGTATCCCCCATCCGCAGCTGGCTTTTCAGCGCCGTGACGTCCCGTTGCAGCCAGGTGCTGAGCGAATTCCAGCGCCGGGTGGTGTCATACTGCATCGACGAGGTATTGCGTAAGCGCCACGCCCCAAGGTTCACGCCGCTGCGCAGGCTCAGGAAGGTGGCGCGCCCGTCATGAGTGGACTGCCCGGTTTGCGATCCGCTGAGCGTGTAGTCGACAAACGCGGCCGGAATACCCTCATCCCAGCGCGCCGGATCGACGTAGCCACGGCTCTGCACGTTCATCGCCGCCTGGGGAATGCTCAGATTGAGACGCTGGGTGGAGAAGTCGAACGCGCTGCTGGCATCCGGGATGTATTCCCCGATGCGGGTAAAGGTCTCCCCTTCATGCAGCCGTTCAAATGACGAGAACGCGCTGACGTTGACGCCATATTCCGCCAGCTGCGGGGCCGTCAGCACCGGCGTCAGTTTGTCGTTCTCTTCCACAAAGGTGATGTTGCTCTCGCTCACCTGCTGACCGTTGACCCAGATGCTGACCGGATACGTACCGGGCTGCTGCCCGCCCGCTGAGGCAAAATAGTGCAGGTCGGCGGTTTTTTGCTGCGGGGAGCTTAGCTCCAGCGCCGCCGGATCGAAGTAATCCTCAGCCCTTACCAGCCCGGGCCTGCATAACATAAACAGCGCCGTGGGAACCGTCGCCAGCAGTAACGCGCCGCCGGACGAGGCCGTCTGCGCGCGGTGACGGCGTGATGTCTGCTTTTTCACCCTCGCTCCCCGGTTTACTGCTGCGCGGCGTCAGTGATACCGCCCGAATCATTAATGGCGCGCCACGTCACCTGCCCGGTGCCGCTAACCGTCCACGTCTGGCTGCTCATTGGGGCGATCATCCCCGGCTCGAAGATCTCTTTTCCGCCAACCGCCAGACTGTAAAAGGAGACGTAAAACGGCGTCGGGTTGTGGGCCACCAGCCGGTTGCCGCTGCGGGTAAAGGTCAGCTTCTGCCAGGCCTCTTTTGCGTCGCCCAGCCCTTTCGGTCGCCAGAAGAGCTTGAATTTGGATTTGACGTTGATCTGCAGCTTGTTGGACTCCCCTTTTTGCGTCGGGGAGATATTTTTCACGCACAGCCAGAAAACCGATTCCCGGTCACCGGGCAACGCCCCGCCGGTAAAGCCGATTCGCAGGACGTTCTCCTGCTCGGGATCGAGGCGAAAGAGCGGCGGTGTCACCACAAAAGGCACCGGGCGTTTATCGTCCGCGGCCAGGTTTTCCACCCACGACTGCACCAGGTACGGAACGTGGGTATCCATATTGGTCACCGTAATGGCGGCCTCGCGTTTACCTTCCTGATAAATAACGCGGGTTCCGCCCATAACGATGCCAGCCTGCGCGCTGGCGCAGAACAGGAAAAAAGAGGCCATCACAGCGGCAAGAAGCTGTTTCATCGTGCAATTACCATCGAAGTCAGAGAGATGAACAGGCGCGGGGCCTGCTCATGCGGGGATCAGTTGTAAACCATCAGGAAGTTTGCAACGCCGTTGGCCGCACCCGAGGTGACGGTTGCCACCGTGGAGGTGTAGTCAGCGAAAAACGGCACCGTGGCTTTACCGGAGGCCACCGGAACGCTGGCAGACACGCTCCCCAGGTTGACCTGCGAGCTGGATGCGCCACCGTTATACAATTTAATACCCACGCCCTTCGCTCCGCCTGCTACCGCCAGCAACGTGGCATCGTCGGCATCTTTTTGACCATCAAACAGCACCGCCACCGTCTTAACCGACGTCGGGCAGTTATCTATCTGAATTTTGAAGGGGGTTTTTGTGGTTTCGACATTGGCTGCGGTGAAATAGCTTGCGCTCCATTTCCCCAGATCCACCTTCACATCTTTGCTGGAGGTGGTGACATCGCAGGAGTTGTCGACGATTTCACCGCTGAACTCGACGACGCCGCCGGTGCTTTGCGTACCTGCGGCAGCGCCCGGGTTGGTGGTTATATTGTTAGAAAATGCCGCACCAGTAGCCAGAATGCCCATTATGGCTGCGGCGACGCGAAAGTGATTTTTCATTATTACACTCAACTTTAATTGTTATTCATGATGACGTTGACCGAAGCCCTCCGGTCGTGACATTCATCCCTTATGCGTTTCCCTTTAAATTAAAATGCCTCGTCTGGTTAACCGGAGTGCATTATTCCCCTGATTAATCGCCCTTTATGAATGAATAAAATACGTTTAATTCTTTTACGCACAGAAAAATGATATTTCCCGTAACAATAAAACACAACCATTGCACGACGACGTAAAACTGCGCGCCCATCAATGTATACATGTCAACATTGATATGCCTGATTAATATGGTTATTTTTGTATTGAGTTGCACCACAATGGTGAGATATAGCTACAGAAATATAACATTTAAGCGTTTAAAATGGCTACACAAGAAATCATCCCAGACCGTAAAAATAGCAGTGAAATTAATATTAGGAAAAATCCTAAGGAGGTATTTTAAATAAAAATCACAGCGTAAATGTTTACATTAATATATTCATCGTGACGCGGGATGCTTACGGAATTAATTTGTGATATTGATAATGACCGTGCGCAGAATACAAATTAAGCGCTGTATCTTCCCCTGCTCATGGTGGGCAGGGGATAATTTAAAAAGGGGAATCTGATGTGTACAGGTCTTTATGACAACGCCCGTCGCTATGCTGACGAGAAAAAATAGAGCATGCCAGCAAAACCAGCACCATCAGCGTGATGCTGATGGTGCTGTATCGTTTATGCCGCCAGGCTTTAATAACTTTACACTGACGCGCTTCTTGTCGGCCTCGGATAAGTCCATAAGCCCTAACCCGGATACGTTTGTAGCATAAAATGAACATTCATCTACCGGTATCCCTGCGTTATATTGCTGAGTATTCCAGCATTAAACACCCTGTTTCTAACGCTGCAATCTGGAGTGACATGTATGTCTCAACCCAAGCTGTTTACACCGTTACGTATCCGCAATCTTGAACTTGATAATCGCATCGTGATCGCCCCCATGTGTCAGTATTCCGCCGAAGAGGGCTGTATGAATGACTGGCACACTCTCCATCTGGGACAACTGGCGCTGTCCGGCGCGGGCCTGCTGACCATCGAGGCGGCAGCGGTCTCCCCTGAAGGCCGCATTACGTACGCGGACGTCGGGCTCTATGATGATAAAACCGAAGAAGCCATGGGCCAGGTGCTTAACACGATTCGTAAGTGGTCAAATATTCCTGTAGGCATTCAGCTGGCTCATGCGGGCCGCAAAGCTTCAACGTACAAGCCGTGGGAAAAGCAGGGCCAGATCCCACCCGATCGGCAGGGTGGCTGGCAAACTCTGGCCCCTTCGGCGGTGCCCTACAACGAGGGTTATATCCCGCCGACGGCCCTCGACAGCAACGGCCTGGCCGAAATCCGCAATCAGTTCGTCGAGGCCGCTAAGCGTGCCGCCAGACTGAATTTTGATCTGATTCAGATCCATGCTGCCCACGGCTATCTGCTGCACCAGTTCTTATCGCCGCTCTCTAACCAGCGCACGGATAATTACGGTGGTTCGCTGGAAAACAGAGCCCGCTTCCCGCTGGAGATTGTCGATGCGGTGCGCGAAGTCTTCCCTGCGGACAAAGCCATCAGCGTGCGTATCTCTGCGACGGACTGGGTGGACGGCGGATTTGACCTCGAGGAAGCGGTCGCGTTCTCTGAGATGCTGGAAGCGCACGGCGTCGACGCGATCCACGTCTCCAGCGGCGGCCTGCATCCTGACCAGAAAATTGCTGTCTATCCTGGCTATCAGGTGCCGCTGGCAAGAGCGGTTAAAGCGGCGGTCAACATTCCGGTGGTGGCGGTGGGGTTAATCACCGAGCCGGAGCATGCGGAATCTATCGTGGCGAGCGGGGATGCGGATATCATCGCCATCGCCCGAGGGGCGCTCTACAACCCACGCTGGCCGTGGCATGCGGCGGCGGCACTGGGTGCGCAGGTGCATGCGCCGGAACAGTATCTGCGCTGTCAGCCCCACACCCTGAAGAACCTGTTTAAGTCCTGATCCTTCTTAGGGCAAGTACCCGTGGTCACACGGGTACGCTTTATGCCTCAGCCCCGAAAAACGCCGACAGCAGCTGAGCTAATGATGAAGAGCGTAAACAAAACAACAAAGATCCAGCTAAACAAATAAAATGCATTACTCGCTCCTAATCCTCTGCGAGAGAGAAATACATTATCACCTGAGATAAATAACCCGGACACCTTGCGAAACTGAACAATATAATAAACGCAATAACCCAGCATCAGGAATATGAACAGGACACCAACGACCTTATCAATAACGATCGCAAGCAGCATGCTAGTGGCAATGATCGCTAAATAGACCACCGCTGCGGTCGATTCCATTTTTTTTAGTTTGTTTCTGATAGCACCATCGTGCAGCTCTTTCCAGCGTCGAAGTGTAGTGATACTGAAACCGTATTGTTCACACAACGCCTTATCAGGCATGCCTTCTTTAGCCTGTCGAAGAAAATCTGCGATATGTTCCTCTGTAAAACGCTTTCTGCTCATAGAGTCTCTTCCTTCGCAGAACCTGGGCGGGCGTTGCCCTCACCTGAAAAATGAGTAACTGAAAAGAGGCGGAGTGAGAAAGGTACAAATTTTAGATACAAAAAAGCCCGTTTTCACGGGCTTTTTTGCAGAATTTGGCGGAAGCGTAGAGATTCGAACTCTAGAACCCTTTCGGGTCGCCGGTTTTCAAGACCGGTGCCTTCAACCGCTCGGCCACGCTTCCAAAGTGAGGCGCACTATAAACATCTCTGCGCGCTATGTAAAGGGGTGAATTGAAGAATTTGATAATGTGATGGTTTTTGCGTCTTTCGCATACCATCGCCGGGTGGCGCTACGCTTACCCGGCCTACGAATTTAGTAG